>CAZQKM010000012.1:708-60333 GCA_964593925.1 uncultured Desulfovibrionaceae bacterium | reverse complement strand
GCTGAACAGCGTCCGTACCACGGGTCAAAATTCTAGGTGGCGCGGCGTGCGTGGAAAGGGAATAACATCACGGATGTTGCTGATACCGGTCAGCAGCATGAGCATACGCTCAAATCCCATACCAAACCCAGCGTGCGGCGTAGATCCGAACTCGCGCAGCTCAAGGTACCACCAGTAGTCTTCGGCCTGGCGCCCAAGCTCCCCGATACGAGCACGCAATATGTCCAGACGCTCTTCTCGCTGCGAACCGCCCACAAGCTCTCCAATCTGCGGCGCAAGTAGGTCCATGGCAGCCACGGTTTTGCCATCATCATTCAAACGCATATAAAAGGCTTTAATATCCTTGGGGTAGTCATACACAAAAACCGGACGTTTGAAATACTCTTCGGCAAGATACCGCTCATGCTCGGCCTGCAGGTCTGTCCCCCACTCTACAGGGTATTCAAAGCCCTTGCCGCTCGCCTGCAAAATGCCAATGGCTTCTGTGTAGCTGACACGACCAAAGGGCTGATTCAGGATAGTATCCAAACGCTCCTGCAATGCCTTGTCCACAAATTTGCAAAACAATTCAAGGTCCGCAGCGCAATGGGTCATAACGTGCTTTGTCACATATCGCACCATATCTTCCGCAAGCTGCATATCATCCTCAAGATTCGCAAAAGCCATTTCCGGCTCAACCATCCAAAACTCCGCAGCATGACGTGGCGTATTAGAATTTTCAGCGCGAAACGTGGGGCCAAAAGTATACACCTTGCCGAGGCTCTGCGCCAAGATCTCGGCTTCCAACTGCCCGGATACGGTCAGCCCACACTCCCTGCCAAAAAAATCGCGGGCAAAGATGGAATTCTCCATAGGAACAGCAGGCTGCTCTACGGGCAATGTCGTGACACGGAACATCTCACCGGCCCCCTCACAGTCAGAGCCTGTCAGAATAGGGGTATGCACGTTAAAAAAACCATTCTGGCGAAAAAAAGTGTGTATGGCATAATTTGCCTCGGAGCGAATACGGAACGCCGAGCCAAACTTGTTGGTACGCGGACGCAGGTGTGCGATGGTACGCAAGAATTCGTCAGAATGGCGCTTTTTCTGCAACGGAAACGTTTCCGGGTCAGCCTTGCCAAGCACCTGCATGGCTGCGGCACGCACTTCCCACTTCTGCCCTTTCCCCGGCGAGGGCACCAACTGGCCGAACACCTCAACAGATGCGCCTGTGGTGGCCTCGCTTACGGCAGCATAGGCTTCTGTCCCCTCGTCAACAATAACCTGAAGGTTACCCAGGCACGAGCCATCATTCAATTCGAGAAAGGAAAACCCTTTGGCATCACGGCGCGTACGCACCCAACCACACAGGCGGATGGATTCGCATGGCGTAACGGCATTGAGGGCATCAAGAATCTGTGTGCGTTTCATGTTGTGGCACTCCTTGGCAACACTGTGTGGATATCGACTTCCATGGGCTGGGAATAGATCCATTGCAAGCTGCGGTCAAGGGCACCCTGCGAGAAGCAGCCGATGCAATCAATACATTTACATTATTGTCAAATATGTGTGGCACACCAAAAACATTTATTAACATTTTTGAAAACAAAAAATTACCCAGTGCATCTCATTTTTGTATAGGAGACTGCTTTTATTGCATACATGCACGTTGGCACTGCTCCTGCTATTATGCTATACGAACCTGCGAACGGCGTATACGCCGTTCCTGTATAGGTAGAAACGAATCCCCACTGTTAAGGAGCAGCAGAATGAGCGGACACCAGGCACGATTGAACGCAATTGCAGCGGTAACCAGCTATAAGGCCGGAAAACCGGCATTTGACTTTGCACAGGCGTCTCCCACAGAGTTGTTCGGGTGTAACGTGTTCAACGACAAAGTAATGAAAGACCGGCTGCCCAAAAACGTCTACACATCGCTGAAGCGAACCATTGAGCAGGGTGAAAAACTTGACCCTTCTCTTGCGGATTTTGTGGCCACAGCCATGAAGGACTGGGCATTATCCAAGGGTGCTACCCACTATACCCATGTGTTTTACCCCTTAAATGGCCTTACCGCTGAAAAACATGACGGCTTTCTAACCCCTGACGGCAACGGCGGAGTCATTGCAGAATTCAGCGGCAACCAGCTCATTCAGGGTGAACCGGATGCATCAAGCTTTCCCAGCGGAGGCCTGCGGGCTACTTTTGAAGCGCGTGGCTATACCGCCTGGGATGTAACCAACCCGGCCTATATTATTGAAAACCCCAATGGTACGTTCCTCTGCATTCCCACAGCATTTGTGGCATGGACAGGTGAAGCCCTAGATAAAAAAACCCCTCTGTTGCGAGCAGGACAGGCTCTAAGCGCCCAAGCACGACGTATCCTAAGGCTGTTCGGCACGGATTCCGGCGAGCGTATTGTCTCGTATGCCGGCGCAGAGCAGGAATACTTTCTTGTTGACCGCAACTTCTTTTTTGCCCGACCAGACCTACAGCTTGCGGGACGTACGCTGTTTGGCGCCAAGCCTGCAAAAGGGCAAGAATTTGAAGACCACTACTTTGGCACAGTACCACGCCGCGTACTGGCTTTTATGCTAGAGGTTGAGCACGAGCTGTACAAACTGGGCGTACCAGTCAAAACCCGCCATAACGAGGTGGCCCCCGCACAATTTGAAATCGCACCAGTGTTTGAGGCCTCCAATATCGCCACCGATCATAACCACATCATCATGACTACGCTGAAAAGCATTGCCAAACGTTATGGCATGGCTTGCCTGCTGCACGAAAAACCCTTTGCAGGCATTAACGGCTCCGGCAAGCACGTAAACTACTCCATAGGCAACCGCAGCCTTGGCAGCTTGTTTGACCCCGGGGATACGCCACACGAAAATGCGCAGTTTCTTGTTTTTTGTGCAGCCATGATCCGTGCCGTACATAAATACGGTCATTTGATGCGTGCAGTGGTGGCCTCGGCAAGTAATGACCATCGCTTGGGCGCCAATGAGGCACCACCGGCCATTATGTCTGTATATCTTGGCGAACAACTTTCCGATGTATTTGAGCAAATCAAAAACGGCGGCGCCAAGTCATCCAAAAAGAAAGGGCTCTTGCAGGTTGGTGTAGATACTCTGCCTCCTTTACCCATGGATGCCGGAGACCGCAACAGGACCAGCCCGTTTGCATTTACGGGCAACCGGTTTGAGTTTCGCGCTGTGGGCTCCAATATGTCCATTGCCGGTCCGCAGGTAGCACTGAGCACCATGCTTGCAGAATCACTGGATTATATTGCAACAAATCTGGAAAAAACTACTGTCGGTGATCCAGAGAAGTTGCCCGCTGCGGTGCAGGAAATACTCAAAGAGATCATCACCAAGCATGAGGCCGTTATCTTCAACGGTGACGGTTATTCCAAGGAATGGCACATAGAAGCGGTACAGCGAGGCCTGAAAAATCTGCCCACCGCAGTGGAAGCCCTGCCGGTGCTCAGCGAACCGGAAATTATTGCATTATTTGAAAAATACGGTGTATTTTCGCGTCGGGAACTGGAAAGCCGCCGGCATATCTATACCGAACAATACTGTCAGACAATACGAACAGAAGCGGCATTGGCCATCAAGCTGGCACGTACGCAAATTTTTCCCGCCGCCATGCGCTACCAAAGCGAGCTTGCAGTGACCTGCGCAAATATGAAGGCCATCGGTATGGAGTTTGTGACAAAAACGTTGACCGACCTGACGGAAAAACTCCGCGGCCTACAACGCAGTGTCGCAGAGCTGGAGTCTACCTTGGAGACCCCCCATGCAGGTATACAGGAAGAGGCCGCGTGCATGTGCCAAAAAGTACTGCCCGCCATGTTGCAGCTGCGCTCTTTTGCCGACCAGCTCGAAAACCTCGTCGCGGACGACCTGTGGCCCTTACCCAGCTATCAAGAAATGCTCTTTATCAAATAAGCCTGCATACCGCACTAGGCATCAATGCTCCCATGTCTGGGGCAGCTCTGACATGCTTACCAGGCGGCCAGCTTTTTCAGGCTGGCCGCCTGCCTTACTCGCCAAGGCATCATCGGTTTCTGGCGTGGGCCCTATGCAGAAATCAACTGACCCACTAAGGCTTGAGCCCTTTACCGATACTGAATGCCTGCCCGACCTTCTCGCCCATGGCATAATATTCGCGGAGTACAGGCGCAAAAACAAAAGGAGCCAACGCCTGAATGTCAGGCAGGCCATCCTCACCCAAGCAGGCCTCATCCACTTTTACATCCAGTATTTCACCAATAAATTGTGTATGCAGCCCCACACTGTGGCTGTGGGTAAGAGCACACTCAATGGCCACGGGGAACTCCCCAACATAAGGGGCGTTTACCAGGTCCCCTTTAACGGGTGTTAACCCCAGGGTCTTGAATTTATCCTCCCCTCTACCCGAAGCAATGCCCATATAGTCAACTTGGGCCACATGCACACGAGAAGGCACAGACACCGTAAATGCCTTGTGCTCCAGAATGCAGTCGTGGGAGTAAGTTGCGGGCCGTAGCGAAACCGCAAGGCTGGGGGGCTTGGAGCAACAGATCCCAGCCCATGCCGCGGTCATGATATTAGGGCGCCCGTCACGGTCATACGTGCCCACACAAAACAAAGGAGTGGGATATGCCAAGGTCTTGGCACCAAGTGATTTTTTCATAGTAAAGCAACCTGATTTTGTCTTATGTGCATAACTGTATTAAGCGGAACAAAGCCGCACGGCGTATACTTTGCCCCTCTCACCCCACAATTGCAAGAAAGTAAACGTACTACAGGGGCGTTGCAACGCTGATCACCACACTTTCTACGACGACATAGTGCGTGTTTACCTTGCGGGTAGTGCAGCTTTCTGCTAGCGACAGGCTATGCCTGACCGGAGTCAAAAGGCATATCCTAGGCGTGGCATGCCCGATCTCGCGGTTTGTGCCAGCCTTGTTACCTGTAAGGTTTCTTTTTTACCCCTAACAATGAGGAAAATGCCTATGTTGAAAAAATTTGCCGTCATTACAGCAATGCTGGCGTGCCTCCCCATGCTTGCAAGTTCCGCACTGGCAGCTGAAAAATTTATCAACGGCATTGACGCCAACTATCCCCCTTTTGCCTATGTGGACAAGGCAGGCAACCCCGCGGGGTTTGACGTAGACGCCATGAATTGGATCGCTGATAAAATGGGTTTTGTGGTGGAACATAAGCCCATGGAATGGTCCACCATCGTGCAAAGCCTTGCAACCAAAAAAATTGACATGGTATGCTCCGGCATGAGCATCACCGAAGAACGTGCACAGCAGGTGGATTTTTCCACGCCATACTGGACTGTTGCCCAAGTATTCATTGCCAAAAAGGAGTCGACATTAACTGTAGAGCAAGTCTTTACTGGCAACAAAAAGCTGGGAGTACAGTCCGGTACATCCGAGGCAGACTGGCTGGATAAAGAAAAGCCTCAACATCCTGAATGGAACTTTACCGCGCGCGTCTATGATTCCGCACCACTGGCCATTGAGGATGTGCTTAACGGGCGTCTTGATGCAGCGGCCATGGATGCTGCTCCAGCCCAAGATGCCATGCGTATTAAGCCCATTACAGTGCTGGGCGCCTTTACTGCACCGGAATATTTTGGTGTTGCCGTACGCAAAGGCGACACTGAACTGCTGGAAATCATCAATAAAGGCCTTGAACTGCTCATGGCTGACCCATATTGGGAAACACTGAAAAGCAAACATCTGGATAAAAATAATTAATCCGCGTGACAAACGTGTATTGACGTGCTGTACACGACGCCCGCTGCCGGGGTATCTGCCGTAAAACGGCCCTCCGGCGGCGGGGTGATTATGAGGCTACAAAGCCTCTCTTCCCCAATACTGCTGGTCAAGGATACCAATGCTGCAACAACTGACAACTGTCATGGAAGCAATGCCCTATATACTAGAGGGCGGTCTAGTTTCACTGCTTATTGTTGTGGGAGCCATGATGCTGGGCCTTGCCATGGGTATACCCATGGCTGTGGGCCAAGTGTATGGCTCTTTCGCCACACGGGGACTTATCGGCCTATATGTCTGGTTTTTTCGTGGTGTTCCCATTCTGGTACTTATGTTTTTATTTTACTTTGGCGTCTTTGAGCTGCTCGGCTTAAACCTGAGTGCCATTAGCGCCACAGCTCTGGTACTCGGCATGACCAGTGCCGCGTACCAGTCACAAATTTTTCGAGGAGCCATTCAGGCCCTGCCAGCCGGGCAGCTTAAAGCCGCACGGGCACTGGGAATGAAGGAATATCAAGCAATCCAGACAGTTATTTTGCCGCAGGCCTTACGCCTTTCTCTGCCCGGCTGGTCTAATGAGTATTCCATCATTCTGAAAGATTCCGCCCTTGCCTACGTTGTGGGGGCCATGGATATTTTTACCCGTACCCATTTTGTGGCATCACGCACATATGAACACCTGCCTTTGTTCATTGCCGCGGGCGTACTATACTTTATCATTACGCTTGCAGGCGTAAAGCTGCTTGCCATGCTTGAAAAAAAAATCCGTATCCCGGGTTATACCACATAAGGAAATTGCCTCATGACAGCAGAAACCAGCCCCATCCTGCGTGTGGAAAACGTAACCAAGCACCTTGGTGGCAAGACCATACTGTCCTCCATCAACCTCACAGTAGCCAAAGGCGAGCTGAAGGTACTCATAGGACCCTCTGGAGCAGGCAAGTCCACCTTGCTGCAGTGTATAAACTACCTACTTTTTCCTGATGAGGGGGATATTTATCTTGAAAATAAAAAAGTGGAGCCACGAAGTAAAGCCGCTCTGTGTCATCTGCGCCAGCAGGTGGGCATGATTTTTCAAGACTTCAACCTCTTTGATCACTTGACTGCCACCCATAACGTCGCTGTTGCATTACGTAAGGTAAAAGGCCTGAGCCGCAAAGATGCCCTGGCCCGTGCAGAGCAGGAACTGGCCCGTGTGGGGCTGGCAGACAAGGCAACACTATACCCTGCCGAGCTGTCTGGGGGGCAAAAGCAGCGTGTGGCCATTGCCCGCGCACTGGCCATGGATCCCAAAATAATCCTACTGGATGAACCTACCTCTGCCCTAGATCCCGAGCTTGTGGGCGAAGTGCTCACTGTTATCCGTGACCTGGCGCAAGGAGGCATGACCATGATCATGGCCACGCACCAAATGGATTTTGCCCGTGCCTTGGCACACGAAATATTGTTTATGCAGGATGGAGCCATTATCGAGCAGGGAACACCCGCAACATTGCTGGCCCAAGGGGCAGGTACCCGCACCCAGGACTTCTGCCAGCGTCTTTCAAGCCTGTGCGAGGAGTTAGGTTAGTGCAGGAGGGATTTTATTCAGACTTACTATTGCCGGCGCTCAACAAAGGGCTATGGATGAGCATTTTACTCATTGTCCCCTCTGCGATGCTTGGACAGCTTGTGGGTATTATTGCGGGAACACTACGTGTATTTGGGCCCAAACCAGTCCAGAAATGCATGAATGCCTATACAGCGGTCTTCCGTGGCGTTCCTTTGATGGTACAATTGTTCATACTCTATTTCGGCCTGCCTGGCGTGGGTATTTATCTGGAACCCTATACAGCAGCAGTGCTGGGCTTTGTCTTATGCAGCGGTGCCTATAACTCAGAGTATATACGCGGTGCGTTGCTCTCCATTCGCCAAGGGCAAATCAAAGCGACACAGGCGCTTGGTATGACCACCCTGCAAAGCCTTGTCCATATAGTCATTCCCCAAGCCTTTCGCCGCGCACTGCCAGGCTGTGGCAACGAAGTAATATACCTAATAAAATACTCATCGCTTGCCTATGTTATTAGCTGTATTGAGCTGACCGGCGAAGCCCGCGCTGTTGCAACCAAGACATTTCGCTTCACAGAAGCGTATATGATTGTGGGTTTGTATTATCTTGCCTTGGTTACCCTTGCTACCTGGGTTTTGGCTTGGTTGGAAAAACATTTCCATATCCCTGGTTTTGGTCGTGGACGATAAAGGCCAGCTCCACTACATTCTCGTCTTTTCGAGACTACTTCTGCTTCATGAGACAATGACATGCGCAATCCTTCCATCAACACAACGGACCTTGCCCACAGACTTGAAGCCATACTGGGCCCTCAAGGCGTGCTGACATGCCCTGGAGCCCCGTATGATCAAGATTCCTCATCCTATACCGCAGCGCCTGACCTTGTGGCATTGCCCGCTTCGACCAAAGAAGTACAGGCCATAGTCCAGCTAGCAAACCAGGCGGGCTTTAGCATCGTACCGCGTGGCGCAGGTACAGGAACAGCCGGCGGTTGTCTGCCTCTGCATGGTGGTGTGGTGGTCTCTCTTGAGCGTATGAAGCGTATCCTCACCTTGGATACAGCAGGGCTCTATGCCCACGTGGAAGCAGGAGTCATTACCCAAACCCTGCGGGATGCCGTTGCGGAAAAAGGCCTGTTTTTTCCACCCGACCCAGCCAGCCTAGATACCTCAACCATTGGAGGTAATGTGGCCACCAATGCAGGCGGGCCGGCGTGCGTCAAGTACGGAGTGATGCGTGATTATGTACTGGGGGTAGAGGCAGTTTTGCCCGACAGCCAGCTTCTCCGGGCCGGAGTGCGTACCCGCAAGGGCGTGGTTGGCTACGACATGGCGCACCTGCTCACTGGTTCTGAGGGTACTCTGGGCATCATTACATCGGCATTTCTCAAGCTATTGCCGCTGCCGCCTGCCATAGTGGGTATGGCTGCGGTGTTTCCCTCATTATCCTCAGCCATGGACGCCGTGGCAGGCATACTTGGTAATGGACACCTGCCATGCGCTCTAGAATTTTTAGATCATAAATGCCTGGGGCTTGTGCGCAGGGGGCTCCCCTTTGAGATCACAAACCCCAAAGCCACCTTGCTGATTATTGAGCTTGACGGTAGATCCGAAGCCATTACACCCGAAATGGATGCCATAGCCCTAGCCTGTACGCGCTATGGAGCTACGGACTTGCTACCCGGGCGTACACCCAAAGAGCAGGAACGCATATGGGGAGTGCGCCGCGAAGTATCCACACGTATCCGAGAACAATCTACATACTCATTTTCAGAAGATGTGGTGGTTCCCATCAGCGACATTGTGGATTTTGTAGCGGAAATCCCCCATTTTGAGCAGGAATACAGGCTGAAAATATTCGCCTTTGGGCATGCTGGAGACGGCAATATACATCTTATGCTGACCACCCCCCGTTCTGCCAGCACCCCAAAGAGAACCCCGCGTATGGAAGAAGGCATTGAGGCCGTGGCCCGCCGCGTACTGGAGCTAGGCGGTACCATCTCTGGCGAGCATGGGGTTGGAGAGGCCAAAAAGCACCTGCTACCCCTTGAAATAGATCCTGCATCATTACATCTGCAACGCGGTATCAAGGCTCTTTTCGACCCTCGTGGGCTTATGAACCCTGGCAAAGTCTTCCCCTGACAACAAACCTCACAGGCTTACCTTGTTCCGCAAAAGCAGGCCGCAGCTCAAGAGGGCCGATGCCCAAAAAACTCATGGCATGCACCCTGGCTACCCTTGGCAAAAAAATAGGATATGCCTCTCGGCCAGGTTCTTCGTAAGCCACTATGCTTCTGCCTGCTATCTCCAAAAACCACTCTTCTGAGGAATATGCCCATGCCCACCCATCGTCGACGTAGATACACCAGCCCTCCAACGCCTCCAGGCCATTCGCAGCGACTGTACGTGCATGTAGCACCCGCGGCCATTGGCATGTTCCGCTTTTTACTGGAAGCACAAGATAACCTGGGCTACATGAGTGTGGTAAACAAATTCGATGGAATCTTGCAGGTGGTCTTTTCACCGCATCAAGCACATGAAATGCACGCCTTTTTAGAAAGCATGCAGGAAATTATCCCCTTTAGTATACACCAGCCTCCACGCTGCTAGCTGTTATATGAAAAAAATCCACGGACTCCCCCTGGCTATCCTGGCCCCAATGCAGGGAAAAAGACAACAGGACACACAAAACAACACCGCCTTACCAGGTATTATCTGCACACCCCTTTGAGGGATACAAGGGGTCATGCCCCTTGCCCGCTAGAGGCTTCTCCCCCGGCCTATACTATAAAGAGTCGCGTGCAGTACGTGCCCACGCATACAGGCGTATAGCCAGCCAATCCATCACCAAGGCAGGCTGTACGTTGTAGAAAAGTGCATCTTGGCATTCAGCCAGCGCTTCATCAAACTTGCGGAGCGCACTGGTATCCAAACGCGAAGCAAGCATACGTGCGAATGCTGTTTTTGGCGAATCCAAGAATATTTCGACGAGCTGCTGCTGCAAACATGCCACAAGCTGCAGAGCCATGGCATTATCCAAAGCGCCTTTGGCTCCGGAAAGGGCAAACCACCCTTGCCCATCGGCAATAAATCGAGCCAATGCCTCTATCCAGTCAGACACAGCTGGAGCAAGCTCCCCCCTCATGGGCCATGCCAGTGTCAGTATCCAGCTACGAGAAACCAGCGTCGGCAGCAGACGTTCACGCTGGGGGACAAGCAGCACAAAGCTAGTACCCGGGCGCGGCTCTTCCAGTGACTTGAGCAGGGCATTGGCAGCCTCAATACCAAGAGCCTGCGCCTCAGCCAGCACCACCACGCGCTGGCGCCCCCTGGGTGGTTCCCCCAGTACAGCGCGCACAGTACGCACGTCATCTATTTTGATGGAAGCCGCACTACCATCCAAAAAAAACATATCATGATTATTACATGCACTGAACTGCCTGCACGTCGAACACGACAGGCAAGGAGGGGCAGAAGCAGGACAATTCAAACGAGCTGCCCACCACAAAGCAAGCGCCTTGCGCTCGTCAGCCGTACCCCCCTCAAACAACAAGACTTGGGGTGCCATAACGGCCAACTGTTCTAGATACCCCCGAACCCTATCAAAGCCAGGTAAAAGAATAGAAGCGAAGAGCTCTCCGGCAGGCAAGGCAGAAGGCAGCTCATCCAGGCCAGCCATGCACTATGCCCTGACAATGGTCTGATTACGCTCAGGCCCCACGGACACCATGCGCACAGGGACTTCTAGCAAGGCCTCAATACGGGCAATATAGTTACGGGCAGCTTGGGGCAGCCCATCCCAAGTCGTGACGTTACTGAGGTCTTCATTCCAGCCGGGCATGGTCTCATACACGGGCGTCACATTCGCCAACGCGTTTTCTCCTTGCGGCGGGTGCTGCAGGCGCTGGCCTTGGTGTGTATAGGCAACACACACTTTCAACTCCGCAAGCCCACTGAGTACATCCAGTTTAGTCAATGCAATCTCCGTGGGGCCATTCAGGCGTACAGACTCACGCAACAGCGCGCAGTCCAGCCAGCCACAACGGCGTTTACGCCCGGTGGTAGCGCCAAACTCATGCCCCACCTGCTGCATATGATTTCCGCAGGCGTCGTCCAACTCTGTGGGAAATGGCCCCGCGCCCACTCGGGTGGTGTACGCCTTGACAATGGCCACTATTCTGTCTAATCGCCCGGCAGGGATACCACTGCCCGCAGAGGCGTTGCCTGCCACGGTATTGGATGAGGTGACAAAGGGGTAACTGCCATGGTCAATATCAAGGTGGATACCTTGGGCTCCCTCAAACATGACACTCTGGCCTTTGGCCCACGCACCTTCAATGCACGCAGAAACATCGGCAAGATGAGGTACAAGCCTGACGCCTGCGACCATTGCTTCTTCAAACACAGCATCCGCAGTCATGGGACTACAGCCATATAGTGCGCTAAACAAGGCATTTTTTTCCACAAGTGCGGTCTCTATCTTGTTACGCAGCAAGGCCGGATTGGTAAAATCACCGGCCCGTATCCCCACGCGTGCCATCTTATCTTCATAACATGGTCCGATACCCCGGCCTGTGGTACCTATTTTACTTGCGCCGGTCTTATGTTCTTCGCGGGCAACATCAAGAGCCTTGTGATAGGGCATAATTACATGGGCCTTGGGGCTGATCATGAATTTTTCAGGACCCACCTCAATACCTCGCCCGGCAAGCGCTTCCACTTCCTTCCATAGCACCGCAGGGTCCAGCACCACGCCATTGCCAATGAGGCAGACCTTGTCGTCATGCAGGATACCCGAAGGAATAAGATGCAGGATATAGGATTTGTCGCCTACTATGACGGTATGCCCTGCATTATTCCCCCCCTGAAAACGAACAATGACGTCTACCTGGCAAGAAAGCAGGTCCACGATTTTGCCTTTACCCTCGTCGCCCCATTGCGCCCCGATGATGACCACATTTGACATTCCCAGCTCCTTGTGACATACAAAAATTACCTTTCAAGCGTTTAAAGATCAAACGCCACACGGCGTACGGCACAAGTGTATGTTCCTACATGTCATCATTAAAGAAGTCAAACAACTTACTGTATAATACAGGCGTTAGGGCCTGCTCCGGGTGGTATCCTCCGGCAGTTTCTGCGGGTATGGGCAATCCGGATTATATATATGAATATGAAACAATTCAGTCTGGAATCAGGCAGGCAGTTGCTTGCCATGCTGGTATTCAGTGTCACATTTTTGTTACCTGCGTGCACTGATCTCAACCAATCATCAGACGACATCTCAATCAACGAGCCTTCGTCTGATATCCTGCGTGTAGTAGCCCCGCGGCGCGAACGTGTGACCGCCACACTTTCGCCATATGGCCCGGGTTACGAGTATGAACTTGTGACCCGCTTTGCACGGGAAAGCGGCTACGCGGTCTCTTGGATTGAAGCCGCCACCATGGAAGACGCCTTAGAAGCCCTGGAGCAACAACGCGGAGACTTGGCAGTGGGATTTGGGGGTGATCTTCCCATTGCGCCCCCCCATAAGCCCGAGGAAACAATCGCCCCTGTGATACCTGTGGTGGCAGGGCCGGTGTATGCCCATTACAATCCTGTGCTGATACACAGCACCCGTCGTTACGGTCTGCGGCAAAACCGCGAGATGTGCACAACGCCAGTACTTGTCACTGCTGACCCCATGCTGGAAGAAATCCTTGAAGCAAAGGCAGACAGTCTGCAATGTCGCCCCATGGCCGAAGTCTCTCAAAGCATGGAGCTTACGCCCGTTCTACAGGCCATTGACGACAACAGTGCACGTTTTGCCATGCTGGATAAAGATGCCTATAATTTATGGCAACCCTTTTACCCCGGTGTGCGTACGGCCAAAGTCATGGCACAACAGGTTCCGTATCGCTGGTTCTGGCGCGGGGATGACGACCGTTTGGACCAGACAATACGGATGTTTTGGGCAGCGCGCGAAAAAGACACCCTGCTTGATAATATGGAAGAACGGTATTTCGGCTTTCTCCCCGACCGTGTTGACCGGTATGAAGTAACCATGTTGGGTCGCGTCCTTGAGGCCAAGGCACCGCAGTATCTTGATACCATTGTCGCCGCAGCACAGGAACAAAACATCGATCCTCTGTTGCTTATTGCCGTCATCTATCAGGAATCACGCTTTGACCCTGAAGCACGTAGTAAAACAGGCGTACGTGGGCTGATGATGATCACCCAAGATACCGCGCGCTCTCTGGGAATCGACCGGCTCGATCCCCAGCAGTCCATCCACGGCGGCGCCCGATACCTGCGCATGCTCTGGGAATCGTTGGAAGATATGGGCCTTGAACCATGGGATCGCTGGTTCTTTGCCTTGGCCGCGTATAATCAGGGCCCGGGGCACCTCTTTGATGCGATAAAGCTTAGTCGTGCCCGCGGCGCGACCGGAAGTACGTGGCGTGAACTAAAAGAAACATATCCTCTGCTGGCATGGGAACGCTGGTACCGCAACACCAAGCATGGCTACTGTCGAGGTTTTGAAGCGGTGGCCTATGTGGAAAACATCCGCCTCTACTATTACATCCTCAGCGGCCTAGTCTCGCTCGCGCGGCCGGAAGCTGAGAATCTTGGCGCATTTTTGAGCGCCCTGCCCGCCCACCGGCCGGGAAGCGAAGCCAGTGCCGGCTCCTGAGTCGTCTTTCGGCATACCGGAACCTGCATCATACGCAGCCGCCGGCGGCACTCCGCCATCAGGCCGGGCCAATTCAGTCATGTGGCTGTTATGCAATTGGTTTTTCCAGCGTACGCCTTGTACCATAGCAAAAGCAACGGCAGCCTCTTCCCAACGGGCTGAAGGTTCAAACTGCTCAACCTTTGCTGCAAGGGTCTCCCACAAAGCCATGAGTGACGCCTCGTCATATGCATTCAAGCGACGGGCAAGCTCCAGCAATGCCTGTTCCATATAAAACTCCTAAATTTAGCATAATACCAATCACAACGCCTGCAACGCGCTGCCGAGCGTACCGCAACGCAATCATCTCAAAGTACGCCAAACAGCGTGATGCTTCAAATGAAAATTGCCCGCCAGTATTCCCTGTGATATCCTACCGCTTCGTGTCGGTACAATGCCCCGTATACAAACCATAAGTCGGGCCGAAAAAATGCCCGTTGGGCCGGAGTTTCCAGTAGCATGAGCACCCTGAAAAAAATGTACAGCACCATACAGGACGACCCGTTTCCCTCGGAAATGACGGTACGCCTTGGTGATCAGGAATTGTACTATACCAAACGCACTTGGACCATTGAAGGCCAGCAGAAAGGCCTGCGGTATGGAGAAAACCCTGACCAGCCCGCGGCCCTGTATGAGCTGACAAAAGGTACTCTGACACTTGGAGGGGTAAGCTTTCGTGGTCCTGGCGCAGGTCTTGTGTCTTCACTCACCGAAGAACACATGCTCCAAGCAGGGAAGCACCCAGGTAAAACAAACCTGACCGACGTGGATAACGCGCTGAATATATTGCAGTACCTTGATGCAAAACCTGCGGCCCTCATTATGAAACACAACAATCCTAGCGGGGCAGCATGGACCGAAGCTGGAGTCGCCACAGCGCTGGAGCGTGCCTTCTGGTGTGACCGCATTGCCGCATTTGGCGGCGCGGTAATCGTAAACCGCCCCTTGGATGCCCGGGCTGCTGAACTTATTAACACCTGCTATTTTGAAGTCGTTGCCGCACCGGACTTTGAAGAGGGGGTCATTGATACCTTAAAAAAACGGAAAAACCTGCGTATTCTCAAAATTCCAGGTCTTGGCAGATTACCAGAGCTGGCTCGTACGCCATTCCTCGACCTGAAGTCACTACAAGATGGGGGCATTATCATACAGCACTCATTTTGCAACCGTATTTCATCTGGTGACGACTTTTTGCCTGCCACAGGAGAAAAAGATGGGGCCACGGTCAATGCACGTACCCCCACGGCCCAAGAAGCCGACGACCTACTGTTTGCATGGGCGGTTGAAGCCGGTGTTACCTCTAACTCCATCATCTTTGCCCGCAACGGCGCGACCGTGTCCATCGGCACAGGCGAGCAAGACCGCGTGGGCTGCGTGGAACTAGCCGTGCACAAGGCCTACACCAAGTATGCGGATGTGCTGGCTTTTAATGAACAGGGGCGTTCGCTGTATGAGTTGCGTCGACAAGCAAAAAAAGGCAACGAAAGCAATCAGATACTGGCCGATATTGATGCTCGTACCCGCGCTGACAGGGGCGGGTTATCCGGTACGGTCATGGTGTCTGACGGCTTTTTTCCTTTCCGGGATGGCGTAGATGCAGCCATTGCCCATGGTGTGACAGCCATTGCACAACCAGGCGGCTCCATCCGCGACCATGAGGTTATCATGGCGTGCAATGAAGCTTCGCCCCAAGTGGCCATGGTGTTCACGGGCCAACGCTCTTTCAAGCACTAGTATATGGGCGTGCCGGTTGCTGTTGTGTTACACGGCAGCAACCGACAAAATAGTAATGCCATAAAAAGATTGAGTTAACTGCTGCAGTGCGAAAAAAGCCTTGGCAGGCGAAATGCACCGGTGCACGCAAACACAAGCAGGGATTTATGAGCGCACCCTCTTCACTGGTCAAATACCCCGGAGCGGGCTGTATTGTCGAGTTCATGCAAGGCAATAGGCCCCACATCGCTTGGGTTCAGGACGAGCAGTCCGGTAAGTTGCGCCTGTTTACCCAAAACAAACGAGAAACAAAATTGGGGGCAGATCGGGTGCTGCCTTGGTCCGGTCCCCAATATGATCCGGAAAAATCCCGGCAGGAAATTCTACATATCCTTGCAGAGCATGAAAAACAGCGCAGCCACAAAGTAGCCTCACTCAATGCGTTGGAGATATGGGAGCTGGTACAAGGCGAACTTTCTCTGGCTTCAGCCCAGTGGTTTGCTGAGCTACTGTTCGAGGCACCGGACCCGGATACCATTGCCTCTGTTGGGCGTGCCCTGATTGACTGCAAAACACACTTCAAATTGCAGCAGGCAGAGTTCGAGGTATACCCCCAGGACAAGGCTGCGGACCGTGTTGCAGAGCAAGAAGAGCGCCACAAACGCGAACGGCTGGTCTCCGCAGGGCACGAATTTTTACGTGCTTTATGGGATACTCACCAGAAAAAACAATCTTGCCCACCCCCTCCGCAAAATATGGAATCGGCCGCGGAGCTTGAAACCTTACTCCGCAGCCGTATTGCCGAACCAGACGGGCATGAAACAGAGTTGGTCTGGCGGCAGATTGCCAAAGGCCTGCCTGATATACCACATCTGCCGCTATTGCTGGCCCAAGCTTGGGGTATTGTTCCTGCACACCACAATGCTCACCTGGACAGGGCAGGCTATGACACATCCCAAAGCTGGCATGAAACATATGCAGATACCCTTGCAACACTTGTCCAGTTCGTCCATTCCGTACGGCAGCCCCCTGTGCCCCAACCTTTTATCAGCATTGATGCCGCCACTACCCGCGATATTGATGACGCCTTTTACATAGAAGCCACAGCCGATGGGTACCGGGTATGGTTGGCCATTGCGTGCCCCGCATTGGGCTGGCCTTTTGGTAGTGGGCTGGACAAAGCCGTCTTACGACGGGGCACCAGCATCTACCTGCCAGAAGGTGACCTGCATATGTTGCCGGAAGAACTGGGGACTGACTTTTTCAGCCTGCAGGCAGGCAAGGAACGCCCCGCGTTGATCATCTGTTTTGACTTGGATACCGCAGGGGCCGTTCATAGCCTGAAGCTCCAGGGGGGATGGGTACAACTGGCTGCCAATCTTAACTACATCGACTGCGAGGCAGTAATACAAAACGACCCAGGTTGGGATGCGGACAACCCAGCGGCCGACTATGCAGAACAAATTCGGACCGGGTCCAAGCTGGCGAAAACCCTGTTGCAACGACGGGTAGAAGACGGGGCTGTTGTCATTGAACGCCCCGACGCCAAACTCACGTTGCACGGACAGGGGGCTGATATACGTGTGGATATGGAGTATGATACCCCCACTCCAGGCGCTTCCCTGCTGGTCAGTGAGCTGATGATCCTTGCCAATGGCAATACTGCCCTGTGGGCCAAAGAGCAAGGCATTGCCCTGCTGCACCGTACACAGGATGTGGCCATTCCCAAAGAGTATGCCGGCATATGGAGGCAGCCCCACGAAATTGCGCAAGTGGTCAAGGCTCTGGCCCCTGCCGTGCTGGAAGCAGCTCCACGTCGGCACGCAGGGCTTGGCGTTGATGCATACAGCCCCATGACGTCACCCCTGCGGCGATATCCAGACCTTGTCAATGTGGCACAACTTGTCCACTATGCAGACCATGCAACGCCACTTTGGACCAGCCAAGAGCTTGAGGCCATGTTGCCCCTGCTCAACACGCGGCTGGATGCAGCCGCTCAGGTGCAACGTTTTCGCCCCAGGTACTGGAAACTGCTGTTCTTTAAACAAAAAGGTGATCAGACATGGTGGGATGCCGTGGTTACAGATGAAAATGATGCCTTTGTTACTGTGGCGTTGCCCGAACAGCAGATATTTGTTCGTGGCCGACGGGCAAGCTTTGGCGACAAGGCACACCCTGGCACCCGCCTCATGGTACGGATAGGCAAAGTGCACCCTTTGAATAACGAAATCCAGATACTGGATGTGATGGAACAATAGCGCCACGCGCGTCCACAAGGAGAATCCTGTATGGGCTACCTGCTTTGGCTTGTTATGGCTTATATTATCGGCTCTATTCCTTCCGGCCTGCTCATTGCCGGGAGCTTTTGTTCCGTGGACCCGCGTACGGATGGCAGCCGTAATGTGGGGGCCACCAATGTTGCCCGGTTATGCGGTACTTGGTTCGGTCTGCTGACGCTGCTGTGCGACCTGCTCAAAGGAGTTGTGCCCGTAATCGTTGCCATGACATTCAGCCAGTCAACGCTTTTCCTCAGCCTTACTGCACTGGCAGCTTTACTGGGACACCTCTATTCAATATTTCTGGGCTTTAAGGGCGGTAAAGCCGTGGCCACCACACTAGGAGTCTTTATTCCTCTGGCCTTCAAACCTCTACTGCTGTCCTCGCTGCTGTGCGCGTTGATTATCTGGCGGTCAGGTTTTGTTTCTCTGGGGTCGCTCTCCTTGGTTACCCTTTTGCCAGTCATGTTGCTGTTTGGCGGATATTTTGGCTATATCCCACTTGCACTTGTGGTCATGGTACTGGTTTTCTGGAGCCACCGCGAAAACATCCAACGCCTTGCCCGGGGCGAAGAAAAGCCGTGGCGTAAAACAACACACGAGGAACATGAATAACATGGCGACAGAACACAATTTTCCCGCATATCGCGGGAGCATGCAGTATGTTTGTCTTGGGTGCGGCATCCGCCTTGATATCAACGAATTATACTATACCTGCCCTGATTGTGGCGGCGTGTTTTTACTAGACAACACTGACTTTGACGCGTTGCAAAAAATACCCGGATCGCAGTGGCGTGCCATTTTTGACGCCCGTACTGCCACCCGCCTTACCCCTCTGCGAGGCATCTTCCGGTTTTACGAACTCATGGCCCCGTTGCCAGACCCGGAAGATATCGTCTACCTTGGCGAAGGTAACACCCCCATCATTGACGCGTCTCCTGCCCTGATGGACATTGCGGGTATTCCCTTTGCATATAAAAATGACGGACAAAATCCCTCCGCTTCGTTCAAAGACAGGGGTATGGCCTGCGCGTTCAGCTTTTTGCGCTGGCTGGTGCGCAAGCATGGCTGGGACGAGGTGCTCACCGTATGTGCCTCCACCGGTGACACTTCTGCCGCTGCGGCGCTATACGCGGCATATGTGGGCCCTCCACTGAAATCTGTGGTCCTGCTCCCCCATGGCAAAGTCACCCCACAGCAACTTTCGCAACCACTGGGTAGTGGTGCCACCGTACTGGAATTGCCCGGCGTATTTGACGATTGCATGAATGTTGTGGAACACCTTGCGGAACAATACCGCGTGGCATTGCTGAATTCCAAAAACAGTTGGCGTATTCTCGGGCAGGAGTCGTATGCCTTTGAGGTTGCTCAGTGGCATGGCTGGGACATGCGAAACAAATGCATATTTGTTCCCATTGGCAACGCAGGAAACATTACTGCGGTCATGAGTGGTTTCCTCAAAATGCACCGCCTAGGCATTATTGATACCCTGCCCCGGGTATTCGGCGTACAATCACATCATGCTGACCCTGTCTACCGCTATTATAGCGTGGCAGACGTAGCGCAACGCACTTTTACCCCTGTGGCCGTGCAGCCCAGTGTGGCCCAGGCGGCCATGATAGGCAACCCTGTATCCTTCCCGCGCGTACAACATTTTGCCACACAATTCGAAGCTGTAGGGGGGCAAGGCGCATTTCAAGTGCTACAGGTGACAGAGCAGGCAATTATAGACGCCATGCTCATTGCCAACCGACATGGCCATATCGCCTGTACGCAGGGTGGCGAATGCCTTGCCGGTTTGCTGCGCGCTCGCGAGTTGGGGCTTCTCAGCGAAAAAGAAACCGCGATACTGGACGCCACAGCACATGCGCTGAAGTTCTCCGGCTTTCAAGAGCAGTACTTTGCCAACACACTGCCAGCTGAATATGGTATTACACCGGATTCCAGGCTTACCAACAGCCCTGTACTGCTCATGAAAGATGCGCACAAAGATTCGGCAACGCCTGAAGCATTTACTGTGACAGCGGCCACTGCCGTGGCTGATGTGCTGGGCCTGCAGCGCAAGGCATAGGACTTCACAGCCCACACTGCCCACAAATCCATCAAGGTACCTATCCCCCTGTGCTGTAGGCACAGGGGGGCCAGACAACGTGCGAAGCTACAGGCACATCAGCGCCCGACGCCGGTCATGCTTCCCCTTTGCTGTGGCTCTTCACGCACAAGGTTGCTCGGGGGAATTTGCCTGCGGGCTCCTTTCTCATTGAAGTCTATTACCAGCATGCCTGCAAATGCATCGCTCGTGGAAGGACGCTGGCGGTAAATTTCTACTCGGTACAGCGTATTGTTGGTATCCAGCGAAAATCCAGGACGAAACTCTTGCTGGTATATAGTAAGCCCTGCTTCACTATGCATACCTGGCCGGGTCACGCCGATAACATTCACCCGGTAGCCCGCAATGGGCAACACTCTGAATGAGTCTTTAACCGCAACAACATCTCCGGGGCGGACAGTGCGTGGCATGCCATCCACATCCAGCCTGATGCTTCGCAAGGTATCATCAAAGTCAAAATATTGTGGATGGATGGTCGTCATACGACGGTTACCGTAGTGTACGATGTAGCGCCCCTTGTCCGGTGTTAATGTCACAAGCGGCCGCAACGGTGAGTACACAACAGGTACTCCCTTGGGCATGGGTACATACTTGAGGTTACGGCGGACATTATCCAAGGGCAATGTAATACGCCCATCATGCAAGCATATGGCCACCTCTTGGTCAATGGCCCCTTCAACCCCCTCACGGGTAAGCGGAAAATGGCGGGTAAAAGAAATCCCCATCTGGTGCATGAACGACTCCAGCACCTGTAGATGATAATAAGCACGCAACGGAGTGGAAAACTGCTTGCTCGCTTCAATGCCAAATGCAGGCTTACCGTGCCTGATGGCAAAGTACGTCAGTGTTTTTTCCATTTCCTTATCGCCCAAGTGCGTGTGTGTATTCTTCAGGTAATACTTATGACTCTCTGCCAAAAGCTTACCGTTTGTATCTACAACAGCCGTTGTACCCAAGTCCTCCAGCGTCCCAAAGCGATCCGCATCCATAGCTGCCTGATCAATAATGACGGACTGTCCCCAACGGTTGGGATTACGCTCTCTGTCTTCCCATGTAGGGCGATAAAACCCACTACCGTCGTGCAGATTAAGCACGACATCCACACGTGGATCAATAATGATGGACTTGATACGCCTGATGGTATGAAACTCCGGATCCTGGTTGGATAATGCCGCAAATTTACGATTCATATCGCCATGGATACCTCGAGAACGCCTGATAATACTGGGCAAGTTTAAATCGGGCACAACCCAAACAGAGCCTTTTGTGACGGTGTAGTGAGATGCAACAAGCGCCGCAGCATTAAAGCCACCCGGCTCATCCCCTTGAATCCCCCCCACGATCAACAGCGTTGGACCCGCTTCGGCAGCATTGGGGCTATCAGGCCCCAGCTTGTGCAGTGTGAAATCCAGCGTCGGGGCAGTACGCTGGTAAGGGCTTTTCGCCTGTGCAGTCGTGGCCATGCACAGCAGCCCCATAAAAAACAGGCTGATGATATATCTCATGCCGCTACCTTTATATGCCACGGCTCAAAACGCACCCCCAGCAGGTTGCCCTGGGGATAACGCAATGTGACGTAACCTTGTTCTTTAAGTTTTCTGAATACATCCGTTTTGGTAAAACGGGCGGAAAAGTTGCTTTTGCCAAAACCTTGTTGCCCTACATCAAAATCACTGACTGCATGAAAAGAGTAACCAGGGGGGGCCAAAGATCGTGAAGCAAGCGATAAGTTACCACCTGCAACAACGGCCTTACTCAAAAAAAGCATAAACTGCTTTACCACCCCACGCACTCCTGATGTCAGTATGACACTGTCACCAATGGAAGCGCGTATGGCCTGCCATGTTTCCTCCGGCGGCCCCCTGAAAAGCCAGTTACCCATACGGGGCACTTTTGTCAGCTCACGGGGAGGGATATGTTGTGTTAATCTGGTCACGGGTTTTTCGCCATAAAACCCATATGCCGATGCATCTGTGTGAAAAAGCTCATCCAGCAGATCTTTTTCCACCGAGGTAAACTCACCAATGGCAGCATAGCTTTTGGCATAACGCAGGGCCTCATCAAAACTCAGTATACAAAAATTACCGTGGCCTACAGTTCGCTCGGTACGGGCCAGGCGGGCGGCAACGCTTTGGAGTACTGCCAATCTTGCAGGTTCGAGAATAACATCCGCAGCGTCAGGCATATCAAAGTTGTCCATACGCGTAATATAGTCGCGTACGGGCAATGTGATCGGCCCTTGCTGCGGTATAAGATGCCTAACCCCCGCAACAGCATGGCCACTACCGCATGCAGTAGCAGCCATGGTCGCACACCCCCCCGCAACAAATACCAAAAAAGCCCGCCTGTCCATCTTTGTCCTGTTCAGATGCCGATTCCAAATTTTTTCCAAATATTGCATCACCCCTTAGCATATTGCAGATAGCGCCATGCTGCAACACCAGGTATGGACACACAGCCGCTTGACCGGATATAGCGTCATCTTCTAGCGTAGGGCGTCTGGTTGACAGCGCACACGCGCTCGCGTGCTTATGGAGAGCACACGATACCAACCAGTGCCCCGTGGTACATAAAGGAGTTTTGAGCAATGGTCCAAAAGTCTGAAACAATCTGGTTTGATGGTAAACAAGTCGCATGGGATGAAGCCAATGTGCACGTCCTGACCCACACCCTGCACTATGGACTGGGTGTATTTGAGGGTATCCGTGCATATAAAAACGCTGCCGGCACTTCTGCTGTTTTTCGCCTGCGGGAACATATCGAACGTCTTTTTCTGTCAGCCAAAATTTTGCGAATGAAAATTCCCTATACCGTGGAACAACTCATGGACGCCACGGTGGAAACATTACAGCGCAACAATCTGGCCGAAGGCTATATCAGGCCGTTGAGCTTTGTGGGAGCAGGTATAATGGGAGTATTGCCAGGCAATAACCCCATACAAACCATTATTGCTACATGGCCTTGGGGTGCATACCTTGGCGATGAAGCCCTGGAACAAGGTATCCGTGTCAAAACCAGCACTTTCCAACGGCACCATGTGAACGCCATGATGACCAAAGCCAAAGCCGTGGGTAACTATGTCAACTCTATTCTGGCCAAAACAGAAGCCGTTGAGGATGGATATGACGAAGGCCTGATGCTGGATACCGCAGGATACGTCTCGGAAGCAACCGGTGAAAACATCTTTATTATTCGCGGAGATGTCATCAAAACAACCCCATTGACCTCTGTGCTGGACGGTATCACTCGCAATAGCCTGATGACGCTTGCCGCAGATCTGGGCTATACGGTTGTAGAGCAGCAGTTCACCCGTGATGAAGTATATATTTCCGATGAAGCCTTCTTCTGCGGTACAGCTGCCGAGGTCACCCCCATTCGTGAAGTGGACCGCCGTATTATCGGCTCCGGAAAAGCCGGCCCGGTCACCAAACATTTGCAGACCGAGTACTTTAAGGCCGTTAAGGGGGATAACCCTGACTATGCCCACTGGCTGCACCCTTACTCTGTATAGCAGCTTGCATTTGCAACAGCCGGCCCCACCAAGGCGGGACCGGCTCCTTCACCTTTAAATATAATTCATTATGAACCACGCACCGCTTACCGCAAAATACAGACCGCAAAGTTTTGCCCATGTGGCCGGGCAACAGAGCATAAAAACCATCCTCTCGCGAGCCGCCGCAGAACAAAAGGTTGCACCTGCGTATCTGCTCAGTGGCACACGCGGTGTGGGTAAAACAACCATTGCACGTATTTTTGCCAAAGCCCTCAATTGTGCCAAAGGCCCTGCCGCAGAACCCTGCAACGCCTGCGACCAGTGTCGCAAAATTACACAGGGTACGGCCGTGGATGTAGTGGAAATTGACGGCGCTTCTAACCGGGGCATTGACGATGCTAAACGCCTGAAAGAGGCCATCGGGTATGCCCCCATGGAAGGGCGCTATAAAGTCTTCATCATTGATGAAGCGCACATGCTTACTCGTGAAGCATTTAATGCCTTGTTAAAAACATTGGAAGAACCCCCCCCCAATGTCACCTTTGTACTGGCCACCACAGAGCCTCACAAATTTCCTGTAACCATTGTAAGCCGTTGCCAGCATTTTATTTTCAAACGTCTTACAGAAGCAGAGCTGGCAGAACACCTTAAAGGGATTCTTGAACATGAAGCGGTCAGATTTGACCCTGAAGCTGTTACGCTGATAACACGCAGAGCCGCCGGCAGTGTCCGCGACGCCATGTCGCTGCTGGGCCAGGTGCTGGCCTTGGGTAATGAGCAGCTTGCAGTGGCAGATGTGCGAGGAATACTGGGCCTTGCCGGCCAAGAGCTTTTTTTCCGCATCATGGAAGCAATTAAAGGACAAGACTGTGTGGCAGTGTCCTCCATACTACGCGAACTCCTTGACCAAGGGCTTGATCTGGGCTTTTTCCTGCGGGAGCTTACAAGGGTTTGGCGTAATCTCTTCATGCTACGTCAGGGGGGTAAAAACTCGCTTGCCGTCTTAGACCTGCCAGAAGAAGAAGCCGCAAAATGGTTGGAATGGGCACCGCAATTTGCCCTGTCCCATATCCACGCGTGCTGGCAGATGACACTGGAAGGCCAACGCCGAGTGCTCAATAGCCTTGAACCGGGTATGGCGCTTGAGCTACTACTGCTCAATCTCACGTTTATGCCACGCCTGCTGGGGTTACCCCAGGCATCACAGCAGGCACCCAAACCAGTGCCGGATAATATGCCGCCCAGCGGGGCAAGCCCCGCAGCCTTGCAGAAAAATCCGCCCCAAGCATCGCAACCCGCTGATAAGGGGGGGCCGGTAGGCTCCCAAAGCATACCTCCTAGCCCAATGCCCGCCGTGCACCAACAACACGTTGAACAGCCAAAGGCCTCACGCGCAGAAGAGGAGGCCCCTCAGCCGCCGGGGCAGCCTGAGTCGTCCGAACCTGCGACGTGGGAAGGGTTTCTGCTCTTCTGCAGGCAAAGCAGTGACCAGGACGGCCAATACACCCAACTCCTGCGCCAGATAAAAGGTACTCTACAAGGCAAAGTATTGACCTTTTCCCCCGCATATCAAGTACAATATGAGCGCCTGCTCCAGCCGGATACATGGGCTGCATTGCAGACACTGGCCCAGGAATACTGGGGGCACGACATAAACGTCGAGTTAGCGCCCCCCACGGAGCAACACATATCCCCCGCGGAGTTGCGTAAAAACATAGACGCGCACCCCGGGGTGCAATTGCTGAAAAAAGAGTTGAACGCCTGCATGATTGCCGTGCAACATACAGGGCCAAACGATAAAAAATAAACCGCGGTCAAATCCGCGATGCTACTGGAGGTACCCCATGAAAGGTATGCACGATATGTTTCGTCAAGCACAGGTTATGCAAAGAAAGGTAACCGAGCTGCAGGAGCAGCTGGGTGACCGCGTGGTAGAAGCCAGCGCCGGTGGAGGCATGGTGTCTGTTACTGTTACCGGCAAGCAGGACCTACGCTCCATTGCCATTGATCCCGCAGTTGTTAACCCAGAAGACATTGAAATGCTGCAGGACCTTATTCTGGCCGCTATAAATGAAGGAATGCGTCTTTCTAAAGATATGGTGGAAAAAGAAATGAGCGCCCTGACCGGCGGCATCAAAATTCCGGGCCTGACGTAACCTGCCGTGTCTACTCATCCTTTGCCAGAACCGCTCAAGATGCTTGTGGCCAGGCTCGGCAAGCTGCCGGGCCTTGGACCCAAATCAGCCCTGCGCATGGCCATGGCCTTGCTGAAATGGCCGGAAAGTGAAACACGCGGCCTTGGCATGGCCATTGCCGAACTGCGTGATACTCTCCACCTATGCACCCTTTGCAACGCCTTGACAGATACAGACCCATGCTCAATATGCAGTGACACGTCACGCAGCCGCGATACCCTGTGCCTTGTGGCAGAATGGGACAGCATGCTGACCATGGAAGCAGGCGGTTTCTACAAGGGGCAGTACATGATTTTGGGTGGTCTACTGGCACCGCTGGATAACGTAAATCCCGAAACCCTGGAGCTAGAGCGGCTGCGCAAACGCCTGCACCAAGGAGAAATCCAGGAAATCATACTGGGACTTGGTACCACGCTGGAAGCGGAAAACACGACATCATACATTCATGCAATGGTGCACCGCGACTTTCCGCAAGTACGAATAACACGGCTTGCCCAAGGCATTCCCTTGGGCAGTGAAGTAAAATTCATGGATCAGGAAACGTTGCGCCAATCTCTGCGTTTTCGCCAAAATTTATAGCACCCGGGTCATGGCGCCACATATCGATCAGGATGCCATGACCCCAAACGCTATCCCCTTCCCGCCCAATAGCCAATACGCCAATGCATGCCCTGTAACTTACTGTACAGCAGGCCTGCTAGACAATAACAAACTATGCCCGTGGATGCATGAATACGCCCAAAAAACAGGTCATACAGCTGACGAGCTACCCAAACAGGTGTGGATGCATGCGCATAACTTTTGGCTATCAATGGGCTTGGCAATAAACATGGCGTGTCCCTCATGCAACAGCTGCGCGATCTGACGCATGTCCACCACCCCGGAAGTGATTATCACAGGCAGGTTAGCCAGTTTTTTGCTGGAGCGCACAAGGTGCACAAGCTCCTTACCATCTATGCCCGGCATACGTATATCGGTAATAAGCAACCTGAGATTCGCATCCTCCTGTAGCCGTTCCCATGCACGCATACCGTCCGGCGCGTCTACCACCACATGTCCGCACGATGTGATAATCTCACGCAAAATGGCTCGGGTTATGGGATCATCTTCCACAACAAGCACTTTGGCCATGTCTACTCTCCACCCGGAGCTGATACCCAGTGGCAATTCAGATACATCCAACGTCTATAGCATATGGAGAACGGTTGAGCCACGATGTTTTTTATACGCGTATTTCAATATAAATTAATTACATAGCATGACAAACAGCCAACAAAGAGCACACTGCAAGCATGCCCTCCAGCATCAGACAAGGCAGCCCCACAGCCATACGTTTTGGCTTGTAAGGCTTTCCCCATATAGTCTTTATGCGGCCACGGGGTTATTTTTAAAACTTCGAATACACCACCATATCACAATATGCATTACCGACAACAACAATTTTCTACTTGATGGTGCCTAAAGCCAATTGCCAAAACCAACAGCACATTGAAAACCTCTTCTTCCTACTTTTCGGTATCTGCACCTGAGGCGTTGAAAAAAGAACTTTCAATGGGCAAGTCACTGGAGCTTTTCTTTATCGTACCAAGTAGTTACATCAAATGAATCCGCGGACACACACCATGAAGAATGAAGAGAATTCTTTACTTCCAAGGAAACCCGGGAACACAGTCTGCATATTTCGAGTTTACAATTCAGCTCCGCAACAAGCTAGCTCAAGGAGCTAAAAAAATACAGCTTTTTTACTTCCACCATATACGCTCTGGTTACTGCCAGTACTGCAAAACGCCAAAAAACATAGCGGGCATCTACTGCCAGGCAGAGCGGATATCACGCACGCATATACAATGAGCCAGTCACCAAACAGTGCAATGACAGCAAGAGAATGCGCACTAGCTCCCTCTTATGGCAACCCGAAAAAAGCACGGGCATTGGTACCGCACCGCGTCCAGAATTCTTGCAAAGGAATATTCAAGATATCTGCAACATATGCGCCTGTGAATGCAGCCATAGCTGGTTCATTGCGTTTGCCCCGCCATGGAATAGGCGTCAGATACGGGCAGTCTGTTTCCAGAACCAACCTGTCTTGAGGTATACTGCTCAGTGCTGTGCGCAAGGCTTGGCTTTTGGGGTAGGTAATCGGGCCGGGTATGGAGATATGCCACCCATTGGCGACTATACGCTGTGCCAGGGTTTCATCTGCATTAAAACAGTGCCACAGCACAGGACGGCCTTTGAAGCCCTGTGCTTCCAATATGGCAATGGTGTCGTCATGGGCATCACGGGAATGGATGACCACGGGCACACCAAGCTCTACTGCCATTTCAAGCTGCTTAATGAACACCTGTTTCTGCAGGGCGCGTGGATGGGCATCCCAATAGTAATCCAAACCTATCTCTCCTACGGCCTTCAGGCGGGTGTCTTGCATAAAAGCCTGCTTCATACGTGCTATGGCATTGCCACCGCAGGTATCTGCATGGCAGGGGTGCACCCCCAAAATAAAAAATACCTCTGGGTAGTCCGCAAAAAGCGGAGCATGGGCATCCCAAGCGTCGGGCCCCAAAAATACCTGCCCCATCAAAGCAATACCTGCATCACGTGCTCGGGCACACACTGCATCAAGATCAGGCAGCATAGAATCCAGATCAAGATGAACATGGGTGTCCACGCCGGTAAGCGGCAACCCCAAAGCTGAGGGGGATGGGGGGATATTTTTTTTCTCCTGTGTCATATAGCTTGATTCTCCCATACATCGTAATTATGTAAAAAGCGCACCCCGGGCGGCCTGTGCCCAAATCTCAAGCACGTCTTTACGTTGCCTCTCCAAACTATAGTGGGCAACAGTTGTCTGCGCATTTTGTAACACAGAGCCAAGCAAGGGGTGGGGGGCTAGGCGTGCTGCCTCGATAAGATGCACGGCTCTTTCCAGTGCCAGGGCCGCTGCGGGCACGTCAGCATCAGCCGTAAAAAACCCGTTGCCACCCCAAGGCGTTTCATGCGCGGCGCGTTGCGGCCACCAAGGTGTATACGCTTCTTCCGCAGCCTGTCGCATATAATCCCAGCCGCCCATACCAGAAAATCCTGTTACGACACAACCACAAGCCATGGCCTCAAGCGGGGGGAGCGGACAACCTTCAGGAAAGCCGGTAGCCAAAAAAACATGCGCCTCGCGCAATTGAGCGGCCACCTCGTCGGGTGCAAGGCCATGTATGGCCTGCCACTCTACCGGCGGGCTAGCGACGCGTGTACGGCGGGCATCAAAAAATTCACGTATACGCAAAGCCAGTGCTTTATTTTTACGCGGCATCCAAGCAATGCACACGGCACTCTCTGGCTTGCGTTCTGGAGGGCAAAATCGCTCAAGATCAATACCAGGGCGCAGTATGGTGGCCTGCATGTCGGTGGCCTCACGCGTGAACCATGCCACGGGATGTGATACCGCAAGAAATGATACCCCAAGTTGGGACCATTGCACCCCTTGGGGAAGGCTAGAGAGCAGATATGCCCAATTTTGCACATAGACTACACAACGGGCCTTACGTTGCAAGCCAGGTGCAAGTGCGTTGACCCAGCCTTCAGGTACCAGCCATATGTCTTGGGGTGCAAAACAAAGGGCTTCCCACGGTATCAACGGTAGATCACATACAGAAGCAGGCAGGGGAGTGGTTTTCTCTCGCAGTACAAGGCATACCTCATGGCCGTCGTCGTGTAAGTGGCGGGCAATCTGTAGCAGCACCGCAGTGCCACCAGTCAATGAACGCAAGGGGGGAATGAAAATATACGTGCGCATACCGCGTATCCTGTGGGTTACCTGCCGTGCACATAGTCAGAACCTTGCAGGCAGGGCACAATGTTTATCAGCAGGCACCCTGCGGCTACTCCATTGCAGCTTTGACAAAAATATCGGCAATGCTGGTATCATATGGCGGATACAAGACGCCCTGTTCCGTAACAATACCCGTAATGAGCCGTGCTGGTGTTATGTCAAACGCATAATTATATACGGGAACACCGTCAGGAACGATCCGGCTTTCTCCCACATGGGTGACTTCAAGCGGAGTACGCTCTTCAATGGGAATATGTATGCCGGTCGCCGTATTTTGATCAATGGTGGACAACGGCGCTGCCACATAGAAGGGCACATTATGCTCTCGGGCAAGCAACGCTACAGAGTACGTGCCGATCTTGTTGGCCACATCACCATTGGCGGCAATGCGATCAGCACCCACCACAACTTTATGCACCATACCCCGCTGCATGAGCAGGCCACAGGCATTATCACAAGACACCGTCACAGGGATGCCGTCTTTTTGTAACTCCCATGCTGTGAGCCGTGCTCCCTGCAAAAAGGGACGAGTCTCATTGGCAATGACGGTTATATCGGTTTTGCCCGCATCAATGGCCCCGCGGATTACCCCCAATGCAGTGCCATACCCGGCCGTGGCCAGTGCCCCGGCATTACAGTGAGTCATCACGCAATCACCGGACTGAATGAGACAAGCACCGTGCCCACCTATGGCTCGGTTACAGCGCAGGTCTTCCTCATGAATGGCCTTGGCCTCGTCCATCCATAGCGTCGTAAGCCGGGCAAGATCAGGGTCAGGCATACGACGCCAGATGGCACGCATACGCTCCACACCCCAGTGCAGATTAACAGCGGTAGGCCGAGCCAAAGCCAATGCATCCAACAAGGCACCAAGTGCGCCCTGCCAATTTTTTTCGTCTGTTGCAGCCGCAACCTCAAACGCAGCAAGGCAACATGCATATCCCGCGGTAATACCTATGGCAGGAGCACCGCGCACGACCATACTCTGTAGGGCAAAAATAGCATCGTCCACACTACTGCAATAAAAATATGTTTCCGTGACAGGCAAAAAACGCTGATCAAGCAGGATCAATGTTTTTTCACGGCGTGAAAAACGAATATGGGTATCCATGCAGATATTCTCCCTAAAAAAGCACTCTTTGATTGAAGCATGGCAGCACCGGTACAACAAGCGTTACATCGCTGCACATACCGGCAGTGGAGCTGGCACAAGTGTTACGCCATGTGGTACCGTGATAGCTCCAAAACGGTCTGCCCCGACCCGGCAGGTATGCACGGCTACATTGTGTCATGAACCGCAAATAAAATAAACCAAAGGCAAAAAACGGTTACAGCTATCAGGCTAATGTCCAGTATCTGAAAACATACACCATATCAATCTGTTACTTAAAGCAACACATCTTGATCATACCCGACATCCCAGCATCGCTGTTACCGGCTGGACAAGTCATCTGTATACCATGGTACCTACTCCCCTGAATCGCCTGTAGTAAACACACGTGTGTAGCACCGCCATAAAGCCAGCAAGACATCTTTGCCAGGCTATTGACACCTACATGTGCCGCCTGTATATTCTTGTCCATGATTACAGGGATTACTTTTATTCATTACACACCTTGGCTGTGGCGCTGGCAAAAGCGTCGCGCCGTGTAGTGCCTTGTAGTATACCCAGACAGTACAGTCTGAAGACAGTACCACTAAAGCCACGGCAGTTTCCTGTGCCGCGGCTTTTTTTTGCGGCCTGAGACATAATTGTGTAACTGCCAAGAGCACATCAGGAGAGACATATGGCAAGCATACCCACTGCGGATGGTTTTTTCGGAAGCTACGGCGGACAATATGTACCCGAACTCCTCAAGCCCATTCTGGACGAACTTGCCGCCACCTTTGAGCGGTATAAAAATGATCCAGAGTTTGTGCGTGAGTTTGAATATTATCTACACAGCTTTTCCGGGCGGCAAACTCCGCTCTATTTATGTTCCAATCTTACCCGGCGCTTGGGCGGAGCAAAAATATACCTTAAACGCGAAGACCTGAATCATCTAGGCGCGCACAAGGTAAACAATACCATCGGACAGATTCTGCTTGCCAAACGCATGGGCAAAAAAAAGATCATCGCCGAGACCGGTGCGGGGCAACATGGGGTGGCCACAGCGGCCACAGCAGCGCTTATGGGAATGGAATGCACCATTTATATGGGGGCTGAAGACGTACAACGCCAAAAGCTGAATGTCTTTCGCATGCAGATGATGGGCGCCACGGTCATACCGGCAACCAGCGGACAACAGACGCTGAAAGAAGCCGTGGACGAAGCCTTGGCTGCATGGATCCAGGAGGCATCCTCAACATTCTATCTGTTGGGTTCTGCCGTTGGGCCGCACCCATTTCCGCTTATGGTACGCGAATTTCAGTCTGTTATTGGTCGTGAGCTGCGTGAACAGGTGCTGCATGCAGAGGGGCGTCTACCTGACTACTGCGTGGCATGTGTGGGCGGGGGCTCCAATGCCATTGGTATGTTCTCTGGTTTTCTGCAAGATGAAGGTGTCCGGCTGATAGGCGTAGAGCCCGCGGGCAAGGGCCTTGCCTATGGTGAACATGCAGCCACCCTCAGTTTTGGTTCTCCGGGGGTTATGCACGGCTTTCATTCCTATATGCTGAAAGACTCCGAGGGGGAACCGGCAGCCGTGTACTCCATTTCTGCAGGGCTGGACTATCCCGGAGTAGGCCCGGAACACAGCTACTTAAAAGATATGGGACGTGCGGAATATGTCCATGTGAACGATGCCGAAGCGTTACAGGCTTTTTTTGACCTGTCTCGTAGTGAAGGCATCATCCCGGCACTGGAATCTGCACACGCACTGGCCCATGCCTTACGCCTTGCGCCAAGCTTGCCCAAAGAGAAAATCATTGTGGTTAATTTATCTGGACGCGGTGACAAGGACGTGGCCCAGGTTGAACGCATGGCCCGAGAAGGAGAGGTTACACCCTTTTCCTGACGCTAGCAGCGTACATAACGCAATGGTGGCTACGGTTTTGTGTGCCCCGGGGTACAGAGCGCTGTCTTGTAAAAGATATATGGATGCAACAAGGCAAGAAACTGCTGCACAGCACTGTCCACCGTGCCAGTGTTAAAAATGACTGCCCCCTCTTGCGGCGGGCTTTGGTCTAGGGATTCATTGCGGGTAAGACGCTGGATAACGTTGCCATGACACTCCCTGCCACGGCAGGCAAGACGCTTGGCAAGTACTTCTCTGGGAGCGGTTATCAATACCGGCAACAAATGCGGATAGCGCATGCGTGCTTGCGGTAGATACGCACGTGAACCATTCATAATCACAACCAACCCCTGAGCCAGCCAGTGGTCTATTTCACGCCCGATACCGTATGCATTGCCATGGCTATGCCAACTAAGCGCAAACGCGTCTACCGTATGCAACATCTCGAACTCACGCATGGCGAGCGCCACATGGTTCTCGCCACCCGCAGATGCAGGGCGGGTGATATATCTGTGTGCAAACACCACGGATTCCCCCTGCAACTGTTTGCGGGCTGCCTGCAGAATGGTGTCTTTTCCCGCTCCGGAAGGCCCCATGACATATATCAACAGGCCGGACATTACACAGCTCCTGCATTGTTACCAAGGGGTATGCGGGCGTATTCCACAAATGGACTCTGCCTGTCCGGTTGCAGGTATACCGCCACATCATCCACGGCTACCGGGTGCTCCAGGTATGCTGCGGCCAACGCTTTTATGCGCTGCTTGCATGTCTGGCGCTCGCTGTCAGCTAAGGGGCCGGTAAGTGTCATGTGAAAACGAAACTCTTTCAACACAAAGGGGTACCCAAAGCGGCGTAGCAAACGTTCTTGCGGTTCTGAAATACCTTTTTGCATATATCGGGCAAAATCCTCCGTAGACAGAGGCGCCCGCAACGAATCCAGGCCATATACCAAATCCGCAGACAACCTGCCCAGTGCTGGAGTGGCAAGCATCGGCGTCAAAGCCAGAAACATTCCCATTTGCCTTACGGTCAGTTTTGCAATGACAAATGGTGCATGCTCCGCACATACTATGCGTACATGTTCAACCATATGCCGTGGAGCAACCTCCGGTGCCAGCTCAAAAGGGGCGTGCAGCGTGCCATGAAAACCGTAATGTCTGGGTTGGCGAACACATTCTCTGTATTCGACTTCGGTAAACCCATCCGGGGGTATCTCGCGCAAGAGAGCGGGAGCTGTGGCAGTACGCCCCAGCCAGTATTCTCCCCACTGTTCAAGGTGGGAACCACGGCTAGGTGCATAGTATACAGCATAGCGAGGCAACGTCCTTTCCTGATGCTCATGAAGGCAGGCAGCCATGGCTATAGCAACCTCTGACCAGCGCGCCAGACCGTGCGGACCACAGGCACAGTATCCACAATATATACGCGCACCATATCCGCGCGTTTCCCTACCGCCAACTCTCCCCGATCTACCAACCCCAGCCGACGGGCGGGATTGGCTGTGACCATGGCCAAAGCGCCATGTAGCGGCAATCCAAGCTCAAAGTGCAGCAAAAATGCGCCATGCAGCAGGCTGCCCGGCACATAGTCCGAAGAAAGGATATCCAGCAAACCTTCCGCAGCAAGATCACGTGCAGCAACATTGCCAGAATGCGAGCCGCCGCGCACCACGTTGGGTGCACCCATGACAATGCCAAGACCTTGCTCACGGGCTTTTCGAGCCGCTTCCATGGTGGTAGGAAACTCGGAAATGACAATCCCTTCGCGCACAGCTTCAAGCACATGTTCTTCTGTGGTGTCATCATGGCTGGCCACCGGTACATTACGCCGGTGGCACATGGTCAGTAGCATGGAGCGATAGCGGGAAGCGTTTTCTACCTGCTCGCCTTTCAACTGTGTAACCAGTTGTTGAAAACGGTCTTCACTCCAATCAAGGCACTTATAGTATTCACGGTACTTCATGGGGTCAGAAAACTGGCGCTGCCCCGGCGTATGGTCCATGAGAGACACAAGCTTCAGGATTTCTTCATCTGCATATGGTTCAAACATGTCAATGACATATGGATCACATACCTCACAGCGCAAATGCAGCAGGTGGTCGGCACGCAACACATTGTGGTCGCGTGCATGGCGTATGGCTTCCACAGACATGTGGAGTAGCTTGCGCCGCATTTTACCTTCATTCAACTGCCCGCAGCATATGGAATCAAGCACCGTGGTGATACCCGCACCAACGATATGCGTGTCATGCGCCACCAATGCTGCCAACGGAGAGGGCCAAAGCACGCCAGGGCGCGGTTGAAACTGGGTTTCCAAATTATCCGTGTGCACCTCAATGAGACCGGGAATCAGGTAATCGCCCTGCATATCGTGCACGAGGCTTTGACCACATCCGCAGACATGTTGCAAGTGGAGCGGCTTTGCTTCTATGGCCTCTATATGGCTGCCACGTACGACAACAGCCCCCAATACTGTGCCCTGCGGTGTTACCACTTTGGCGTTGGTAAAAATGGTTTCCCTGTTCATGCCAAACCTCCCATGGCGCTCATGTGAAACACGCGATCAGCCACGGCCTCGCGTACTGCGTCATCATGAAAAATACCCACCACAGCAGTTCCATACGATTTTGCCTCTGCTATCAGATCCACTACAACGCGCCTGTTGTCCGCGTCCAGCGAAGCCGTGGGCTCATCCAACAACAATATAGGATACGGAACGGAAAAACCACGTGCTATATTAATACGTTGCTGCTCACCACCTGAAAATGTGGCCGGTGCCAGTTGCCACAAACGCCGGGAGATATTCATGCGCTGCAAAAGCCTCTGCGCTATTTCCCGTGCGCCATGGGCATCCTTGGTGACTTCACGGTTTGCAGTCGCCACAATATCCAATGCAGATACTCTTGGGATGACGCGTAAAAACTGGCTGACATAGCCTACGGTTTCACGCCGCACCGCAAGCACATCGCGGGGCGAGGCTGATGCAATGTCCTCCATAACATTTTTATGCCGTATATATATGGCGCCTGCCGAAGGCTTGTAGTTGGCATATAGCGCCCGAAGCAGCGTGGACTTGCCTGATCCGGAATGGCCATACAACGCCACACACTCGCCGGCATGAACCTGAAGGTTGACATTTTGCAATACAGGAATGACTGCCCCGCCCTGGTTATGCAAAATAAACTGCTTGCATACGTTGCGCACATCAATCATGACAGTCATCTGATTCTTCCCACCTGAAACTAGCCCTGTAAAATGGAAGAAACAAGAAGCTGGGTATACTGATGATGCGGGTCATCCAGCACCTGGTCGGTAAGCCCGGCCTCCACAACGTGCCCTTGGTGCATAACCATCATGCGGTGCGCCAAAATACGCGCCACGGCAAGGTCATGGGTAACAATAATAACGGCGAGCCCCATATTGGCAACCAACTCTCGCAACAGATCAAGCAGGCGCGCCTGCACAGAAACATCCAGACCCCCCGTAGGCTCATCCATAAATATCAGGCGTGGGCGCGAGACAAGGTTGCGGGCAATCTGCAATCTCTGCTGCATACCTCCAGAAAACGTGCCCGGCAGATCGTCTATTCGTTCCTGTCCGATTTCCACACGGTGCAACCATGCCACAGCTTCGGTACGGATATTTCTATAATGGCGCATGCCCACACCCATGAGGCGTTCGCCAATGTTTGCCCCAGCACTTACATTACCACGCAACCCATCACGTGGATTCTGATGCACATATCCCCATTCTGTCCGGCTGAGCATACGGCGCATATGCTCTGGCGCACCATACACATCATAACACGCACCGTTGCGCTGTAGATAGCGCACTTTCCCGACGGAAGGGGACAGACGCCCCGCAACACAATTCAGCAGGGTTGACTTGCCAGAGCCTGACTCACCCACAATGGCCAAAATTTCTCCCGGATACAGATCAAACGTTACATCACAGCACCCAAGGTAGCGTCCGTAAAAATGCCCAAGGCCCTCTACCTGTAGCAATGGAAGGAAAGAGACCCCATGCTCCCCCGGGGTATGCGAGGTCTCTGTTACTGCTGTACCGACGATGTCACTTACCATGGTACGCTTCCTTGCCCGTGGCGCTCTGCAATACCACTGCCGGGCCGGTATACCCCGCATCCTGACGACGGGAACAGTAGTCACTGTCAGAACAAACAAATATTCTGGTTCCACTGTCATCCATAATTATTTCATCAAGGTAGCTTGAGTCTGAACCACACATCCCGCAGGCAGTCTCCCAAGACTGTACGGTGAAAGGATGATCTTCAAAGTCAAGGCTGCGGACTTCAGTATAGGGCGGAATGGCATAAATACGCTGCTCTCGTCCTGCGCCAAAAATCTGCAAGGCAGGGCTATGGTCCATTTTGGGGTTATCGTATTTAGGAATGGGAGACGGGCTTGCAATATACCGCCCGGCCACTACTATCGGGTAGTCAAAACTGGTGGCAATACACCCGTGCCGCGCAATATCTTCGTATAGTTTAACGTGCATAATGCCATACTCCTGGTGGGCGTGCATTTTGCGCGTTTCTGTTTCTCTTGGCTCCATCCAGCGCAATGGTTCGGGAATGGGCACTTGATACACCATAATCTGCCCCTCGCGTAGCGGTTCTTCAGGAATGCGGTGTCGGGTCTGGATAATACTTGCATCCTTTGTGGCACATGTGGTGGCTACGCCCGTAGTACGCTGAAAAAACTTGCGAATGGATACGGCATTTGTCGTATCATCCGCGCCCTGATCAATGACTTTAAGCGTATCGTTTTTGCCCATAATCGAAGCCGTAAGCTGAATGCCGCCCGTACCCCATCCGTAGGGCATAGGCATTTCACGGCTGGCAAAAGGTACCTGGTAGCCGGGTACGGCCACGGCCTTCAAAATAGCACGACGCACCATACGTTTGGTATGCTCATCCAAAAAAGCGAAATTATACGCACGGTCATACCCCTCCAGAGCGGGGTGTTCAGTGTTGCTTGCAGACACTGCGGATAAGGGATGCATATGCGGCATCATGTGTCTCCCTGTGCAGGGCATACCTGCTTTTGCCCCCCAGCGGCACTATGATTGACACTCTCTGGCGAATGATCGGTGTCAGCCAGCACCTCCTGTCTGTCTTTTTCATGGGCTGCCCAGTGAGCTTGTAATTGTTGCAGGGCTTCCAACTCGCTTTGAAAATCTACATGATGAGGCAGCTTGAGGTGCTCCACAAAGCCAGTGGCCTCCACATTATCACTATGGTACAAAACAAATTCTTCATCCTGTGCAGGTGCCACAATATCTTCGCCCAATTCTCGGCACCGAAGTGCACGGTCTACCAGCGCCATGCTGATTGCCTTTCGTTCGCCACTGCCAAAACTAATACCGTAACCTCGAGTGAATTGTGGCGGAGTATGTTCTGCGCCGTCATATAACGAGACCAGCTCGCTCTCTGTCACCACAATATCACCAATGCTCACGGCAAAACCCAGTTCTTCGGGCGTAACACATACCTCAACACTCCCGGTCCGAATTTCTGCAGCAAACGGATGTCCGCCTGAGCTTTTAAATCCACGCTGCGTGGAGTAACCCATGGCGAGCAAAAAACCTTCATCCGCACGGGCAAGGTTTTGCAGTCGCACATCCCGCGAGGCAGGTAACGTAAGTGACTGACGCGTGATATCCCCTACAGGGCCTTCATGAGCTTCACCCGGGCCTTCTACAAGGCCACTGCCCTGCAAAAAGTCCAGTACACGCGGGGCATAGTCCAGACTTTCCTCTGCGGAGGGCGTGGGTATCTCATCAACAGATACATCCTCAACAGAAGACCCGTCCATCAAGCTGAAATCCAGCAACCTATGGGTATAATCAAATGTGGGCCCCAGCATCTGGCCGCCGGGCATATCCTTGAATGCCGCAGAGATACGTCGCGTAATGTGCATATGACCCGTTTTCAAAGGAGCTGAACTATACAGACGCGGCAACGTTGTGCGGTATGCGCGCAGCAAAAAAATTGCTTCGATACTGTCTCCCTGGGCCTGCTTTAGCGCCAGCGCCGCAAGATCTGCATCAAACAATGAACCTTCTGTCATGACCCTGTCTACGGCAAGGCGCATCTGCTCTCGTATCTGCCTCACGGAAAGCTCCGGCACGGCAACATTGCCTCGACGACTCTTGGCTAAATAATGATGGGCATTGGCAATGGCCTTTTCACCCCCCTTGACTGCCACGTACATTATGTACACCTCCGTATGGTTGCCGAGCGGGGAATGCACACAACACCTTCGGGAGCACTCAACACCGTGTCAAAACCCAACGGAAATCCCTGGCTGTTTTGCTCCAATATATCCCATAAGTCATTATCCACCCCCTTGGCCGCAACTTGGAAACTTTCTTGAATACCAGGGCCACTCAGCATAATCCAGGGTGGTCCGTCAAACGAGGTCACCTGTATGACAACCATAGCCGAACGGTCAGGATATTCCATGGTACCCACAGCCGCACAAGCCAGATCGGGAAGCTGCTTACCGTCTGTCACAAACAAAAAAGCTGCTTCACCAATGGTTGCCTCCACAGGACAACCACAATGGAATCGTAACCAACACACCATCGAATGCTCTGGCTCTTGCAACCATACCGACGTTCCATTATCCAACAAGGTCAATGCAAGCGCTGCGGATGTCGCACTAAGCGGTGGTATGGGGGAGAGTGTACATGCATCCGCCGTTGGCAACTGTATGGTGCCAGGACGGGACATGGCTTCAAGCAAAACCCTGAACCATTGCTGGCTGTGGTGTATGGCATCGGTAAATCCGCCGGGTAGTTCTTTTGTGTTCATGATTGGTCCTCCCCTCGCACCATGGTAAAGAAGTCTACCTTGGTCGCTGCGGCCTCAGCCGAGGCTTTCTGCCTGTCTGCCTGCTGTCGAGCAGCCAGTTGGGATATAAGCGTTTTTTGCAAAGCCTCTGCACCGGATTGCTGCAAAAGACCGTCAAACACCGCAGCAAGTTCGGCATGGCGCCTATCCCTACCTGCCACATATGCGTGTCCCACGGTAGGCCCCATACTTACAGCACAACGGGTGACTGTCATTTCTCCCATGTTAAAGGGTTCCCCATTGCCGTTGGCACAAGCTTGCACCATAACCAGCCCAGTTTGAGCAGGGCGAAGTAGGCTATATTCTGGGGTAGGAACCAGCGCGCTCCATGCTTTCTCCAGCTCATCGTGCGTAGCTCGGGCAAGCACGGACATCCATTGTTGCCGATTTTCTGTAGAATATACCGTCATTACATTCACCTCTTGGCAGTTTGGAACAAAATGTCGATATTATCGTGTAAAATATAAATATTATGTATTATAGATACCAAAAAATCGTATCCTGAGACAATACAACATATTTTCCATGCATGTCGCATAAAAAATATTAGCTGCATTACATAACTAAAATTATTGAATACAAGCATTTCATACTTGTATATTAATTATACACATTATAATTTACAGTTCACAATACAAAAATTTTTTTAACTACAAAACAAACATCAAGAGTATAAAATTTATTGATAACATTATTATCTATTTTTGTTTATAAATTGAAAAAAATTCTTATTAAATAACTATACTCCATTAATGATAAATTAATGTCACATAATAAAATAACATTACAATATATTTACAAAAAATATTAATCTTATCAAAACTAATACACTACATCATATATTTTACTATAATATGGTTACATAAGATTGCATGTTATGCTTCGGAATGAATACTGTAAGTTGATATATAATGAGATATTGGACTGCTAAACTACATTCAAAAACTATATAGCGGCACATTTATGTCGCGCGCCGCATAAAACAACGCGGCTTTCTTATATTGACCATTAATTCATGGACAGTTTACAGATATATTTTTAACAGTCGTAGAATAAGAGCGTTAACTGAATGTTATGCATTTAACCCGTGGATATTTGGACACCCGCGTCGATTAGTCGGTAAAAACATACAAGGTTACTACGCGTTTTGAATGGATGAGGTTATTTTTGGGCATCTACCCAAACGCATACGGGTAGATTACGGCAATAAATATATCTCAAAATATTGAGCACATAGGCGTATAAAAAACACTACAATTAATCTACCAAGGCAGATAAACCCACGAATAAGCCGTTTGTCGAATTTTTTACCGGAATATTTTGAGATGAGTATCTAAACACAAACTACTTTATGCCATTACCGGATGGGAAAATAAAATTGAAAACTAGTGCGTAAAGTATAATAAATTCCGAAGTAATTTTTCAGTGTCAGTGGAGGTACAACGCATAATTATTTTACCTTTACCCATACCAGAAACACAAAAAGAAAAATTCATATACTTTAACTATGGCATATTATTTTCATATCAATGAAATAGAAAAATCAAATAGTACATACATTTCATACTTTATTTTTTTGATACCTTATAAAGCAGGATACCTACAATAACTCAGAACATAAATTCAGGGAAAAATAACCACAATATACAGTATGCACCTTTTATATGCTTGGAGCATTGCCCTCAGCAGAATATTCCTGAAGCGCTAAAGTACCGTCAAGGTATCCTTTGTATGCAAGTACCGCATCCATAAATTCATCCATACGTTCTTTGGATACAGGATTTGAACGAGGACTTGTCACTTTACGTGGATCCATAAATTTTCCATGACGCTTGATACGAAAGTCGAGGTGTGGGCCTGTGGCATACCCTGTAGACCCCACGTATCCGATAGTTTGCCCCTGGGATACCTTTTTACCTGTCCTAATACCTTTGGCATACCGTGACATATGCAGGTAAGAACTTTCATACCCATTCATATGCCGTATTTTTACATACTTACCAGCAGATTTTGAACGCGATATAGCAATAACAGTTCCATTTCCAATAGCTTTTATTGGTGTTCCTGTAGGTGCAGCATAATCAACACCATAGTGTGGACGAACAGTCTTTAAAATAGGATGCAAACGCGATTTATTATAACCAGATGATATACGTCTAAATTCAAGAGGAGCTTTTAAAAATGCCTTACGCAGGCTTTTTCCTTCTTCTGTAAAATATTCTGATTTATTATCATCCCTTAGTAAAAACCCTTCATATTTAATACCTTGATTTATAAAACGCGCTGCAAGTATCTTTCCATATCCTGTGAAATTTCCTTCACGGTATCGCTTTTCTACAACTACTGTAAATGAATCACCCTGACGGATATCTCGAAAAAAGTCTACTTCCCACATAAATATATCAGCAAGATGATATGCAAGTGATGCACCTTCTCCTGCATTTGATACAGCAGAAAACAAATTAGAATCTATAGTACTTTTAACCCTATCAAGTTTAATAGTATACGGAATAGGATCTATGGAAACATTAAAACCATCTTCAACACGAGTAGCAGTAAAAATACCAGAGTCATCTATCTCATAACTAAATGAAATAAACTCATCCTGCATCAAAACAACTTGCCATGGTTGTCCAGAACGGATGCGCCCAAGGTTAAATACTTCACCACTTTGCTGCACAAGCGCATGAATTTCACCAGGCGAAAGCCACTTTTCCAAAATAACAGAAAACGCGCTTCCTGGTTGTACAGTCCCCCCCATAACCACAGGGTGAGGAGGCATCAGCATGACAGGCTTGGATTCTGCCCGAGGTGTTGCAGTCTCCGGTTGTGCTTCTTTCGGGGGTACATCCAGAGGATGCTCACCTTTCCGTGATATAAAAAATACAAGGGCAAGAGATACTGCAAGCACTCCAATACCCCAAGGCAGCAATTTACCAGAACGCTTTTTTAAAAGTCTTTTTTTTGAAAGCATGTAGTATTTATCCACGTAATATTTCATATTTTTTATTCATTAACACCTCTATAACATAAAGGCGTTAGACGTCACACTTGGTATGAGGATATAAAAAAAAATCAGATTTTTTTCAATAACAGACCTTCTCCGTCACAACAGGCGCCTTTTCCCTCTTACCCTTGTTAATGCCCCTGCAATATGCTATTATCCAAAGATTGTGTCACAGTACTTAGGCTTATATATTTTTCAGTATTTTTTACCAATTTTCAAGTAATCTAACAAAATACTACTTGCTTACTATACACGTGTTGAAAGAAGAGTTGCGCCAGCACTTCCGGAGTTCCTGCTCAGAGCAGGAAGTTACTCAGTGGTTTGACCCTCTGGGTATCACGCTTGTCGACAAAAAACATCTTGAAGTGCGTTTTCCTCATCATTTTTTTGCGCAGTGGTTTTGTGAGCATATACAAGATAAATTCGAGGCGGAATTGTACCGTTATTTGGGTGAAGGAATAAATATAACCTACTTACCCAATCAGCAGCCACGCGTGGCACCTGCAGTTTTGCCTTCTACACAGCCTGTGGCAAAAAAAATAGCAGCTGTAGCTCCTTTTGGTCGTGAGTACACGTTTGACACATTTCTTTTTGACGACCGAAACATGTTTCCCGTGGCCTCTGCTCGCAGCATGGTCCAACATGCCAAAGATATCCGGTATAATCCGTTTATAATCTGCGGACCAACAGGAAGTGGCAAAACCCATCTTTTACGAGCCATAGGTAATGAGTTAAGCAAAATTGTAGATAAAAAATATATATTTTTCGGCACAATAGATGAATTAGAAACACTAGTTACCCAAAGTACGAAAACTGTATCCTGGCGACAGATATTCTCCAAGTACACTCACTTACTTTTGGATGGATTGCATCGTTTGGGGGATTTACCCAACATAAACGATGAATTTGTATGGTTATTTAATACTTTTTATGACCAAAACAAACAAATGGTATTTACCTGCACAGACAAGCTTGCTGACTTGGATATTTCAAACGCGGAACTGCGTTCACGCTTGGAATCTGGACTTAATGTCACTCTGAAAAGCCCGACCTTCAACCTGTTGGTTCAGTTTGTCCGTCGACAGTGTGTTGAGCATAACATACAGCTTTCAAAAGAGCATATATTTACGTTGGGGCAACGATTTCGTGATTTTCGGCATATTCAGGGAATGGTTAACAGGCTCAGGGCATATCGTGATATCACAAACAAGGATATTGACGACAATAAGTTTGAACAAGTCCTCAACCATACAGAAGCCCGCGGGGGCAAGCCTATTACTGCTGAGCATATAATTACGCTCTGCGCAAAACAGTTTTCTCTGGCTCCAATAGAGCTTACGGGAAACAAGCGCCACCAGGATATTGTGCTGGCCCGGCAGGTAGCCATGTTTCTATGTCGTGAATTGATGGGAAGCTCGTACCCTACCTTGGGGCGTGTTTTTGGAGGAAAGGACCATTCTACAGCAATGCATGCCATTAAAAAGATTAAAAAAATGATAGATACTGACAATACGACCAAGCAACTTGTTACAAAGCTGAAGAAAGAGTGCCTATCTGATGCCGAAGAGCCTATTCAGCATGGGTTGTCGTAGAAACAGTGCCTTATAGAGAACAAAATTGAACCAAAAAATATGAAAATAAAAAAAGTAGTTACAAGGGAAAGTAACAAAAGAACCCCGCCTACTACAAAATACTAAAGAGAGAATACTTATGTATTTAAAATTCGCTAAAGAAGATGTCATCGAAGGATTGCAGAAAGCAGCCAATATCATTCCAGCCAAAACAGGAGCCGCATATCTCCGTTCCATCTGGCTTAAGGCTGAAGCGGGTATGGTGCATGTTCTTTCTACCGACTCGAATATTGAGTTTACAGGATCATATGCTGCCCAGGTTACTGAGCATGGGCTTGTAGGCGTACAGGGACGGGCCTTTGTGGATCTTATTCGCAAGCTGCCTGCAGGCGAAATAACATTACACCTAGATAAGGGGGCTTCGGCACTCATCATCGAACAAGGACGCCGTAAATATAAACTACCGATCAATGATTCTACGTGGTTTCAAAATTTTTCGGAATATCCTGAAGAAGGCAGCGTATACTGGTCTGGGGATTTCTTGCAGGAGCTTATTGATAAGTTGTTGTTTTGTATTGGTGACGAAGATACCATGGAAGCTATTGCCTGCATGAGTATAAAGCCGCAGCAGGATAACGCCATTGAAGCCTGTGGTTTAAATGGTCACCAGTTCGCCATGCAACGTTTTTTGAATGATGATGTGCATGGTTTGCTGCCTCCGGAAGGGATATTGGTACAAAAAAAATATTTGATGGAATTGAAAAAATGGTTGGGAACTGATGAAATTGAGTTGAGTATTGATAATAAAAGGCTTTTCTTTCGCACAGGTGACAAACGCGAGACGTTCAGTCTGCCTTTGTCATATTACCAGTATCCTGACTACACGAGCTTTGTTTCCAAGCTGAATACACCTGATGCACAAGTATTGCTGGTAGATCGTAAAGACATAATGGCTGCCCTTGACAGACTACTTATTTTTAACACTGATAATAACAGGTGCACGTATTTTGACCTTGAAAGCACAGAGCTTTCGCTGTCTTCCCAAGGACAGGAAGTGGGATCTGCCTCTGAGTTGCTTGAGGTTTCTTTTAGCGGAAATTTAAAGCGTATTTCTTTTCCTACACGCAATCTCATAGAAATACTGAACCATTATCAATCTGATGCCATACAATTTGCACTCACAGGCACAGAAGGGCCCTGCGGACTTTCCGGTGACAAGGATCCAGATTATCTGGTCATTGTCATGCCCATGAAAATTACAGAAGAGACATATTACAGCGAGGAAGAAGTCTAAATGACTAACGAGATGCCACAGCAAAGTTACGATGCTGCTAATATTACCGTTTTAGAGGGCTTGTCCGCAGTACGTCTGCGTCCTGCTATGTATATAGGCAGTACGGATACACGAGGTTTACATCATCTTGTGTACGAAGTGGTGGATAACTCCATTGATGAAGCCATGGCAGGCCACTGTACAAAAATAACGGTGAAATTGCACATCGATAATAGTGTTACCGTTATTGATGATGGGCGTGGTATTCCTGTAGGCATACATCCCAAAGAAGGACGTCCTGCAGTAGAAGTTGTCATGACAGTTTTACATGCCGGTGGTAAGTTCGATAATGATGCATATAAAGTTTCCGGAGGGTTGCACGGTGTAGGGGTATCGTGCGTAAATGCTCTTTCTGAGTATCTTGAGGTTACTGTACGGCGTGATGGATATAAGTATCATCATCGATTTGAACGCGGTATTCCTGTAAAAGAGTTGGAAAAGCAGGGAGAAACAGAACTGCGCGGGACAACTATCCGCTTTCGGCCGGATGAAGATATATTTGAGACCAATCAGTTTTCGTTTGAGGTACTCAAAAAGCGCTTTGAAGAACTTGCTTACCTCAATCCAGGCCTCACAGTGGACTTTATAGACGAACGGAGCGGAGATACAGCTTCTTTCTGTTTTGAGGGCGGGATACGCGAGTTTGTCAAAAACCTGAATTCCGGTGAAGGTGGTGTACACTCCATAATTCATGGATCTGGTGAAGCTGAGAGTGTTATTGTGGATTATGCGTTACAGTATAATGCAGGCTACAAGGAAAATATGCTCACCTTTGCCAACAATATCCGTACCAAGGAAGGCGGTACACACCTTGCGGGTTTTAAAACAGCGCTGACCCGTGCCATTAATATGTATATTCAGGGTTCTGACCTACCCAAGAAATTAAAAATAAAATTATCCGGAGATGATGTCCGTGAGGGACTTACCGGTGTGATCAGTGTCAAGCTGCCTGATCCGCAGTTTGAGGGGCAAACAAAAACCAAGCTGGGAAACAGTGAGGTTGTGGGCATCGTATCCGGGCTGGTATACGAAAGGTTGACCACCTTTTTTGGAGAAAACCCTAAAGATGCCAAGTTGATTATTGAAAAGGCAGTTGATGCTGCACGTGCCCGTGACGCAGCGCGCAAGGCAAAAGATCTTGTACGGCGTAAGGGGGCGCTTTCTGATAATGCGCTTCCTGGTAAACTTGCTGATTGTCAGAGTAAGGACCCCACGGAATCAGAGCTTTTTATTGTTGAAGGTGACTCTGCTGGTGGTTCGGCAAAGCAGGGGCGCAATCCCGCAACACAAGCTATTTTGCCGTTGCGCGGTAAAATTTTGAATGTGGAAAAAACGCGTTTTGACAAGATGTTGGCCAACAAAGAAGTCAAAGCGTTGATTACGGCCATGGGTGCTGGAATCGGCGAAGAAGACACTGATTATGAAAAACTGCGTTACCACAAAATAGTCATTATGACAGACGCTGATGTGGACGGCGCGCATATTCGGACCTTGCTGTTGACATTCTTTTACAGGCAGTATCCTGAATTGATTGACAAGGGCCACCTGTATATAGCCCAGCCGCCTTTATTCAGAGTGTACAACAGTAGGTTTGAGCGTTTTATCAAAGATGAAGCAGAACTGAATACGTATTTGCTGGAGCGTATTGCCAAAGATATTACGATTGAAACGCGTAATGGCACAGAGTTTCGAGAGACACAGATACTTGATCTACTCAAAAGTATCCGTTTTATTTTTTCAAAAATTGCAGAAGTGGAAAACGTGGGAATCAACCGTGCCCTGTTTCTTGCCTTTTTGGATTACGAAAGCAAATTGTCTCCTGAAATATTTGAGTCTCCCAATTTTAATGAGTTAAGCCTGTTTTTGAAAGAACGCGGGTATTCCGTGAGCATTACTGTTGATGAGTCAAGTCTCGAGCGTCGTGTGTATTTGGAATTTGAAGATACCAACGGGCATAAGACCCGAGTGGGGAACGAATTCTTCAACTCTAAAATGTACAAGCAGCCTTATGATGCCATTTCAGAAATGCGGCGTATTTGTGGTGGGTTGAGTTTTGTAGTGCATCGAAAAGATGAGCAATCTGAAGTGGAAGATATATTTTTATTGCTTGAGCATGTGCTTCAAGAGGCTCGCAAAGGCATCAATATCCAGCGTTACAAAGGCCTGGGTGAAATGGATGCCGAGCAGTTGTGGGTAACCACGATGAATCCTGATAACCGTATTATGTTGCAGGTCAAGGTAGATGATGCTGAAGAGGCCAACGAGATCTTTGAGCAACTCATGGGTGACAGGGTGGAACCAAGGCGCGATTTCATAGTGCGCAATGCCCTTTCTGTGCAGGAACTAGATATTTAACCCATTCTGAAGAGGCTTAGACGTGTCTAATCTGGTTACCATTGAGGACGAACTTAAAAAGTCCTATCTTGAATATTCGTTGAGTGTTATTATTGGCCGTGCCATTCCTGATGTACGCGATGGATTAAAACCTGTGCATCGTCGTATTATGTATGCGCAACACGAGCTCGGTAATGCTTATAATCGTCCGCCAAAAAAATCAGCCCGTGTGGTTGGTGACGTTATTGGTAAGTACCATCCGCATGGCGATTCTGCTGTCTACGATGCTCTTGTCCGTATGGCTCAAGATTTTTCCATGCGTGATCCTCTTGTCACCGGCCAAGGAAACTTTGGATCCATTGATGGTGATTCAGCAGCAGCCATGCGGTATACAGAAGTCCGCATGTCTCGCCTTGCATCGGAATTTTTGACAGACATAGAAAAGGAAACTGTCGAGTTCAGGCCAAACTATGACAACACATTGCTTGAACCTACAGTGCTACCTGCAAAAGTGCCGAATCTACTGCTCAATGGTTCTTCAGGTATTGCAGTGGGTATGGCTACGAATATTCCGCCCCATAACCTTGGGGAGTTGGTGGATGGCCTTTTGCTGGAGCTGGATCAACCCGATTGTACAATTGCAGAACTTGCCGAACTGGTTAAAGGGCCTGACTTTCCCACTGCTGGTTTTTGTTATGCTGGTAAAGGCTTGCGAGAAGCCTATGAAACCGGACGCGGCACCGTAAAAATACGTGGCCGGGTAGAAGTGGAAGAGCGTAAGAAAGGTTTACAGTCGCTTGTTATCAGAGAAATTCCCTATGCTTTAAATAAATCGTCGTTGGTGGAAAAAATTGCGGTTCTTGCCAATGACAGAAAAATTGAGGGTATTACAGATCTGCGTGATGAATCTGACAGGCGTGGTATACGTGTTGTCATTGATATGAAGCGTGGAGTTATTCCTGAAATTGTTATTAATCAGTTATATAAGTACACTCCACTTGAAACGTCATTTGGTATAAATATGCTGGCAGTTGTGGGAAATCGTCCACAGCTGCTTACACTGAAAAAAGTATTTGAATACTTTTTACAGCACCGCCGCGAAGTTGTTATTCGCAGAACAAATTATGACTTGCGTAAAGCCGAAGCACGCGCGCATATTCTAGAAGGATTGCGCATAGCTTTAGATAATATTGATGAAGTTGTAGAGTTGATCCGGGCTTCTAAAACACCTGTCGAAGCAAAAGAGCGTCTTGTTATACGTTTTACGCTTTCTGAAATACAAGCCCAAGCAATTCTGGATATGCGGCTCCAGCGTTTGACAAATCTTGAGCATGAAAAACTTATAGAAGAATACCGTGAAATTCTGAAGAAAATTGAATACTTTAATTCTATTCTTGATAATGATGATGTTCTACGCGGTGTTATTCGTCATGAGCTTAAAGAGATTAAAGACACATATGCCACCCCCAGGCGTACTGAGATGTTGCAAGATGAACTGGAAGGTATTGATATTGAAGACCTTATTCCAGATGAAGATGTAGTGATCACTCTGTCACGGCGTGGTTATATAAAGCGTACTGCGCTTGATAGTTACCAGCAGCAACGCAGGGGAGGCAAAGGCATAGCAGGACTTCATACTGGAGATGGTGACTTTGTGCAGGATTTCCTGGTAACTACCAATCACCAGCACTTGCTGTTGTTTACCAACCGTGGGCGTATGTTCCAACTTAAAGTGCATCAAGTACCTGAAGGTAGCCGTACTGCAAAGGGTATGCACATCAATAACCTATTACCCATGGAAGAAAATGAATGGGTGACTACTGCCCTGACCATCCGTGAGTTTACAGACGATAAATACTTTTTGTTTGCCACCCGCAAAGGTATGGTCAAACGTTCCAGTGCCTCATTGTATGCCAAGTGCCGCCGTACTGGTTTGATTGCCGTTGGATTGCGCGAAGATGACGAATTGATCATGGTGCGCGAGGTGGATGATAATTGTGAGGTTGTGCTGACTACGCAAAAAGGCATTGCCATCAGGTTTGGATGTGCCGAAGTTCGTTCCATGGGGCGCTCGGCTACCGGTGTCAAGGGCATAGCTTTACGCCAGGATGATAGCGTGGTGGCTTGTGTTACTGTGACCAGTGGGCTTGGATCTGAGATCATGACAGTATCTCGATCTGGTTACGGAAAGCGTACCCACATTGATAAGTATCGTATTCAGAGCCGTGGAGGAAAGGGAGTAATTAATTTCAAGGTTACTCCAAAAACTGGTGATGTGCTCGGGGCTATAACTGTTATTACCACAGATCAGCTTGTGCTACTGACGTCTACAAACAAAATTATCCGTATTGGTGTTAAAGAAGTGCGTAGTGTTGGACGAGCAACGCAAGGCGTGCGTCTTGTGTGGCTTGATGAAGGTGATAATGTCGTTGGCTTTGACAGAGTTTCAGAGCAGGAAGTCGAAGAAGAATAGATATAAAAATTATATAGGTTATAGCACACCATGTAGTACTGTTTTTATGTTTTTGCATGAATATAAAAAATGTTAATTTTTTTGGTGTAGCTGCTAACGCAGTATTATAATATCACCAATTGTAACATATAAAGTTGCTATTGGTGATATTTATAAATGTAGTATTGTTTATAAATTTTTTATGTGTTGATTTTGATTTAATAAATGTATGGTAAATATTCTCATATAAAAATATTTTTTTGAGAATTTTTATTATTTATATAGGAATATAGCATGCTTTCATATCCTGATATAGACCCTGTTGCATTCTCCATATTTTCAATCCATGTTAATTGGTATGGTCTCATGTATGTTATCGGTTTTTTATCTGCATTTTTACTTGGAATATACAGGGCAGATAAAAAAGGATCAGGTTGGACAAGGGGAGAAGTGAGTGACCTGATTGCGTACACTCTTATTGGTGTTTTTTTGGGGGGTAGAATAGGATACTTTTTATTTTATCAACCCTCGTACCTCGTGGGAGACCCATTGGAAATTTTAAAAGTATACAAAGGGGGGATGAGCTTTCACGGCGGGTTGTTGGGTACTATTTTAGGGATATGGCTGTTTGCGAGGAAATATAACAAATCGTTATTTGAAGTAGGTGATTTTGCAGCAGTTTTGGTAGGGCCTGGCTTATGTGCAGGTAGGATAGGCAACTTTATTAATGGCGAGTTATGGGGAAAACATACCACTGCGGCATGGGGTATGGTTTTTCCTGGTGCCGGGCCATTCCCGCGGCACCCTTCACAACTATATGAAGCACTTCTCGAAGGTCTTCTTCTTTTTATAATCTTGTGGATATTCTCTGCCAAGCCGCGCCCGCGTATGGCTGCTTCTGGTATGTTTTTGTTGTTGTATGGTAGCTTCCGTTTTTTTGTGGAATTTTTCCGCGAGCCAGACAGCCACATGGGATACTTGGCTTTTGATTGGCTGACCATGGGCCAGATTCTGTGTATGCCCATGATTCTGGCGGGTATTTTACTTCTTTGCTTATCTGCAAAAAATAAGTCGAGAAGGCTGTAGCTTTGACGTGCATTTTTTATGACCTCTTCCCCATAAACCGAGCCACAAATACACAAAGGCGGTCACAGTCGTACAACTGTAACCGCCTTTATTTCATGGTACCCGAGGCCGGACTTGAACCGGCACAGCTCGAAAGCCGAGGGATTTTAAGTCCCTTGTGTCTACCAATTCCACCACTCGGGCATATGGCGGATTCTCTAGTACGTCGTGGCGCTTCCGTCAATATCTAAAATGCCTGCTGGCATGGGTGTGTCATGGAGAGTCTGAAGGCGTCGGGCAGTTGTCATACAAGATGGGGAGGATACACTACATGATGGCCCCGGCTACAGTTAGACTTCCATCAGGCTGATAATCCCTTCGCTCCATCCATTGTTGGTTAACCGGTATACCAGCAAATCCTGCAAGTCTTTGTTTACTGCCAAAAATTTTCCCCGTACATGCGGGGTCATAACTTGGCAGACAGCTTCACACACGGCATGGAGGCTTTCTTCATAAAAATTATTGAAAACACACTGTATCCGCAAGGCGTCTCCTTCTGGCTCAAACTGCAGGAAGTCTGCATTGTTCTGCTCCAGTACCCCTTGCAGTGCCTCACGAAATTCCGCCTCAAACACGTGTAGTTCGTTGTAGCTCAGCGCAGCATCATATGAAAAATATCCAAAAAGTTCGCAATCATATTTTGCCATGAATTCCTCCACAGTGCCAATATTTTTCCAGGTAGAGTAGCGCTATCATAAAATAATGCGCTGGCACATGATGTCAGACACATTGATAACATCACATGTACACTGTTTCCATTATCTAGCCAGGCATACATCTGCATCAGGAGTAGGTCTGTCGAGAATAGCATAAGGGGCATCTGGCTTGCCGCGCTGTATTCTGCTATACTGATAAAATGTGTTCTTCATCACGGGTATCTCCTCTCCTCGCACAGTCTCAACGTCAGCGAATGGTTATCCTTGGCTTGGATGGTTTGCCGTTGAGTGTGGCACGTTTGTTGGCCTCCTCTGGCAGGATGCCTCATCTGGCCCGTCTTGTGAACAGCGGCTTCTGTACTGCCATGCGCGCGGAACTACCAGAGCTTTCACCAGTAAACTGGACCTCATTTTATACGGGGTGTGGGCCAGAAGAACATGGTGTATTCGGCTTCAGCCGCATTAATCCCAGAACATATGCGCTGGCACTTGCGGATTTTACCCAAGTCACAATACCAACGATTTACGACAGGCTGGGGGAAGCTGGTTTTGCCTCCAGAATTATCAATCTCCCCAACACATACCCTGTACGCCCACTCAAAGGCACGATGTTGGTGGCTGGCTTTGTAGCACCAGAGTTGTCAAGGGCGGTATATCCACCGTTTTTGGCAGCTCGATTGCAGGCTCAAAGCTATCTACTCGAGGCAGATACCACACGCGGCAACAGTGACTCAGAATACCTGTTGGCACAATTGCGTGCAACACTACAGTCACGTCTACAGGCGCTACACGTGATGTGGCCTGATCTTGCATGGGATGTATTCACGTTGATACTGACAGAAACAGACAGATTGTTTCATTTTTTGTTTGATGCTGTTGTTCGGTCTGAGCATGCTCTGCATGCTGCCTGCATGGAGTTTTTGCAGCACTGGGACGCTATGCTGGGAAACGTACTGGCGTTATATGATGCCTTGCCAGAACCCAAGCGCCTTATGGTTCTGGCGGATCATGGTTTTACAGAGCTGCGTACAGAAGTGGACATCAATGCATGGCTGCGCCGTGAGTGCTATCTGTACACAGCGGCTCCCGCAGGCATGCAGACTGAGCTGGATACTACAGGAATTTTGTCTGAAACGCGTGCTTTTGCGCTGGATCCTGGTCGGATTTATCTACACACGGCAGAGCGTTTTGCCAGGGGCAGATTGTCCCCACAACAAGCTGTGGAAGAGGCTAGGATATTGCGCCGTGGGCTGTTAGAGCTGACATATAATGGGGAGCCGGTTATCAAGGCAGTGCATACCGCCGATGAATTGTATGGTGGATCTATGCGACCCTATGCGCCGGATCTTGTTTGCGAGCCGTATCCCGGGTTTGACTTAAAGGCCAAACTTGACCGTGTAGATATATTCGGACACTTTGGGCGTACAGGGACTCACACGGTGGATGATGCGTTTTTTTATGACTCGCAGGGCTGTCGGCCAAACTCGCTACGTGATACTGGGCAGATTGTATTGCGCTATTTCGGCATTGTGCCGTGTGGTAGCACCTCTTTTACAGATCTCCGCGAGCGTAAAATATTTTCAGAGGTGTTCTGATAATATCAGCACATCACAACGTAAAACCATAAGCCGGTCATCTTCTGATTGGTCCCTGTGAAAACACAGTACACATTACGATAGCGCTAATGATAGAATACAGAAATGAGTTAAATCCTGCACAATATGAGGCAGCTACCACAATAGAAGGCCCGATGCTTGTCATTGCAGGTGCCGGAAGTGGTAAGACGCGTACCGTGGTCTATCGAATGGCCCATATGCTGGAGCGGGGCATTGCCGCTTCTAATATCCTGCTGCTTACATTTACTCGTAAGGCCGCACAGGAAATGCAGCAACGTGCTGCCGAACTTTTGAACCATACTGCTGACATGATAAGTGGAGTACAGGGCGGTACATTCCATGCTTTTGCCTACTCTATGCTGCGGGTTCACAGACCTGATGGGTATCTGGGGCAACTGTCGGTCATGGATGCAGCAGACGCCACCGGGTCGCTTAAACATTGTAAGGATATGCTCGGTCTTGGCAAAGGCGACCGTAGTTTTCCTAAGACGCAGACCATCATGGGGCTGCTTTCCAAGGCACGAAACAAAGAACTTGATGTGGAAGAGGTGCTACGCCGTGAGGCATTCCACCTCACAACCTATGCCGAAGACCTGCAGCGCATCAGCGAGTCTTACAGCCGGTTCAAGCGCGAGCACGCTTTGCTGGATTACGATGACCTGCTTTTTGAGCTGGAGCGCTTGCTTACCGCCAACACAAGTTTGCTGGAGCGTAGTCGGGAGCACTTCAGATATATCATGGTGGACGAGTTTCAGGACACCAATCTCGTGCAGGCTCGGCTTGTCCGTTTGTTGGGCGGTGAGCATGGGAATGTCATGGCCGTGGGGGATGATGCACAATCCATTTATGCATTCCGCGGAGCAAATGTGCAGAACATCCTTACGTTTCCTGACATGTTTCCCGGCACCAAAATTATCAAGCTGGAAGAAAACTATCGCTCTGTACAGCCAGTGTTGAACCTGACCAATGCCATTTTGGATAATGCACCACAGGCGTTTCATAAAAAGCTGTTCACACGCCGCGAAGGCGGCGATATGCCGCGTGTGCTGCGCCCGCTCTCTGACCTGACACAGGCAGCCATGGTGACGGCCACCATTACAGATCTGTTGCATACCTATGCGCCCGGCGATATTGCGGTACTCTTTCGTGCGGGATACCAATCATACCATGTAGAAATGCAACTGGGAAAATTGGGTATTCCATTTAAAAAATATGGTGGTATTCGCTATTCTGATGCGGCTCATATCAAAGATGTGCTTGCCTACATTCGGCTTGTTGTGAATCCGCTTGATTTGCCTGCTTTTCAGCGCATGGCTTCGTTGGTCAAGGGTATTGGCGCAAAGACTTGCCTCAAGCTGTACGATGCCGCGCAGAAAGCGGATACAGCCTCACTGCACAAGGTGTGTGCCCGGTTTCCTGCCCTGCAGGAAGATGTACAGCTGCTTGAGCGGCTGCGGGCACAGGAGTTGTCTCCTGCAGCCGTGACTGCCGAGGTCATGGAGCACTATCAACCGAGGCTGGAACAGGTCTATCCTGATGACTACCCCCGCCGTCGACATGGTTTGGAGCAGCTTGTGCAAATTGCAGCCACATATACCGATGTGGACATGATGCTCTCTGACTTGTGCCTTGAAGATCCTGCCACGGATAAAAACGTTGGTACAGATACAGTGACATTGTCTACCATCCACTCGGCCAAAGGATTGGAGTGGAGTGCCGTCTTGCTCATTGACTTGGTGGAAGAGCGCTTTCCCTCGCGTCATGCCATGAACAAGGCAGAAGATTTTGAAGAAGAGCGGCGTCTCATGTATGTGGCCTGTACCCGCGCTCGAGAGTACCTGGGACTTTTTGCTCCTGCCACTATCTATGACCGGAGTGGCGGCGGTAATACTCCGGTCAATCCCAGTCCTTTTGTCCGTGATCTGCCCTCTGACCTGTATGAAGATTGGCGTGAAGGTTTTACCGGTACATTGACACGCCGTCGCATCTCTTCTGCCTCAGTAACGGACGAGCCTGCACGATCAGCGGGGCAACCTGGTCCACATGCGGCAGCGGGTGTAGAAAAAACTGCCACCGGGTACTGCACGCACAAAATTTTTGGCCGGGGAAAGATTATCCAGCACCTACCTCCAGATAAGTATCGGGTGAATTTTTCCGGATTTGGCCTTAAGGTGATTATGGCGCAGTATCTTACCCTAGAATAAATTTGTACAGTTTTTTCCATGTCGCTAAAAACAAGGATTGCTGTCGGAGTTTCCAGAAACCCTGCGGGACTGCTCCTGTCGACAGTGCTTTAGCTATGCAACCATACCCTGAATAGGGACTACCATGAACGTTATTCAGTCAGAAGACGCACTGCTTGCCTGCATTGGCAGATATTTTCCCAACGACCATCCTCACATGCTGCGCGGTAGAGGGGATGATTGCTGTGAGCTTGCCTGCCCGCCGCGTATGGTGTTGAGCACGGATTTGTTCATGGAAGATGCACATTTTCGGCTAAACTATTTTTCTCCTGCTGATATTGGACATAAAGCGCTGGCCGTAAACATTAGTGATATCGCCGCGGCGGGCGCTCGTCCCTTGGGCTTCAGCCTGGGGCTTATGATTCCTGCTTCTTTGCCAGAAGCATTATTGGGTGAAGTATTCTGGGAGGAACTGTTCCAAGCCATGGCCGCCCTGGCAGATAGATATAGCATACCTCTGACCGGTGGCGACATAAGTCGCGCTGCGACATTGGGGGTATGCGTCAGTGTGTGGGGTGCCCCCCACAATGGGGCTCCTTTTTTGTGTCGATCCGACTGTCGTGTGGGCGATGCCATATTTTTGATCGGTCACGTTGGCCTTGCGCGCACAGGCCTGCTGGCCCTGGAGTCTGTCGGTCGTAAGGCGGCCAAATCATACCCACACGCGGTGCGGGCACATTTGCGCCCCATACCGCTTGTGCAAGCCGGTCAGCGGCTTGCAGTTTTGCAGCAGGCAATGCCCACAGCCCGTATAACAGCTATGGATCTTTCAGACGGGCTTGCCCGTGATCTGCCACGCCTGCTTGCAGCGGGTAATGGGACAACAGGAGCATCTTTTATACTACCGGAAGCAAGCCTGCATCCCGAGGTACTCCGTTGGGCGCACGCACATCATGTTGCCCCTGCCATGCACGCGTTTTGCGGTGGCGAGGACTATGCCTTGCTTGGTACATGCGCCCCCGAGGCTGTGCCTGCCCTGACCCATGCCTTTGCCGAGGACCCTACCTCACTCCTCATCATGGGCACAACCCGTGATAATGGGATAATTACCGTGAATAATGCACCCGCAACCGTACAGGGTTTTGACCATTTTATCGGCTGATTTTTCTTTACAGGGGGATTTGTATGACGGCCAGGCTGCGCACCATTGGGGTTGTTCGCTCATCGCTTACAGATCTTGCTTCCTGCCCCAAATACGGTGACGAAGGAGCACCCCATGCATGGATCGACCTAGATGAACGATATCTCCCGGCATTGGAAGGTATGCAGGTGGGCCAATGGATGACAGTGCTTTTATGGCTGCATAAGGCGAACAGGAACGTGCTTGTCGTGCATCCGCGGGGTAATATCACTCGCCCCAAACGGGGAGTGTTCAACACTCGCTCTCCGGCGCGTCCCAATCCCATTGGCATGCACGATGTGCAACTGCTTGAGGTGTGCGGTACGCGTCTGCGCGTGGCGCCTCTTGAGGCGCTGGACGGTACCCCCGTGGTTGATATTAAAACCAATGCAACACAACGCTCCTTTGGCTCTCATGGAACAGAGCCAGCTATTCCCATGCGGAAAAGTGCCATAGTACGGCGTATATGCCGTGCGGCATGGCAGCGAGGACTGCTTTCAGGGTTTAATGGCAATGTCAGTATGCGCATTGGTGAGCATGTATGCCTTGTAACCTGCACCGGCTCTGTCAAAAACGATATCCAACCTTGGGAAGTTGCCTTGGTGGATATAGATACCGGCGCGCGTTTGTCCGGTGGGACTCCTTCTTCTGAAACCCCCATGCATTGTGCCATATATCAGGCCCAGCCCGCTGCACAGGCCATTATACATACGCATCCGCCAAAATTACTGTCCCTTGGCGTGCGTGTTGCTGTGGATACTCTGTTGTGTCTACCCATATATGAATCTGACCAGTTTCATATGCGTTTGGGCCATATTCCTGCCCATGCGCCGGGTACACAGCTACTGGCTGATGCAGCGGGAGAGGCTGCGCAGCAGCATGACGCTATCCATATGCAGCGCCATGGTCTGGTTTGCTGGGCGTCTGATTTGCGTGGGGCGTTGGCACTTACAGAAGAAATTGAGCATCTTGCGGCTGTGCACCTGGACACACTAACGCCGTAATTATACCGCGTTGGCTTGCCCACTGGGTATGAAAACGGTATGTTGCATGCCGCACTAGGCGGTGTTGCCCAAGGCCCGGCTTTGTAGCTGGGGTATACGCAACCGTACCGCATACGGAACAGAAACCTGACTGCAACATAGCAAGCAAAGGACTGCACGGGATGAGTATGGTTGTTTCTGATTTTACGCCTGACTTTGACAAGATGGGTGGGCTTGTGCCTGCCATTGCTCAGGACGCCCTGTCAGGAGAAGTGCTGATGTTGGCCTGGATGAATAAGGAGGCCTGGGATAAAACTCTCGAAACCGGCCAGGCCCATTACTTCAGCCGTAGCCGTAGAGCCTTGTGGCATAAAGGGGCTACATCAGGGCACACCCAGGCAATCAAGGCTGTGCGCCTTGATTGCGACAGTGATACCATTTTATTGCTTGTAGAACAAAATGGTGGCGCGGCTTGTCACAAGGGATATAGAAGCTGCTTTTTTCGTCAATGGCAGCAGGGTGCGGTATCTACCTGTGTACCCATGATTTTTGACTCCAAGGAGATATACACCTGATGTCTTTCAATAAACTGAATTTAAAGCTAGGTCTTCCCAAAGGTTCACTGGAGCAGGCCACTATCAACCTGTTTGCAAAGTCCGGTTGGAAAATCCGGCAGCACCACAGAAATTATTTTCCAGAAGTCAATGACTCGGAGCTCACCGCACGTCTGTGCCGTGTGCAGGAAATTCCTACATATATAGAGGAAGGTATCCTAGATATAGGGTTGACTGGCAAGGACTGGCTCTTGGAACAAGGGGCAGATGTGGTGGTAGTAGATGATCTTATTTACTCCAAGACATCTAACCGCCCTGCGCGTTGGGTGTTGGCTGTGTCTGGCGATTCTCCGTATCAGCGCCCTGAGGAGCTGGCAGGAAAGCGTATTGCCACAGAGTTGCTGGGTGTTACCAAGCGCTACTTTGCAGATGCGGGTATCCCGGTCCATGTTTTTTACTCGTGGGGTGCGACAGAAGCCAAGGTTGTTGAAGGACTCGCTGATGCCATTGTGGAAGTTACAGAGACCGGTACTACCATCAAGGCCCACGGTTTGCGCGTTATTGCCGAGGTATTACAGACGAATACCGTACTTATTGCCAATAAAGCTGCATGGAACGATCCGCAAAAACGCCAGAAAATCGAACAACTTACTTTGCTGTTGCAAGGGGCTTTGCGCGCAGAGTCACTCGTGGGGCTTAAAATGAACGTGCCTGCAGGCAAGTTGGAGAATGTGCTGGATAAACTGCCCTGCCTCAACTCGCCCACAGTATCAAGTCTGCGCGACAACCAATGGGCAGCCGTTGAAATTATGGTTGACGAAAGTGTTGTGCGCGACCTCATTCCCCAGTTGAAAGAAGCTGGTGCCGAAGGTATTATTGAGTATGCTCTGAATAAAGTCATCTGAGGGTGCAACCGCAGCCTGTCCGCACGCCTGAAAAGGATCACCCATGCCTTCTCCCCGTATTCCCCGCGCGCTTTATGGTATCATCGGCTACCCACTGGTCCATTCCATGAGTCCGCTGCTGCATAATTGGGGCTTTGAGCTACTAGGAGAAGATGCTGCGTACATGGCCTTTCCTGTTACGCCAGAGACTCTGCCGGACTTCATGCATTGTGTGCGGACTCTCCCG
>CAZQKM010000012.1:0-698 GCA_964593925.1 uncultured Desulfovibrionaceae bacterium | reverse complement strand
ATCATTCCACTGCTGGATACATTGACCTCGCAGGCCTGTTCTGCTGGGGCTGTGAATACCGTGTATCGCAGGCATGATGTTCTTGTGGGAGACAATACGGATATTGCGGGTTTTATGTACCCTTTGCTGCCTTTTAGGGGGCGTTTTGCCCATGCGTTGCTGTTGGGGGCTGGGGGGGCTGCCAGCGCAGTGCTCACAGCCCTAGAGGCGCTGGCAGTACCGCTTGTGACGGTTTGTGCCCGTAGCCGAGAAAGGGCTCTTGAGCTGGGCGGACGCTTCAACGCGCACGTCATGCCATGGGAAGAGCGTCATACTGTCTCTGCTGACTTGATTATCAACGCTACTCCGCTGGGTATGGTCGGAAAATATGCCCAAGATTCGCCTGTGGACACAGATTTTTTTGTTTCCCGAACGCCACGCCACGCCGTGGCCTATGACCTCGTGTATAATCCATTACATACCCCTTTTTTACGCCATGCCCGCTCTGCTGAACGGCAAATTATTGAAGGGTTATCCATGTTTCTGGCGCAAGGGGTGGAGCAGTTTTCTCTCTGGCGGGGTAAAATGTTGCCTTTTGACCTCGCTCGCCAGCGTATCGTCCAGGCATTAGACAACTAAGGTAGCTCCTTCCAAAAGCAACACAGTGTGATCCTGCTACAAAGTTGTGGACACAGAGTTAAGCTACTATCCTGCCCATG
>CAZQKM010000011.1:0-70620 GCA_964593925.1 uncultured Desulfovibrionaceae bacterium | reverse complement strand
CTACTGGCACACTGGCACGGATATGGACACCGTGCGTGCGCAATGGAAAGATTTTTCGCATCTGCCATGGCTTGCGGATATGCGTACATATACGCCTGAAGAAGCTTTGAAGACACTTGAGAAGAGCCTCGCTTTTACGGGGAAGCGCCTTGTGGACATTGATGCCTCGTGGCAAAAGGCCAGCCCGCTGCCTCCCACGGCCATACTGACCTTTACCCCAGGCCCTCAAGATGTGAAATACTGGCGCAAGGAGACCTTGCAGTACCTATCTACACTTCCTGGCGTGCAGCGGGTGGGCTCTACTCCCATGCGTGACGATCTTGCCCGTGCATGGCGCGTGTTCAGAAGCAATGTCATGTGGCCCGTCATTGGATTTTTGGGGCTTGTACTTTCCCTTGTGGTGGGCAATACCATAAAGCTGTCCCTTGTCAGTCGTGAAACTGAGATCGAAATAATGCGTCTTGTGGGGGCGCGTTGCTGGTATATACGACTCCCCCTGCTTGTTACCGGCGGTTTACAAGGGTTGCTGGGGGGGGGGCTGTCTTGTATTTTGCTGTGGATTACCTGGCTGCAGGTCAAGCAGGTCTTCATAGTCCCGCCCTTTAATATGTCTTTGCTGTTTTTACCTCTGGAATATCTTGCCTTGCTGGCAATCATACCTGCGGTCATGGGAGTGTTGAGCAGCTGGGTTGCCATAAAGCGCTGACCGTATGCTTCAGGCAAGGGTTGCATAAGCCCCTTCAAGGGACGTATGCCGGGGCACGCGACCACCTAACCAGACAAGGAATATCATGAGAAGTAAAAAAATGACCCATGGGTTGGAAAAAGCCCCTCATCGTTCATTGCTATATGCCTTGGGGCTTACGCGGGAAGAAATGTGTCGGCCTCTGGTGGGCATTGTCAACGCTGCCAATGAAATAGTGCCGGGCCATATTCATCTGAATACAATTGCTGAGGCCGTCAAGGCCGGTGTGCGCTCTGCAGGGGGTACCCCCATGGCTTTTCCTGCCATTGCTGTTTGCGATGGGCTGGCCATGAATCATGAGGGTATGCGATTTTCGCTGCCCAGTCGTGAAATCATTGCTGACTCCATTGAGATTATGGCCATGGCACACCCGTTTGATGCGCTTGTGTTTATTCCTAACTGTGACAAATCCGTACCGGGCATGCTCATGGCCATGCTGCGTTTGAACATACCTTCCATACTGGTCAGCGGTGGGCCCATGGCAGCGGGGGATACGCGCGGGGATGCTTCTGACCTGATAACTGTATTTGAAGGCGTTGGTAAGGTACGCCAAGGGGCCATGAGCGAAGAGGAACTGGAACACCTTGCTGAAACAGCCTGCCCTGGTTGCGGTTCATGTGCGGGTATGTTTACTGCCAACTCCATGAATTGCCTTTCGGAAACCATTGGCCTTGCTTTGCCCGGCAATGGAACCACCCCTGCAACCTCCGCAGCACGAATTCGTCTTGCCAAGCATGCGGGTATGCGCGTCATGGACCTGCTTGAGCGTAATATTACCCCCCGTGATATTGTTACGGAAAAAGCAGTGGATAATGCCGTGGCAGCTGATATGGCACTGGGATGTTCCACAAACACTGTGCTCCATTTGCCCGCAATATTTGCCGAAGCAGGCCTTGATCTTACCCTGCATGTTTTTGACAAGGGCAGCCGGCAGACACCCAATTTATGCAAGCTTTCACCTGCCGGGCCACAGCATATTCAGGACCTGCACCGTGCAGGCGGCATTCCTGCTGTTATGGCCGAGCTTGATGGCATTGGGCGTATCCATCGTGATGCCTTGACTGTTACAGGCAGGACTGTGGGCGAAAACTTGGAGACCCTTGGCCCAGCTGTATCTGACAGCAGCGTTATTCGTCCTGCGCAAGAACCATACTCGCCGCAAGGGGGTATTGCGGTGTTGTACGGCTCCCTCGCCCCGCAAGGGGCCGTGGTCAAGCAGTCCGCAGTGGCCCCGGAGATGATGCGGCGTACAGCTCGGGCTCGTGTATTTGACTCTGAAGAAAGTGCCTTTAAAGCCATCATGGCCGGGCAGATTGAAAAAGGAGACGCGGTCATCATCCGTTATGAAGGACCAAAGGGCGGGCCGGGAATGCGAGAGATGCTTTCCCCCACTGCAGCCATTGCTGGTATAGGTCTTGGCGCAGACGTAGCATTGATCACTGATGGTCGTTTTTCCGGGGGTACTCGTGGGGCAGCCATTGGGCACGTTTCTCCTGAGGCTGCAGAGGGTGGTCCCATTGGTCTTGTGCAGGAAGGGGACCATATAGAAATCAACATCCCGGAGCGACGATTGGACTTGTTGGTAGACGATGCCGAGCTTGAAAAACGTCGCGAGCATTTTACGCCGTTGGTAAAAGAAATACGCTCTCCTCTATTGCGGCGCTATAGCAGGTTTGTGTCTTCTGCGGCCAACGGTGCGGTATACACACGCTGATTTTTATTTGGGCGCCATGTGCGCGGTATAGATGGTTTTTGCATGCATAGTGCAGCATCTAATGCGTAAAGGCTGCTCCATGCATAACAGCGTCAGCGTATGTTATAGTGTCCATATTGCCGCATACTTTGATACCGGCAACAGCAAGGAGCAGCCATGTCTACGGCATTCAGTGCAGCACTGGCACAGATCATTGAAGTCATGATGTTTGAAAATTGGCTTCGCTTTTACTTCATCCATGAAGAGCAGGATGGAATGTTGTGTATTCGCGTTCCAGAGCAGGCCAGTGAACGCATACATGAAAAATATTCCCAGGTTGCCGGCATGCTGGACCTGTTGAACAACAGGGAGATCACGCCGGAATCCTCTCGCAACGCGGTGTGCACATTTGTTGCCTCGGACATTGCTGGCCGTACCATGCATGACACACTTGCTGGCCAGGTGTTTGATAGTTCGACCTTTCAGCTTGAGATGCAATTGTTCAATATATGGGTACAGTCCCATGAGGAACAGCTGGACAGCGCTGTTATGGATTTTTGCACATGGCAGGAGATGTTTGCGGAGTGGAAGCAATCAGACCGCGTGAAAGAATATCTTGCCGAAATGAAAGACACCCTTGGGCGTTCTGCCCAAAGTACCAGCAGCATGGCGCAGTAGGCGGCTGATCGGATATAGCCGGGTATGCCCTGTGCGTGCCTGTATATGACTGCTGGGAGCGGCTGTACGCTTCCCGCAACAGGGTGGCCTACAGCAAGGTCAGGTCCCAGTTAAAGGTACTGGTGCGTGTGGGCTCGGGTACACCGCGTGGCGGTACCTCTTTCAAGTGGACAAATATGGTGTAGCCTGCTGCTTTTAGTGCCTCTTGGTATGCAGTGATATCCAGCGGCCATCCTGGAAAAATCCATGTGTTCTGTCCGTAACGGCGAGCCCAGAAAGGTTCGTTTTTCGGACTGTAAAGAACTTCTCCCTGCTTGACAGGCTGCAAGGGATTGCGCGTAATACCCATGGGCCAGAACCCAGAAAGAATAATCCCCAAGGGCAGAGGAGTTGTGGCCGGCAAGGCCAGAATGTCCTGTGCTGCAAGCTCTGGGCTGACAATGACCCCTCGAAAGCCCATCCGGTCCAGTGTTGTCAGTGCAGCAGGATTTGCCACATTACAAAATGGCCCGGCGATGGGCACTATTGCGGCATCATCGGGAAATAACGCAAGCTGCCATGGCGCTCCCAGAACAAAGTGGCGTGCGCCGTTACGCAGCACTTGCTTGATCAGGTGTTGCCACTGGGATTCTTCGTCCGGCCAGATGACCGGGGGCAGCCACCAGGAATAGCGCGAGACCAAAGTGCGTGATATCGAAGCTCCCCGAGGCGATAGCCACAGGCCGTCCACTAGGCCGCCCCCACGTTCTGTACGCTTGCCTTTGGGAATACTGCTGTGCAGCAGCACGGTAAAACCTTTGCCGTGTTCTTTTCTGGCGACGGGCATGGCGGGGGTAAACGTTACAGGACCCTCTTTGCGTGCGGGTATGGCGGAGAGCTTTGTGTCCCACAGGCGCAGAAGGTCTACAAGGCCTTTTTCTCGGCGATCAATGAGAAACACGGGGGTTCCTGCCGCGGGTTGACGGCCTTTAACAGGGGGCAGCGTGTAGGTTCCGCCCTTGGGCACCCGCTTGGTCACGCGTACCGTGCGGTGCCAGGGATCGTCTTCAAACCCCACACGCAGAAAATCATGTGCCTGCAATTCAAACCGGGGCTTGCATTGCAGGATACTTTTTTTATCGCGTGCCAGCTTGCCTGCAAGCAAACCGGAACTTGTGGGTTCATTAGGGGCTGTTACAGCGTGCTTCCGTTGCGGCAAAAAACCGGCGTGGGTGGTGGGTCTGCTTAGCGCTTGGCGGAGAAAATCTTCTGCCTGCTTGCGTACTGCGGGGTCGCCGGGAGTATCCCGCAACATGCGGTATGCTGTAACGGTGTGAAAAACGTAGTGCGGGCCTTTCTTGCGGCCCTCTATTTTCCATGATGCCAGATGTTGCATATCCAGCAGGTTACGCACCAGTACATCAAGTGAAAGATCAAGGCATGAAAAATATCTTCCTTGGCGTTTTTTTTGCGTGTATATACGACGACAGGGCTGCACGCAGCGGCCACGGAGCCCCGACTTGCCTCCCATATAGCTTGACCAGTAACAACGCCCTGAAACGCAATAGCACAAAGCCCCATGGACAAACAATTCAAGAGAAAGACCCTCAGGGCAGGCCGCGTTGCATTGCCGCACCTCATCTATGTTTAGCTCGCGCGGCAGAATGACACGGTCAACCCCCATGGCACGCACAAAGGGAAGTGCCGTGGGGTGTGTTATGTTAGCTAGTGTTGATAGATGTATTTCACCCTTAAAGCCTGCCTGCTGTGCCAGTTCCATAATGCCAAGGTCTTGCATGATCAGAGCATGGGGTTGCACGTTACGCGTCAGGCGCATCAATAGGCGTCCTGCAGCGTCTTCATCACCGGGCTTGAGCATGGCATTAACCGCAATATAGAGTTTGCGGTTTTCGCGCCTTGCCAGCTCTGCCATGCGGGCAAGCTCTTTGATGGAAAAGTTGTCTGCTTGCATGCGGGCAGAAAAATGTTTCATGCCGACGTATACCGCGTCGGCTCCCGCGGCTAGGGCAGCTAAAAAAGATTGTATATCTCCGGCAGGGGCGAGTATTTCAGGCATATGCTTCATGAGAAATGCTTCCGTTACGATTAAGGTGCAAGGCCAACGCCCGTGGCGTTTTTCCGCGGCATGGTCTGTGTGTGGTTCTTGCATCTAACCATAGACGCAGGCGGATGCAACAGGAATATTCCGACCCGCGTGTTTTGGCACTGTGGCTTGCAGCTTGCCATTGGCGGGCTGCAAGCCTATTCTATATAAAAACCGGTGTTGCTTTTACGCCCGGCATGCTGCACTAATGTATTGTTTTTTAAGGAATAGGATAATGTACGACAGTGAACAGCAGTGCACCGAGCTTACGGTGCTGGATATCGTGCCCTTTGGGCAGACTGCGAGCCAGGGGCAGTTTTATGCATTACGTCTGGAAACTCCGCGCTGGCCAGGTTGGAGTCCCGGGCAGTTTGTCATGCTTCGTCCGCGGGGATGGGGTTTGGATATGCTGTGGGCGCGCCCTTTTTCCATTTGCCATGTTAGTGGAAGCGGATTGGTTGTGTTTTTTCAGACTGTGGGGAGAGGCACCCGCAGGCTGACAGAGCTCAAGGCGGGTGATGCGGTTATGGTATGGGGCCCCCTTGGCAATAGCTTTGCTGTTGAGCCAGAAACGCCAACTCTGCTATTGGCAGGCGGCATTGGTATTGCACCTTTTGTCGGCTATGTTCACGCCCATCCCAAGGCCTGGAATGTATGTATGGACTTTGGCCATAGGATGCCCGTTGGTTGTTATCCTTTTGAAAATATTGGTGAAAAAATAGTTGCAGAGAGTTTTCACGAACGTTCCCCCGAAGACCGGCAGCGTTTTGTTGCATGTATGGAGGCACGCATCCAGGAAAATGCCGAGCAGGGGGGGCTTGTGTTGGCATGTGGCCCAACGCCTTTTTTGCAGACTGTTCAGACGTATGCCCTCAAGTATCGGGCTCGCTGCCAGCTATCCCTGGAGACCCGTATGGCATGCGGTGTGGGAGGGTGCCTTGGCTGTGTCACCAGTACCACGGAGAACCATCGCTTGCATGAAAGGCAGGCAGGCAAAGCGCAAGTTTGTAATAATGGGCCCGTATTTTGGGCTGACCAGGTGGATTTGAGCAAACCCTAGGAGTGGACTGTGGACTTGCACGTGGCCATGCCCGGCAGTCAGCACGGGCTGATGTTAAAAAATCCCGTTATGACTGCATCAGGCACATTTGGTTATGGGGTGGAGTTTGCCCCGTATGGTGATTTGAAGACATTGGGTGGTATTGTGGTCAAGGGGTTGTCCCTGCAAGCCCGTGCGGGCAACCCTATGCCGCGTATTGCGGAAACTCCTTGCGGTATGCTCAATGCTGTGGGGTTACAGAATTCCGGTGCAGAGCATTTTATCTCAGAGCAGTTACCCAGGCTGCCGTGGCAGGAGACTCCTGTCATTGCCAACTTGTATGCTTGTGACCCGGATGAGTTTGCCGAGCTTACCGGCATGTTGGCCGCGGAAAAAGGCATTGCCGCCATTGAGGTCAACATCTCATGCCCTAATGTAAATGAAGGCGGTGTATTATTTGGACAGGATCCACGGCAGGCCGCTCGCGTGACTGATGCTGTAAAACGCCGTGCCGGAGCCAAACCGGTCATTGTCAAGCTATCGCCAAATGTTACAGACATTACAGAGATTGCCCGTGCCGTCGAGGCCAGTGGTGCAGATATGCTGGCCTGTATTAATACTCTAAGTGGTATGGGAGTGAATATCCATAGCCGCAAGCCATTGCTGGCAAATACCATCGGTGGCCTGTCCGGACCGGCGATCAAGCCGGTGGCCTTGCGCTGTGTATGGCAGGTTGCCCGCGCTGTCAGCATACCTGTGATAGGCATTGGCGGTGTAACCACGGCAGAAGATATTCTGGAATTTATTTTGGTGGGTGCACATGCCGTGCAGGTTGGTACGGCAAACTTTATCCGGCCGGACTGTGCGTTTCGACTGGTGGAGGAACTGCGCCAGCTGGTGCAGGAAATGGGCATAACCGGGTGGGAGGATTTTCGCGGTTCACTGCGGGGATGATTCTGTTGCCATACCTCTGCCTGGCTTGGGCTTGCCTTGCCTTGTGCAAGAACGTAGAATTATATTGACCTGAAGAATGTATTGCCTGTTGCCATAGTGGCGAACATCCGCCGACCCCATACTTATAGCTTGCCGCCAAGGAGGGATGCATGGAAAGCATGCTTGACGAAAGGATCGTTTCACGGGGCAAAGAATTTTTTGCCAGTATCAGTGGCGAAGCACCATCCATTTTCAACAAGGGCTGGTGGACCGGAAAGGTCATGGACTGGGCCATGAAAAACGATGATTTCAAGGTGCAGCTTTTTCGATTCGTCGACGTCTTTCCGTATCTTAGCACTTCAGAGTCACTTTCACGTCATATTCGTGAATATTTTGCCGCAGAAAACAACGATGTGCCCGCTGTTTTAAAGTGGGGCGCAGGCAAAGCGGGTATCGGCGGCAAGCTGACGGCTATATTGATGGAAAAGACCATCCGTACCAATATTGAAGGCATGGGACGACAGTTCATCATTGGCCAAAATGCCAAAGAAGCCATTAAGTCCATCTCCAAGCTGCGTAAAGATGGCTTTGCGTTTACGGTGGACCTTTTGGGAGAGGCCACGGTCAGCGAGGACGAGGCAGACGCATATCGTGATGGGTATCTTGAAGTGCTTGAAGTGCTGGCCGGAGAGTATGCCGGGTGGCCGGTGCTCAAGGGGGGGGGAGCCGATAGAAATATGGACTGGGGCAGCAGCCCGAAAGTCAATGTATCTGTGAAGCCTTCGGCATTATACTCACAGGCCAAGCCTGTGGCCATGGAAGATTCTGTGCAGGGCATCTTGGAACGCCTTGTACCGATATACAGAAAAGTCATTGGAATGAATGGTTTTTTGTGTATTGATATGGAATCGCTGAAGTACAAAGACATAACGCTTGAACTTTATCGGTGCCTGCGTAGCGCGCCTGAGTTTCGCGACTACCCGCATCTTTCCATCGTGTTGCAGGCATACCTGCGTCAGTCAGAAGAGGACCTTGCCGGACTGTTGCAGTGGGCGCGTACAGAAAATCTGCCCATTGCTGTACGCTTGGTAAAGGGCGCGTATTGGGATGCAGAAACTGTGCTGGCCAAGCAAAATGGCTGGGATGTTCCCGTATGGGTAAACAAGTCCGAGTCAGATATGTGTTTTGAACGCATGACCCACACTATTCTGGAAAATCATGATATCTGTTACTATGCCTGCGGTTCCCATAATATCCGCTCAATTTCTGCAACCATGGAGCTGGCACGCGACCTGGGTGTGCCTGAAGACAGATACGAGTTCCAGGTGCTCTATGGCATGGCCGAGCCCGTGCGCAAAGGTCTGCTGAATGTAGCGGGTAGGGTTCGGCTTTACTGCCCATATGGCGAACTTATTCCTGGTATGGCCTATCTTGTGCGGCGGTTACTTGAAAATACGGCCAACGAATCTTTTTTGCGCCAGAGTTTTGCAGATGGCGCCGATATGGCGCGACTGCTTGAAAACCCGGAGCAGACTCTGGCACGCGAGTCGGCTGTGCGTGTCACTCCCGCAGCCCCCACTGAAACCAAAGGCATGTCGACTTTTCGCAATGACGCCATGGTAGACTTTACCATTGCCGAGCAACGTGCCGCTTTCCCGCGTGCGATTGCTGCGATCAGAGAGAAGTCTGGTGGTGTTATTCCATTGTATATTGATGGCAAGGAGGTAGTTACAGAGGATTTTATTTCCACAACCAACCCTGCCGCCCCCGAAGAAAAGCTGGCAGATGTCTGCCAGGCTGGTATTGGTGAAATAGACAGCGCCATTGCCGCAGCAGAGCGTGCGTTTTACTTGTGGCGTGATGTTTCGGCAGAAGACCGCGCCAATTATTTGTTCAAGGCCGCAGAAGTAGCACGCAAAAATGCGTTTGAGCTTTCGGCATGGCAGATTCTTGAAGTGGGCAAGCAGTGGGGTCAAGCCTATCACGATGTAGGTGAAGGCATTGACTTTATGGAATATTACGCCCGCGAGATGTTGCGCCTGGACAAGCCACGCCGCATGGGGCGTGCTCCTGGTGAGCATAACCACCTATTTTACCAGCCCAAGGGGATAACTGCGGTTATTTCACCATGGAATTTCCCTTTTGCTATTTCCATCGGCATGGCTTCAGCAGCCATTGTTACCGGCAATTCGGTACTCTACAAGCCTTCAGGTATTGCTTCTCGTATTGGATATAACCTGACGGAGGTCTTTCGAGAGGCAGGTTTGCCCCCTGGTGTATTTAATTATTGCCCCGGCCGCAGCTCTATCATGGGTGATTACCTGGTGGAGCATCCCAAAGTGAGTATGATCTGTTTTACCGGGTCCATGGAGGTGGGGCTTCGCATTCAGGAAAAGGCGGCAAAGGTGCAGCCTGGTCAGCAGCACTGTAAGCGGGTGTTGGCAGAAATGGGCGGCAAAAATGCTGTAATTATTGATGATGATGCAGACCTTGATGAGGCCGTGCTCCAAGTTGTGTATTCTGCATTTGGTTTTCAGGGGCAAAAGTGCTCTGCTTGCTCACGAGTCATTGTGGTGGATTCCATCTATGACCGTTTTGTCAAACGCTTGGTGGCGGCATGCAATGATGTGAAAATTGGTCCGGCAGAAGATGCTTTGTACTATATGGGGCCCCTTGCAGATGCGTCATTACAGACAAATGTCAATGAATACATTGAGCTTGCAAAGCAGGAAGGCAGCATATTGGTACTGCGTGAGGATATTCCTGCCACAGGGTGCTATGTACCGCTCACAGTGGTTGCGGATATCAGACCTGAGCACCGCATCGCACAGGAAGAAATTTTTGGTCCTGTGCTGGCTGTCATGCGTGCCTCCAGCTTTGAAAATGCACTGGAAATAGCCAATGGGACGCATTTTGCGCTGACAGGTGGGGTATTTTCTCGTAGCCCGGAACACCTTGAGAAGGCTCGCCGGGAGTTCCGTGTGGGCAACTTGTACCTAAACAAAGGGTGCACTGGCGCGTTGGTCGAGCGGCAGGCCTTTGGCGGCTTCAAGTTATCCGGGGTAGGCTCCAAGACTGGCGGCCCCGACTATCTGATTCAGTTTATGGAGCCGCGAGTTGTTACGGAAAATACCATGCGGCGAGGCTTTACGCCCATAGAGGATGATGACGACTGGATTGCCTAGTAGATAGTATGTCAGCCCCCCGAGATATTTTGCCGGGGGGGGCTGGCGACAAAGTGGTGATGCGATTACGGTGCTACGGCAAGTTCCACAAAAAATGCAGCTCCGTTTTTTGTGGGGGAGGTGGGGCTTTCAACCCATATTGTTCCGCCGTGACTTTTTACGATGCGACGGCAAATGGCAAGCCCCAGCCCTGCCGAGCCATTTTTATGTATGTCGCCTTTACGGTCAAGCCGGTAAAAACGTTCGAATATTCGCCCTTGGGCGGCCTGTGGGATACCCGGCCCCGTGTCTCTGACGCATAGCGTAACCTGCCCGCGGGCTGTGCTTCCGCTCACTACAACAGTCGAGTTTTGCTGGCTATATTTTATGGCATTATCCAGCAGGTTGCGTAAGATATCTGCAAGGGCGTCTGGGTCACCTGTAACCGGCAGTGGTGCATTCGGTAACTCCATAGCAATGCTAATGCTCTCGCTCTCTGCATGTGGGGAGACCTCTTGGACGACCTGGCGTATTACGTCTGCCATATTCACACTGCTCATGGCTCTTTTTTGGTGCTGGTGCTGTGAGCGCGCCAACGCCAGTAGGCTATTGACCATTTTGCTCATATGGTTGGCGTTTTTTAATATGATATGTAGAAACGTATTGGCTTGGGCGGGATCTTTTGAGAAAGAGTCAAGCAGCAACTCGGCATATCCTTTGATGCTGGTCAGTGGTGTTTTAAGCTCATGTGATACATTGGCCACAAAATCGCGGCGTACGACTTCCAGTTGCTCTCGTTCGCTGATATCATGAAATAACAATATGACTTTTCGTGTGCCGGCAGGGTCGGTAAACGAGGTCAACGTTATTTCCATCCATGTACCGTTTTCCATTTGCGCAATATGGGTATGTTTGCCCGTACCCAAGGTGCCAGCGCTTTTCAAGTTGTCCTCGCGTAACATGGCCCCCATGGTTTTGTGCACATCGGGCAGCATGGTGGCCTCAAGTAGGGTCGCCCCCTCCATTTTCGCCAGCTGTGGCAGCATGCTGGTCAGGGCTGTGTTCATTGACTGGATATGCCCTTTTTCATCCAGGACCATTACGCCATCTGTAATACCATCCAGTATGGCTTCCAACCTGGCTTTTTGCTCAGTCAGGGTTGTCATTTGTTTTCGAATGCCGGTTGCCATGTCATTGAGGGCATCTACCAGTGGGCGTAACTCTGAGCCAGGGCAGTCATGGATGCGACGGTTGTAGTCCCCCTGGCCCATGGCTTGTGCTGCTGTGGCGAGGGCTTTGATGGACCGGACAAGTGGACGTGTGGTATAATAGCTTAAGATCAGTCCGGCAAGAAGCGCAGGCAGAAAAGCACCCAGCAGCTTTTTTTTTAGTTCAGACAGGCGTCCACTTACTGCGGATTCTGGTATGGCAATACGTAGCACCCCGTTGAGCCCGTGCTCTGGCAGAAACATCGGGCGAGCCAAGTAGATCAGATTTTTGCCCAGTGTCGTGCTGTATCTGGTTTCTTTTCCTTCTTTCCGGCTAAAGGCGGCAATCACTTCAGGCCTGTTTCTATGGTCGTCCAGTGTGGCCAGTTGAGTATATGGTACATCGGAGTCCGCGATAACAGCGCCCTTTTCAATATATGTAAGACGCACTCCCGCATGCTGGGCAAGGCGGGTCATCCATATGTCCATGGCCTGCATATTTTCGAAAGGCGTCTGTTCTTTCAGGAGCCACATGGCGATATCGAGATTTTTGCGGGCTTGCTTGTGCGATTCCATGAGAGCGTCATCGCGTAGTGTACTACTCGTGTAGAGTAGTGGAGGAAAAATGGTAAAAAGCAACAGCGCCATGCTGCCCAAGAGCAGCCTGTTTCGTATGGAGTAGAGTTTCATGCTGCAAGGTACTCACAGGTGTTAAAATGGTATGGCTGTCTATCGGAGTATCATGGTCTCCTTGCTGGTAGGCTAGGCAGAGTTTTTTGACAATATTTTCTTTTCCCAGTAGTGGACCAAAAGAAGTAGCCTGTGGCAGCGCGGCAGTGCGCGGCGTAGTTGTAGGCCTTTTTTGCGGCTGTAGTCGCAGATCTGTTTTTCTGCATGGCAATACCTTGCCTCGCGAGTTAGGATTCATGGATATATATACGATTTTTCTTGTTTTTTCTGTGGGTGCAGGGTTTATGATGGCCTTTAATCTGGGGGCCAATGACGTTGCCAACTCCATGGCTTCCCCAGTGGGCTCCAAGGCCATTACCGTTAAACAGGCTGTCCTGATTGCCGGTGTGCTTAACTTTGTGGGGGCTGTTTTTCTTGGCGCACATGTCACCAAAACCATTAGTAAAGGCATTATCAATGCAGATATGATCACAGATCCCCGTATTATGATGATCGGTATGTTTGCGGCCCTGCTTTCTGCTGCGCTGTGGGTTTTGGTGGCAACGCTCACTGCTTTGCCCGTGTCCTCTACTCACTCTATTGTGGGGTCTATTTTGGGCTTTGGCTTTGTGGCCGGCGGCCCAGAGGTCATAAACTGGGGCAGCATGGGCTTTGTAACGCTTTCGTGGGTGATCTCGCCCCTTTTTGGTGCGATTATTGCTTTTCTCGTTTTTTCGCATATCCGCCGATTTATCCTGTACAGAACACGTATTATCGAAAAAGCTCGTTTCTGGGCACCCTTTTGGGTGGCACTCACGGCTGACTTGGTCATGCTTTCGTTTTTTTACAAAACACCTGTAGGTAAGGATATGGATCTCCACTGGTCCATGGCGCTGTTACTGACTGCCATACTTACCGTAGTGATTTGGCTCGGCTTTCGAATGCTGTTTGCGCGTATCGTACCCAAGGATGCAGAAGGCCCAGAGGCAGTGGAGGACATGTTCCGTCGCTTGCAGGTTGGTACAGCGTGCTACGTGGCAGTGTCCCAGGGGGCCAACGATGTGGCCAACGCTGTAGGGCCCGTGGCCGCCATCTATCTTATTGCGCGCGAGCGTACATTGACAGCTTCGGTTGAAGTTCCGATCTGGTTGTTGGTTCTGGGCGGGCTGGGCATTGCCCTAGGGGTGGCCCTGCTGGGACATAAAGTTATGGGTACCGTGGGGCATAAGATAACGAAATTGACGAATACCCGAGGGTTTTCTGTGGAGTTTGGCGCGGCCACTACTGTGCTCATGGCTTCCAACCTTGGTATGCCGGTTTCGTCTACACACGCTGCTGTGGGCTCCATAGTGGGCGTGGGCTTGGCCAGAGGGTTTGCTGCTGTCGATTTTCGAGTTCTGTATAAAATAGTGCTTTACTGGGTGCTTACTGTGCCCATTGCCGCGATTAGCAGTATTATTATTTTTCAAATTCTCAGGTGGACTTTTTTATAAGACACAAATGAGCGGAGACAATATATGAAAATCAAAATGCCTTTTTTTGGACTTGTGCGCCATGAGCATTCTCCTATGCAGGGGCTTATTGAACACTATGAGCAGATAGCCAAGGGCATGGGGCTTATTGAAGAATCCATGGAGTGTTACATCACAGGCGGCTCCTGTAAGGAGTTTAGTATGTTGATGCGTGAGGTGGATGAAGTTGAGGACCATGCTGACAAAATCAAACGCAATATTCTTAACCATCTGCCGCGTGCACTTTTTATGGCTGTAGATAAAACACTATTTATCAATTATACTCGTAGCCAGGACAATATTCTTAACGCGGGGCAGGAAGCACTTAACTGGCTGGGTATGCGTCGTATGCCCATTGCAGAAGAGTTTCAGAAAGAACTGATTTTTTTCTTGTACAAGGTTTCCACTGCCATAGGCTTATTACGCCCTGCATTGGAAGCTACTGTAGGTTTGCTGCATGGTGACGGCAAGCTGGACAGACTGGCTACCAAAAATACATACCGTGCTATCCGGGTGCAGCAGCGCGAAGTGTTTCGTGAAAAAAACCGTATAGTATCAAATATGTATAGCTCTAGTCTGGAGTTTAAAGATATTTATCAGCTTATCCATTTTGTGGATGCACTATATGCAATGAGCCACAGTGCAGAGGGCTGTGCAGATATCCTGCGTGCCATGATTGCGCGCTAAGTAGCCCGGGTGCATCAACTGTGGTCCATGATTTGTGGCCTTTACACTTGTGCGGTTAAGTTGGTGGATTTGTAGAATTGACGATTCTGGTATGGAATATTAATAATAAAGCAAAAAAGTATATTTATAATGCCATACTGCTTGCATGCCTTGCAACATTTCATAACGCGTCTGCCCAGGATCATGATCCTCATGGTTCATGTGGTGGCGTTTTTGGGGGTGGCTATTTTTGCCCCCACACCTGTTGCTGTGGCAGAGCTGATGCCCCGGCACGTGTTGCTGCTTAACTCATATAACCAGAATATGTCTTGGGTTGCTGAGATCACACGAGCTGTGGAGGAGGTGCTTGAGGCTTCCGAACCAAAGCTCATAGTCCATATTGAAAATATGGATACCAAGCGAGTGAACTCCCAAGAGTACTATGACGCATTGCAAGCCATGCTGGCCAAAAAATATGCAGGGATAGATTTTTCAGCCATCATTGCTTCGGATGACAATGCCGTGGCCTTTGCCTGGAAAAAACGTCCTGCCCTGTGGCCCGGAGTGCCCATTGTCTTTTGCGGCGTTAATGACATCAAAGCCGTAGTTACAAGTGGGATCAGTAACCATACCGGAGTATTGGGGGGGCATTCTCCTGTGGGTACTGTGGAAGCCATGCTGGCTTTGCAGCCGCAGGTTCGTGAAGTTTTTGTCATCAATGACTATCTGAAGACAGGCCGCTCGTGGGCCGAATTCATGAGTAAGGAGCTTGAGGTCTTTGAGGATAGGGTGCATTTTTCGTGGAATGAAGACCTGCCTTTGGAAGATTTGCATAAGCAAATCGCTGAATTGCAGCCACATCAGGCCGTGTTGCTGGGGGTCTACTTTTCTGACAGAGACGGTAGATATTACACATATGAAAAGATAGGCGCATTTCTGACAAAAGATAGTCCTGTGCCGGTGTACACCTTGTTTGACTTTTACGTGGGGCACGGTGCTGTAGGTGGGGAGGTGACCAACGGGTATACCCATGGCGAGCAGGCTGCTTTGTTGGCGTTACAGATTTTGGCTGGGGCTCCTGCCGACTCCTTGCCTATCCAACATAGCAATGCGCCGCAGTTCTTATTCGACTGGGAAAAACTCAGGCAGTATAATCTCAACCCCGATGATCTGCCGGAGGGGTGTAAAGTCATCAATAAGCAGCCCACGTTTTATGAGCGCTATTACTTTACCATATGGCTTGCAGGAGTCACACTTTTCTTACTGCTCTTAATGGTTGTACTGGAGCGTATCCACACCATTCGCCAGAAGGGTATGCAAAAAGATCTTGCCCTTACAGAAGAGCGATATCGCCAGCTTGTGCAGTATGCCCGTAGTATTATTATGCAGATGACTGCTGATGGGCGAGTAGCTTTCATGAATGAGTACGGGTTAAAATTTTTTGGTTGGACGGCTGAAGAGCTTGTGGGCAGGTATGTAAGTGAGACACTTATTTCCAAAGATATTTTAAATCCTCAACAGCTTGCCCGGCTCATACTCAGGCCCACCAGAGAGTCTTATGTTCCCCGCAACAGGATATACCAGGTTCTGCGTCGTAATGGCCAGGCCGCATGGGTTTCGTGGGCAGGCCAGGCACTGTTTGATGAGCAGGGAGCATTTATGGGGCTTCTGCTCGTTGGGCAGGATGACACCGGACGCCAGAAAGCTTTAAAAAAGTTGAGGAGGCTCAATCGCAAGCTGGAAGAACGGGTCCGAGCCAGAACGGCTGAATTGCAGGCCTCATTTGATACACTTGAGGCCGCACAGGCGCAATTGATTGAGGCGGAAAAAATGGCTTCCTTGGGTGGCTTGCTGGCTGGCGTGGCACATGAGGTAGGTACTCCGTTGAACCTGTGCATGGCCAGTGTCGGCTTTTTGGAAGAAAAGCTCCTTTTGCTTGAAAAGCAGTATACTGACAACATAATGAAGCGCTCGGATCTCAAGGAGTTTTTGGAGTTGGCAAAGGATTCCACCCGTGCGGCGTTGGTGAATTTGCGTCGTTCGGGAGAGTTGATCCAGAGTGTCAAGCAGGTTGCTGTTGATCAAGGAGAGGAGCAGCAGCGTACATTTTATCTGCGGAACTACCTGGAAGAAGTGCTCTTGAGTCTGCGTTCCAGTTGGCGGCATACCACGCATACAGTCAGCATCACCGGGCAAGAGGATATTTTTATTTATTGTGATCCTGGGGTCATCATGCAGATTGTCACCAATCTTGTGAGTAATGCGCTTATTCACGGCTTTGACGGCATGGAGCACGGAACGGTCACCATAGATACCCATGAAGAGGGCGAGAATGTAATTTTGGCTATTACGGACAATGGCAAGGGCATGGACAAAGAAGTACGCGACAAAGTGTTTGAGCCATTTTTTTCCACACGCAAGAAACAGGGTGGGATAGGGCTTGGCCTGCATATCGTCTATAATCTTGTCATACAGCATTTACATGGCACAATTGTTTGCACCAGTGAACCAGGCCAGGGTACCACATTTACCGTAACCTTTCCAAAGTAGGCGCGCGCGGTAGGCAGTTGTGCACTTTTTTAGCGGTAGAGCAATGCTACCGTTACAAAGCAGAGGCTTTCAGCTTGCCGCAGAGAGAGCCTGGGGTGCCCTCTCTAGCCTTGGCAAGGATGTCAAACCCATGCCCCTGCACAGGCTTTGCTAGCATACGGCTATTGCATGGTCAGACGTCAGTCTCGGGGTTGGTCCTGTAAGGCACTGATAAACTGGGACAGTTCCACGGGGTGCTGCATTTCTCCATTAATAGCCAAGCGTGTCAGCAGGCCCACGGTATCCCCTTTGGGCGTGGCAGCTTCTTCGATATACAGGGCAAAGTCGCGTGGTGTTGTGCTTTCCTGTTGCGTCAGCAGCAGCCACCAGCCTGTCCCTGCACTGTCTTGCTCCCACTGATGGCTGTAGCGATCTGGTGGATAGAAGACCATGGCCAGAAGGGCTTTCAAGTCATTGGCGCTGAAGCGGCCCCGCATTTTACCTGCAATATTAACGAGCTCTCCGCGGGAAGACTGAAACACCAGCGGCAATGAGAGCAAAGCGCGAGGAGGATCTGTCCGGTTTGCCAGGACGGTCTGCCTTGCATTGTGTGCCCGGAAAGTATCTACATCATTGTGCAGCATATCATGGAGTTGTGAAACAGTATCCACAATGGCTTCCATGGCCTGTTGCATACGTTCAAATCGGGTTTCCCACGCCGGCCCCAAGGTAGCTTCCACAGGCGTATGTTCTTCTGGTTTGCCAAGGCCTGCCTGGTGCAGCATGCTTTCCATGGCAGACAGCCGCTTGAGCATTGCTGTTTGCTGCTGGGTCAAGAGTACCATGGACTTGGCGAGGTTGCTGATTGGGCTGGCAAGGTTGCGCCCGGCATCCGGGCAAGGAGCCCCCACAGCCGTCTGTTGCTTCTCATCCTCTTTGGGTTTTGTGGCAGATGCCTTGATCCATGTAAATTCTTGGGCAAGCCTATTTCTGACTTCTTCTACGGACATACCCAGCAGAAACATATCCCGGATTCGAGTACACACCATTCCTGCTTCGGAAGTAAAGCGGATGGGTTTGCCTTTGCTTGCCACAGGTATGCAGCCCGGAAACTTTTTTCGATAACTTTTAATGGTTGTTTCCGAAACTCCCACCATGGTGGAAAGCTCTCTATGCGTCAGGTTTTGGTCACTCATGGCTGCTCCGTATATCCAAAGGGCAGAGGGTTAATAAACCTATCGGTAAGCAAACAACGTTGTCGCGTCAAGGGTGGCGAGGCTCCATCTGCCCCTGCTGGGAGGTGGCAGATGCGGGTATCGCGCACCTGCATATGCCCCATGGAAAACCGTGTGGTTGAGGTGCTTCGGGTGGTTTGTGGGCGTTTTTTTTATTCGGTTACGATGGTAATGGTCTCATACACGTGGCGGATGCGTTGTTGCAAAAGCATTTGGTCAGGAGCAGAAACAAGAAATACCCCCAGCCTGTCCGCATGGCAGGTTATGGCTGGGAGGAGGTCGCCCGGCTGTTTCCAGAATTGTAGTTTATGTAGCCATGGTATGCCGTCAAGAGTTTCTACGCCTTGTATTGCGCGCAGCCTTCCTGGAGGGGGAAAGAAGTATCTGTTTGCAACCCAGAGGCGGGCTTTAGGCGCCAATGCTTCAAGGTCAGGGGCATACCCCATAGCAATACGCAGGGCTTGGGCCACTATGTTCACGCCATAGCCCAAGGGGATGAGGCTTTCTGAAAAATCTCCGCCGGAAAGTCGGGCTGCCATTTCAATGAGCTTTGGCCCTTCTTTTGTGATGACGATATCACCCTTGGCTACACCATTTTCTATGCCTAAAGCCTGGGCGGCACGCTCTACCAGAACAGCCACTGCATCTTGCACCTCGTGTGTGAGAGTGCTTGGAACTATACCCCCATTTTCTATTATCCGGGGGCTCAGGCGTTCCATCATTTCGTAGTTACGGTCAGCGTAGCCCACAGTATACGCCTTGCCTTGCCATACGATGCTCTCGGTACTCAGCTGAGGGCCTTCTAACAATTCTTCAAGTATTACCTGACCGGAGACGGACTCTTTACGCGAGGCATCCAACAGTGTTGCCAGTGGTGCTTCGGGGGTAATTTGAAAAACTCCCCGTGCACCAGAGCGATCAACCGGTTTAATGATGGCACGTGGCCCGTATTGCTCAAGTAACAGTTGAAGGTGAGCAAGGTCATGTACTTCTGCAAATCGGGGCACAGGTATACCACATGCAGCGAGCCGTTGTTTCATTAATAACTTGTGGCTGCACAAGCGGGCGCATTCCAGACTGATGGCCGGGGTGCCCAAGTAAGCCGCCAGTTCTGCTACCACAGAAGGAATATCACTACCCATGACCAAAACACCATGGATGTCATGGCCTCGTTTTTTGGAGTCGTCGCACAGAGTTTTGAGGGCTGGAATATCACGTGTTGAAACAACCGCATACTCATCTGCCAAGGCAAATCCGGGTGAGTCCGGGTTATAATCCACGACCAGAGTCCTGATACCCATATCTGCCGCCGTACGGATGGCAAAGGTCTGATCCTGGCTTGCGCCTAGCAGCAGTACTGTGGGTTTTTGCGAGGCTGGGTTATCCAAGGTAGGCTCCTCCGCTTACGCTAAGCACTTGGCCGGTGATATATTGCTGTGCGTCTTCCACCAAGAGCAGACAGGCGCTGGTGATGTCTTCCATGGTGCAGGGACGTTTGAGCAGGGTCATGCCAATGACGGCCTTGCCCGCTTGTGAATTGACTTCATCCTGAGTCTGGTCAGTAGGTACCAGTCCGGGAGCCACAGCGTTTACCAAGATGTTATGTGGAGCTCCATACCGTGCCACAACTTTAGTCAGACTGTTCAAGCCGGCTTTTGATACGGCATAATGAACTGTTTTGGGGCCATGGTATTGCCCTGCCACAGAGGAAATATTGAGGATTCGACCACCGCCTTGCCGTTTCATGTACGGGAATACTTCTTGAGAGCAGATGAACGGTCCCTTGAGGTTGACTTCCATGACTTGGTCCCAGTCTTCGTCTGTGGCTTCTTCAAACAGGCCACGACGGTTGATACCGGCATTGTTGACTAGGATATCAATGGAGCCAAACTGACGAACTGTTTTTTCGAAGCATGCCCGCACAGACTCTCTGCTTCTGACGTCAAGTTGGCTGACAATGCATGTGCCGCCTATGGCTTGAATTTTTTGTGCGGTTGCTTCTGCTTCTTCGCGAGCAGACTGATAGGTCACGACGATGCGGGCTTTTTCTTGGGCAAATGCCAAGGCAAGGGCTTTGCCTATACCTCTTGAAGAGCCTGTAATAACAGCTGATTTTTGTGCCAATCTACTCATAAATCTGTCCACCTTTGCATGATTTGTTCAGCAATGCCCTGTGCAGTAAGCCCGTATGTATGGCAAAGCTCCTGGCTGGAACCCGGTTCTATGAAAGCGCAGGGCAGCCCGATACGCAGCAGCGGGGAGGCAAGCTGGCGGTCCTGTAACAGGCAGGCAATGGCCGCACCGAACCCTCCGCTGAGTACACCTTCTTCAATGGTGACGATGCGCGTATATGATGAAAGCATGGGGAGAAGGTTTTTTTCATCCAGGGGCTTTATCTGGCGGATGTTAATAAGCCCTGCCTCTACTCCCTTGGTCCGCAAGAGCTCGACGGCTTTTTGGGCTGTTGCGCATGTGTTGCCCACGGCCAGGAGCAACACATCTTGCCCTGACAGCAGGGTTTCCGGCGCAAGCAGTTGTGCTGCGGGTTGCGAGAGTACAGCGGCATCCCATTCTTCCAGGGGGCCATATGGCATCAGAATAAGAACCGGACCTGTAAGGGCGCAGAGCTGGTTTTGCACCATGGCCCGTAGTTCAAAGGCATCTTTGGGATACAAGATGCGCAGATTGGGCAGACATTGCAGGTAAGAAAGATCATAAATACCATGGTGTGTGGGGTTGTCATACCCCGCAAATCCGGACCGTACAGCCAGCAGCAACACTGGCAGGTCGGCAAAGCAGATATCATGAAAAAGTTGGTCAAACGCCCTTTGCATGAAAGTCGACTGGTAAAATACCACGGGCTTGCCACCTGCTTTGGCAATTCCTGCGGCCATGGTCATGGCATGCTGTTCTTCCATGCCCGGGTCAAAGCATCTTGCAGGATGGCGCAAGAACACGGGGGTAAGGCCTGTGGCATACAGCGTTGATGGAGTAATCGCCACAACGCTGCTGTCTGTGTCCATGGCCTCACCCACAACTTCGGCAGCAACATCCTGATAACATCTCCCTGCCTGTGGCTCTTTAAGCGCTCCTGTTTCTAGGTCAAAAGGAAAAGAAAAATGCATTTTGACAGGGTGGGCATCTGCCAAGGGGTAGCCGTACCCTTTTTTTGTTTTTACGTGCACAAGCATGGTTTGCTCTTCTTGGCGTACGCGGTTGAACGCGTCGATCAGCGCGTGTACGTCATGCCCGTCTACCGGGCCCAGGGCCTTGTAATCAAGTGCTGTAAACAGCGTATCGGGCGTTGTGGTGCCCAGAGGGCGGCTTTGCAGATAGTTGTGCAATGCCCCAAAGCCCGGGCTGATAGCGTACCCGTTATCATGTACGACCAAGGCTGTTTTTATGTCCGGCTCCACCGCGATGTGGTTCAAAGCTTCCAGGGCCAGCCCTTCACAAAGCGCGCCATCACCGATGATGGGAATGGTCCAGCCAGGATGTCCATGCATACGCCGTGCAAGAGCCATACCCAGGGCCATGGATAGCGAGGTTCCGGCATGGGAGGCTTCCATGACATCGTGTTCGCTTTCATGGCAGGAGACAAAGCGATTCATGCCGCCGTATGTGTTCAACGAGGGAAACATGGCAGCTCGCCCTGTAATAATTTTGTGGGCATAGCCTTGGTGTCCGGTGTCCCAGAGTATGGCATCGGTGGGAGAGTCAAATACATAGTGTAGCGCAATGGTCAGCTCCACTGTTCCCAGATTGGCACCAATATGCCCGCCTGTTTGGGAGATGTTGTCGAGCAGAAAACCTCTGATGGCATCTGCCAAAGACGGGAGCTCGTCCTGTGGCAACGCTTTTACTTTTGCCGGAGTCAAAGATTCAAGAGGGATCACGTACGGCCTCCTGTAAAGAAGTTACGGTGGAAAGCAGGGCTATATGGCATTAATAACTGTTTAGGATATTTATGGGGCCACTTATTCTGGTAGCGGGCTGGGGCTACATTATCTACTGCGGCTATTCCAAGGCCATTCCATTTAAGTATACACGGTAATGCATTGAATGAGAAATAGTTGATATCAACGACCATACCTGCCCACCAGGGGAACAATTCTGTTTTTCACATAACGCCTGCTGAATGGGGATGCAGCCATTGAGTGCGGCAACACAGAGAGTACCTTTGAAATACCGTTTTTTGCCACCTCTGAATACAGGATGCGGACCAAGGATATGCTTACATGCCATGCGCCATGAATAGCGCCTGGTGTGCTGGGCCCCACAACCGCTTGCTGGGTAAGGCAAAGGCTGCATTTCAAGAGGTCGACAGGCCTGCGCTTTTAAAGCGATGCCCCTTTATCTTTTGTTCCCTGTGGGAAATGTCAGGGCTGTTATCTGTAACGCGTCCCCATGCTGCCCAGCCTCGCAGCACGGAAGGCGTCTGGCTCCCCATATCTCGTTAAGGACATTTGCCGTAATACTGTGTAGCTCCGGTGCTTGGTAGTTGTTCTTATTGGCCTGTACGTTTATCCTGCTTCCATGCGTTGTATCATGTCGCCGGCAATCCGTTGCGCGCCTTGGCCGTCAACAAGCTCGGCTGCACGAGTGCTCATGCGTTTCAATTTTTTCGGGGACGACAGCAGGTGTGCCATGGCACGGGCTGCTGCGGTCTTGTCGACTGCATGGTAGACCCCAAGATTTAAGGCAGCGCCGTGCTGGGCAAAGACTTTTGCCATGGCATCGTGCTGCGGAGTAAGGCAGAAGTAGGACGCGGGCACACCGCAACATGCCAATTCGTAAGCGCTGACCCCAAAGGAGCAGATGGCCATGTCGCTGGCAGCCATGATGGCTCCCATATCAGAGGGCGACTCAATGTGTTCCACTACCATATCCAGCGTATCAAGATATGCCTGTAGCTCTGTAGTATACGTAAAATAGGGACCAATGATTACCTTTATGGAAAAGGCTGTATGCCGCAAGGGTGCGGTATGCAGCAGCTCCAGGGCTCGCAGGGTCAGTTTTGCAGGGTCAGCCCCCCCCATTGTGATTAGTAGCCTGGGGATATCGTTTAGGGCACTACGCGGGTGGGGGGAAAAGCCCGTACCCAAAGGCATCCACCCAAATCCGCTGAAGACTTCCGTGGCACAGCCTGTCCAGTCCAGCAAAGCCACTTCTGGAGCCGGGGGATAATAGGCGGCCTGGGCATGGCGGCGCAACGGGCCGATATCGTCAAGCACCACGGTTAATCCTCCTGTTGCGGCACGCTGGGCTGCCAGTTCTTCGGGAAACCCCTTAGGTGCGTCCAGCAGAAGTATATCCGGATTAATATATTGCAGTGTTTGCACTTGCCAGTTGTCGGGCATTACTTTGGTAGGCGGAAGAATAACCTCGTGGCCATATTGTATAATCCTGTCTCGTGCGTGGGGCGACCCCAGCATGAATATGGTACGCCAAGGGCGCATTGTACGCAGTGCATTGGCGATAGATAGGCAGCGGCTGACATGCCCATGTCCTTGCGCGGGCGAGGCATCGCATCGAAACATGACAACGGGGGTGGGCATCTGCATACTGGCTCCACTTTGTATTCATGAAGGTTGGGGGATAGCTCGTAAGGCCCATGATTTCTCATCTCCGCGCCAGACGGGTAGGGGGCTGCGGCAGGAGAGAATCTTGTGGCAAACGCCCTTGGGAAGTATCTGTAGCATGGCTACCTTTTTGTGCCATGAGATGCTCCTTGCCATAGTTCGGGATTTGGGAGGGCGTGTGTCAATTGCAGACTGAACCATGGGTCTTTAGTGCCTGGTTTTTGGGCTGTAGGATGGCTGACAGCATGTTTGCCCAGCTGCCTTTGGTAAGGGTATACATGTTCATGTCTGTCATGTGGCATGTGCTGCTCCATAAGCGAAGAGCTATTTTTGTGGTCGCCGCGTGTATACACACTTTTTCAGTTTCTCTGGGGTTGGCCTGTGAACCGGCAGAGGTGGGACAGGGTATCAGCAGCCTTTCGGATACCCGTGTCATCGGTAATGACCGCGATTGGCGAAAAATACATATCATGGCCGGGAAGAATGTGCATATGGCCGTTTGCCAGGGTCAGCAGCATTGAGGGAGTATCTGTAGAGTCTCCCTGTTGTCCTGCATCAAGAATGATATCTGGCTGAAAATCCATGGGGTTTTCAACATATGCAAAAGGCGAAAAATCGGGGTGCTCCACCGCTGGATCGTCAAGGGAAAAGCGTATACCGAATCCATGAATATCACGTAGTACTCCGGCAAGCAGGGCCAGCGTCGGTCCGTATGCATGGCTAAAGCAGCGTATAACAACTCGTGTGGCATGCGCTCCAGCTGCTTTTTGCACAACATGGCTGTTCATACGTAGTAACTCGGGGTGGGTGCGCAGGAGGTCTGCCACTTCGCGGATATCGGCATGGCCTGCTGGTACGCCAAGGCGGGAGTATATCTGTTCAAGAAAGGCCAGATCAGCAGGCGTATCTACACTAATGCGTACTCCGGCCAGCTGTTCGCGTTGGGGCAGGGCAAGGTAGGCAATATTCGCGAAGCCCGGGTGTTTTTTCAGCCAGGTCACAACATGTTCTTTTACCACTGGATTTTTGTCACAGGCACGGGAAAGCCTGCGTAACAGAGCCCCCCGGAAGGGATCAATGCCCTCATGTATGCATGGTGTCCCGGGACGCACGGTGGCATAGTCAGCGCCGCTGCTTTCAAGCAGTTTCACAAGGCGTATGAGCACGTCCGGGTCCACAAGTGGGCAGTCGCCTGTTATGCGGACCATGATATCCGGGGCATACCTTTCAAGTACAAGAAGGTGGCGTGCCAGCAAGTCATCTTCTGGCCCGCGGATGACTTCAAATCCCAACGCAGGAGCACGTTCTGCCAAGATATCGTCAGGCGGTAGTGTGGATGTTGCAAGAACAACCTTTTCCAACACCGCACAAGCGTTCAGCCGCAAACCAATGTGCTGCAAAAGGGGCATACCTGCCAGCGGAGCAAGGACTTTGCCGGGAAAACGGGTAGACCCCATGCGAGCTTCCACAACCGCAACGCAGAACATACGCACTCCTATCCGGAAAAATCGGCTCTGATACTCTGAAATGGACGTAGCCCATCCTTGGGGTCTGCCCGCCAGAATCGTTCCTGTTCTTCGCTGTCTGCATACCTTTTTATTCCGTTTCCGGTTGCGGACAGGCCCTCCCGAATATCTTTGATGACCTGTGCCATGGCTTCCGGGAGCCAGCAGTGTCCAGCCTGATATTCGATGCCTTCACCCTCAAGATCAAGGTGAAACTCGATCATGGAGGCAGAAAAGGCATGCACAGCCCGGTGGATGACTCCTGCAGAGACCGAGTGATCAGACCAGCCTGTCTTGCACTGGCAGGTATCGCGTAGGGTTTGGATACAGGCAAGGTTTGATTGTTCCGGCACAGAAGGATAGTGCGACACACAATGTAGCAGAGTCAGATCGGTACACCCTGCATTGCGTAGGGTGGCAGCAGCCTGTTCCACTTCATCAAGGGTTGACATTCCCGTAGACAGGACAATGGACTTGCCGGTTTTAGCACAGGCGTTCAGGAGTGCAGGCCAGGTAAGTTCGTAAGAAGCAATTTTGAAAAAATCGACATACGGAGCTAACTCTGCAACAGCCTGTAAATCAAACGGCGTACAACTGAAGGCAAGTCCTCGCTCTTTGCTGCGTTGAGCAATGGGAGGCAGAAAGTGAACGGGGAGTTCCCAAGATTTGCGGGCGCGGTGGATTGCGGATCTTGCCAAAATTTCTGGAGCAAAGAGTTGTGCGATTTTAAAAAGCTGAAATTTGACGCCATCGCAGCCGATATCCGCTGCCAGATCAACGAATTGCAGGCATCGCTCTAAGCTTGCGTTGTGGTTACTTGAAATTTCGGCAATGAACTGTACGCACATGGTTATTTCTCCTGCAGGCAATGACGTAGGGTGGCGACAACATGTTTGACATCGGCTTCACACATTCCGGCATGCAGGGGTAGGCTGAGAATCTCTTCAAATGCGGCGTCGCTTACCGGGCATAAAGGTGGTGTGTTCTGCAATAAGCGGCGGTAGAAAGAGTGCTTATACACGGGAATATAGTGAACATTGGCCAGAATCCTTTTTTTTCGCAGCCTGTGGATGACCGCATCGCGTCCCGGGGTTTTTTGCGTATCTACGCGGACCACATATAGGTGCCATGCATGCGTTGCCTCCGGAAGCTGCTGTAAAGGTGTTATGCCCGGAATGTCTGCCAAGGCTTTTGTATACAGTTCTGCCATCCTGGTCCGCTGTTGCAGCCAAGCGGGTAGTTTTTTTAACTGCTCTAGGCCAAGGGCGCATTGGATATCTGTAATGCGGTAGTTGTGTCCCAAGTCTACCATGTCATACTGCCAGGTGTCCAAGGCCGCTCGTTGGGCAACATCTTTATCTATCCCGTGGTTACGCATCAGGCTCATACGGCGGGCCAGGGTGGGATCATCTGTAAGCGCCATACCTCCTTCACCCGTTGTGATGTGTTTAACAGGGTGAAAACTCAGACAGGTAATATCAGCTAGCGTGCCAACAGGGCAGCCCTGCCAGCTTCCACCCAACGAGTGGCAGGCATCGGCCACAAGAAAGATTTTGTTGCGGCTGGCAATGCTCCGCAACGCGCTGTAGTCACATGGGTGCCCGGTGTAATCAACGGCGATGATGCCCTTGGTTCTATTGGTGATACAGGCCTCGACCGCCCTGGGGTCGAGCAACAGCGTTTCAGGAGATATATCTGCAAACACGGGGGTTGCCCCCTGATAGACAACCGCGTTTGCTGTGGCGCAGAAGGTAAGCGGAGGAACGATTACTTCGTCTCCCGGGCCCACATCAAAGGCTGCAACGGCACAGTGCAGCGCTGCGGTACCGTTGCAGACCGCCACTGCGGTTTGCGTACCGCAATATGCGGCAACAGCTTGTTCAAAGTCATATACGCGGGGGCCACAAGTCAGCCATTCTGAGCGCAATGCCTCTGTTACAGCGGCAATATCCTTTTCGTCGATCAAATGTCTGCCATAAGGGATATTTTGGGTAGTCATTATTGCTGTCAGCTCCGTGGTCGGCAGTCTGATAAGGCCGCGCCATGCTTGTGTGGAAAACGATTCTGAAAATTTTTTGTACCAAGCCTGCTGCAAAATAAGGGCAAAGAATCGTATACCACCGTAAAAGGAGGTGTTGTACAGACAAGCGTTGGGGCGTACTGTGAGTCTTGCCCGCCTCGTTACATTTTTTTTATAGATACCTGCTGAGGATTTTATGCAAAAATCGTGCAGCACATGGGATAGTGATTTGGAGTCTGCATACGGTTCTCCGGGTATACGTGTTGGCAGCCCTTTTATTAAGGCATGGCATATGCGGGAACGTTGAGTGTATCAACGCGGCAACCACAATTTTTAAAACATTAGGCTGCTTGTTCGCAAGTATTAGAGCCCTGAATACCTCGTATGGGGGGGCGGGGATTGCCCCGCCGTACCCCTTAGGTCGTATTGATGCAGCGCCATATGGGACGAGTGTTAGCGCATAGTTGGTGGGAAACAGGGCGTTGTTTGTAGGGTGTTCTTCTGGGCAGAAGTGCACCGCCAGAATGGCCATGTTGGTGGGGGTGGCCCGGCACTAGCGGACATACGGTGTCAGGCTGAACCCCAGACATGGCGACGTAAGAATGGGGTTTTCGTGGGCATCCGTACGCGAGGTGTCATCCAGTTCACGCAGAGAAAAGGTAATACGTGCAAAAAATCCGTCTGCGGTTTGCCGGTGGGTCACAAGGCACAGAGCTGTTGCGGAGTCCTTATGCAGCGAGATGCGAAGGCCTTTATGTACGTCGCCGAATTCAATGATACCTTCTGTCATACCTACAGCACAGTTGGCTGAAACAAGAAAGGATACCGGACTGCCATGATCAAAGTCTTGTCCGTTCATGAAGTGGGTCTCGGGACAGGTACCGCCATTGTGGGTTGCATACTGTAGACCTCGGGCGTCAAAGGAGGTGGGCGTCAGGGTGAGATAACCAAGGCGCAAACTACCGGGAAGGATGGGGCCATGGAATTGATAGCGCACATCGACCCGCGGGGTTTCTTTATGCAGGGTAAGGGTTTTTTGTAAGAGCAAAGGAGCACAGGGAATGGTGGCTCTGGCCGTGACACTGTGTGCATTTTCTGCGATATGAGGAACAACGGGTACAAGATCAGTAATTTTGGAGTGCCCGGGCAACTCATAGGTCATGTGGCCGGAATAAAAGTCTGCTCCCAAGGTAATTTCCTGGTAGTATCCATGCGCAAGCGTACCCGCCAGCGGTGCTTCCCCTGCTTGGGTAAAGTGCAAACTGTTTATGGCCAGGCCTCTGTTGCGGTTCAGACAGAGGCTTGCTTGCCCGGAAGTTAGGTAAATCAGTCGTTCATCTGCGGGCACTCTATGCGCGGTCCTAACAGGAGGATCAATATGAACAGGTCTGAGGGGGTCATCCATGAAGTGCCTGCCATAAAGAGTCAGTAAGCGGTCCCGGTATGCCTGCCAACGTTCTGGGACAATATGTGTCCTGAAGTCGCTTGAGCACAGATATATAAGTTCTTTCCAAGCAGACTTGTCTGCATTGTTTTGGGCGAAGCAGTCAGCCAGCCGTCTACATAACGTATTGGCGCCGATATCATCTCTGCCCGTGGCACCCCAGCGGGTGATATTGTATTTAGGTTGTTTTTTTACCACGATGGGCTGTGCCGCGCTTTCTAGAGCCAGGGTGTGTGGCACATGCGGCATGGCCTGGGCAAGTGCGCAAGACGGAAGCGTGGGGGTAACCTTTGGTAGTGCGCGTACGGCCGCAAGAACAGTCCGTATGGCCTCCCATTCACAACGAGAGTCCAGTTTTGGCTCTGCAATGAAGCGTCCAGGACGAAAGTTGAATATCTCTGCATCGTTGCCATAAAGACATAAGGCGTTGGTAGTGGGGTACGCGGCTTTTATCCGGGCAAGATATTCGGTAAGGGTTATTTCGTCATGCACCACACGTTGAAATTGTTGAAAAGACAACGAGTGATTCCAGAGCAGATCAATGCTTTTACCTTCTGTCCCCATGACGCGTTGCGGGGTATCTTGGATATGGGGCGGCCATTCTGGATGTGCCTGCCGAGCGTTTTCCCATTCCATGATAATGCCGGAGTACCCTGCATCCAGATACAGCGGTACAATCCCGGGGGCATAGGCCTGTTCGTGCACCAGTGCAAGGCGCGGTGTAATACCCAATAAGGCCTGGTATATCTTGGTGCCCAAACGCAGGTTGTGGGCGTTGACATGGGCGGGGAACAAAGGTCCTATGGCCTGTGCGTAGCCAGAGCCGATAAATTCGCAGCAGCCACGTGCAAGTAACCCGGCAAGGCGTTTGATCCATGCGGGGTTGTAATGGGCTATGGTTTCCAAGGTATAGCCGGTGGCTTCCAGGCCGAGGGGAAAGGCTTCTTCCTCCACAAGATCAAGCAGGGGCGTGTAACAACGTTCCACCACCTCGGAGCGTCGTGCTTCAGAGATGGATGAGAACATGATATTCATATGGAAGAATGCGTAGCTGTACATGGCAGTGGTATGGGCTTTTTTACGTGTACAGGGCATGTGGCTATGGGGTTGCAATAAGCTCCCGTGCCTGCTCTGTGCGCTCAGGGGCGACTTCCAGTAGCCTACGAGCGGCCTTGACCGCAGCCAGTCTGTCTTTACGGGTGACGGCGATTCGTCCAAGCGCTGTCACCATATCTGGGTCGGACCAGTCAGAGAGTTGCAGCGTATCTGTCAAAAGTTGCGCAAGATCCGGGCGGCCTTGCTGCAACAACTGCTCTGCCATGGTCACGGCAATGGCCCTACCGGCAAACGTATTGTCTTTTTGCCATACCCTGTAGACCTCTTCAACCAACAGCAGAATACCGGTGAGTTCCTGAGGGGTACGCCTGTCTTTTATGCCCGCCACGCGGTGCATGTACGCGCGCTGTGTTGTGGTGACATCAAAGCTGAAAGAGCCAAATAATGCTTTGTGTTCCTTTGTCAGCGCTTCTGTAGTGGCAGAGGCAGGGAGCAGGTCTGCTTTTTTTATGGCATCCGGGGCCACAGCGTCCCAGGGATGATGCTGTAGATAGTGGGGGGTATCAAACAGGATACTGTAGGCAATATGGGAGCCACGTGAAAAAGACATGGACATGTCCGCCAGAGCAAAAAGTGTACGCAGGTTGGAAAGAAAAGGGCGTGCATACATGTGGCCTGCACTGACACAGGTGCCATATGACGAAAAGGCCTGTGTTCTGCCAAGAAGTACGTCTTTCCAGCCAAAACAAAACAGAATGGTATCAAAATGTGTGCTTACCTTGTCTACCTTGCGTATGATGAGTGCGGCATCCAAGGCCACTTCCACACGGTGGCTGGACTTGGGTACAAAAACCAGCAGGGTTTTTCCCAACGTGGCTTTGGTGTTCGCCACAATGTCGGGACTGGCAAGGAGCGGTGCATATTGCCCGATGGGGCCGACGGAAAAAAGCAACTTGTCTGTGAATGAGCGTAGTGTGCCAAAACGATAGCTGCCCATGGTAAGTATGGAAGGAAAAGGGGCGTTGTAGTCCACATGCCATGCAAAACCTGTACAGAACATGGAGTGCTCAGCAGCAGCTTTAACAGTATAGTCTGCGGGCAGCCCGGCATATTGTTTCAATATGGCGGCATGAGAGTAAAAATCATTGGTTTCGTGCAGCTCCTGCGTGTGCAGGGGCCTGTCCGCGCATTGGATTGGTGTGGCCGCAAGAGAGTCAAGCATAAAAGATACCCGTTACCCGCATGGGGCTATAATGTTCATGGTATGCAAGAGCCGTGTTTTCCCGGTTGATGGGCGCGCAGTTCAGAAACAGGAGTCCGGGAATTATACCTGCGGCGTGTGTTTTGTTTATGCTGCATGGGGTACCATCATCACAACGGAATATGCTTTGGCCCTGTTATTGATTCCAGGCTGTTATTCCTGGATGTTTTCGTAGCTGGGGTCAAATTCTTTGAGCATGCGGGTAAGCTCTGCATTATCCAACCGCCATGGATTATCTGCCGAGTTGTATTCAAACCCCTCGGGCATGGAGGGGCCCCAGTCTGTTTTGCCTGGAATGGAAAAACTAAAAAGCGGGGTGATAACGTATCTGTCTTGCATCTCTTGGCAGTGGCGTGCTTCGTCAACAGAAATCATGCTTTCATGCAGTTTTTCGCCGGGGCGAATGCCAGTGTGATGAATGGCGCATTTCGGGCAGATGGCTCGGGCAAGATCAACAATGCGCATGGTGGGCAGCTTGGGGATAAATATTTCACCGGCCACACTCATTTGCAGGCTGGAGAGCACAAACTCCACCCCTTGGCGTAACGTAATCCAAAATCGCGTCATGCGTGAGTCGGTAATGGTCAACTCACCAGTCTGACGCTGTTTTAGAAAAAGAGGCACCACGCTGCCCCGGCTGCCCACAACATTGCCATAGCGCACTGCACAAAAGCGGGTACCGTGTTCTCCAGAATACGCATTACCGGCAACAAACATTTTTTCGGCGCACAACTTGGTGGCGCCATACAGGTTGGCGGGACTTACCGCCTTGTCGGTGCTGAGCATCACCGCACGAGATACCCCGCAGTCCAGTGCAGTGGAAATAACATTTTCAGTGCCGATGATATTGGTTCTGATGGCTTCAAAAGGGTTGTATTCGGCTGTGGGGACGATTTTCAACGCGGCGGCATGAATGAGGATATCCACATCACGCATACCTCGGTACAGGCGCTCTTTGTCACGCACGTCACCCACAAAAAAACGCAGGGCAGGGAACTTGTGCCGTGGGAATGCTTGCTGCATGTCCCACTGCTTCATTTCGTCACGACTGAAAATAATCAGTTTTTTGGGCTTCCAGCGTGTCAAAAGTATATGTACACACTGTTGGCCAAAAGAGCCTGTTCCGCCCGTGATAAGGATGGTTTTATTATTGAACACGGTATAGCCCCTTGGAAAGATAAAACATATGGGATTCAGTATGCATGTACCATGCCATGCATGGAACCAAGATTATCATACAGTCGTTGCCGGATAAAAGCAGGTGCCAGTGCACATAGAGTGATACATTTACCTTTGGTCTGCGTGTATCAAGGTGCCTGGTAGTCTGGAAACCAGTGGCCCGTAGGGTGATGCATGTATTTTTTTGCTACGCCGGCTTGTAATCTGCAAGATATGAAATATACCGATAAACGTATATCCTGCGGGTGTAAAAAGAGAAAGTATATTGGTAAGGGGCCGGTTAGTTCTCTTGATTTGACTCGTGTCCTTGCGATTTTTGTGAACGTACCCCAAAAAGAGCCTGTCGTGCGTCGAGATAACTTTCTGTGTGTGTGCTTTTCCAGCGAGCCGGTTTGGTCACAGGGGTGTACAGCGCCTGCAGTTTTTGCATAGCTGTGGCAAACGCCTTCCTGTTGCCCACAAAAGGCTGCATGGTGTTGATGGCATCCCAGTTAAGGAATTTTTCAGAAAAACGATAGACAGCGTGCTCTCTGAAAAAAGCTTCACGCATGGTGATGTCAAAATTGCGACAGTACCACCAAGGGTGTAGAGAGGTGATCTCCTCCTTACTGGCCAGGTTGAAAATATCCTTTGTGCCGGGCCGCTGGCAGGCATGGCGGTAAAGAAACAGTGGCTGGCTTGTGGTGATGGAATGCCAACCATGCTCAAGCAGCCGCAGCCATAGCTCGGCGTCTTCTCTGTCTGTTAAGTCTTCACGGTATAGACCAACAAGTGTTACGGCCTCACGGCGCATGAGGGAGGAACATGGCGAGGGGCACATAAGAATACTTCTGGCTAGATCGAATGGTTCATTCCATGCCAGATGGTTGTTGTTGCCAAAGACAAGGGTTTTAGGGGTGACCCAACCTGCATCGGGGTGCTCTTCCAGTAGTGCAGTGGCCGCAGCAAAGTAGTCCGCGGCAATGAGATCGTCAGCATCCAGTACGCATATGTATGTACCGTCTGTCTCACGGACGCCCCGGTTTCTCGTAGCGCCTTTTCCTCTGTTTTCTTGCGTCAGCAGGCGGATACGCGAATCACCGTGTGCTTCTAACAGTGCCTGTGCAGTATGCAGGGAATCATCGGTGGAGCCGTCGTTAATGATACAGACTTCCCAGTGGCCGTAGGTTTGCCCGAGTACCGAGTGTAAAGCATCTTTCAGGTAGTGCCCTTGGTTGAACAGGGGAATGACCACACTGATTTTGGGTCTGGATGATGGAGCAGGAGCGGCTTGCGGATGATGTAGCGTGATATGTTTGTACAGCCGTATGAGCGCCGGGCGCTCTGAAATAACTGACAGTGCGGTTTCCAGAACAGCGCGGGCGTTTTCTGTTTCACCATGCAGCAGGGCCAGCAGAGCATGCCCAAAGGCATGGCTATCCACCGCTTTTGCCGACACGGACTGTCCCTGCCTGATCTGATCAAAAAGCCGGATAATTGCTTTGGTATGCAGGGCATAGGAGGCCGCGAGTGATGTCGGTACCAGGGCTTGATGCTTGCGGTTTTCAAAAAGGCGAAGGCCGCGTTCCAATACGTGGAACTCTTCATCAAGTATGCGTTGTGCATACTCTTTGCGATAACGCCCTGCCCGTGCATCTTTTTGTAGCGCTGCGGGTTCTGAGATCACTGCTGTGGCCCCCTGAAGGCTACTCTCAACCAGTAGCCAGTCAAGAGCACAGGTTTGCAGGGCCAAGTCCAGTATGCGGTCTTTGGGCAGGGTATTGTTGCGTAGTGCAAAAGCCTTGGGTTGTGGCAGGCTATGCAGCATGGCAAGAGATACGGCACAAGGGTCGTCTGGGTGGAAGCCTGCCAGATCACCTGCCGGGCCTGTGATGGCTGCCCGATACTGCGGAGCATGGTATAATGTATCTGACAGTAAGGCTGCCAGTTCCGCAGGCGTGTCATATCGTCCGTCAAGTACCACTGTAATACCATTGGGCATTTGTTGCACGGAATATTGAAGTGCTTTTTCCATGGTAGCCGTGTATTTTGCGGCATGGTCAGCCAGAAAGACTACACAGGGAGCTACCGCAGGCAGTTTAGCCAGTACCTGTGTGGTACGCGGCGCAAGAGCTGCCCCGGCTATGCACAACAGGCCTTTTCCCGCACTGGATTGTGCTTCGGCAATGGCGGCATGAATGCGATGCTCTGGTATATATGAATATGGAGGAGCCGTCAGAATGCGTATTGTGTCCATATGATCGTTCCTGAGGGGTTATCCGTGTTCCATCTTCTGCATGAGGTCGTGTGCTCCGGCATGGTCCGGCATTTCCGCAAGTATTTGTTTAAGTAAGGGCTGTGCTTTTTCCGGTTTCTTTTTATTCAGGTAGTACTCTGCAAGGCGCAGCTTTCCGTTTTGCGGGGCTTTGGGCAAGGTGTTGCCACGCATGGCGCAGACCAGCCCAGCCTGTTGCGATGTGGTTGCGGATGCGTCAAACGCAGCTGTAGCTGCGGTATTGACCACAGTATTGCCGTTGGAATGTTCAAACCACCATGGGTGCTCTGCTACAAGCAGGCGTGCCGTACTACGCTGCGCTGCGTGCAGGTTTTCGTTATGCCCCACGGTCTTGATAACGCCCATGGTATCAAGATGCATGGCTTTCCAACCATGCTCGGCAAGGGTTATCCAGAGCGTCCAGTTTTCGAAATCTTTCATGCGTACAGGGGGCGAGCCTGCTTTTTCCCATGCCTGTTTTCTGAATAAGGCCGAACGTACGGCGGGTGGTGCTTTTAGCGCTTGGTCCATGCAAAACGGCTTACCCCATGCGGTATAAACCTCTGTACCGAAAAGCAGCGTCTTGGGGCTGACCCACCCTGCCTCGACATTGTGTTCAAGGGCGTATGTGGCATCGGCCACATAGTGGGGCGCAATCAGATTACCGGCGGGCAGGATACAGATGTATTTGCCCCGGGCTTGCACGAGTGCCTCCCGTAAAAGGTCATCCGCTGAGTGTATGTCTGGCAAGTCATCCATACACAACACGCGCAGATGCTGATGAGAAAGCTTGGCAATGTCTTCTGCCAGAGTTCCCGAGGCATACATGCGGGCAGCACTATCCAGCAAATCGGCGGGGCGGGTATGTGCAGGGAGGCTCCCCAGGGTATTCTGGGTATCAAGGATGAGCAGCTCCCAGTGTGGGTGCTGCTGGGCAAGGACACTGTCCAAAGTTCTAGCAAAAAATTCAGACGGATATGTGGTCGTGGCAATAAATGTCACGCAGGCATCGGACGTATGTTTGGGCTTATCGCGTAGTATTACGGCGTGCAGTAGATGGGCCATATTTCTGGATGGTCGAGTGGAGAGCCAGTCTTCCAGCATGGTTGCGGCCTCTTGGATATGACCCATGGCCGTAAGCAAAAGCGCACTGGCGTAATAGTGATGTTCCAGGCGGTTTATTTTGTCGGGGGTCTCTTGTGCGTTACCCGTATCAACAAGTGTTGTCACAGCGTTTTTGTGTACGGCAAGTAGTGATCTGCCCTGCTGCTGTGAAAGTCCAGAGTCCAGAAATCGTTGGATGTAAGTAGACTTTATAAGATATTCTTCATTGAGCTTGCGCTGCATGTTGCGCGTTTCCAGGTTGTTGTCATATTGCAAATATACCCCAAGCACTTCAGGCAGGTGTATAAATGCATGTGCTTCTGAAGCTCTGAGCCAAAATTCATAGTCCCCTGCACCAAAATAGCGATCATCAAACAGCCCTATGGAGTCGTGTAAAGACGCGCGCCAGACAGGCATAGGCCCTATCTCACAGCGCCGTAGCAGGTTCAGGTGGTCATGCCCGAGCCATCTAAAATGCCCTGTCACCGGCGCCTGCTCAAAGGGGGCATTCGGCTGATTGGTGATGGCAATGTCACAATAGGCAAGCGCTGCGCGGGGGTTATTTTCTAGGCTCTGTACGAGTTTTTCCGTGCAGTGGGGGTGCCGCCTGTCGTCTGTATTGGCATTGGTCAGATATTTTCCGTGTGCCTCGCGTACTCCGATATTCCATGCGGCATAAATTCCTATACGCTCTTTGGTACGTATGTAGCGTATATTAGAATATTTTTTTTGAAAGGCACGCACGATGCTTCCCTCGTCTTCAGGCGAGGCCGCATCCACGACAATGACTTCCATCTTGTGGAAAATGGATTGCGAGGCAAGATTTTGCAGGCAACCTTCCATGAATGCCGCAGAGGCATAAGTGGAGACAATTGCTGTAACAAGGGGCTGGGGGGCGGTGTGCATGAGGCGATCCTGTACAGTAGGGGTTCATGTGGCATAGAGGGCTGTCCCACAAGTGTCCAATGTGGCTCCATGTTAACGTTTGCAAGATTCATGCACAGCATGCCAGGCTGGTGGCCATATGTACAAAAAATGGCTGTTATACTCCGGATGCCTTGCGACACATGTGAACAAATGAAAGGCCGAAAGCCAGTAGCCTGTGCATGCCGTCTTCACGGGCTTGCGTCTCACGGCAGGTTCCCGCGGTGGGAAGCATCTGCTCTTGCGCATCCTGAATGGCCCGGGCAAGGTCTGTGGCTTGTCCGGCCTTGAAGGGGAAGCCGTGCGGTGGATTTTGCTCTAGGTGTACGGGAATGTCAGAATAGACAATGGTTTTGCCCAGTGCCCGGGCATCCTCCACCACGGTGCTCCATCCCTCAAACAGTGAAGGCTGGATAATGGCATCGGCCCGTCGCAGCAATTGGATTTGATGCTCTCTGTCAAGCAACCCCAGAATATGGACCTGCTCACTGAGGTCCAAGTGCTCCACGGCCTGTTGCAACGTGGCGAAGTAGTCGGGGTTACGGTAGTCTTCTGTACTGCCGGTACAGACCAGTGGCAGCATAACGCTCTTACGGCGTAGGGCTGCAAGGGCACGCAGCAGGATCAGATGATCTTTGTGTGCCCAGAACTGGTTGCAACACATAAGATAACGTTCCGGTAAACGATAGTGGACGCGTACGGCATCAGCGTCGCTATTGAACCACGTTTTTTCGCCCACAGAGCAGAAAGGCATGACAAAATCCGGCGTGTCCTGATTGGGGAAAAAACGCTGAAAGTCTGCTTTTGCTGCGTTGCTGCTAAAGACCAGCAGGCGGGCGTGTTCTGCTATCCATTTGAAGGATGCGTCGCGTTGACGGCGTTCTTGGGATGTAAAAAAATGGGGGAGCTGGCAGTGCTGAAAATCTGGAATCCAGTATACAGCCGGGATATGTTTTGGTGGAGTCCAGCCTGCTGTGCACGGATACAGAACATCAATGTCTGCAAAAAGCGTGTCCGCAGAAAGGATATGGTATGTTGTTTCATTTAGGCGTTGGCCTGCATAACTTACAACAGCATCCGCAAGGGGAAGCACGCTTTCATACATTTTGATGGCCGCGATTTGGTGTGCTTCGATGAAAAGTGTAATATGGGGGCGTATCCTGGGCGCTAGTGACGCTGCACCCATGAGAATATGCCGGAGGTAGTTTACTCCGCCGCTCCAGCCCTCAATACCCCATTGAGCCAGGATGCCGACGCGCAAGGGAGGAATCATGTATTTTCTCCCATGGCGTGGGCCTGGAACCACTGGGCATAGTCTGCCACGCCTTTTTGAATGCTTATGGCAGGAGTAAATCCAATATCAGCAAGTCTGCTGACATCTGCCCGCCAGTGTGCCGGATCACCAGCACGCACGACACCATCAAAGTGAGCATGGGGAGCGTATCCCATATGTTCTCTGAGCAAGTCAGCAACCTGCCCGACACTGGTCTGCCTGCCTGCGGCCACGTTCAGGATGGTATGCGTTTCAAGAGCGGGGCGGTCAATAAGCAGAGCAATAAGACGTGTTAGGTCTGTTACATGGATGAAATCCCGTGTTTCGTTTCCTGTGCCGGATAATGCCAAGGCATTGCGGTGGATTTTTTGCGCAACGTCCCACAGGAGTTGTTTTTGCAAACCAGGACCGTAGCAGGAGAAAATACGTAGTGAATATGAAGGGATACCAAAAATATCGGCATGTTCCTGTGCGATATGCTCAGACATCAGTTTGTGCCAGCCATACGGTGAAATGGGCTGGGTTGGGGTAGTTTCTGCCACTGGCATGCACGCGGGGTTGCCATAGACAGCAGCGCTGGACATCAGGGTGACACGACTTTTCAGGCCGTGCATACGCACAGCATTAAATATCTGAAACACCACGGGCGGCCCGGAAAGAAAATCTGCATCAGGGTGGGCCATGGAGTACCCTACAGAGGCGTTTCCCGCACAATGAATGATTTCATCGGGTTTGATTGCACCCAATAGTGTATCCATATCGGGATGGGGCAATGACATTTGATGTATGCGTATATCCGGTTTGCCTATTGTGCCGGGTCCGGGGGCTACTCCTGTAACATCATGATCGGCAGCCAAGCGGCAGAGCACATGTGAGCCTATGAAGCCCGTTGCTCCGGTGACAAGTACTGTGCGCCTGGTCAAGGATCAGCTCCGTCGTACGGCAAAGGCGACGCCGTAGCCGAGTTCGATGAATTCAAAGCTGGTCATATTAGGCTGTGCTGCAATACATTTTTCCCACAAATCGTAGAGGTAGCTATGCTGCGGGTGGGCAATGTCGTCAAAAACAAGCGCTCCGCCCACACGCAGGCGTGGTAGCACGTTGACCATGTCGCGCAGGGCACCCTCCATACTGTGGTCTCCATCCACGGTAATCAGGTCAAAAGTGCGGGTGGGATGTGCAGTAAGGTACTGCGGTACGGTGTCATGTGAATTTCCGTTAATGAATTCCAATGTACCCGTATGGCCAAGGCGGAGCATTTCTTGTCGGACAAAATCTGGGCCGGGGTTTTCCATGCCTGCATAACTCTGTACCCACATGTCAAAACACACGGCGTCTGCTTCGGGGCGCTGGGCAAGCACCATGCCGAGGCTGCGGCCGCGGCGGACGCCGATTTCAAGATACGATTCAACCTTGAGATTGCTTGCCAGTACAAACAGAACTGTACAAATATCTGCATAGCGCCATGAGGAGCCAAAGCTGCGGAGCCCTTTTTCCATAAAGCCCTGAAGATACTGTGAGTAATCGTCAGCATGGAGTGTGCGTAACAGCCCCAGTACTCCCTCATAGGTTTGCGTGTCAAAAAGCTGCGAGCCAAAGGTGGATGCTCCGGCAATGGTCGGTTCATACCACTGTGTACCGGCAGAGGCCTGGAAGGTGTTGGCGGTGACCTTGTCGGTGCACCACTGCGAAATGGCGATCATATGCCTGTGTCCTTTGCAGGGGTTCTGACAGGTTTCCGAGCGTACCCCGTATTTTCGTCGTCGGAAACAAACGTCTGCCCGTGTATGGTTGCCTGATGTTTCTGGTACCAAGCATACAGGTCAGAAAGTCCCTGCTGCAAGGATATCTGTGGTTTCCAGCCCAGAGACTGCAGTCGTGAAATGTCAAGCAGCTTGCGCGGAGTGCCGTCAGGCATGGTTGTGTCATATGTGAGGGTTCCAGAAAAACCCACTACATCCTGTATGAGTGTCGCAAGCTCTTTGATGGTTAGGTCTGTTCCGACACCAATATTGACAATCTCTTCGCCACTATAGTGACGCATAAGAAACAAGCAGGCAGCCGCCATATCATCCACATGCATGAATTCGCGTCGGGCGGTCCCACTGCCCCAGACGCTCATGGAATGGGATTGTGCGATTTTTGCCTCATGCATTTTACGCATCAGTGCAGGCACCACGTGGGATGTGGCAAGGTCAAAATTGTCACCAGGGCCGTACAGGTTGGTGGGCATAACGGCAATGGCGTCAAAGCCATATTGTCTGCGATATGCCTGACACATTTTAATGCCGGCGATTTTGGCTACGGCATACCACTGGTTGGTGAGTTCCAGCGGGCCGGTGAGCAGGCTCTCTTCCTGTATGGGGTGTGGGGCAAGCCTGGGATAGATGCATGAAGACCCCAAAAACAATAGCTTCTGGCAGCCATTGGCGTATGCAGCATCAATGATGTTTGTCTGTATGAGCAGGTTGTCACGTATGAAATCAGCGGGATAGGAGCTGTTTGCATGGATACCACCAACTTTTGCCGCAGCCAACAAAACATGGTCAGGTTTTTCTGTGGCAAAAAAGGCGTTGACAGCGCGTTGGTCGCACAAATCCAGTTCTTTGCTGGTTCGTGTGAGTACGCGGGTGTAGCCTTTGGCTTGCAATGCGCGACAAAGGGCACTGCCCACTAATCCTCTGTGACCGGCAACATATATGGTTTGCTGTTGTTTCATAGTTGGTACGCCCATATACGAGAGTGAATTAATCGTTATACGCGAATATGTTGAAGCCGCGTTCAAGGCAGATTTTGTCTTTGGCGGCAAGGGTCAGATCTTCGAGGGTCATTTCTTTGACCATTTCTTCAAAACTGATGTGGGGCGTCCAGCCTAGTTTGGTTGCCGCTTTGGAGGGGTCGCCCAGCAGGGTTTCCACTTCAGTGGGGCGGAAGTAGCGTGGATCAACGGTAACGATGACATCACCGGGGTGGGGCATGCTGTCGGGGTGGCAGCGGCCACTGAGGCAAAGTTCAAGGTGCAGCTTGTCCACAGCAGAAACAACGCCTTTTTCTTCCACCCCTGTTCCATGCCATTCCAGCGTGATGCCAAGCTGGGCGGCGGCCAAGGCCACAAAGTCGCGTACGGAGTGCTGTCTGCCTGTCGCAATGACAAAGTCGTCTGGAGCATCCTGTTGGAGCATGAGCCACTGCATTTCCACGTAATCTTTGGCGTGCCCCCAATCGCGTTTGGCGTGCAGGTTGCCGAGGTGGACTTTTTGTTGCAGGCCCAGTGCTATACGTGTCAGGGCACGCGTGATCTTGCGTGTGACAAATGTTTCGCCGCGTATGGGGGACTCATGATTGAATAAAATACCATTGCAGGCATAGATGCCGTATGCTTCGCGGTAGTTGACGGTTATCCAGTAAGCATACAGCTTGGCGCAGGCATAGGGCGAGCGAGGATAAAAGGGAGTGGTTTCCTTTTGCGGTGTTTCTTGTACCTGCCCAAAGAGTTCAGATGTGGATGCCTGATAGAAGCGGGTTTTTTCTTCCAGCTTGAGAATGCGTATGGCCTCAAGAATACGCAGTGTGCCCAAGGCATCAGTGTTGGCAGTGTATTCAGGAGAGTCAAAAGAAACTTTCACATGACTTTGTGCGGCCAGGTTGTATATTTCATCAGGCTGGACTTCTTGGATTATCCTGATCAGATTGGTGGAGTCTGTCAGGTCACCGTAATGCAGTATGAACCTGCGCTTAGACTCGTGTGGGTCCTGATACAGGTGATCGATTCTGTCTGTGTTGAACAGTGAGGAGCGGCGTTTAATGCCATGTACCTCGTATCCTTTATCCAATAAGAATTCGGCAAGATATGCCCCGTCCTGGCCGGTAATGCCGGTGATAAGCGCTTTTTTCATATATATCCTGCTAGATGGTATGTTGGAAAAAAGGGGTATAGCCTGTGGGCAAGCAATATGCCTACGGGTTATTTATAGCAAAAACGATGCCGAAAGTGAAAGGGGGTGCTGTTACTGCGCAGTATGGGCTTTTGAGTGATGCCATGTCAAAAAAAGTAACTGTATTTGTATCCGCCTTGCGGTAACGTTGCCAGTGTGTTGACTCGAAAAGCGCCAGATACATTGCAGGATGGGGAGGTTGTGGACAAAGGTGTTGTCGCATTTGGCGTGTGAGGTATCCGTTACCATTGGGGTATGGGCTGTATCAGAGCCAGCACGACGGTATTTTTTGTATCTGGCATGCAACTTGCTTTTTCAACATAGGCTGGTTTTCAGACTCTAAATCTTCAGCGTAAAGGGTAGATAGCATGAAAGCAGTAATACTTGCAGCCGGAGTGGGGAGCCGTTTGGGCAAGCCTTTTCCCAAATCGTTGTCTCGTTTGCCCTCGGGCGAGTGTATTTTGGGACGCCAAATACGCATTTTGCGAGAGGTCGGCATACGTGAAGTGCACGTTGTGGTGGGGTTCAAGAAAAATTTACTCATGGAAGAGTTTCCACACGTATGTTTTCGATATAATCCTCTTTTTTATATCACAAATACTTCAAAAAGCCTGCTTGCCGGTATTACAGACTTGGATGATGATATTTTGTGGGCAAACGGCGATGTGGTTTTTGACCCCGAAGTTGTTCTGCGCCTGATGGAGACCGGAGGCAGTGCTGTGGCTGTGGACCGTAAGCATTGCGGTGAAGAAGAGGTAAAATACCGCACGAATAGCCAGGGCGTGATTACCGCCATTTCAAAGCATGTTGCGCATCCAGAGGGCGAAGCTGTGGGGTTGAACCTTGTATCGCGTCAAGATTTGCCCCGTCTGGTCAGCGCGCTTGATGCCTGCCATGCAGAGGACTACTTTGAGCGGGCCCTGGAGATGCTTGTGGATGATACGCCGTATAAAGCCGTAGATATTTCTGAATACCGTTGTATTGAGGTAGACTTTAAAGGCGACCTTGATGAGGCACGGCGTCTGTTTTCTGACGGGGTGACCAGCTAGCGCTATGCAGGTGACATGGAGCATTTGATGACGACAGATATTAGCACACTGTTTACCGCAATGGCACAGAATACGCCCAAAACTGATCTGGTCGTGTTCATGGGGCGTGTGGGCGGGCGTTTCATGGATAACGCCAAGTACCTATACCGACATTGCCTGTATACTGCCCAGCCTTTTTCTTCTGTCTTTCTCACGCATCATTTTGCCGAGTACAGGGTACTGCGCAAGGCTGACTTGCCATGCCTTCTGTTTCCTTCCAATGAGGCTGTAGCACAACTTTCCAGGGCAAAAGTGCTTGTTTGTGATGATTTTTGGTGGCGCATGGAGATGCCTGTGCGCTCTCTACTCGCCAAGGCCCGTACGTTGCAGATATGGCATGGGATACCCCTGAAGCTCATCGGTCTGCCAGAGGCAGATTCGCAGGTGAATATGAATCCTGAAAAAGAGCAGATGCTGCGCATGGGATATTCGGACTATGACGTTGTAATATCAACGTCGCCGTTTGTGACACGAACATCGCTTGGCCGTGCATTTCAGTGTGAGGCCATGTGGGAGACGGGCTATCCACGTAATGACGTGCTGTTTCGTCCGCCGGACGACATGGATTTGATGGGGGTGGATGCGGCAGCCTATGAGACCATGTCCCGTTTCAGGCAGGCAGGGTTTAAAACTGTTTTCTATATGCCCACGTTTCGAGATACCGGAGGAGACGCATTTGTCGATGGTGCGTTGGATCTTGCCAGGCTGGAAGCTTTTGGGCGTAAGCAGAAAATCGCATTTTTTTTAAAGTTCCATCCCTATGTGGACATGAATCTGCCTTTGAACATGAAAACAGTGCATTTGGTACGTTCTGACTCGGATGCCTATCCCTTATTAGCTCACACGGACTGCCTACTGACGGATTATTCCTCAGTGGCGTATGATTTTTTGCTGACCGGTAGACCTATTATTTTTTTTCCCTATGACTTGGAAAAGTATCTGGCAAGCGACCGTGAAATGTTTTACGCTTTTGAGACAATGGCCCCTGGACCACATGTTAGGAACGAGCCGGAGCTTTTTGCAGCTCTATATACGATACTGAAGGCCAATGTGGATAACTGGAAGGAAGAACGAAGCACCTTATGTGGGCAACTTTTCAGTATGCCGGACGGCAATGCTTCAGAACGTATCATACATCGCATGAGAAACGCTTTTTTTGCCTGACCCAATTTTTTTGCGGCAGGTCTCTGTATTTTTCAGGGTATCTTGGCATGTGCAGGGGGCACACGCGGTGGTGGGGGTCTGGCGATATTCTGCTGCAAATATCTACGCAACCACAGTGTTTGTTGCATAGTGGTATAGCACATTTTGCAGAATGCATGGCTAGAGAAATACTAGAGTATACAGGTGGATACGTGGCAAAGGCTATTTTGATGAAGTATGCTCAGACGGGTGTTTTGAGAACAGGGTTCTATGGCTTTAGCTGGACTACTCTTTTTTTTGGGGGCATCCCTGCTATTTTTCGAGGTAACCTTGTGATTGGGCTGATCGTGATTGTTGCAAGCATGATAACTCTGGGACTTGCCAGTATCATCTGGGCTTTTATCTACAATAAAAAATATACTCTTGGCCTGCTGGAACAAGGCTATGTTTTTGCCGAAACAGAGGCGAAAAATGAGATGGCGCGGGCTGCTCTTGGTGTGGAATTTGCGACATCTTTGGGGCAATAAGCAAGGGGATCATCTGGAGCCGATGCTGGGTGTGGATGTTTGAAACGTTTTTTTATTTTGATTGTGCCGGCGCCATGCCGCCCAAAGGGATGAAATTGTGGCTGCCAACGGCCTGCGTTGCTTGAGAAATAGCCGGGTGCTTTGTCCCCGGCTATTTTTGTATACGCGCGGAGAACGGTCTCTGGCACAATGGATAATCTGTAAGGAGTCCGGTATGTGATGCTGTAAAATGGTGTGCTCTGTAACTGTAAACAGGATGTGGCCCTTTGGCATACCGTACGAGTGGCAGCCTCCAACGATATGCTGGTGCTTTTTGTGGGCGTGTGCCACTGCTAACCAAGGCGCTTTGCCGATGACCGGACATTGGAATAAGCTTTACGGCGTTGGCCATTACCCCTGAGCAGGGTCTCTGCTTGCCAATGGATAATGGTATCTTTTAGAGAAGAGGCATGCAGAGTGCAGGGCTGCGGCGTATTGCCTCGATATATTTTTTTAAGGGGTATTGGGGATGTTTACGGGAGAAGAACTTTTTTTTGCCTTTGGCCTGACTCTGTTCGCCGGAGCCAGCACCGGCATCGGGAGTGCCTTGGCATTTTTTGCCAAGGAGACAAATACAAAATTGCTTTCCGTGGCCCTGGGGTTTTCGGCGGGGGTCATGCTGTATGTTTCGTTTGTTGAGATTCTGGCCAAAGCGCGTCTGGCTTTGGTGGCTTCCATGGGAGATGTCACCGGTGCCTGGGCCACGGTGGCTGCATTTTTCGGGGGTATAGGGCTGATTGCCTGTATTGATGCCTTGGTACCTTCTGCGGAAAATCCGCATGAGGTACAAAAAATAGAGGCCATGAACGAGCGGCGTTCCGCTGTACGTTCCGAAAAATTATACAGAACGGGTTTGTTTACTGCCCTTGCCATAGCCATTCATAATTTTCCTGAGGGGCTGGCAACGTTTACGGCAGGACTCACCAACCCTCAACTTGGTGTGGCCATTGCCGTTGCCATTGCTATCCACAACATTCCTGAGGGCATCGCGGTTTCCATTCCGGTCTATTATGCCACCGGAGACCGTAAGCGTGCTTTCAAGCTTTCCTTTTTTTCTGGCATTGCGGAGCCAGTGGGGGCTTTGGTGGGATACCTGCTATTGCTTCCGTTTTTTTCGGATTTGGTTTTTGGCATGCTGTTCGCTGGTGTGGCGGGGATTATGGTCTTTATCTCGTTGGATGAGCTGTTGCCCACAGCAAAAGAATACGGAGAGCACCATATTGCCATTGCCGGTGTCATTGGGGGCATGGCGGTGATGGCATTGAGCCTTTTACTCTTCATATGAATTGCATAATGGCGTACGACAGGTGCAATTTAAGGGGATGAGCTCTGCTGATGAGAGCTTCGTCTGTGCTGCTCCACTGCGACAAGGGCATGGTCAGTTTTCCACCATGGGGCACTTCGCGTGCAGAGTCTATTTTTGGGCGTGTTGCGGCTAGGGTTTTGCTTTGTATAGACAAAAAGGAGAGTACAAAATGATGAAGCTACGCGTAGCATTATTGGCTGTCGTGTGTATGCTGGGGGCGAGTAGCCTCGGGCATGCTGCCGGACCGGAAGTTTCCAAGTTGGTACTTCCTGGCGATATTACCTTGGAACAGGCCCAGGTTGTGCTGCAGGCGGCAGTAGCAAAAGCTGAAGAGCAGGGAACTTTGATGAACATAGCAGTGGTGGATGCCGGTGGTAACCTGAAAGGCTTTGTACGTATGGACGGGGTGTTTCTTGCCAGCGTGGACGGCAAAAACTGCCCGTTCGTTGAATATGTCTACCATGGACTTAAGTGGGCTGGCAAAGCCTGATGGCCCGCTATATGGGATAGAAGTACTTGATGGGGGCATGGCTATTTTTGGAGGAGGAGAACTGCTGAAGAATGCTGAAGGCATGATTATTGGCGCTGTGGGGGTGAGTGGAAGCTCTGTGGAAAACGATGTGGCCGCTGCCATGGCGGGAGTCGCTGCCTTGCATGCCGAGTAGGCTCTACGCGCCATTGCCTGCAAGGATATCAGGCAGCGAAAGCCGTAATGCCGTCGTACGAGTATGCTTTGCTGAAATTAAGGCCGTGCAGGTTGATAAGGCACACAGGCAGCCCCCTAAAGGGCGCTGTTTGGTGTAGGGGCGGGTATCACAACCGGAAATTTGCCCGGTTGCAGGTATATGATTTTGGCTATTTCGAAAACTACCGTTTGAGGGCTCGGATGCTTTGTGGATAGTGGTCATGAAAAGACGTTGGAAACATACTTTTTTATTCGACGTCCCTCTCTTTGATACAGGCTTGGTTTGCCCTGCTTATATTACACAGAAAAAGGCGATTACATTGCTGTAACCGCCTAATTTGCGTGGTGCCGAGAGAGAGAATTGAACTCCCGACACGGGGATTTTCAGTCCCTTGCTCTACCAACTGAGCTATCTCGGCGTTGAGAAATCTTTCTTAAGCAAACCGTCATGCTATTGCAAGTTTTTTTTTACTTTTTATGAAATTTTTATGCAGGGGGTGGCGCTTCCAAGGGCTACAGGAGAATGCGTTTGGCATTACGCATGGCGTACTCGCAATCAGCTACAAAGCGAAGTGAAGCTCGCTGGGTGGGGGTAGCGTCTGGGGGTATGGTGCCATCATGCAACCATTGAAACAAGGTATCCACTGGTGCAGTGAGGCTGAACCAGTATCCCTCTGCTGCGGGTATGGGGCCGTGGGCATAATGTCCAAAAAGGATGTTATCATCCACGATGATAATGGGAGCACAGGGTATGGCATGGGTTTCGTATAATGCTACCAGGCCCTCATATCGCGCAGCAAGTCGTACTAGAAAATCACGTGATTCGTTAAACTCATGCTCCAGTTGTGCCGGTGAACGGTCAGGGCGTAGCGCGTGTAAAAAGTCAGCTTTCCAGTGGGTTTTATGGTCAAAGGGCAAGGTCACGGCATGTAGCTTTTGAAAGCCTGGCTTACTCAACGCAGTCCCCAGCGCTTCAATATGTTGGGCAGAGCGGGCAAACGCGGAATACAGAGCCGCATGCAGAATAATATGCCTATGGGCTTCTGCAAAGACAAAGGGTAAACTGGCCGTGTGTATGCCGACGTACATGAAGGTGCTCCGTTTTGCCGGGGTAAGGATGTTGCCCGGCACATGAGGGATACCCGGACATATCCCCAATTGTCTGTTGGCCCAAAGCCTACCATGCCGCCTGCGGCCATTCAACTGCTACGGTATATGAGGTTCGGTTGTGGCTGGCGGTATTCTATACTATCAAAGGCGCATGAGAGCAAAAAAGGAGCCGTCTGGCTGCAAAAAGGCTCTGTCTTTGTGCATGCTGCACGCAGTGCGGGCAACAGCCACTGTCTGCAAGGGTAATAGGCGTTACGGCATGCCCAGCCCTGTCGGTGATACTGTGGCTGTAGGGGATAAAAAGAGGTATGGCGGTCTGCCCCGAGATCTGAACGCTTTGAGGAGGGCCAATTATTCGGGCTCTGCCATACGGGGATGTTTTCGGCTACGGTGGGCAACCCGCATGGTCTCAATGGATACATGTCGCATTTTTTATGACCTTTTTTGTTTTTTAGGTATCGGTGGAAGGACACCGCCTTTGCGTGGCGTGTTGCTGCTGCAAAAGGGCAGAAGGCGACCTGAAAGTGATATATAATTCATGGGCGGCGTCGCTGGACGCTATTGCAGACACAAGTTATAAGGTATGTTGTGAAGACAGCAATAGTACATTACTGGCTGGCAGGGCGCCGTGGCGGTGAGCGTGTGCTGGAGGAGCTTTGTACGCTTTTTCCTCATGCCGATATCTATACACATGTGTATGCGCCGGAACGCCTGGGGTCAGAGGTCATTGCCCGGCATACGGTGCATACATCGTTTATAAACCGTTTGCCTGGTGCGGCAAGAGGATATCAGTTTTACCTGCCGCTCATGCCGCTGGCGTTGGAGCAATTGGACCTGCAGGAGTATGATCTGGTTATTTCGAGTGAGTCCGGTCCGGCCAAAGGTGTGCTTACGGCTCCACGGGCATTGCATATGTGCTACTGCCATACGCCCATGCGTTATGTCTGGGATATGTATAATGAGTACATGGGGCAATGTGGTCGGATACGGCGTGTGCTCGCAGCGCCGGTTATGCATTACATGCGATTGTGGGACTATGCCTCTGCTGCCCGGGTGGATCGCTTTGTGGCCAATTCTCGTTATGTGGCGCAACGTATTGAAAAGTGGTATCGCCGCGCTAGCAGGGTGGCACATCCGCCCGTGGACATACGGCGTTTTACACACACTGCGCCTCGCGAAGATTTTTATTTATATGCTGGCGAACTGACTCCGTATAAGCGTCCGGAGGTAGTAGTTCAGGCCTTTAACAAGCTTGGTAAGCCGCTGGTAGTCATTGGCAGTGGTGCCATGGAAAAGGCGTTGCAGCAGATGGCTGGCCCTACGGTGCGCATCATGGGGCGGCAGCCTGACACGGTGTTGGCAGAGTACTATGCCCGTTGCAAGGCACTGGTGTTTCCTGGCGTGGAGGATTTTGGCATTACTCCGCTGGAGGCCATGGCATCGGGTGCTCCTGTGCTGGCATATGCCGCTGGCGGGGCGCTGGAAACGGTAAGCGCCGGGTGTACGGGGTTGTTTTTTGACTGTCAGAGTGTTGAGGGGCTTGTAGACGTGGTGGTGGCCTTTGAGGCTGGGGCCGGAGCCAAGTTATACTCTGCACAAGGTATTGCAGAGTACGCCGCACGGTGGGATGTGCCACAGTTTCATACCCGCATGTCACGGTTAATTGACGAAGCATTGCACGGTACGCGCTGGTAGAAGGCGTGTGCGGTATACTTGGCGTGCAAAGTGGTTTTGGCTGAGCATGGGGTACTGGTCAGGTCCCCTGTAGGGCTGTGTGATCTAGAGCTGACAGGTAATTTTGTATATCGGCAGAAGTTGTTTTCTGCTTTGTTTTGCAAGGGTATTTGTGGGCGAATATGCTCTGACCTGCTTATGAGATCATTCTGTAAAGAGACTGGAGAGCTTCATGTATGGAGCGCAGAGAGAAGCCATTGAGCATCGGTGCAGTTATGTCCTCGGCATTGATATAGGCGGAACATGCACAGATGCTGTGCTTGTGGATATGACTGCTGGAGAGCCTGTAGCATGGGCCAAGCGACTCACGACACACTGTGAGCTTGGCTCGGGGGTAGCCAGTGTTGTCGAAGAGGTACTGCAGAGTGCGGGGGTTAGCCCGGGGGCAGTGTCTGAAACAGTGCTTTCTGCCACGTTGGGTACAGATACGCTGCTAGAGAACAAGGGTGTGGACGTGGGGCTGTTTGTCATTGGGTTCAGTCAGCGCATGGAGGTGCCCGCAGCAGTAGCCCGTTTTGTACCGGGGGGGCACCAAAGGGACGGTACAGAGATAGAGCCGTTGGATATTGAGCAGTTGCAGGAGCATCTACATCACCTGCATGGTAAGGTAGGGGCTTATGCTGTGTGCGCCATGCATGGCGAGTACAACTCCATCCATGAGCTCATAGCAGCTGAAACCATTGAGCGTGCCAGCAGTTTGCCTGTTTTTTGTGCACATGAACTCAAAATACAGGCAGGGATCCGCGAGCGCGCTACAGCAGCAGTACTCAATGCCCGTTTGCTGCCGGTGATGCAGCAGTGCCTGGCAGAGGTTCGTAGTGCTCTTGCGAGCCATGGTGTTTCAGGAGCAGTATCTGTGGTATGCGGAGATGGAGGAGTCGTGCCTTTGGAAGAGGCTGCCAAGCATGCTGCTGCAACAGTGGCCAGTGGCCCTGCCGCATCTGCGTTATTCGGAGCGGCTTATGCCGGGCGGAGTGGCAGACTCATTGGACAAAGTTTGCTGGATGTACTGGTGGTGGATGTGGGGAGCACGACTACGGATATAAGCATGGTCTGTAACGGCAACTCCAGTGTCGGGGTCAATGGGATGATGCTGGGTGAGTGGCCGGTGTATATGGATGCGCTGGAGATGCTTACAGTGCCTGTGGGCGGCGAGAGCTTGGTGCAGTTGGACCCCGCAGGCGGTATGATGCTGGGGCCCGCCCGGGTTATGCCGGTGAGTATGGCAGCGCTATATGGTCTCTGTCTGCCCTCCCCAGGGGAATGGATAGCCCCCGGTTTGGCAGGACGATGTATTTGTGCAGGCCAGGAATTAGATCAGGCCCGGTGTGGTGATGATCCGATGTTGCATCTTTTGCGGGAGCAGCGGGCCTTACCGCTGGAATTGTTGCTTGCCGAACTGGATATGACAGAAACGGCTTTCAACAACAGGATGCATGTGCTCGCACGGGAAAGGAGCGTTTTTGAATGCGGTTTTACTCCCATGGATGCCCTGCATGTGTTGGAAGCCGTAAATATGGGGGATGCCGGTACGGCCGTATCCACGGCCCGCAAGCTGAGTGGTATCAGGGGAGAGGATGCGGTAAGCTTCAGCCGAAATGTCATTGAAAAGGTTGAGGTGCGCATAGAAGGCGCCATATTGCAGTACATGACCCGTCATGAGGGAGACCGTAACCTTGCCGAGTTTTTATCACGGCGTGATATGGGCTCGTTGCTGGAGGTGACTGTACGGCTTGCCATGCCAATAGTGGGTATCGGGGCCGCTGTACGCTTTTTGTTGCCGGGGGTGGCGGCTCGTTTGGGTACAAAGACAGTCTTTCCTGAGCTGCATGCCGTGGGTGGGGCTCTGGGGGCGGCCATGGCTGTGCTGCAGGAGGGCAGCAGGCAGAGGGGGTAACTCCCGGGGGAGGTGAGCTGTGCTACCATGGAAGCTGTCAGGTACGCGAATGAGGTCTATGGATGTGTGTGCTGCTTTTTGGGCGACGCAGATGCTGTAGCGGATGTTTCACGAATATTTTTCAATGCTCCAGGTGAAAAGGTAGGGGGGTGCCCCGGCCATACGCCGGGGCCACGACGTTCCTGCGTGCGGCAGGTAGTGCTATGGAGTGTGCAATGGCGGATAGCCCAGTCGTAAATGGACTAGGGGCAGGGGCGCTTTCCATTCTTGATTTTACCCATGAGCTTTTGAAACGGGTGCTTACCCTGGGAGATAGGGTTGTGGATGCCACCGTGGGAAACGGCCATGACACGCTGTTTCTTGCACGGTGTGTAGGTATTTCTGGGCATGTGTACGGCTTTGATATTCAGAAGCAGGCTGTGGAGAATACCCGGCTGCGTCTGTCTCAGGGAGGCTGTGCACAACAGGTGACCCTGGTGCAGGCGGGGCATGAGCATGCTGTGACGCATTTGCCGGGAAGTATACATGGGGAGTTGTCATGTGCCATGTTTAATCTGGGCTATCTACCAGGCAGTGACAAGGGGATGGTGACCCGCAAGGAGACAACCATATGCGCCCTGCGGGCGTTTATGGGCATGCTCCGTCCAGGGGGGGTGATTACTCTGCACCTGTACGCAGGACATTCCGGAGGCTCTGACGAAGCTGATGCCGTGCTCGCATATGGTAGTGGTTTGCAGTGGCCTGCATGGCGTGTTTTGCTGTATCATTTTGTAAACAAGCAAAAAAATAGGGAAAAGTTGTTGGTACTGGAAAAGACAAGATGACATTGCGCATGTATTCAGGCCACGCATAGACATGTATTTTAGCCAGCTTTTAAGGAGTATACGCCATGGTGGCGGAACAGATGATTTTTCCTGATAAGAACGATACCCAGTTGCTACAGGCCGTCATGCAGGCCATTGAAGAGCAGTACCCCGCGCGTTTTTCCGATGTGCAAAAAAAAGATGCCTTTGTAGCAACCTGCCAATATTATGATGATGCATTAACGCAGAAGCGTTTTATCAAGCGCGCTGTGATGACATGCTTTTGGAACAGGCCGCTCATTGCGGAGCGCTAGTATGCCCAGTGCGGGTAAACGCCTCATGTTTTCTTTCAAAAAGGCTACACGGTGGGGAGCTGTCTCCAGCCGGAAATTAACAGTATGAGATACTGCGATCCTGCCTCTTCCAAGGCTCATATACGCCATGGCTGCAAGACAGGGCTTGCTGCGGTGCTCGCATATGGCACGGCACAACTGCTGGGCTTTACCTTTGGGCACTGGGCTGCCATTACCGCTGTGATTGTAATGCAGACGAGTATAGCTGATTCGTTGCAAATGGGATGGTATCGACTCACAGGTACGGCAATGGGGGCGATTATTGGCATAAGCGTAATTTTGCTGTTTCCCGCAAATACCTTTTCATACCTGATAGCCCTTTTTCTTTCTGTTGGTTTTTGTGCGTACATGACTCGGTATAGTGGGCGGTATCGCATGGCAGCCATTACGGTATGTATTGTGACTCTGGCGAGCTACGGGCAGCCGGAGGCAGTGTTGTTTGGTTTGTTTCGTGTGCTGGAAATTGCTGTGGGCGTGATCTGTGCCATTGCGGTGTCCCTCATCCTTTGGCCCCAACGGTTGGGCGAAGTGTTGCGTGAACGATTGCGCGGGCAGTTTGCTGAAGCCGGGCGTTTGTATCAGACCATGATGGAGGCTTTTATTGACTCACAAAAGAAGCTGGCAGTAGATATGCTGGATTCTTTTAGTGCGGGAGTTGCCGAAGACAGTGAGCTATATCGCAAGGTGACCCGCCACGAGCGACTTTTGTACCATGAGGATACGCGTACCTTGGGGCTTAAGGTAGAGGTTTTGGGGCGGTGTACTGCGCATTTGCGGGCCATGCTGGATGCGTTGAACAGCACAGACGGCCAGGTTTATGAAGTCCTCATGCAAAAAGAACTGCGCGAATTGGCCAAAGCAACTGTGGATGGAATGCGTGCTGTAGGGGCTGGGCAAGCTCCCTCGGCACCATGTCTTGAGGCTGCACTGGAGCTGTGTGCCATGCGTCTTACTGAATTGCGTAGCGAGGGGGTTACGCAGCATTTATATTTGCAGAATATGCTGCAATTTTTTGCTTTCTACCACGGTATTCAGTATATGGCATGGGATCTTTTGCGATATGCGCAAAGTGTGGATACAGCATAAATATTACTGCAATATCCTGTAGAAGAGGCATTGCATCTGCATGTACACATTACAGTGTACTTTATGTTGTTATCCCACTTGCAATCTCATGGTTGTCCATGGTGTATTTGCAGGCTTGTGAGGTTTTGCCTGTTGTGTCTACACAGCATGTAGTGGACAAAAATATTTGAAAAACTTTTGTATGATTATATAGTCAGTATTACACGCACGCAAGTTGAACAGGGCGCCGCTCTCCGGCCGCAATGTTGGCGGCTCCATGCATGCCCAGCTAGTGGATTTGGTGCAAAGTGCATCATATGTTTTTTTTAACAGTATGGAGTGCTCGGATGTTCATATGTTTTAAATGCATTTCTCTCAACACGCCTTGCAACATCTATTGAGTGTTTTTCAAAGAATTATACGCTGATTTTTTGTGATTATAGTGTCGCTGTGTTTGCGCATATTTTATATTTATCATCCTGTATGTGTGTTACAGTATATAAATATATAATATTGTAACACGGCATGGAATAATTTTGTGGGTTTTTAGTATTTTAATTTAATGTATTAAAATAAAACATTTTTACTCGTGTGTATAGAAAAATATTTAGAAGGTTCCCATGGCTGTTATTGTAATTCGTATGGATATTTATATACGAAAAATTGTTATATGAGCTATATTACTGTGTAGAATGTATTGATTGTAGATGAGATGCGCCTACATTTTTTGTACGTTTTACCCCATGTTTCCGCAGGCAATTTGTTGTGAATTTTATCTGATTGCTGACAATTTTTATTAAATATTGCTGAGTAGGTCTATATGTATACTGCACTTGTGGCCTGCTTTAAGAAACAACATTGAACATTGAGTGAGTACTTTTTTGTACTATTGTTTTTGGATGTGTCTCGTATTTTCAGCTTTTAGAATAGTCTAACATGTTGATACAATAGTAAATTGTGAGTATAGAATTTATTTTACACAAAAAATATTTTATATTATATCCTATAATGAATTTTTTCAAAAATTCAAAGAGGACGCAGGGAGCCGCCTTAAACTCCATGAGGCGTAGCTCGACAAGCCCTTAGTTCGGCACAACAAATAACCACATGGAGATGAGCGAGTGAAACGTATACCAGAACCGTTCCGAATTAAAATGGTAGAACCCATCCGGATGACAACCTTTGAAGATCGCAAAAAGGCTCTTGCCAAGGCGGGGTACAATCCTTTTCTTCTCAAAAGCGAAGATGTGTATATCGACCTTTTAACAGACTCGGGAACTGGGGCCATGAGTGACCGCCAGTGGGCCGGGTTGATGATGGGCGATGAAGCGTACGCGGGTAGCCGAAACTTCATGCATCTTGAAAAGGCTACAGAAGATATATTCGGCTATAAGTATACAATTCCTACTCACCAAGGCCGTGGTGCCGAACAGATTCTTTTTCCCTGCCTTGTCAAACGTAAAAAAAGTGACAAGCCTGTCTTTATTTCTAACTATCACTTTGACACAACCGCAGCACATGTAGAGCTTACGGGCTCTCAAGCTATTAATGTAGTTACGGAAAAAGCGTTTGATACAGGAACGTATTATGACTGGAAGGGAAATTTTGACCTCGAAAAACTTGAAGCAACAATTATAAAGCACGGTGCACAAAACGTCGTAGGTGTAATCATTACAGTTACCTGCAATAGTGCCGGTGGTCAGCCCATTTCCATGGAAAATATTCGTGAGACTTCTGCCATAGCCAAACGGCATGGTATTACTGTCATCATAGACTCCGCCCGTTTTTGTGAAAATGCGTGGTTTATCAAGCAGCGTGAGGCTGGTTATGGTGATACGTCCATCCGTGAAATCATACGCGAAATGTATACGTACGGAGACGTACTGACATGCTCTGCCAAAAAGGACCCGCTTGGGAATATTGGTGGATTGTGCTGCTTTAAGGAAGATGAAGATCTGTTCCGTGCTGTGCAGGTGCTGTGCGTTCCCATGGAAGGTTTTGTCACCTATGGTGGCCTTACAGGGCGCGATATGGAGGCTTTGGCCATTGGCTTATATGAGGGAACTGACGAAGATTTTCTTACCTATCGCATCAAGCAGGTAGAATACTTGGGCGAAAGACTGCGCAATGGGGGCGTTCCCATCCAGTACCCTGCCGGTGGGCATGCCATTTTTATTGATGCCAAACGGATGCTGCCGCATATCCCCGGGGGCCAGTTCCCCGCACATGCTCTTGCCAATGAGCTCTATCTTGAAGGTGGAGTGCGTGGAGTCGAGATCGGTTCTTTGTTGCTCGGGCGTGATCCCTCGACTGGCGAGCAAAAAGATTCGCCTCTAGAGCTGTTACGTCTCGCAATTCCTCGTAGGGTATATACTAACGACCATATGGATTATGTTGCAGATGCAGCAATAGGCGTGCTTGAGCGAGCTTCAGGTATCAAGGGCTACGAGTTTACTTATGAGCCCCCTGTATTGCGTCATTTCACCGCACGTTTGGTTCCTGTAGACTAAACAAAAGAATAAAGGGTGAAGCATGTATGTGCTTCACCCTTTTGCATCTCAGCCTGTTTGTTGTCTCCGTGCGTGCATTTTTTTGAAATATTGAGCGGCTGGGACAAGCGCAATTACACTCTCTTTTTCCAATACAAAATAGAAGCGAGATTAGTAATGTCGTATACTCAAACATCCAGTAAGGATGGTCCGACAGCAACAGGTTCTCCTCCGATCCTCGGAGGAGCAATGATCATTGCCGGGACGACTATCGGTGCCGGCATGTTTTCATTGCCGATATTTTCTTCCGGCATGTGGTTTTTCTATTCGGTGCTTGTCTTGTTCGGCACATGGCTTTGTATGTGCCACTCAGGTCTGCTGATTTTGGAGGCAAATCTCAACTATCCCGCAGGTACATCGTTTGACAACATTGCAAAGGATTGCCTGCCAAAGCCCATACGCATATTGAATAGTGTATCTGTAGCATTTGTGCTGTATATCCTCACATATGCCTATATCAGCGGCGGTGGGTCCATTGCAGCACACACTGCCAAGGTGCTGGTAGGTATAGATCTGCCTTTAAAACTGGGAGGGGCACTGTTTGCCTTGATACTTGCAAGCATCATATGGATAAGTACAAAGGCCGTGGACCGCGTTTCCACAGTATTCCTAGGCGGCATGATTATTTCTTTCTTTTTGTCAGTCAGTGGGCTGATGTTTGATGTGCGCCCCGCTACGTTGTTCAGGGTAGAAGATGCAAGCGGTCCTTATTTTCCTTATATCTTTGCCGCATTACCATATTTTCTTACCTCCTTTGGCTTCCACGGAAATGTTCCGGGGCTTGTAAAATATTACAACAAAAATCCTAGAGCCGTATCCAAAACCATTATCTTGGGGAGCCTGCTGGGCCTTGCTATCTATCTTTGCTGGCAGGTGAGTACTCTTGGCAACATTTCACGTGCTGGCTACCTTCAGGTTATTGAAGCAGGTGGCAATATGGGCGCGCTTGTCGAAGCGCTCTCTAGGACCACCCACAGCGTGGGCTTCGGGTATTTATTGCAATTTTTTTCACATCTTGCAGTAGCTACGTCTTTTTTGGGCGTATCATTAGGGCTTTTTGATTATGTAGCTGACACGTTAGGCTTTAGCGATACACGTCTGGGGCGCACAAAAACAGCCTTGGTCACTTTTGTGCCTCCGGCCATAGGTGGTCTTTTTTATCCTGACGGATTTATCTTGGCTATCGGTTATGCGGGGCTTGCGGCCACTTTTTTTGCGGTTATCGTGCCGGCGCTGATGGCATTGGCCACTCGAAAGAAATTTGGCAATCCTGCTTATCGAGCTCCCGGCAGTATAGTCATGCCGTATGTCACCATATGTTACGGTATCCTGGTTGCTGTATGTCATATTATGGCAAAGCTCGAGCTGTTGCCGGTCTATGGTCGTTAGGGTAGATATCCATAAAAAGGTGGAAAGCATTTCACAACAAAAAAGGCTTGGCACTGAAAAGTGCCAAGCCCTTCACTTTTATGGTGGGCAATACAGGATTCGAACCTGTGGCCTTCAGCTCCGGAGGCTGACGCTCTATCCAACTGAGCTAATTGCCCGCAATGCAGCATGGCTACACTTCTGCTGTATTGTCTGTCAAGTCATACCTCATGGCTATCTGATATTCCCGTCAGGAAGCGCTGGCGTGATGCCTGCAATCCTGTTACAAGCAGGCACGACACGCGGTAGACTGTTTTTTGCATGGTGCTTGGGTGTGTAGAGTAAAGAATTTTAGTCAATGCTGCTGTTTATAGGGTAGAGGTGGAGCATGAAGCGAATTGTGGTAGGGGTGTCTGGCGCGAGTGGTATGCCGCTTGCCGTGGCCTTGCTTACTGCTCTGCGTGGCTGTGCTGGCGTGGAAACGCATCTTGTGGTGTCGCGTGCTGCCGAGCAGGTCTTGGCGTTTGAATCTGGTCTTGCAGGGGCAGATCTGCATGCGTTGGCTCACGTCTGTTACGCGCCGGAGAACATGGGGGCTGCACCTGCCAGTGGTTCCTGGCAGCATGACGGCATGGTAATTTGCCCATGCAGCATGGCAACATTGGCCGCAGTGGCAAACGGCATGGGAACAAATCTCCTTCACCGCGCAGCGGATGTGGCCTTGAAAGAAAAAAGGGCCTTGCTGCTGGCCCCGCGCGAGACACCACTTAGCACTGTGCACCTGCGTAATATGGTAGCGGCGCACGAAGCTGGAGCAATCATCATGCCCCCGTGCCCCGGGTTTTATAGCAAGCCGGAGACTATTGAGGACATATTGAACCATTTGGTGGGCAGAATGCTTGACCACCTGGAGATAGAGCATGATTTGTGCCGCCGCTGGGGCGGTATGGAGCTTGTAAACGTCTGAGCAAAGGAATATGCGCGTGCTGCAACATGAACTGACTTGGTATGGCCATGCAAATTTTCATCTGGTCACAGAACATGCCAAGATCATCATTGATCCGTTTTTTGAAGGTAACCCGAGCGCACCTGTGGCATGGGATGGCATTGGCGCACTTGACCTTGTGTTGGTGACTCATGACCATGGCGACCATGTGGGGCAGGCTGTGGAGTTGTGTTGTCAGACGGGAGCCATGCTGGGTGCCATAGTGGGTACAGCTGAAAAGCTCGTTGCCGCTGGCGTGCCGCAGGAGCAGGTGATCAATGGTGTCGGGTTTAATATTGGAGGTACGGTGACGCACAAAGGTATCCGCGTGACCATGACGCAGGCGTATCATTCTTCTGAGTCAGGTGCTTCTGTGGGATATATCATTACGTTGCCAGACGGGTATACTATCTATCATGCCGGGGACACATGTGTTTTTTCGGATATGCAAATATGGGGGCAGTTGCATGCTATTGATGTGGCACTTTTGCCCATCGGCGGTGTGTTTACCATGGACCCTGAGCAGGCGGCACTGGCGTGTCAACTGTTGCAGGCCCGGGCCGTGGTTCCCATGCATTGGGGTACCTTTCCTGTCCTAGAGGCGAATACAGCCCGCTTTAAAGGGTATCTAACAAGTGTTGCTCCAAAGTGTCGCCTGTTGGATATGGAGCTTGGCACACCTTTGACCTTGAGCGCTGAAGCGCTTTTTTCCGGCGTATAGCGCAAAGATGTCTGCGTGTGAGGAGCAGAGCAACCGCAGTGCAAAAGACTGGATAGTCTACCTGGTGGCTTGTGCTGATGGTACGCAGTATTGTGGCGTTACCACAAATATGGGACGACGTCTTGAGGAACATAACAAGGGGCGCGGAGCAAAGTATACACGCTCGCGGCGGCCTGTAACGCTGATTGTCAGCGCGTCGTTTCCAGACCGAAGCACAGCCCAGCGGGTAGAGTGGCATATAAAGCAGCAGCCTTCCGGCAAAAAGCAGGCATGCTTGCTGCACATGGCGGCCAAACTTGGTTCCGCAACGGCGTTGCCGTAATTAATGATGCCGAAAGGCACAGAGCAGGAAAAATTGAAAAATAATGGTTGAAAAACTTCTTTTTGCGGACCTTCCCCTTTCCAAGGAAGTGTTGCGCGCTATTCAGGACATGGGCTTTGAGGAGGCTTCTCCCATCCAGACTATGGCTATTCCGCATATTTTGGCAGGTAAAGATGTTGTGGGGCAAGCCCAGACAGGTACGGGTAAAACTGCTGCCTTCGGCATACCCCTTCTTGAACGTATTGATTCGCGTGATAAAAGTACTCAGGCCATTGTGCTGTGTCCCACGCGTGAGCTTGCCATCCAGGTAGCCGAAGAGGTAATGGCGTTGGCGCGGCATAAGCGTGGTATCAGCGTTGTGCCTGTATACGGTGGCCAGCCCATTGAGCGGCAGGTCCGCGCCTTGCGGCGTGGTGCGCAGGTTATTGTGGGTACTCCCGGTAGGGTGATGGACCACCTTGACAGAGGGACCCTTAATGTTGAAACGGTGGGCATGGCGGTATTGGATGAAGCCGACGAGATGCTCGACATGGGCTTTCGTGACGATATCGAATTTATATTGGGCAAGATGGAGCAGGAAGTTCAGACGGTATTCTTTTCTGCCACCATGCCGCGTGCCATCCTGGATTTGGCCAAGCGCTATCTGAATGACCCTGAATACCTCAAAGTCACGCAAAAGCTGCTCACCGTATCTGGTATTGAGCAGATATACTTTGAGGTACGCCCTTTTCAGAAACTGGAAAGTTTGTGTCGGGTTCTGGATGTGTACAACCCCAAGCTGACCATTGTGTTCTGCTCTACCAAAGTGGGCGTGGACGAGCTTGCGGCGAACTTGCAGGCCCGTGGGTATGATGCGGATGGGCTGCATGGCAACCTGAACCAGTCGCAACGCGACCGCGTAATGAACCGTTTCCGCAAAGGAAGCATCGATATCCTGGTTGCTACTGATGTGGCTGCGCGTGGTATTGATGTGGAAAATGTAGAAGCCGTGGTGAATTATGACATCCCCAATGATGTGGAAAGCTATGTGCACCGCATTGGCCGTACCGGCAGGGCCGGGCGTGCGGGGCGTGCTTTTACGTTTGTTTCAGGGCGTGAATTTTATAAACTGCGTGATATCAAACGGTTTACCAAGGCGCAGATCGTTCAGCGGCAGGTGCCTTCGCTTTCCGAGGTGGAAACTGCCAAGTCCAGCCAGCTGTTGCATGAAGTGGCCGGCCATATCCGTAGTGGCGGTTTGGAGCGGTACATGGAACTTGTGGAAAGTATTATCGGAGAAGAGTTTACTTCGGTGGAGGCTGCGGCCGCATTGTTGCGCATGATGATGCACCGTAATGCGGGAGATGTTTCTGTCGAAGAACAAAAGTTTGGTGATACCGGGGCACAGCCTGGCATGGTACGGATGTTTTTCAATGTGGGGCGCAAGCAGCGTGTGACCGCGCGTGATATGGTGGGAGCCATTGCGGGAGAAACCGGTCTGCCTGGGCGTATGATAGGCTCCATTGACATTTACGACCGCTTTACGTTTGTAGAGGTGCCCACAGAGTTTGCCTCCGAGGTGCTTGCGGTGATGAATGGCAATCAGATTCGCGGTAATAGGCTTGCGGTAGAGCCAGCCAGCCGCCGCTGAGGGTGTGTGTCTGTTGCCTTTATGCAGGCGATGCTTTTGGGTATGGTACTGGGTGCAGGAGAGGATACTTTGAGTTGGAGGAAGTATGGAGCCTAGGCGGAAGAAACAGGGTATATTGTCGCTAGTCATGGCCTGCTTGCTGTTGCAAGGGAGCATGGTGTCTGCATACGGTGCGGATACTGCTCAGCTTAAGAAGGCTCTGCGTGAGATCCTGCGTGAGGAGCCTGAGCTGATCATGGATGTGCTGCGTCAAAATAGTGTAGAGTTGTTTGAGGTGGTACGTGAAGGCAATCGCATCGCCAGGGACCGTGCCATGCGTGCACAGTGGCAGGCCGACATGGCCACGCCCAAAAAGGTACGCTTTGAGGATCGTCCCATCCGCGGCGCAGTGGATGCACCTGTGACCATAGTGGCATTTTCAGACTTCACCTGCCCATATTGCGCGCAGGCCGCTGCCACTGTGGCTTCTCTGCTGACTCATTATAAAGGCAAAATACGGTTGGTATTTAAACATTATCCGCTTCAGTCACATGAAAATGCCGAGGTGGCTTCACGTTTGTTTGCGGCGGCGAGTATGCAGGATTCCGAGAAGGCGTGGGCGTTGTATGACAGTATGTTTGTGGATCATGCTTGGGTGAGCAAGGAGGGGCAGTCTTTTATTTTACAAAAGGCTGCGGCGTTGGGCTTGAATATAGATACCTTGGTACGCGATGCGCAAAGTGAAGCCGTAACGCGTATTTTGCAGGAAGATAAAGCCGAAGCAAAGGCAGTGGGGGTAGAAGGGACTCCTGTATTTTTGGTAAACGACATTGTGGTACGTGGCGCGTTGCCGCTGGACTTGTTTTCCAATGCTGTGGATATGGCATGGGAGGAAACGCAAAAGCGTTGATCTGGGCGCTGGCAGAGTATTGCTCGAATATTGTTTCAAGGGCGCTCTCCTGTAAGGGGAGCGCCCTTTTGTTTTAAAAACAAGTCTCTTGGGGAGGAATGACTTTATGATATTACGAGATATCTTTGCTTTGTCTGCGTTCCTGCTTGCGGGCAAGGGTCAGGCCTGCAAAAAATCCGGCCACCATGCCAATGGCTACGGCGCGGGCAAGCCCATTGCTAAGCCCCAGTATACCGCCAAAAGCACCCAGCGCTCCGCCTATCAATATTCCACGAACGATAAAGTTGGACATGCTGTACTTCCTTCATACGGTCTGCGGCCGTGTTGATCTAGGTATGGTATGCAATGTAGAAAAAGGCCATTGATATTGTCAAGGCACGGCCCTGGCAAGCAGAGAGTCCTTAGATATGTGGTAACTGTGTTTACCTCATTGTGGTTTTGGGCAGGAGAGTGCGAGGAGCATACCGAGGGGGGTGGCAGACAGGGGTAGGGAGGAGAAAACACATGCCCCCGCGCCAAGTGGGGCGGAGGCATGTAAGCTAAGGCCCTTTTTTACCCGTTTTGGCCATAGGCGAGGAGGGAACCTATACCGGAGAAGTATGCGCGATTAGTAAACAGTTGCCGGACTTGAGTGCTGTCTGCTCTTGTCCTTGGCGCGCCGGGTTGGGGCAATGCCCCTACTGCAAAGGGGGCCGAGTTAAAACTTATACTAACAAAAGCTCATTATTTTTGTACACCCCATAAAAGAAAATATGGGTAAATATTTTTATCTGTCTATGTAGTCAGATTAGCATATCTTGTGCCAAGAGGAAAAACAGCACGTCCCAAAGAATTATGAGTGGCGTTGGGGGCAGAAGGTTATATTTGTGCAATATTATGCACAAGGGATGTGCAAAAAGTTGCGCAATATTTTGAAAAGGGTTCTTGTGCAGGCTGCCAGGGCATGGGACTATCTTTTAGGGAGTGCCCATGAGGAAAGACCTGGAACCTTTATGGTATAGAATAGCGAGGGGTAGGGAGTAAGCTTTTGGGAGCTATGGTTTTTGAGCACTACATTCACGTAAGAAACGCTCGGCCTCTTCTTTGCCCATGTAGCGTTGCAGCATGGTATACGGTGAAAAGGCAAGGTCGATGCACAAAAAGACATCAAGGGTTTTGAAAATGGTGTCCACGTGGAACGCGCCTATCTTGCCGCCAAGCTTCAGGTAGTGCTTAAAGAGTATGGGAACCGTACGTCCCCCTTCTACATCCTTGACCAGATTGCATAACCCGTTGAAGTGCATGTCACGCAGGTTAAGCGATCCCGGAGCCCGCTTGTCCTTTCTATAGCGGAGAGGCTTACGCCCAGAGACCATTCCTGCAAGCTGGCGGTCAAGATGATGAAGCCGTAGATAGTGGGCAAGTGTGTTGAGGGAATACGGGCTGTACTCAAGGCTGACACTTACAGGGCCAAACAGCCTGCGTACTCCCGGGCGTTGGCGTACAAAACGGGCGATGCCTTTCCAAAGCAGCATCAACGGCGCATAGTCACGTTGGTATGGCTTGGTTACAAAAGCACGCCCAAGTTCCAATGCATTGGTATCTTGGGCAAAAAAACGGGGTTTAAAGCGAAACAGTGTGGATGAGTAAAGTCCCTTGATGCCATGCTCGGGCAGGATACGCCCTGTCTGGCCTATACGATAGGCACCGGCAATGCGCTGGTCTTTTTCGTGCCACAGAATAATGTGGTTATAGAGGGCATCATAGTCGTCGGTATCCAGAGGTTGTCCACTGCCTTCGCCTACTTCGCGGAAGGTGAGTTCTCGCTGTCTACCGATCTCGTATAAAAAATTGGGAATTTGGTCTGCCTCTGCCTCAAAGGCAAGGTAGCCGTTCTCTCGAACAAGAATCTGTGTATCAGGCAGCGCGTCGATTTCGGCAAGCAGTGAATCAAGCTGAGGGCTAGGTGCCACAGGTGGATATTCAGGGGCGGGAAGCGCCGCGGCTTGTTGCCCTGCACCCGGCTGCGATAACCCGTAGCTGCGGGCTCGCAGATAGGCAATGATGTCTTTTTCGCTTAAGAGGTTGCGGAAAATGTTAGGGGGGATGATGCGGCCTACATGCAAGCGTATTGTAGAAGAACGTTTTTTCAGCAGTTCCGAGGGCAACATGGCGGTGCGGAGAGCAGGATGCAACAGCCCCAACAGATGAAAAAGTATACTGTTATGTCCTTCAAAGTGTAGTGGTAGTACGGCTGCATTGGTACGGCGTATGAGGCCGGCAATGTTATGGTTCCATGCAGGATCTGTGATGGTACGTCGTCGCACTTGCAGGTGCGAAACTTCTCCCGCAGGGAATACGCATAGACAGCCGCCATGACGCAGGTGATCCATGGCACTACGCAACGCACTGATATTTTCGCGACGGGCTTCTTTGGTAGAGAATGGATTGACAGGCAATATAATATTACGGATTTCGGGGATGCTGCGTAGCAGGTAGTTTGCCAGTAACAGCGTATCAGGGCGTATGGGCAGCAGGGTACTCATAAGGGCTAGCCCTTCGAGCGCACCAAATGGATGGTTGGACACAACCACAAGGGGGTAATCTGAGTGCAGGGCTTGGAGGCTAGCCCCCTCTTCCGTGACTATATCAAGAGAGATGCCCAACTCTTGGAGTGCGTCGTGGGCGAATGCAGCGGGCGGCTTACGTATGATCCCTTCGGAAAAGCTTTCCAGAGCGGGCAACTGCAAGGCACTGAAGGAATGCCGTACAACATATGGCGGGGGGGGCGACGGCTGAGGCTGGTCACCTGTGGTATTGGCTACTTGCTTGTATATGGAAAGCAGCGTTGGCAAACGCAAGGCATGTGCCAAGGGTTTGGCCAGTGGAGCCAGAAAAAAGCGGGTCGCAGGCGAAAACGACTCCCAAACATGTTGCATGGTTTGTGCAGGAGGCCCGGAGCTGGGGCTTTGGGACATGGTGTACTACTCCCTACAAGGGCTGGCAAAATATATATCACCGCAACATCATGGAAAATATGCGGATATTTTTTAAATACGACTACTGGAAAAGTATATTTTTTATAAAATACATATTGTTTTGCCTTTTCGCAACCGTTGGCTTGATGTCGGAAAATCTGTGAGCCAACGTTGATTGCTGGCAACACAGGCTGGAGTCCCTCACAGCCAAGTGTGATGACCAAGCTCGGAGAGGAGTAAGGCAGGGGCTTGCCTACGAAATATACCGGGTATGAGAGTTGCGGCAAGCAAAACTGGGGATAAGGAGTGGGAAAAAGTCTTTGGGAGCAGGTGTAAGATCAACTGAGCAAGCTGCCTGGTTAGGGTAGTTCAGACGGTATCTACCGTACAGGTCTGCTTTGATGGGCACGGTTGCCTGATGAGCTATGCTGTCTGAGCTTTTTTAGAGAGTGATGCAGTGTTATTGGGAGCATGCCAATATGTCGATTGGGTTGATGGCTTAGTTGCCCAACCGGGGAAAGGTGTGCAACGAGATCATGCCCCCAGAGAGCATCAGTGGGAACGGATACCGGGATGCCTTGACAGGCAAGGCAGGAACCCCCGGCAAGGCCATGCGTTGATAGTCGACGTTTTATTGAAGGAGTTATATGGAGCAAAAACAGGTACTCTGGCGAAATGTATCTGCAGAATGCGGAACGTGACCGGGTGTCATGGTTTCAATAATAAAAAAAGCTACCTTGTGGCAGCTTTTTTGTAACCTGGTGGGGCGTGCTGGACTCGAACCAGCGGCTCTCTGCTTAAAAGGCAGGTACTCTACCGACTGAGTTAACGCCCCATACCGAAAGAATGCATTTCTACGGTGTAATGGGTATGCTGTCAAGGCAAAAATAGTAAAAAATTGCCTTTATATGGGTAGCTGCCCGGCCCTAAAAGGGACCATCGGGGGTGAGCAGCTCAATGCCACCCATATAGGGGCGTAGTACTTCGGGGACAACAACGCTTCCGTCTGCTTGCTGATAGTTTTCCAAGACAGCGATGAGCGTCCGTCCCACGGCTAGCCCCGAACCATTGAGTGTATGCAGAAACACCGGTTTTTTCATCCCGGACAGCTTGGTACGGATATTGGCGCGTCGTGCCTGAAAATCGGTACAGTTAGAGCATGACGAAATTTCGCGGTATGTATCCTGGCCCGGGAGCCAGACCTCAAGGTCATAGGTCTTTGCGGCAGCAAAGCCCATATCGCCTGCACATAGAGTCACCACACGATAGTGCAGCCCCAGTTTTTGCAGGAGTATCTCGGCATGCCCGCATAGTGTTTCAAGCTCGTCAAATGACTGCTCGGGGTGGGCAAAGCGGACCATTTCGACCTTGGTAAACTGGTGCTGGCGGATAAGTCCTTTGGTGTCCTTACCATAACTACCCGCCTCGGAGCGGAAGCATTGTGTTTGAGCGGTATAGGCCAGAGGCAATACTTCTTCGGAGAGCACTTCGCCACTATGCAGGTTTGTCAAAGGAACTTCAGCGGTGGGGATTAGATAATAGTCGCTGTCTCGGATTTTGAAGAGGTCCTCTTCAAACTTGGGCAGTTGGCCTGTACCTGTCATGGTCTGGCTATTAACCAAAGCAGGGGGAAAGACTTCTTTGTAGCCATGCTCTTGTGTGTGTGCATCAAGGAAAAAGGCGGTCAACGCTCGCTCCATTCGGGCTGCCCAGTGCCATAAAATAGTAAACCTGCTGCCCACAAGGCGGCTACCGCGTTCAAAGTCAAGCCCTAGAGCAGGGCCGATTTCCCAGTGGTTTCGGGGGGTGAAGTTGAAAGAAGGCTTTTGCCCCCACGTATGCAGCAAAACATTGTCCTGCTCATCACGCCCCGAGGGGACGCTGTCGTGGGGGGTGTTGGGTAAGGAAATGAGCAGGTCCTGTACTGCGGCCTTGAGCGCTTCGGTTTCGGTGTCAAGAGCCTTGATACGGTTTGAGAGGTCTCCCAGTGCATAAATACGTTCTTCGGCATTTTCACCAGCCCGCTTCATGCGGGCGACTTCAGCAGAGGCCTTGTTACGCTCACCTTTCAGTGCCTCTACCTCTTGCACAAGGGTTTTCCGACGTTGGTCCAATGTGCTGAATTGAGAAATATCAATATCGGAATGACGTTTGGCAAGGGCGCTGGCGACCACTTCAGGAGAATTTTGCAATAATTTAAGGCTGAGCATGGAGCCTCCTTGTGACAAAAAATAGTATAGTAAGGATAGCCCCAAGTCAGATGAGGGTCAACAGGCGCTGTCCTGTGGTGGGCTGTCCGATTAAGACAGTCGGGTAGTATGCCACGTTATGCTGCTAGTTTCCGGCACCTGTGGTATCCTGCGAAGCGCCAAGGGCGCTGCTGTGATGTTCGCGCAAATACTCCAAAAGATGGGGGTACTCTTTGCTGCTGAGCATTTCCACAGGAGGCTCCATGGAGTAGAAACCCACAAAGACAGGAGTCATCAGCGAAGTCGGGCATGCATGCTCGTTGCGCGTCATGACCCATATGGTGGCAGGTTTGCCCTTGTATTCGGCTACCCGCTGGAAAGCCGGAAAGCCTGCGGGCGTCATGGACACGGCATATCCCAGTATCTGCATGAGGCGTTTCAGGTCGCCAGCAGTATCATCATTTTGGGGTACGCTGTGCAAAAGATCATGGATTATGGCCGCTCCAGAGGGGGCTCGTCTACTATATGTGTTGGTTTTTGTCATGAGGGCTCCTTTATGGTGCGCTGGCTTGTATCCATAAGGATGCAGCTGCGATATCTTTCTGTGAAGTGTTACTATATTTATATTGGTAGGCAATGCCCCCTTGTCAACAGTCTGCGGGGGGGATGCACTGGGTGTAAAAGAGCGGTGTTGGATAGCACGCGTGCCCATGGAAGGGCAAGGGTGAGCTTCCGGTCAATGTTTACTGTATGTTGCTATGCTGTATATATGGTTGCCTTGCAAGAAGACAAGCCGCAAACCACTAGAGCTTTTGCTAGGATATCATGTAGTTATGGAAAAAACAACGATGGGCCTATGGTAGCCCAAAGCGGGTACCATAGGCGGGAAATTTTTATATGGCTGAGGGTATGGATTTGTATTCGAGCATGTTCCCCTGGGGCTAGAGAATTGCACCGGGGAATACTGCTTGAAGAGGAAAGGGCTGCACTGAAAAATCTGGTTGTGATCTGTAGATGAAGAAATAAAAGTCACAGGGTGTTTTTGCAAAACAGCTTTGGCTCTAGGCAGCTGATTACATATACAGACGATCTGGTACAGGTTGGTCAGCCCAGTACTCCATGCTTTCAGTAGTCGCAGGGGAGTAACAGTTGAGGTTTTTTTGTCGAAAGTATTGAGACTTTTCGGGGGGGGCTACGGCCTGCGATTCCACCTTGGTGTGCCCTGACATTTCAGCATGCATGATTTTTTTATATTGGAAAGAAGCAGCAGAAGGGGGGAGCGCTTGTCAGCACCTCAAGCATATTACGTTGGTTAATTGCCCCAGGCCTGTCTAGGCGGCCCAAGCTACTCGTTTGTCGGCATCAGCAAGGGTGACCTGTTTGCCAGTGTCGTGAAGGAGCACAGCGTGAAGATGCAAGCTCGACCCCAAGGCAGGCTTTACTCGGAAGAGGTGCGACCATATCCGCGGGAAAGATCTAACCCCCTCCAAAATGAAGTGGTTTTTGTTACAGCAATCTGGGCATTGTCCAAGTCTTGCCAGTACTTTTACCGCGCAGCATTGAAGCAGGCAGCGCCTCCCTCCATATTCAGTATGCCCAGTAGTGGTATAGAGGCAGATATAAACGAGCGGGAGCCGCTGCAAGCAACAACTTGTTCGGATCAAGAAGGCAAAGCACGTAGTTTCATTGGCAGTCCTACTAGTCAGTTGGGCAAGGCAAAAACGGCTACGCTACTCTAAAACAACCCATTCTCCGTTAATTTCTTGCATTTTGATTTCTTTGGAGTGATTGACTTCGCGCTCATGGCCACCGGATTTTGTGGCAAGGGTTATTGTTACTTCAACAATATATGTATCTCTATCATTAATTTTTGTTTTATTGCCGACTTTAAGGCTTTTGACTTCGTTTTTAATAAAGCCATTGGTCGCATTCTCCACATTTTTCAAGGTGTTTTTGATGGCGGTATCTACTTGACTGTCAGAAGGTCCACTACCACAGCCGGCAAGGGAAAGGGCTATTACTAAAAGTATGGTTACAATAGTAAGGTTTTTCATCAATATATTTCCTGTGTAGGCTATTGTTATATGTTAGTAGACTGTTTGTATCGTTACTTCCGTCTTTTCCAAGTACAAATCATCTGTAAGTATCAAAATGGTAAGAATACTGCTGCCGTTGTTGTATAGCTGGGCTTCAACTGCTGCAACAGGCAGCTTAAAGTCTTTACCCATAGGCATCTTAGACCTGTCATTGGAGACTCTTTTGCCCCAGGTAAAGACTTGGCTGTTTGTTTTCTTTTTACGTAAGTCCGGCTCGCCGAATTTTTTGATCAGCCCTTCCACAATGGCTTCTTTTTCCTCAATGGAAGCTATTTGCCCCACAACAGCCTGCTTCAATGAGTAGATCGGTGACCAGGCCAAAGAAAGAAGTACCGGTTTGCACAAAGAATCCTTCAAGATATTTGTATCCTGGGACAAACTTACTGTTAAGAGTAAGGGGCGCCTGGAAGAAATCCTGTACAAGCAGCTTGCTGGAGGACCTCAAGGCTTTTATGTTTTTATCAAATGTTGTTTTCAGCCCAAGCCCATCCTCAAGGATATCTTGCACATCGCCAACCTCCATACCTCCATGAAGTCCTGCGATGTTCAATTCTCTTGCAGTTCGAGAGTCCTGTTTCAACTCATATGATTTTTGTGGGGTGCTTGCTGTAACTTTCTACGTAAGTTCCTTGTTTCTAGCAGCATTAAAGGAATACTCAGCGCTGGGGGCATATGCAACAATGATCTTTCCGCCCTTCCATGGGTCATCCATAACCCCGATGGGCTGAATGGTGAAATGAATCGCCCTTGGTTTCGTAGACACTCCTGGGTTATGAAAACGAGACCTCAGGAGAAAACGATGCACGACAAACGCTACACAGATGAATTCAAAATCGAAACAGTTAAACAGATCACTAAACATGGCTATCCCGTCCAAGAAGTCGCCCAGCGGTTAGGAGTCAGCACCCACAGCTTGTATGCGTGGAAAAAGAAATATGGGCATAGCATAGTTCATACTCCCCAGTTTGATGGCCAACAGGCCGAAATCAAACGCCTTAAGGCAGAATTAAAACGGGTAACAGAAGAGCGAGACATCCTAAAAAAGGCCACTGCATACTTCGCCAAAGAGCTCCTGTGAAGTATGCCTTTATTCAGGCGCATGGAAAGGAGTTCGCGGTTCGCAACTTGTGCCGCATGCTGCATGTACATCGCAGCGGCTTTTACGCCTGGCTCAAGCAGCCCAAGTCGCCAAGACAAAGAGAAAATGAACGGCTGCTGGGACTAATCAACCAATTTTGGCTAGAAAGCGGATGCGTCTACGGCTACCGCAAAATCTACGATGACCTTTTCGAAATTGGAGAACGTTGTGGAAAAAATCGTGTAGCTCGGCTGATGAAGCAAGCAGGCCTAAAGGCGCAGGCGGGCTACAAGAGGCCTCGTCCGAAATCCGTAAAGCCTTCTATTCACGCGGACAACCACCTAGATAGTGTCGTCAAATTTAAAAAAATGTGTTAGCTTCCTCCAAACAGAGCAT
>CAZQKM010000010.1:0-82187 GCA_964593925.1 uncultured Desulfovibrionaceae bacterium | reverse complement strand
CCCCCTAAAAGATGCACCAATGCCCCTGTGAGCGAGCGTTTGTGGCTGGAAAAAGCAGACAACCGGCGTGGCTTGGACCAGGTGCCATCACTATGGTCAGATTTTGTCCTGCCTGTCTATCGCATACTATCAATATTCAATAGCATGCCTGAGATATTTGGCAATAGGGTTTGAAAAAAGAAGTTCTCAGGGGGAGTATTCGAAGAATCAGTAAACTTGCCACATATTTTTGCAACCGCTTTTGGGGCGATATCCGCATTTGGGCAGGGTATGCTCTGCTCCTTGCGGGGCGGGGATTGACTCAGCAGAAAAATCCGCGTAGCAAAACCGCTTTGCATCGTATAATGACGTGTCTTGCGAAGATGGGGCAGGCGTCCGGAACTGACAGGCTTGAATACAGGAGCGCACTATGCGCGAAATGCCTGTCTGGGGGCTGCAAGCCGTGTTGTCGCGGCGTGGACCCGGAAAGAGGGAAAGACTCTGACATGACCAGGCGCCAGTGGCGCGTTTAAGGAGTAAAGTCCATGGAATATACTGTTGAAGATCTGTCGCCGGTAAAAAAGAAAATTACTGTCACGGTTCCTGTTGAGGAGGTAAATGCTGCCTTGGCTGCGACCATTGCCGTATATCGTAGTAGTGTGAATATTGCCGGATTTCGCAAGGGCAAGGTGCCTGCCAGTGTCATTGAAGGACGCTTTCGTAAAGAAGTGTACAATGAGGCTACCCAGGACCTGGTGAACGTGCATATCAATGAAATAGTAGGGGGCTTGGACTGCCAGCCAGCCTCACGCATTGATTTTGACGGCGGACAGCTGGAGCGCGACAAAAGCTTTGTGTATTCCATATCATTTGAGGTCATGCCGGCCTTTGATCTGCCCGCATATGAAGGCCTGGAAGTAGAGCAGGAAAAACCCGAAATTGACGAAAAAGAAGTGGCAGAGGTACTTGAACGCATTCGTACCAACCTTGCCGAAGCGGTACCTGTTGCCGAACACCGTTCTGCCAAAGACGGCGAAATCGCGGTGCTTGATTTTGCGGCCTATGACGAGGCAGGCGAGCCCTTGCGGGGGGTGGCTGCCGACAATTTTGAGCTGAGCCTTGGTAACAACCAGGCATTACCCGACTTTGAAGAGCTGGTGAAAAAGGCGCTGCCTGGTGAGCCGCTCGAAGGGACTGTGGCTTTTCCCAATGATTTCATCAATGCAGAATTTGCGGGCAAAAGTGTTACCATGAAGCTGACTGTCCATGCTGTAAAGGAGCGTCGCCTGCCGGAGCTGGATGACGATCTTGCCAAAAAAGCCGGTGGTTTTGAGTCGTTTGACAAAATGCGTGAGACCGTTGAACAGTCTTATCTTGAAAGCCGTACTCAGCTTTGCAAGGCCCAGGCGCAAAAGGGTATGGTTGACAAGCTGCTTGCAGGGGTGGAGTTTCCCGTTCCTGACTCCATGTTGGAACTTTACATGGGCACATTGCTGGCAGATAGAAAAGAACGCTTGGAGCGTCAGGGAAAAAACTTTGACTCTCTGGGCAAGTCACCTGAAGAGTTGCGCGAGGATGTGCGTTCTGAAGCAGAGCATATCGCCCGCACTCAAATATTGTTGGTGCAGGTTGCCCAAAAAGAAGGGCTGGCGGTGACGGAGCAGGAAGTAGATGGCCAATTGCAACAGATTGCCATGCGTAGCGGGCAGGACTTTCAGAGCGTGAAAGAGCACTACAGCCGTACCAACATGATATTTAATCTGCGTGATCGGATGCTGGCCGATAAGGCCATGGAAGCCATTTACGAAAAGGCGGCCATTAAAGAAGTGCCCGCTGACAAGGTGGCAGAGACCCCTGCCAGCTAGCGCGCGTCTGCTTGTGGAACATATCCACAGGGGGAAGGCCGCGTGTATTCCCCCTGTGGTTTTGGTGTTGGCACTGAGCAATATGGAGTGCTTTTTGCGTGTCAGGGCGGCTCAGAGTGTGAGACAACACCATGCCCGCTGCCAAGATGCGTTTATGATGCCGGGGGCCGTAGGGCAAGGCTTTGCCGGGTTTTTATTTTTTGTGGACGCCGCCCGTGTGTGTCCGGCGGACAGCGCTGTTTGTTCAGGCCGCATTGCATGTATTTTTTGAGGAGTACCATCCATGCCTATCCCAATGGTCATTGAGTCCAGCGGACGCGCTGAGCGTGCGTATGATATCTATTCCAGGCTGCTGAAAGACCGCATTATTTTATTGAGCTCACCCGTGAATGATGATGTTGCCTCGCTTATCTGCGCCCAACTGCTGTTTTTGGAGTCGGAAAATCCTGAAAAGGAAATTTACCTGTATATCAATTCGCCTGGTGGTGAGGTAACGGCAGGGCTCGCCATTTATGATACGATGCAGTATGTCTCGTCGCCTGTGGCTACCCTGTGCATGGGGCAGGCCGCAAGCATGGGAGCATTGTTGCTGGCTGCCGGAGAGCCCGGTATGCGTTATGCCTTGCCCAACAGCAGGATAATGATCCACCAGCCCGCAGGGGGAGCCCGTGGGCAGGCGACGGACATTGATATTCAGGCCAGGGAAATTTTGCGTATGAAAGAGTGTCTGAATGATATATTGGCGCGGCACACGGGACAGCCCTTGAAGAAGATTGTCGGACACACTGACCGTGACCATTTTATGGCTCCGGAAGATGCCAGAAAGTTTGGTATCATTGACCGTATTCTTACCTCGCGTAACGAGGTTGTGAATGCTGAAGGCAACAGGAAGGACTAATGGACAAAATCCATGAAAATCCGTCTCAGGTGGTATGTGCGTTTTGTCAGAGAGGCCAGGACGAGGTAAAACAGCTCGTCGCCGGCCCTGATGTGCATATTTGTAATGACTGCATTGTGCTCTGCAATGAAATTGTCATGCGCGAAAGCCTGCAAGAGGTGCAAAGCTCCGGCAAGCTTCTGACCCCTGCCGAGATCAAGGCGCGTCTTGATGAGTATGTCATCGGGCAGCATGAGGCAAAAAAGATTTTATCCGTTGCTGTACATAACCACTACAAGCGGGTTTTTCTGGCAGATTCCCAGGTAGGGGATGTAGAGCTTGAAAAAAGCAATATCCTGCTGATCGGGTCATCAGGTAGCGGCAAGACCTTGCTGGCCAAGACCCTTGCCCGCATATTGGACGTACCCTTTGCCATTGCTGATGCCACCACGCTGACAGAAGCCGGCTATGTGGGTGAAGATGTAGAAAATATCCTGGTGCAATTGCTGCAGAATGCCGATTATGACATTCAGGCGGCTTCCAGGGGTATCATCTATATTGATGAAATTGACAAAGTGGCCCGTAAAAGCGAAGGGGCATCCATTACCAGAGATGTTTCCGGCGAGGGTGTACAACAGGCGCTTTTGAAAATTATTGAAGGCACCGAGGCCAATATTCCTCCCAAGGGGGGGCGCAAGCACCCGCAGCAAGAGTTTATCCGCCTTGATACCTCTAATATCCTGTTTATTATGGGGGGCGCGTTTGTAGGGCTGGACAAGGTTATTGAGCAACGTGTGCATGGCGGTGCCATGGGGTTTGAAGCCAAAGTTGCCCAGAAAGACGCATCTTTTTCTGATCTGTTAAGCAACGTGCATCCCAATGACCTGGTCAGGTTTGGCCTTATTCCTGAATTTATTGGGCGTATCCCTGTGATAACCCATGTGGACGAACTGAGTGAAGAGGATCTTGTACGTATTTTGCAAGAGCCGAAAAATGCTCTTGTGCGTCAATATCAGAAGTTGTTTGAGCTTGATGATGTGTCGTTGCGATTTACTGCCAATGCCCTGCGTCTGGTGGCCCGCAAAGCCATTGAGCGCAAAACAGGGGCGCGTGGTCTGCGCAACGTGCTGGAGACCGCCATGCTTGATATCATGTTTAACCTGCCTTCTATGTCGGGTGTAAAAGAGTGTGTTATCAATACTGCTGTCATCAAGGAAGGCAAAGAGCCCATCTGGTTATACCGGACGGATGCCAAGACAGGCAGTTGACCTGCGTATGGCAGCGCTGTGATCTGTCTTTTTGAGAAAGGCAGGCAACGAAAAATTGACAATTTCCATTAGGGCGTTAGTTTTTTATCTGGCGTCCTTTTTATCTTGCCGGGTGTTGCCTGTCTTGAGGAGGAGTGAATGACGGAATTTGAGACAGAGATTTCTGCGGATAGCTCGAAAAAGAGTCGACTTCCGCTTATGTCCTTGCGTGAGGTGGTTATGTTCCCGCGCTCCATTGTTCCATTATTTGTGGGGCGCGAGGCATCCATACAGGCCATTGACAGTGCCATTGCCGACTACGACAGAATGATCTTTCTTGTGGCGCAACGTGAGTCGGAGATGGAAAAACCCGGCCCTGACGATATGTACCCCGTGGGAACTGTCAGCAAAGTACTTCAGGTTTTGCGGTTGCCCGACGGCACCATAAAAGTGCTGTTTGAAGGCTTGTATCGGGCCAGGTGGACGGAGAGTACGCTGGACCCTGATGAAGACGCGACATTTTCTGTGGTGGACATAACACCTGTGGAAGATGCCGAAGTCGAGCCTGGTACAGACGCACTGGTGCGGGCGACGCATGAAGCACTGGAAGAGTACTCAAAAAATAATAAAAAATTGCCACAGGAAGCCTTGGCTGCAATTCTTTCTTTGACTGTGCCCGGCAAGTTGGCGGATGCCATTATTCCACACCTCAAGGTCGATTATCGCAAAAAGCAGGACGTGCTGGAAACATGTGCCCCCGGCCCCAGGCTGGAAGCTGTATTTGAGCTTTTGCAAGGTGAAATTGCCATTTCATCCATGGAGCAGCGTATCAAGGGTCGAGTAAAAAAACAGATGGAGCGCAATCAGCGCGAATATTATCTGAATGAGCAGATCAAGGCGATCCATAAGGAAATGGGGCGAGATGACGACCCCCAGGCGGGAATGCAAGAGCTGGAGGAACGTCTGCAGGCAAAGGATATGCCTGATGAAGCCCGTGAAAAGGCCTTGCGCGAGTTGAAAAAGTTGCGCCATATGCCGCCGTCTTCTGCAGAGTACACCGTGGTGCGCAACTATGTGGACTGGATTCTGGATCTGCCGTGGAATACTCTAAAAGAGACCAGCATTGACATTGGCGAAGCACGCGACATCCTCGATAGCGATCATTATGGTCTGGAAAAGCCCAAAGAGCGTATTCTTGAATACCTTGCCGTGCAGAAACTGGTGAAGCGCCTCAAGGGGCCCATCTTGTGCCTTGTGGGGCCTCCAGGTGTAGGAAAAACATCGCTTGCCAAATCCGTGGCCCGGGCCACGGGGCGTGAGTTTGTCCGATTGTCATTGGGCGGCGTGCGTGATGAGGCAGAAATCAGAGGCCACCGCCGTACGTATGTTGGGGCGCTGCCGGGTAAAATTTTGCAGTCCCTGAAACGTGTGAAGTATAATAACCCGCTATTTTGTCTTGATGAGATCGACAAGCTGAGCGCAGATTTTCGTGGTGATCCTTCTTCAGCCTTGCTTGAGGTGCTTGACCCCGAACAAAACAGTACCTTTGGCGACCATTATCTTGATCTGGACTATGATCTTTCACAGGTATTTTTTATTACCACGGCAAACAGCCTGCATTCCATACCCTTGCCGTTACAGGACCGAATGGAAATAATCCGCTTGCCAGGGTATCTGGAAACAGAAAAACGGCGTATAGCGCGTGACTTTTTATTGCCCAAACAAATTGAGCAGCACGGGCTGACACCTGAAAATCTCAAGCTTTCGGACAATGCCCTGCTTGGCATTATCCGTTCATATACCCGCGAGGCCGGGGTGCGTAACCTTGAGCGAGAAATGGCTACCATCTGCCGTAAAACAGCCATGCAACTGGTAGAAAAAGCTGATATGGACCGTGTAGTCAGCATTTCCATGCAAAATATCGCTTCTTTTCTCGGGGTGAAAAAATATCGCTATGGCGAAAAAGAAAATCAGCCGCAGATAGGTGTGTCCACAGGGCTTGCTTGGACAGAGCTTGGCGGCGAGCTGTTGGTGGTAGAAGCTGCCATCATGCCGGGCACGGGCAAGGTTTCCATCACTGGCAAGCTGGGAGACGTTATGACAGAATCTGCCAAGGCTGCGCTTTCGTATGTGCGCTCCCGGTCAGACATGTTTGGCCTGCAGCCGGATTTTCACAGCAAGATTGACATCCATGTGCATGTGCCTGCCGGTGCTACCCCCAAGGATGGACCCTCGGCCGGCATTACGTTGGCCACTGCTTTTGTTTCGGCGCTTTTGGGTGTGCCGGTGCATGACAATGTGGCCATGACCGGTGAAGTGACCTTGCGTGGCCGGGTGTTGCCCATTGGCGGTTTGCGTGAAAAACTTTTGGCGGCACATCGTGGTCATATTACCAAAGTTATTATTCCGCGGGAGAATGAGAAAGATATCAAGGAAGTGCCGGCTGAAATTTTGAAGGGAGTGACCGTGGTGCCTGTGGACCATGTGGACGATGTGTTGCCCCATGCCCTGCAAGCCAAGACGGAAAGTATCTTCGTCGGCATGGGAGAGTACACACCGCTGTACTGTATGCTGCGCCGGGAAGGGACCGGGGTGTCTGCCCCCACACCGCAGTAGCCTGTCATGTCATATTGTGGATGCGTGGCATCCATATGTAAGCGCCCCATGTTGCCATACCATGGGGCGCTATTGTGTGTTGCAGAGGGCCTTGCGCCAGGATGTGCGGCATATGACGAACCTGAGTTCAGCAGTACCGGCGGGGCACAGATATCCGCAAAAACCCTGCATGGGGCCATAAGGCTCAAAGGCGTCTGCAACCATTTTGGCTTTGGGCGATATCTAACGTAGCCTGGTGCCTACACTGGGGAGATACCCCGTCATCCTGCTCGGGCCGGTTTCTGCCAGTAGAGAGTAGAGCTCGGGAGTAAGCGGCAGCGTACCGTTTGCCATGGCCAGTACCTCGTTACTGGCTGCGTGGAGCAACTTGATATTGAAACGCACATAGTGTGCCGTGCGGGTATATGTGCCGCTCAGCATAAGCGTGCTCTGCAGATTTTCGTTGGCCAGCAGGCGTTTTTTGCGGGTGAGCATGATTTCACCCTTGCCAGGGGCAAACAGTATGCCTCGGCTTTTGCGAATTTCCTGCACAGCGTAGCCTGCCTGCACAAACCAGGCGGCCAGCTCTTCGCTCATTTGCCGGGCCAGCGGGCTTGTGCGTTCAAAGTCATTGACATCCACAGGAGTGGTGACAAGCATGCTGTAGCCTTGCACAGGGGTTTCAAACAACCCCAGTTTGCGGGCAAGTTGACTATCGATGCTACCGGCCACTTGCGTAGCGGTCTCTGAAAGAGTCTGAGCTGCTGCTGCCAAAGGCAAGAGCAGGGCAAGTGCCAGAAGAAAAGAACAGGTCAGAGTTTTTTTCATAATAATCTCCGAATATCAGCGTGCGGCACGCAGCATAAGGTCTGTGGCTTGCAGTTCCTGCTTTACCTGTTCACGCATGGACTCGTTGCGGGCAATGGCAAGAGCAATCAGATATTGTTCACGGGCCAGTTCGTAGCGCCCCTGGGCTATGAACTGACGCGCTTGCCGATAGCTGCTCAGGGCTTGGGCGTCATAATCTACAACGATTTGCGCGGGCAGCGGCGCCTCTGCGGCAGAGTCCCGTTCCAGGATGGAACAACCGGACAAAATCGCTACCGTCAGTATGAAAAGGGCAAAAGCGTGTTTCATGTTGGTGCCTCATATGTCTGCGCTGTTCCTCAGTGGATATCGTCGCCCAGGTCAATGGATGTAAGGTCAACGGCGCGGGTCATGGTTTCAAAATCCTGCATGCCAACATACGTGGATTCAAGGCGTATGCTTCGTGCAGCAAGCATGCGTGCTGTGACTCCTGTGACAGGAAAGACAAGCTGTCCGGTCCGCAATACCAGACCGTCAGAAACCCTGACCATGCGTGCATTGACAAAGACGCTGTACTTGTCGCGGTAATATGTGCCAGTGACAAAGACGCTGGCAGACGCTGCCGGGCTGATTTGCTGGTTTTGCCGCGTGAGTAAGAAGTCTCCTTCTCCTTGGCGCATGGCAAGGCTCTTGTGCATACGGTATTCCTGTACGGGAAAGCCGCGTTGATTGAATTCGTGAAAGAGCTGTTCAGCCACATAGCGCCCGAATGATGAGCTTTGCTCAAAGTTGTCCTGGTTGACAAATGATGTGGGCAAGGCCGTAACCCCGCGCAGTGCTTTTTCTGGCCCTCTGCCAAGCAATTGTTCTGCAAGTTCCCTGATTTTGAGCTTCAGCTCCCGCGCATCAGCGTATTCTTGTGTTGCCGCATCCATGGGCGTGTCACCAGTAACGTGCACAAATCCGTTTTTGCCGTCTGATATGACAGTACCAGTGTCTATGCCGCGTGTTGTGCGTAAAAGAGCCCTGCCGCCCGGAACGATGACAGGCTCGCCCTGAGGGTTCTGTATGGCCATTGCAGTACCAGCAGGAAAGTCGCTGCCGACAGTTGGCAGCAGCTCTTCTGCCTGCACAGGGGAGATTGTATACAATATACTTCCCATGGCACAAAGCAGTATGGTTTTTCGCAGGGTAAACATCCGTATCCTCCTGCCGCGGCCTTGCGGCGTTGGTGTATCTTGCTTGTTTTACCATATCGGCTCTCTGCGATATTTCTTAAGTATGGAATATGGTTTCACCTTCCACATTGACAAGGCAGGATTTTCGGCGGGGTAAAAATGGCCCTGTAGTATGACGCGCGCTACGTTTTGAGAGAGGGGTGCCGTACAATAAAAATATGTAGTATATTCTTGCAAGTTAGTTTGTATTTACGTATTTCTATATGAAATATCATGGATCTGTTTCTTTTTGCCAGAGAGCCTGTGTTCATATGGCCTGACACGTATAGGGAACGTATTTGATCTTGTATTGCCGGGGGCATGCATGGATTCTACACCGTGTTGTGAGGTATGCGGACGTAGCCAAAAGGGGCGCAAAGGCCCTGCCCTTACTGTGGATGTTGTAGTGTATGACCCGTTGCGCGGGGTGTTGCTTGTGCAACGAAAAAATCCACCGCATGGTTGGGCATTGCCCGGTGGGTTTGTAGACTATGGCGAGACGGTGGAGCACGCGGCTGTACGTGAATTGCAGGAGGAAACGGGCCTTGAAGTGACGCTTGCGGGGGTATTGGGGGTGTATTCCGCGCCGGACCGTGACCCAAGGCAGCATACCATAAGCGTGGTATTCATGGGTACACCTGTCTGTATAGACGACTTGCAGGCTGGAGACGACGCTCTTGAGGCGTTTTTTTTCCCGCTGAATGCGTTACCTGCTCCTGTGGTTTTTGATCATGCCGGCATCATTGCTGATTTTATCGCCCGCACCAAGGCAGAGGCGGTTTGAGAGGCGAGCTTATTTTATACAAGGAGGGAGACAACGGATGCAGCCGTTGATTCTTTTTGCCGCTTCTGAAATGTACCCGTTTTCAAAAACCGGCGGCCTAGGAGATGTGCTTGGAGCATTGCCGTATGCCTTGCATCAGATGGGGTTGCGTACTGCAGTGGTGACTCCTTTTTATGGCCGTTTGCAAACTTCCGACTATGGCATCCGCCTGACCATGAGCGATGTGCATGTGGGCTATCCGTGGGCACCTACCACCGCGGATGTATACGAGGCCGATTTTCATGGTATGCCTGTCTATTTTATCAGCCGCGGCGAGTATTTTGATCGTCGTTTTTTTTATGCTGATTACAAGGGCGACTATTTTGACAACTGCGAGCGGTTTGTTTTTTTCTGTCGCGCGGTGACTTCCATGTGCAGGCGACTTGGCGAGGCGCCGGCCATTGTGCACTGCCACGACTGGCAGTCGGCGCTGTTGCCTGCGTTACTGTATTATTGGCGGCAGTATGATGCATTCTGGCATCATACACGTACCGTAATGACCATACATAATCTTGCCTTTCAGGGGCGCTTTGCCTCAAGGCTTTTTGAAAACTGCAGCCTGCCACCCCAGGCATGGTCGATGGATGGTGTGGAATTTTATGGCGACTTTAACTTGCTCAAGGGCGGGATTGCCCTGGCGGACAAGGTAACCACGGTCAGCCCCAGCTATTCCAGAGAGATTACGACAGAAACATTCGGCTGCGGGCTTGAGGGTATGTTGCGCAAGCGTTCCCATGACTTGCAGGGCATATTGAATGGTGCGGACTATGACATCTGGAAGCCAGATGACAACCGTTTTTTACCTTGCACATACACCAAAGGCAAGCGCGCCGGAAAAAAGCGCTGCAAGCGGGGTCTGCTGGATGAACTGGGCCTTGACTCTGCGTTGGAAGAGCGTCCTCTGCTGGGCTTTATCGGTAGATTGCGTGACCAGAAAGGCATTGACCTGCTTATCGAAAATGTAGACAGGCTTGTGGCCAGGAATGTGGGCATTGTCATCCTGGGAGAAGGTAGCCTGGAATATGAAGCCCGTGTACTGCAACTGATGGAGGAGCACAAAGGGCGCCTGTGTGCACGGGTGGAATACACCGAAGACCTTGCACACCGCATCCAGGCCGGATCGGATGTGTTTCTCATGCCTTCGCGTTATGAGCCATGCGGCCTGACCCAGATTTACGCGCTACGTTTTGGCACACCGCCTGTTGCGTCGGCTGTGGGTGGGCTGCGTGATACCATTAAGCCGTGGCCCTCGCCGGATGCCACAGGGTTTACTTTTACAGACATTACACCTCAAGGCTTTTGGGACGCCATCATGCAGGCCGTCAGTCTGTGGGAGAATGACCCCAGAGCCTGGAATGCCATGGTCACCCGGGCCATGGCAGCCTCATTCACATGGGAAAAGGCAAGCAGGCAATATATATCCATGTACCAGCAACTGGGGATTGATCCCTTGGGAGCATAGCGTGAAAATATCCTCTGCACCGTACACCATGCCCTGTTATATTGAGCCGTTTGATATGTATATGTTCGGGCGTGGCGAGCATTGGGACATTTATCGCATCCTGGGGGCACATCCGCATGTTGAAGCAGGTGAAAAGGGATACCGGTTTGCAGTATGGGCACCCAACGCACGCAACGTGTGGCTTGTGGGGTCTTTCAATCACTGGCAGGTGGGGGAACACCCCCTGTACCCCGTGGGAGACTCTGGGGTATGGGCGTGTTTTGCGCCGGGTATTGAGCGGGGAGCACTGTACAAGTTTGCCTTGCAAGATGCCAATGGCGGGGTGACGTTAAAGACAGACCCTTATGCCTTGTACGGCGAGATGCGCCCGGGAACGGCGTCGCTTGCCTGGGATCTTGATGGGTATGTCTGGCAGGATGCCCACTGGATGCAGCAGCGGCGTAAGGTCGGCCCGCCCCTGCAAGCGCCAATAAGTATTTATGAAGTGCATGCAGGGTCATGGATGCGTCGTCATGGCGATGGGCATCCCTTTGTCAGTTGGGGAGAACTGGGTGATGCCCTGGTGCCGTATGTGCAGGAAATGGGTTTTACCCATATAGAACTGATGCCCGTGGCAGAACATCCGCTTGATCAGTCATGGGGCTATCAGACAAGTAGCTATTATGCCCCCACGTCGCGCTTTGGTTCTCCTGACGATTTCAGACGTTTTGTGGATCGTTGTCACCAGGCGGGTATTGGCGTGCTGCTTGATTGGGTTCCTGCGCATTTTCCAAAAGATAACTGGAGCTTGGGCAGGTTTGACGGTACTGCACTATATGAGCACCTTGATCCGCGTCTTGGAGAGCACCCGGACTGGGGCACGTATATCTTTAATTACGGGCGCCATGAGGTGCGTAACTTTCTGTTTGCCAATGCATTATACTGGCTGAAAGAGTTTCATATTGACGGGTTGCGCATTGATGCCGTGGCATCCATGCTGTACCTTGATTATTCGCGCAAAGAGGGTGAATGGGTGCCCAACATCCATGGCGGTAATGAAAACCTGGAGGCCATGTCTTTTTTGCGTGAACTGAACCGTGTGGTGCATGATCAGTTTCCAGGAGCCATGATGATTGCCGAAGAGTCCACCTCATGGCCCGGGGTATCGCGTCCGCTTTACACAGGTGGGTTGGGCTTTACATTTAAATGGAACATGGGCTGGATGCATGACACACTGGACTACATGTGCCATGCTCCTGTGCACCGCTCGTATCACCACGGTAGTCTGACCTTTTCCATGTTGTATGCATTCAGCGAAAATTTTGTGCTGCCATTTTCCCATGATGAGGTTGTACATGGTAAAGGGGCACTGCTGGCCAAGATGCCGGGAGATATGTGGCAGCAACAGGCCAACCTGCGTTTGCTGTACGCCTATATGTGGGCTCATCCCGGCAAAAAGTTGTTATTTATGGGTGGAGAGATTGGTCAGTGGAATGAGTGGGATGAAAGTCATGAACCGGACTGGTGCCTGCGGGGCTTTCCTACCCATGAGGGCATCCGTACGCTTGTTCGTGATTTGAATGCGCTGTACGTGCACGATCCTGCCATGCATCGGCAGGATCACGATTGGTCGGGGTTCAGTTGGCTTGATTTTAGTGATTATGCCTGCTCAGTGGTCAGTTTTGCACGCTTTGCAGAAGGGTGTGCACCGGTGGTGTGGGTGTTTAACTTTACCCCAGTGGTGCGCCATGGCTATGGGGTCCCCTGTCCCATGGGCGGAGCCTGGCATGAAGTGTTGAATACGGACAGCAGTCACTATGGTGGCAGTAATGTGGGCAATGGCGACAATACCATTGTGGCCAGGGATACGGATGGTGGTGGGCACATGCTGGAGCTTACGTTACCGCCCCTTGCTGCCTTGGCTTTGAAGCCGGTGTCATAGGCAGAAAAGCTTGTTGTAGGGTAGCCCTCTGTTTTAGCTGTGCCAGAGCTGTATGCCCTGGCCACGGCTGCATGGCAGCGGGATATTGATATACCATAAGCCGGAGGGATTTTTGCCCCCGGTTTTTTTGTGTGCAGGTTATCCTGTGGCATGGATTCTGCCGGTATACATGTTTCTTTTTGGGGCATCACTGTCTGGTCTGCCAGTGGCACATTTGACCGCATCCTGCCGCATCTGGCCGCATTGGCACATCGCTTTTTTGACTCCAATCCTCACCTGGGTATTGCCCCGCCATATCCTTACAGGGTTTTGCGGGTAAGGCTTGCAGCGATTTCTTGAGTCAGATCAAAAACCACGCCATCTGGCAGCTACAGAAAATGTAAAAACTTTGAGCATCATCTGCTTAGCCTTTGTGTCCCATATGTATCTTGTGTACGGGGGGATGTGGAGCTAGGTCTGCTTGCCGAGTTTGCCCATGCGGCCAAAGAGTAATACATATCCCGGTGTATGTGTGCCTTTGGGCACATCAGTCGGCCCGGGGGATATGGACAGTCTTTCGGAAAGGGCATAGCTTGAGCAGATGCAGATATGTAAAGGACTTCAGGTAGTATTGCCGGATACAGACATGGCAAAAAAACCGCTTTTGGTCTCCATGGGTGATGTGAACGGCCTTGGGCCGGAATTGGCTTGCCGTGTGCTGGGGGCTGATCGGGGCAAAGGGGCTTTGCGTTACGGCATACAGACACCTCTGATACTTGTGGGCAGTGAGCAGGCCTTGCGGGTTCATCTGTCTGCCTGCGATAGTGGGGCGTTCTGGCGTACTGTGTCGGATACGGATGAGCTTGCCATGGCGCTGGGCACGGCTCAGGCCGGTGAGGTGCTGTTGTTTGAACCCAGGGATATACGCCATGTGCAGGTTACCCCGGGGCAGCCGGACGTTGCAGGAGGGTTTGTGGCAGGGCGTGTGCTGCAGGAAGCCTGTACCCTGTTGCACCGGGGGCTTTCTCGGGGGATTGTGACGTTGCCGCTGCATAAAGCCATGCTGCAACAGGCTGGCTTTGACGTGCCCGGCCATACGGAATTCTTGGCTCGGCATGCGGGACTGCGTGACGAAGATGTCTGTATGCATTTATGCGGAGACTTGTTGCGGGTCAGTCTGGTGACCATGCACACGGCACTGCGCCACGTGCCGGATATGCTTACGCTTGACCGTATTTGTCACTGCCTTGCCCTTACTGCCGACTTTGTGAATAGGCTGGGAGTAGGAGAAAAGCCCTTGGCAGTGTGCGGGCTTAATCCACATGCGGGTGAGGAGGGCAGGATGGGGCTTGAAGATGCAGACATCATTGCCCCTGCGGTGTGTGTGGCGCAACGCAATGGTATACATGCCCTGGGCCCGTATCCAGCAGACACAGTGTTCTACCGTGCGGCACAAGGTGAATTTTCTGCAGTACTGGCCATGTATCATGATCAGGGGTTAGGCCCATTAAAGCTGCTGCACTTTTCGCAGGCCGTCAATGTCACGTTGGGGTTGCCGTATATACGTACGTCCGTGGACCACGGTACCGGATTTGAAATCACAGGCACAGGCAAGGCTGACACCGGTAGTTTTATTGCAGCGTTACGTCTTGCCGACACCCTGTGCGCGCCAAGGAGTTTACATGTACCTGGGGATTGATGTGGGTGGAACCCACACCGACGCAGTGGCGGTTGACGCCACACGTACTGTGGTGGCTTCGGCCAAAGTGCCTACGCAGCACAACGACTTGTTTGCCTCGGTGACGCAGGCGCTGGATGTAGTGCTTGAGCATGTACCGCCGCACGCAGTGACACGCCTTAACCTGAGCACCACCTTGTCCACCAATGCCATTGTAGAAGGCAGAACAGAAGATGTGGGAGTACTGGTGTGTGCCGGGCCTGGTATAGCTCCTGAGCACTTTATGCAGGGAGGGTTCTTTTTTCCACTTGCCGGGTCCATTGACCACCGGGGCAGCGTTATAACCGATATTGCACCTGAAGAACTGGCTCAAGCCGCGCAGCAATGTGCTGAAGCAGGGATCAGGGTCTACGCAACAGTGGGCAAGTTTTCCACACGTAACCCGGATCATGAATGCGCCATGGCAGAAAAGGTTGCATCAAGTGGCGATTTCGTATCCATGGGCCACAGGCTATCCGGTCAGCTGAATTTTCCGCGTCGTATTGCCACTGCGTATTATAATTCTGCTGTGTGGCGATTATACAACAGGTTTGCCGATGCCATTGAGGATTCTGTTCGCCAAAAAGGTATCACAGCGCCTGTACGTATTTTGAAGGCAGATGGTGGTACCATGCCGATTTCCGTATCGCGTAGCCTGCCTGTGGAATCTATCCTGTCCGGTCCGGCAGCCAGTGTCATGGGCATAATTGCTTTGTGCGATATCCATGAGGATGCCGTGATCCTGGATATCGGAGGCACAACCACGGATATTGCCGTATTCGCTTCTGGAGCACCGGTTATCGAGCGCGATGGCATCATGGTGGGAAGCTATCATACGCTTGTGCGGGCACTGCGCACGTTATCCATTGGCGTGGGTGGCGACTCACGGCTGCGCGTTGCCGAGGGTGTGGTACGTGTAGGGCCGGACAGAAGCGGGCCTGCCGTGGCGTGCGGAGGGGCACAGCCCGCCTTGATGGATGCAATGAACTACCTTGGTCTGGCAAGCGTGGGTAATGTGGAGTCCTCTGCAAAAGCCATTTCACAACTTGCGCTGCTGTGGGATATGTATCCGGAAAAGCTGGCCCAAAGCGCTGTGGACAGGGCGGTGCAGAATATTGTTGAGTCTGTGCAGCGTCTGCTTGAAGAGGTAAATTCACAACCGGTATACACCATTATCAAGCTGCTTGAAGGGGCGACACTCAACCCGGAGCAGGTGTTTGCCATGGGAGGCCCTGCGGCTGCACTGGCCCCTTTATTGACTAAGGCCATGGGTAAACAGGTTGAGGTGCCTGCCAATCATGCGGTGGCCAACGCCATAGGGGCTGCCCTGACCCGCACAACCGCAGATCTGGAGCTTTTTGCCGATACTGAAAAAGGTGTTTTACTCGTGCCCACGTTGGGAGTACGTGACACAGTACCCCCACGGTATCGCGTGGTCGATGCTGTTGAGGACGCCAGACGCTACCTGCTGGAGTACCTTGCCGGTCTGGGGGTGGCCTGCAATGAGTCAGAGGTGGATGTCATTGAATCTGAATCCTTTGCCATGGTGGATCCCTATGGCGGGCGGGGAGACAATATAAGGGTTAGATGTCAGGTGCGTCCGGGTATTGCCTTGTAACCTGGGACTCGCTACAGCGCTGTGGAGCAGGCAGACAACCTGGGCAAGGCTGTGGCGACTTGTTGTTCTCCAACGGTGTTGTTTGATGGAAAAAGAGCAACGCAACGCTGTACGGGCTGTATGCTGGAGCTACCATGTCTTGTGATGCAGAGTCTTTGCCGAATTTTGTGGACGAATCTTTCATAACGTCTTTGCTTGCCAAAGCAGCCGGGTCTAGTGCGTCGCGTATTGGCGAGGTAACGGCCAAGGCGCGTGAAGCAAGGGGCCTTGATCTAGAAGACGTTGCCGTGTTGTTGCAGGCACAGGGTGAAGAGCATGATGCGGCGCTGTTTGCCGCTGCAAAATCCGTCAAGCAGGCCATTTATGGCAAGCGCATAGTACTGTTTGCACCTTTGTATATAACCAGTGAATGTGGCAATCAATGCGTATATTGCGGATTCAATGCTTCCAACACGGCCCTGCAGCGCAGAACACTGGATAGCCAGGCAATCCGCGCAGAAGTCAAAGCGCTGGAGCGCATGGGGCATAAGCGTTTGTTGCTGGTCTATGGTGAGCATCCCAGGTTTGATGCAGGGTGGATTGCAGAGACCGTACAGACAGTATACGAGACCACGTCAGAAAAAAGCGGAGTCATCCGTCGGGTCAACATTAATTGCGCACCCCAGTCCGTGGAGGGGTTCAGAACCCTGCGCCAGGCGGGGATTGGCACGTATCAGTGTTTTCAGGAAACATACCACCGCACCACCTATGAGCAAATGCATCCTGCCGGACGCAAACGCACGTATCTGTGGCGATTGTATGCCATGCATCGTGCGCTGGAGGCGGGAATCGACGATGTGGGAATGGGCATGCTGCTTGGGTTGTATGACTACCGTTTTGAAATCCTTGCGCTGCTCAAACATGCTGCAACGTTGGAGGCACGGTTTGGCGTGGGGCCCCATACGCTTTCGTTTCCCAGGCTGGAACCTGCTCTCAACGCAGACATTGCCTTCAGGCCGCCCCATGCAGTGCGTGCAGAGGAGCTTAAGCGCGTGGTGGCCATATTGCGTCTGGCGCTTCCCTACGCAGGGCTGATTCTCAGCACTCGTGAAAGCGCGGCCATGCGTCAGGAGCTACTGGAGCTGGGCGTGTCGCAGGCGAGTGCGGGGTCGCGCACGTATCCTGGCGCATATAGCGAGGCCAGCCATGACTGCCCTGATGTACAGCAGTTTTGTGTGGATGATACCCGTAGTCTTGATGACATTATCGGAGATCTGGCAAGCCATGGTTACCTGCCCTCATGGTGCACTGCATGCTACCGATCTTGCAGAACAGGCGGACGCTTTATGGCTCTGGCCAAAAGCGGAGCCATCCAAAAATTTTGCCACCCCAATGCCTTACTGACATTCAGCGAATATCTGCACGACTATGCATCTGCGCATACACTGGCCACGGGCAGGGTTCTTATGGAAAAAGAACTGGATAGGTGCCCGGAACACATGCGATCCCTGGTGAGAGATGCCTTGTCGCGTGTGGAGGCGGGCGAACGTGATATCTATTTTTGAGTATGTGTTTCAGTTATTGCAAAAAAGGTCTGTTTTTGGCAGTAGGGCATGCTAGGCATGTGCCGTGTGGATAGAGTGTGGGGGCGCGTCACATGACAGTGCATGATATCCTCGAATTTTTGAACACAAGCCATGCAGATACACTGTTTGGCCGCGCCCGTACTGTTGCGGACACTGCCTTTGCACGGTCTGTGTTTGTCCGTGGTGTTGTGGAGTTTTCCAATTACTGCAAAAAAAATTGCCACTACTGTGGGTTGCGCAAAGATAACGAGCAGCTTGCCCGGTTTCGCCTTGCCGGTCAGGAAATACTGGCGGCTGCCTCTCTGGCCGTGGGCTTGGGTGCCGGGACCGTGGTGTTGCAGTCCGGTGAAGATGCGCATTTTGACCGGACTGCCCTTGGGGGCATTATCCAGGACATAAAAAAGGCCCACGATGTGGCTGTGACACTTTGTGTGGGCGACCATGATCGCGACACCTATGCCTACTGGCATGATTGCGGCGCGGATAGGTATCTTTTAAAACTTGAAACAACCCACGAGTCTCTGCATGCAGCCTTGCGTCCCGGAACCAGCGTGGCAAAACGTCTGGCCCGGCTCGAATTGTTGCAGGCCATCGGCTATGAAACAGGCTCGGGTATCATTGTGGATTTGCCCGGTATGACCGATGCCATGCTTGCCGAAGATATCCTTCGGCTTTCAGCCCTGGGCCTTGATATGATTGCGGCCGGTCCCTGCATTCCCCATCCTCAAACCCCCCTCAGGGGCGCAGTCTCGCCGGATATTGAAAAAAGTCTGCGGGTTATTGCCGTATTGCGATTGTTAAATCCTGTAGCCAATATTCCTGCAACAAGTGCATTGGATGCCTTGGCCCAGGATGGCCGGCTCCGTGCTCTTGCTGCGGGGGCCAATGTGGTGATGCCCTCGGTGACACCTGTGGACGTACGCGATGCGTATGCCTTGTATCCCGGAAAGAACACGAGCAAAAGCTCTGTGCCTGATGCCGTGCGGGCATTGCTGCACAGGGTGAGTGCTGCGGGGTATACACCTGTGGCGGATAGGGGAAGCTCTGGGGTTTTTGCAAATCGACAGGGAGATGCCAATGACTAGGGGAGTACCTCGCGGTGAGTGTGTAACCATTGCGTTTGCAGGGCGTTGCAATGCCGGAAAATCGTCGCTTGTGAATGCCTTTGTGGGGCAGGATGTTGCCATTGTATCTGAGATTTCGGGTACAACAACCGACCCTGTGGTAAAGCGGTATGAACTGCCTGGACTGGGTCCGGTTGCGTTGTATGATACAGCGGGGCTGGATGATCCGGGTACGCTTGGGCAGGCTCGTGTAGAGGCCACGCATAAGGTATTGAGCCGTGCTGATGTGGTGCTGCTGGTGGTGGACACGGTAGGACTGCAACACTCGGAGTGGAAGGCTGTGGAAGTCTTGCGCCTTATGGACATTCCATTTCTTGTGGTATTTTCCAAGCAGGATTTGCAAGCTGTGGGCAGCCATGACGTGGCCGCATGCCACGCGCATGATATGCGCCATGTGTGCGTGTCGTCCGTAACCGGCATGGGGCTGAAAAAGTTGAAAGAGGCAGTTGCGGGAGTATGTATGCAGCGTGAGACCAGCAGATCTGTGCTGGTTTCTGACCTGCTTGATGCGGGCGACACGGTTCTGTGTGTTACCCCCATTGATACCGCAGCACCCAAAGGGCGTTTGATATTGCCACAAGTGCAGGTGTTACGCGATATTCTGGATGCCGGCGCCATGGGTATGGTGACCAGAGAAACCGAGTTGCACTCTGCATTGAACACCTGCCGTACGCCTCCTACTCTGGTGGTAACGGATTCACAGGCCGTGCTGGAGGTGGCGCGTATGGTACCAGACAGTATTCCTTTGACGACTTTTTCCATACTGTTTGCTCGCTACAAGGGGGACCTGGGTACCCTGGTGCGGGGGGCAAGGCACATTGATACTCTGCAAGATGGAGACAAGGTGCTTGTGTGTGAGGCATGTGCGCACCATGCAGTGGACGATGATATCGGCAGAGTGAAAATTCCGCGTTTGCTCAGGTGTCATACTGGTAAGGATCTGGTATTTTCTGTGTATTCCGGGCATGATTTTCCGCAGGATCTTGAAACATATGCTCTGGTCCTGCATTGCGGCGCGTGCATGTCCGGCAGGACAGAGATGCTGCGGCGCATACATATATGCCAGCACAGCGGGGTTCCCATAACCAACTACGGTGTTGCCATTTCTAAAATGCAGGGACTGCTGAAACGCGTTATTGCTCCCTTGGGGGTGGCCGCTTCATAAATATTTTGGAGTGGTAAGCCCAACAAGAAAAGTGGCAAGCAGAGGGTGCTCTGCTTGCCACTTTTTGTATCTGTCTGATCAGGGTGGTACAGGTACCGACCCATGGAACAGAGGTTCAGGGGGTGGGTAAAAAGTTTACAAGGTACCGCGTTCTTCTTTGACGCTCAGTGCAATCTTCCACAGAATGGAGATGATGAAAGCACCCACCGCAAAGATACCCAGCGAGATCAGTAACTCGGGGATACTGGGGGTGTATACCGTGATCTTTTCAAACACGTTGGGTGTAAAACCGGCAACGATCAGCCCCAGGCCTTTATCAATCCAGCTTGCGGCAACAAGCAACAGCAGCGCAAAGGGCAGGATGCGATGATTGTCGCGGATACTCGGTGGAATGAGCAGTGCCAAAGAAAGAAAAGCCATGATTGCAGCAGCCCACATCCAGGGTGTGATCCAGTCCATATGGCCGTCGTGCCCAGCGAACATGTACGCAATGGGGTGAGCATGACCGGGAATACCGCTATAGAATGCCGTGAAGACCTCCAACATAAAGAAGAACACATTTATGCACATGGCATATGTAATGATCTTTGTAAGGGTCTGTATGGCCTCTTTGGCAATGGTCAACTTGGTGCATTTTCTTACAATGAACAACAGCAATAAGAGGATAGCTGGACCTGAACAGAACGCCGACGCCAAAAAGCGCGCCCCCATGATGGCTGTAAGCCAGTAGTGACGGCCAGGGATACCGGCGTACAAAAAGGCTGTTACCGTATGGATGCTGAATGCCCAGATAATGGATAGGTAGATCAATGGCTTGATCCATGAGGGCGGGTCAATGTCATGCCGTTCGGCTTCCAGTGTTACCCAGCCTATGACCACGTTCAGGATAAGATACCCCATGAGCACAAGCATGTCATAAAACATGACGGAGTTGGGCGTGGGGTGGAGCATCACGTTGAGCGCACGCTGGGGCTGGCCCAGATCCGCCATGATGAACAGCATGCACATCAGCACGGCGCCAATGGCCATGAATTCGCCGAAGATGATGATTTGTTTGAATTTTTTGTAGTGATGGAAATACGCAGGCAACACCAGCATCACAGCGGATGCCGCCACACCGACCAGATAGGTGAATTGGGCAATGTAAAATCCCCAAGATACATCACGACTCATACCGGTAATGGCAAGGCCATGCTTCATCTGAAAGGTATACGTAAACAGTCCGAGGCCAATAAGAGAACCAAGGAAGGCTAACCAGATGTAATAGCTCGGAGAGCCTTTGAGCGCTTTTTCGATCATGGTGTCTCCCCTTAGATAATGTAGTAGACACCAGGCTGTGTGCCCAGCGAAGGTTTACGGCGGATGGTGAAGTTTTCTGCCAGAACCTGGCGCACTTCAGACTCTGGATCATTCAGATCACCAAAATATATGGCACCTTGTGCAGCTTCAACGCAGCTTGGGACAAGGCCCTGCGCCAGGCGCTCTACGCAAAAGTTACATTTTTCTACCACACCACGCATCCGGGTGGGGAAGGCGGGGTTGGTGATTTTCATGTACTCTCTTGGGTTGGCGTAGTTGAAGCTACGAGCGCCATATGGGCAACCGGCCATGCAAAAACGGCAACCTATACACCGGTGGTAGTCCATGGCCACAATGCCGTCAGGGCGTTTGTATGTGGCTTTGGTGGGGCACACCCGTACGCAGGGGGGATTTTCGCAGTGGTTGCACAGCAGCAGAAAATCGCGTTTTTCCAAGCTTTCGGCAAGGTGGTTGTTTTGCTGCTCGGGAAAGGCATATTTGTATTTTTCGGGCCACAGCCACATTACGTTCTGATTGTTGGGGATATCAGGCACGTTATGTTGTTTGTGACACGCCGTGATAAGTTTTTGATAATCCTGCGGACTTTCAAATTTGCGGGTATCAATCACCATGGCCCAGCGTCCGGCGTGCAGTGCATGCTCGTTGACGCTGTAGGCTTCCTCTTGGGGAGCTGCCAACACCTTTGCCGCGCCAAGGGCCGATCCGGTACCAAGGCCGATAACCGAAAGGCCGGCAATCTTGAGAAATCTTCTTCTGTCAAGCATTACTGGTTTTCCCCCGGGGCTACGTGGCAATCCCAGCAATAGGGGCTGACACTGTTGCTTAAATGACATTTGTCGCAAAATTCAGCCTTGTTGGTATGACATGTCATACACGTATTTTGCAGGCTGGCTTCCCATACCTTGCCGTTGGATGCGGTGTAGGTACGTTTACCTTCACGCAAGGCCTTGTCTCGCCAAGTGTCGAGCAAGGTCATATGCTCGGTGCGCATATACTCCACAGGTTCAATGCACTCTGTCTGGTCCGCGGGCAGAGCCAGTTCAGGACGCTTATATTCCGCAGAGACCAGGTTCACCCAAAAAGGAAAGGTGACCAGTCCTACAAAAATGAGCAGTCCGGGGATGATGTACTTACTGTTATACATGGTTAGTCATCCTCCACGCCCGGCAGATCTTCCTGCCGCAGGTCAACGGTACGCTTTTTTTCGCCTTTCATTACCAGGGCATTGCCCACCAGCTCGTGCGTGCCGTAAATGGTTACGCCCGGAGCCCAATAGTCGGCAAGAGGAACAAGGGTGGCGCGGTCAATGGCACAAATACAGGCCATGGTGTTTACGTCGTGCTTTTCTTGCACATAACGCAGGGCATTGCCACGGGGCAACGCGCCACGCATACGCAGCTCCATTATTTCATCTGTATTCAGGCCAGAGCCTGCACCACAGCAAAAGGTCTGCTCTCTGGTGGTCCCTTCGGGCATTTCAAAGTAGTTGTTACATACTGCCTTGATGACCTGCCGGGGTTCTTCAAAAAGGCCCATGGCACGAGCTGGGTTGCACGAATCATGGAAGGTGACCCGCAGGTTGTCGTTGCGGCTGGGGTCAAGGCGTAGCTTGCCGTGTTGTATGAGGTCTGCCGTAAACTCGGTAATATGCACCATTTTAGTGTCTGCGGCATTTTTAAATACCGTACCGGTGATGGGGCTGACGGGGGTTTCCATTTTGGATGGAGTAGGGCCGTTCATGGTACTCATGTATTGGTTGATAACACGCCACATGTGGCCGCATTCACCACCCAGAATCCATTTGGAGCCTAGGCGTTCGACTTCGGCATACATTTTGGCGTTCAGCTTTTTCATCATTTCCGCAGAGGTGAAAAGGCCGAAGTTGCCACCCTCAGAGGCATATGTGGACAGCGTATAATCAAGGCCGATTTCATGGAACAGCATCAGGTAACCCATGAACGTGTAAATGCCTGGGTCAGCAAACACGTCACCCGATGGAGTGATGAAGGTCACTTCATGGCCGGGCTCGTTAAAGGGCGGGTCAATGCGTATGCCAGTGACATCTTCAATATCATCACACAGAAATTCCACGATTTCCTTGAACGCATGGGGCTGGATGCCAAGGTGGTTGCCCGTACGGTTACAGTTTGACACCGGCTCCATGATCCAGTTGATGCCAAGGCCAAGCTCATGCAACAACTCACGTGCCATCATGGTTATTTCTGCGGTGTCAATGCCATATGGACAGTAGAGCGAACAGCGGCGACACTCGGTACACTGGTAAAAATAGTAAAACCACTCTTTTACCACATCCTTGTCCAACTTGCGTGCCCCGGCCAGCGTTCCCAGAATCTTGCCGGCGGTGGTAAAGTCGCGGCGATACACGGAACGCAACAGTTCTGCCCGCAGAACAGGCATGTTTTTGGGGTCACCGGTGCCAATAAAAAAGTGGCACTTGTCGGCACATGCGCCACAGCGCACGCAGATATCCATAAACACCTTGAAAGAACGGTACTTTTCAAGCCGGTCCTGCATGGCCTTATAGATGATTTCTTCCCAGTTTTCTGGCAGTCCCCAGTCTTCATCGGCAGGGTTCCAGACATGCGGGTTGGGCATGCTCAGCCCTTCCATTATTTCGGCCTTGGCCGGGTAACAGAAAGTGCCTTCGGCAAACTGTGGCTTGGTATCCATCCACGAGCCGTCCGGCATACTGTAGTCAATTTTTATTAATTCTTCGGGGGTTGGCACCTTAGGCATGGCTACTCCTTGGAAGCATCTTCGGGGTTCTTCACGAGTGGGAGGCCCGCTTCGTACATGGCTTCTCTGAATTCATTTTCGTATTCTTCGTAAGTCCGGTACTTTTTGGGCGGATTCCAAGGGTTGATATGGCGCAGTGCACGGCTGTTGTTGGGCAGGTTCCTGGTAGGACTCAGGAACACACCACCCATGTGCATCAGCTTGCTGAACGGGAAGTAGGCAAGCAGAATACTCAACAGAAAAATGTGCACATAGAATATGGCACCAATACCCTCCGGTACAACGGGATTCAAAGTCACAAGCCCCATGGTCAACACTTTGACCGAGGCAATGTCGACCTTTGCGAAATACCGCATACAGATGCCACTGGCCACCAGGCCAAAAATGAGGCACAGGGGAAAGTAGTCCGCAGGCAGGGATATATAACGAATTTTATCGTTAAAGAGCCGGCGGCCAAGCAGATATAGCAAGGCAGCCATGAGCAGTACATCAGTCATGAAAAGGCGCGGAGCCCCCACCTGCATCAGGCCGTCAAGCATTTCCAGAGCACCGACAGCAAAGGGCACGGGCTCTAAGAAAAAGCGGAAATGGCGTATAAATACGGTCAGGAAGCAGTAGTGGAAGAGCAGGGCAAAAAGCCATAACCATTTTGACGAATGATATACTGCTCGCGGTCCCTTTTGTAGAGAGACCTCCGTATTTCTGAACAACGATCTGAACAGAAATACCTCAAGGAACATGCGTCCCCAGACCCCTGTGTTATTAGAGGGGTTGTCCAAGGGGCTTGGCTTGATCCATGGCAAAGACTTTTGCTGTCCACTCGTTGTCGGGATGCGAAAAGGGACGGGTGACTTTGCCCAGCCCATGATTTTATGGACGAATCCCGCCAAAAACACGAGCACTGCGGCAAATGGGATAATCACCCCGAACAGGTGCTGTAGGCCAAAACTGACCCCCAGCCAGGCGATACACCCAAGCGCAATGACCGCCAAGAGTGAAATAATCATTCCGTTACCTCGCTGCTAGGCTATCGGTTATCGTATGTCCGGTTTTCCAGCCGGCGTATCCAGTATACGTTCAGCTCTGCGTATGAGCTGTGCGTAATGACGTTTGTGTTCTTCCGTGCGCATTATCTGTATTTTTTCTCGACATCTGACGTAGATACCAAAGGCGATCAGCGTCATGGTGTCAATGCGACTTTCAAACGCGAGCAGTTGTGTGCAGAGCCCCTCTGCCTCTACTTGCTTACCCAGTGTATCTCGCACAATGGTTTTGATGAAGTAGAGTACTGCCAAGGCCTGCTCAGGAGAAAAATTTTGAACAGCCCGTATTTTTATAATGTCTTCAAGGTGCGGTACGGCATCTTCGGGGGTAATGCCGTCAGCAAGCAACAAACCAAACAAGGCTGTGGCGGCTTTTTCTGTCTTATCCCCCACAGGATTATGAAACGGGTCTTTCTGGCTACGCAAAAAACCGGCAGTATCCAGCGGATAGGTTGCCTGAATCCGGTCAATCCATTGGTTGATAAGCTGCTCTTTGTGGGTCTTGAGCAAGTCGTCTAGTTTCATGAGTATTTTCCCTGCCATGCGTTGCAAGGTGGTTATGCATACATTAAAAGCGCAAAACCTATAAAGGGTTTTGACACGTTTGTCCAAGTAAATTCAACGGGTGCACCTATTGCTGCCGCATGGCCCTGCCGTGAGGACAGTGTATGGAAAAATTATATTTTTCACATAGTAGGAACCGCACAAAAGGTCAAGAAATGGAAATACGGCAACCAGGTGCTCAAGGGGTTTCTATGGTAAAGGGAAGCACTGTGTCATCCCACTGCAATGGGGTCGGCTGTGCAGGCGTTGCCTGATCGTCGCAATCTGCTGTTATGGTGTCGTTACACCCTGCATACGTTGTGCTGTTGCTGATAGCAGACAGGACGTCCTGTGTTGCTGCATCAAGACCAGCTGGTTTGCCCGACGTAATCAGGGCAGGAATACGCGTGATGCCCATGCGGGCAAGGCGCGACTTGTTTTGCAGCACCTTCCACTGCAGGCTCAGGTAGCCAGTCATGGACAGGGGGGTGTCCAGGGGGGTAGTATCACTTATGGCGGTGCGAAAAGCAGCATACAGGGTTCTGCCTGCCGCAAGCTCATCCTGCATGATGCGCAGGCGGATGAGGTCGGTATGTTCTTCTGCCACCGGGTAATAGGCCACATGTGCCGGATTGGACTGGCTGAGGGCAAGAACTGTTTCCTTGCAGGCCGGGCAACTGGGAGAAAAGTACACCTGTAACTGTGCCTGTTGTTCTCCGTGAATGCGCCATCCGCCTGCCAGCTCCGTGCCGGCGTTTACAAGGCTGGGAGAAAAGATTGCCAGCCAGAAAAAGGTCGGCACTGTGCGAACCCATGGAGAGCGGTCCTGGGGATCGGTCAGGCTTCGGTACAGAAAAAGAATGATACAGGCGACCAGCAGGCAGGGCACGCAAGGAAGGCTGAATGCCATGATCCCCAGAAAAAGCATGTCTCCCAATAGCAGGAGTGTGCTGCACCAGAGCGCTGCCTGGGTACGTCCCCCCATACACAGCAGTGCAATTATGCCAAACGCTGCAACTGCCAGCCACCAAGGGGAAATACCCATGATGGTGACATCGCTGAACAGGGTGCAACCGTTTGTAATGCAAAGGGCCTCTGCCTGGAGTACCGCACCGTACAACGCAAGGATAAGCCCCAAGAGTGCTATGAAAGTCCCAGATATATGAGTTCTGCGTCGGGTTCTGAACATGCGTCCTCCAGTTCCTGTCAAAAACTACCTCGCGGGCACTATACTTCGCGCTTGAGGATGGGTAAAGGGCAAGGTTGTGGATAATAATGAACTATTTGAGAAGGTGCTGGACTCTTTTACAGTGCGGCACAGCACCCGTGCACGGCGGGCTTCCCTGTACTTGCGGCACACCGGGCTGGAAGTGGTTCTGCCGCAGGCAGTGCCTGTCGACCATGCTACGCAGGTGCTGCGAAAAAACAGGGAGTGGCTGGGCAGGGCCGTGGATCGCATGGCTCCCCAGTTGCGCCCCTACTTTTGCGAGCCACATTTTCCAGCAGAGCTTTGTTTGCGGGCAATTGGGCAGCAGTTTAACCTGCGCCTTGCTCCATGTCACCGTCGGGCGGCTGTGCGAGTAAACAGAAATACGGTACTTGCCCATGGCAGTCTGGAACAACCCAAAGCGCTTGAGCGTGCGTTGCTGGGATGGCTGCGCCAGGTGGGGCATATGCACTTGGTGCCGCGCTGTCGTTTGCTTGCAGAGCGCAATGGATTGTCGGTGGGTGCAGTACGCATAGGCACGCCGGCCAGGCGCTGGGGAAGCTGCTCGGCGCGCGGCACCATCATGCTCAATGCGCGCTTGCTTTTTTTGCCTCCCCGGCTGTGTGATGCGGTTATCTGCCACGAACTGGCACACCTCGTAGTTTTTGATCATTCTGCGGCCTTTCAGGAGTTTTTCGAGCAGCTGTTTCCAGGTGCAAGGCAGCACAGGGCAGCCATGGCAGAGGCCTGCGGCTATTTGCCCGGCTGGGCAGCCATGAAGTAAGTGCTTTTTTCCTGCGTTCCATACTAAAAGCCGCATACGCAGCACATGGCACTATGCGATAAAAAGGGGGAGCAGAGTCTGCTCCCCCTTTTGTTGTCACGTTTGCCTGCAATAGAACATTGCCGACGTATGATGCGGAGTAGATTACATTTTGCTACCGGATGCCGCACCCTGCATCTTGACTTCAACTTTTTCGGTCAGGCCACTGTAGTATTCGCGAAGGATTTCCAGAACCTCTTCACGACCAAAGTGATCTGGTACCTCCGTGCCTTCGGACAGTGCCTTGCGCAGCTTGGTGCCGGAAAGGATTACGCGGTCTTCCTTGGAGTGGGGGCAGGTGCGCAGCGAAGCCATGCCGTCACACTTGTAACAGTAGAAGGTCCAGTCGATTTTCAGCGGAGTACACAGCAGGGCTTTGCCAGGAGCCGGAGCCTTTCCATCCGCATAGGGCATTTTGTCAAAGATGGTCTGAGCTTCAAACATACCGTAAAAGTCGCCTACTCCGGCATGGTCGCGGCCAATGATCATACGGCTGATGCCGTAGTTTTGGCGGAAGGTGGCGTGCAGCAGACCTTCGCGAGGGCCGGCATAGCGCATATCGAGGGGGTAGCCTGCCTGAACGACATTATCTTTGACAAAGTATTTTTCAACAAGGGTGTCAATGCAGCGTACGCGCACTTCAGCCGGGATATCGCCGGGCTTCAGAGAGCCCACAAGAGAGTGGATGACAACGCCGTCACACACTTCAGCTGCAATTTTGGCAAGATATTCGTGCGAACGGTGCATGGGGTTGCGCAGCTGTAGGGCCGCAATGTTGCTCCAGCCTTGTTTTTCGAGTTTTGCGCGCAAGTCGGCAGGACGCTGGTACACACCGGCAAACTTGGTGGGAAAGTCACCTTCGGAAAGCACTTTTACAGGGCCAGCCATGTTGAATTCTTTTTGTGCCATGACCATTTGCACGCCGGGGTGGTCGTCCAGGGCCACATCCCAGAATTTTTGCGAATCAGGGCCTTCACCTTTGAAGACCAGTTCGGATTCCCATTTTTTTTCGGCTTCGGTCATTTCATACAGTTCTTCAACCTTCATGGTGGCAAACGTTTCACCGCCACGTACAAGTGCAACTTCTTCTCCGATTTTTATGGAGGCGGCATTTTCTCTGGAAACGTCCAGTGTCACAGGCACTGGCCAGAAGGTGCCGTCAGTCAGCATCATTTTTTCGCAGACGCTTTTCCAGTCGGCCTTGCCCATAAACCCATTCAACGGAGAAAAACCGCCGGTACCCATCATGATCAGGTCGCCCTTGGCACGAGAGCTGATCTCGATCTGCCTGAGTCCGGCGGCCTTTTTCAGTTCAGCTTCTTTTGTGGCACCTTCAAGCATACAGCAGACAAGGCCCTTGCCGCCATGGGGGGGGATCAGTTGGGACATAGCTTCCTTCCTCCAAAAACTTATGGTGTTAAAGTGGATCGCATTCAACGCAGGAGTGCGACGCCAAAGAGGTTCATGCAGTACGTGGTCATATGCCTGCAAATGCCATGACCGTGAGCACGTAGTATCGTCTTGTGAAAATTTTAGCAAAATGTCAAGCATGTAACGGGTTAAATCTGGCCGGCACCACATATGACCGGCCCGGCGGAGTACCCGTATGGTGGTATCTGAAAGGCCGGGGTGGCGATGACGGATTTTTTTTTAGAAGTACGCGTTAGCCCGCAGTGCCCGGCTGTTTGTGCTGTGGAATACAGGCAAAACAGGCCACTGTGCACGCGACCTCATGTACACCTGTTCGCCTGGGGTAGCTGTTTTTTTTGCTTCCTGGGCGGAAAAGGCTTGAATACCGGTTCAAAGTGCCGTACAACGTCATGTCCAAATAGATTTGCTTGCAGGGTCAGATATACGATTGAAAGCAGTGGCTGCTGGGCTTTTCAGTCAGCATCCTCAAGTAAAGCGTAAGGTGATGTTGTTACGGTTCCAGGCAGGTGATTCGGAACCACAAAAAGGTAGCGCTGTAGTTGACAGGTCGTCAGCCATGGCGTATTGCCTTGCGTCTTTAGTGAATAGAGATTGATCCATTTCCACGGAGGAAACTGATGCCCACTATCAACCAGCTCATCAGAAAAGAGCGTAAAAAGGTTGCCAAGCGGAAGAAAACTCCCGCCCTTCAGGCTTGCCCGCAGCGGCGCGGAGTTTGCACTCGCGTGTACACCACCACCCCCAAAAAGCCTAACTCGGCGTTGCGTAAGGTCGCCCGTGTGCGCCTGACCAATGCCATTGAGGTTACTGCCTATATTCCTGGTGAAGGGCATAACCTGCAGGAACACTCTGTTGTCATGATTCGTGGTGGTCGTGTAAAAGACTTGCCCGGTGTACGTTATCATATCGTTCGCGGCACCTTGGATACTGCCGGCGTACAGGATCGCCGTCAGGGGCGTTCAAAATATGGCGCCAAGCGTCCAAAGTAGCGAAGGGAGTTTTTCATGCCTCGTAAAGGACCCATCCCCAGACGTGAAGTTCTGCCTGATCCGGTGTACAACAGCCGGTTGGCTGCCCGCTTTGTCAACCGTATGATGGTTGACGGCAAAAAGGGCGCCGCAGAAAAGATTTTTTATAAGTCGTTGGAAATGTTGCAAGAGAAGACTGGAGAAGAGGCCATCAAGGCTTTTGAAAAAGCCATTGATAATGTAAAGCCTTTTGTTGAAGTCAAGTCCCGCCGCGTGGGCGGCGCCACCTACCAAGTGCCTGTGGAAGTCCGTTCCGACCGTCAGGTTTCTCTGGCTATACGCTGGCTGATCAACTACGCCCGCGCCCGTGGTGAAAAGGGTATGGTAGGACGTCTTTCCGGCGAACTGCTTGATGCGTTCAATAACCGCGGCGGCGCCGTGAAGAAGAAGGACGACACCCATCGTATGGCCGAAGCCAACAAGGCTTTTGCTCATTTCCGCTGGTAATGTCCGGAGAGGAATCACGTGTCCAGAAAAGTAGCCATTCACAAGCAGCGTAACATTGGTATCATGGCCCACATTGATGCGGGCAAAACGACCACTACCGAGCGTATTCTTTTTTACACCGGTGTGTCTCACAAAATAGGTGAAACGCACGAAGGTCAGGCAACCATGGACTGGATGGAGCAGGAGCAGGAGCGCGGTATCACTATTACCTCCGCTGCCACGACCTGCTTCTGGAAGGATTGTCGTATCAATATCATCGACACTCCCGGTCACGTGGACTTTACCATTGAGGTTGAGCGTGCTTTGCGTGTTCTTGATGGTGCTGTGGCTGTGTTCGACGCCGTTGCCGGTGTTGAGCCGCAGTCAGAAACTGTCTGGCGTCAGGCTGACCGCTATAAAGTGCCGCGTATTTGCTTTGTCAACAAAATGGACAGAATGGGTGCCAATTTTCCCCGTTGTGTCGATATGATTCGCGACAGATTAAAGGCCAAGCCTGTTGCCTTGCAGATTCCCATCGGTAGTGAAGACGATTTTCAAGGTATTGTGGATCTTGTGACCGGTAAGGCCGTTGTGTTTGATAAGGCATCCAAGGGTGCCGAGTTTGCTGTGACGGATGTACCTGCCGGCCTTCAGGACCAGTACGACGCAATGCGCCTGGAACTGCTTGAGACCATTGCCGAGGAAGATGAAGTTCTGATGGAAAAATACCTCGGCGGTGAAGAGCTGACCGAGGAAGACATCCACAGCGCCATTCGCAAGGCGACTATAGCCAGAGCTGTTGTGCCTGTGCTGTGCGGCTCTGCATTTCGTAATATGGGTGTGCAGCCCTTGCTTGATGCCGTGGTGGAATATCTGCCCTCGCCTGTGGACATTGAGCAGATGCTCGGTAGTAATCCTGCAAACGAAGCAGAAAAGATCGAATGCCCATGTAAAGACGAGGAGCCTCTTGCCGCACTGGTGTTCAAGTTGGCCTCTGACCCGTACATTGGGCACCTTTCGTTCCTTCGTGTCTATTCCGGCTTTATTGAGGCCGGTATGACCATCTATAATGCCAACACCGGTAAAAAAGAGCGTATCGGCCGTCTGCTCAAGATGCACGCCAACAAGCGTGAAGAGATCAAATGGGCGGGAGCCGGTGACATCGTGGCTGCCGTGGGCATGAAGCAGGTTTCTACCGGCGATACCATTTGTGACGTTGCGCGTCCTGTGGTGCTTGAGTCGCTGGATATTCCCGAGCCAGTCATTGAAGTGGCCATTGAGCCTAAGACCAAGGCTGACCGGGATGCACTTTCTGCGGCACTTGCCAAGCTTGCCAAAGAAGATCCTTCATTCCGGGTTAAAGGCGATGAAGAAACAAATCAGACGCTGATCGCCGGTATGGGCGAGCTGCATCTTGATATCATTGTTGACCGTCTGACCCGTGAATTCAGCGTCAATGCCAACGTGGGCAAGCCGCAAGTGGCATACCGCGAGACCATTGGCAAAGAATCTAAGGTGGACCACAAATATGCCAAGCAGTCTGGTGGTCGAGGCCAGTATGGCCATGTTGTGATCGAGGTGGAACCCAACCCTGAAAAAGGGTACGAGTTTGTCAACAAGATCACCGGCGGTGTTATTCCCAAAGAGTATATTCCAGCTGTGGATAAAGGTATTCAGGACGCGCTGAAGAGCGGTGTGCTGGCCGGATTCCCTGTGGTGGATGTCAAGGTTACCCTGGTGTTTGGTTCCTACCACGAAGTGGACTCTTCCGAGCAGGCATTTTATGTGGCAGGCTCCATGGCCATCAAGGAAGGAACCCGTAAGGCAGCTCCTGTATTGCTTGAGCCGGTGATGGATGTCGAGGTTGTGACCCCCGAAGAATACCTTGGCGATGTCATGGGTGACCTCAACGGACGCCGCGGAAAGATCCAGAGTATGGATTCGCGGGCCGGTGCTCAGGTGATCCGGTGTCATGTGCCACTGAGTGAAATGTTCGGATATGCCACTGATCTGCGTTCTCGCACTCAGGGGCGTGCAAACTTCACCATGCAGTTTGACCACTATGAACGTGTGCCGGCAAGTCTGGCAGAAGAAATCACAACAAGCCGATCCGACGCTTAGGCTGTAGATCGTATGTAAGACTAAAAGCGTCCCGGTGAGTATCGGGACGCTTTTTTTTGAAAAAAAGCTTGACGTGTGTAAAGTGGTTCTTTATAGATACACCTCGCTTTGTGTCTTTAATTTTTTAGACTAAGGCAATGTCCCCTTAACGTAAGGGGAAAGGGCAGGTTGAGCCTGTTCTGTTGTTCATTCAGCCTTGTGCTGAAGCTTGACATTTGCAGGCGTTACTGAATGCCTAATTAAATGTCTTGCCGTTCCAGCCGATGCGGTATTCGGCTGTAAGGTACTGTACATAAGATTTTTCGGAGCTTTTGGCTTCGTTTGGTAACCCCTGCGGACCACCTGTTTGATTGCCTGCAATCAAACACAGGCTGGCGACAACGTGGGCGATCTTCGCAAGATGGCGGAGAAATGCATGCTGGAGTGCCAGTCTGGACCTCCCCTTGTATTCTGCTTCATCCCATTTTGTGTGTTGTTCACGGCCAATGGTCTTTGATTGTTGAGATTGTGGCCATCCCTCGTTTTTTGTCCTGACTCGCATCCTGTCGGGGTATAAAGAATGCGGTGTGTCTTTTCCATTGCAGGAAAATGCTGCCCGGGTAAAGCGCCACCGCATGTGAGGAATGCTGCCTCCGCACCGGATGTGCGGAGTGAGGCACCGGATGGTCCCGGCCTCTTCGAAAGGCAAGGGTATTGTTTCCCAGATCATGGAGTAGTTAACAATGACGACAGTTAGCAGTGATCGTATCAGGATTAAGCTTAAAGCTTACGATTACCGCATCCTGGATAAGGCTGTGGCTGAAATCGTAGATACGGCGCGCAACACGGGCGCTGGTGTGGCCGGTCCCATTCCGCTGCCCACCAACATCCACAAGTTTACGGTAAATCGAAGCGTCCATGTGGACAAAAAGTCCCGCGAGCAGTTTGAAATGCGCATCCACAAGCGGCTCATGGATATTCTTGAGCCTACTCAGCAGACCGTGGACGCTCTGGGGAAACTGAGTCTCCCCGCAGGCGTGGACGTGGAAATCAAACTCTAGCGAGAGGTAGTCATGGCTGAGAAGATGGGAATCCTGGGACGCAAGGTCGGCATGACCCGCATTTTTGCCAATGATGGTAGTGCGATTGCCGTGACCGTTATTCAGGCAGGTCCCTGTCCTGTTATGCAGGTCAAGGATGCGGCCACGGATGGATATAATGCCGTGCAAATCGGTTTTGAAGAGGCCAAAGAAAAGCATGTGACCAAGCCCCGGCGTGGGCATATGGGCAAGGCCAACCGCGGTTTGTTCCGCGTATTGCGCGAACTTCGCCTTGAGTCGCCTGCAGAGTATGGCGTTGGTGACGACCTTACCGTGGGCATGTTTGCTCCCGGTGATGTGGTAAAGGTTAGCGGCACCAGTATCGGTAAGGGGTTTGCCGGCGTGATGAAGCGCTGGAACTTCGGCGGCATGCCTGCCAGTCACGGTCACGAAGCTGTGCACCGTTCCGGTGGTTCCATTGGCCATGCAACCTTCCCCGGTAAGGTTTGGAAAAACAAGAAGATGGCCGGGCAGATGGGCGCTCGTCGAGTGACCGTCAAAAGTTTGCAGGTTGTTGATGTTCGCGCTGAAGATAACGTGATTCTGGTCAAAGGGCCTGTACCTGGCCCCAAGAACGGCCTGGTCATGATCCGTAAGCAGTAAAGAAAGAGGATAATCACATGGCTGTGGTTAAAGTATACGATCAGGACAAGAAGGAGACAGGTGATATCACGCTGGCTCCTGAGGTGTTCGAGGTCGAGGTCCGGGCGGAGATCATGAACCTTGTTGTTCGCGCTCAGCGTGCGGCCGGGCGTGCCGGCACCCATGCTGTGAAGACTCGTTCGGTTATCTCCGGCGGCGGGGCCAAGCCTTGGCGCCAGAAGGGCACAGGGCGTGCTCGTTCCGGCAGTAATCGTTCACCTATCTGGCGTGGTGGAGCTGTGGTCTTTGGTCCTCAGCCCCGTGACTATGCTTTCAAGGTGAATAAAAAGGTTCGCAAGCTGGCATTGAAAATGGCCTTGAGTTCCCGTTTGGCTGACGAAAGTTTGCTGGTGGTCAAGGGTATTGATCTGCCCGAGGTCAAGACAAAGCACATGGTAAAGATTGCCGGTGTTCTTGGCCTGAAAAAAGCGCTTGTTGTTGCTCCCGAGATGGACGATAAGTTGTTGCTTTCCGCCCGTAATATTCCGGGAATTACTGTGATGACTCCCGAGCAGCTCAGTGTTTATGAAATTCTGAAGCACGCCCAACTTGTTCTTCTTGAAGGGGCTGTTGAGTCCGTTCAGGAAAGACTGAAGTAAGAGGAAGGGTGTCATGGACTATACGCAGATTCTTATCAAGCCCCTGGTTTCTGAAAAGGCTTCATTTGTAAAGGAATCATCCGAGCAGGTGGTCTTTTTTGTCAATCTCCGGGCGAACAAGGTTGAGGTCAAAAAGGCTGTGGAGTCGGTATTCAACGTCAAGGTTGCGGGGGTTAACGTGGTTACCCGCAAGCCGCAGGCCCGCACCAGGCAGGGACGAACCCTGGGGCAGTCTGCCGGTTATAAAAAGGCGTATGTCACCCTTGCACCCGGCGAAAAGATTGACTTCTTTGAGGGAGTGTAAAGAAAAATGGCTGTTCGCAAGCTTAAACCCACTTCTCCGGGCCGTCGCTTTCAAACCATGTCTTCTTTTGAAGAGATAACCCGCTCTACGCCTGAGCGTAGTCTTACGGAAGGGTTATCCAAAAAAAGCGGCAGAAACTGTTACGGGCGGATTACATCCCGTCGTCGTGGCGGTGGCCATAAGCGTTTGTACCGGATTATTGACTTTCGTCGTGACAAGGTGGGCGTACCCGCCAAGGTTGCACATGTGGAGTATGATCCCAACCGTTCTGCACGTATTGCGTTGCTCCACTATAAAGATGGTGAAAAGCGCTATATCCTTGCTCCGTTGGGAGTACGGCAGGGCGATGTGATTGAGGCCGGCGCTGGCGTGGATATCAAGCCGGGCAATGCCATGGCTCTGTCCCGTGTACCGGTGGGTACTGTGGTGCACAATATAGAACTGTATCCCGGAAAGGGCGGACAGTTTTGCCGTGCAGCAGGTACCTATGCACAGCTGGTTGCAAAAGAAGGCAAGTACGCACTGTTGCGGATGCCTTCCGGCGAGGTGCGTAAGGTTTTGGTAACCTGCTGTGCCACCATTGGCCAGGTAGGAAACCTTGACCACGAAAAAATCTCGTACGGTAAGGCGGGGCGCACTCGCTGGTTGGGCCGACGTCCCAAAGTTCGCGGTGTGGCCATGAACCCCATTGATCACCCCTTGGGTGGTGGTGAAGGCAGAAGCTCCGGTGGTCGTCATCCTGTGACGCCGTGGGGTGTGCCTACCAAGGGCTTTAAGACCCGCGACAGGAAGAAGGCTTCTTCCAAACTCATTATCAAGCGTCGTGGGCAGAAGTAGGAGTAGAGAAGAATGCCTAGATCTCTGAAGAAGGGGCCGTTTATTGACGGCCATGTAATGAAGAAGGTGGAGAAGGCACAGGAGTCCGGTGACCGTCGTGTTATCAAGACATGGTCCCGTCGCTCTACGATCTCTCCGGAAATGGTGGGTTTGACCTTTGCAGTGCACAACGGGCGTAAATTCATCCCCGTATTTGTTACTGAGAACATGGTCGGCCATAAGCTTGGGGAATTTTCGCCCACCCGTACCTACTACGGCCATGCTGCCGATAAAAAGAGCAAGGCCAAGCGTTAGGCAGGTGATTAGACATGCAAGCTAAAGCAATCGCAAAATTCGTTCGCGTCTCGCCGCGTAAAGCACGCCTGGTTGCCCGTAACGTGAAGGGTAAACCGGTGGAAGATGCAATGAATATCCTGCGTTTTACTCCACAAAAGGCTGGCGGACTCATCTTTAAGGTGATGCATTCTGCCCTTGCCAACGCCGAGCAGCTGCCCGGTGTTGATGTTGACGCCATGGTGGTGAAGCAGGTGATCATCAACGAAGGTCCCACCTGGAAGCGCTTCCTGCCCCGCTCAATGGGCCGGGCGACCCGCATTTTGAAGCGTACCAGCCACATCACGGTTATTCTTGAGGAAAGTTAGGATACGCTATGGGACAGAAAGTACATCCCTTTGGGTTCCGGCTGGGGTATAACAAAAACTGGCAATCCCGCTGGTTCAGTAAGAAGGAATACCCTTCCTTCGTGTTTGAGGATCACAAGATCCGTAAGTACATAAAGAAGACCCTGTACCATGCTGGCTTGTCCAAGATTGAGATTGAGCGTGCCGGTGGTAAGGTTCGCCTGATTCTCAGTACGGCTCGCCCTGGTATTGTTATCGGGCGCAAGGGCGTGGAGATTGAAAAGTTGCGTGCTGATTTGCGGCGCAAATACAATCGTGAGTTCTCCATTGAGGTGAACGAGATCCGTCGTCCTGAAACAGATGCCCAGCTCGTGGCAGAAAATATTGCTACGCAGTTGGAGCGCCGTGTTGCTTTTCGGCGTGCCATGAAGCGTACGGTGAGCATGTCCCGCAAGTTTGGTGCCGAGGGCATCAAGGTTGCTTGCGCTGGACGTCTGGCCGGTGCGGAGATTGCCCGTTCCGAGTGGTACCGCGATGGCCGTGTGCCTTTGCAGACCCTGCGGGCTGATATTGACTACGGGTATGCAGAAGCACGCACCACGTATGGCATTATCGGCGTCAAGGTATGGATCTTCAAGGGTGAAATCCTGGACAACGAGGTAGATCAGTAATGTTGAGTCCTAAAAAGGTTAAGTTCCGCAAGCGTCAGAAAGGACGCCTTCAGGGGAATGCCCTCAGGGGTAATACTGTTGCTTTCGGAGAAATCGGCCTTAAGGCTCTGGAGCACGGCAAACTGACCAGTCAGCAGATTGAGGCCGCTCGTGTTGCCGCCATGCGTCACATTAAGCGTGGTGGTAAGATGTGGATTCGTATCTTCCCTGATCAGCCTTTTACCGAAAAGCCTCTTGAAACCCGTCAGGGCTCTGGTAAAGGTTCTCCGGCAGGCTGGTATGCTCCGGTAAAGCCTGGCCGTGTACTTTACGAAATCAAAGGGGTGGATCTTGAGCTTGCGCGCGCGGCGTTGACCCGTGCGGCTCATAAGCTCCCCGTAAAGACGACGATTGTAGTCAGGGAGGGCCTCTAGATGAAGGCCACAGAACTGAGAAAGTTGAGCATAGACGAGCTGAAGGTAAAGCTTGCCGAAACCAGAAAAGAGCTTTTTGACCTGCGTTTCAAGCATGCAACAGCACAACTGGAAAAAACTGCTGAAATCCCTGCGGCAAAGCACAATGTTGCTCGTATCCTCACTATCATGAAGGAAAAGGGAGCGTAACATGTCTGATGCCATTGAAAACAGAAACGGCAGGGCGCTCGTCGGCGTAGTGGTAAGCGACAAGAATGACAAGACCATTATTGTACGCGTGGAAACGTTGGTGAAGCATCCTTTGCTGAAGAAGTATATTCGTCGCAGAAAGAAATTTACTGCGCACGATCCCAACAATGAATGCCATGTTGGAGACAAGGTGAAAATCGTTGAGTTTCGCCCGGTCAGCCGCAACAAGCGCTGGCATCTTGTCTCTGTCATTGAAAAGGCGGTATAGGGAGAAGCCATGATACAGGTAGAATCTGCTCTGCAAGTGGCGGATAACTCCGGCGCAAAAAAAGTGGCCTGCATTAAGGTGCTGGGTGGCTCAAAGCGTCGTTATGCCTCCGTCGGTGATGTCATTGTTGTATCTGTTAAGGAGGCCCTGCCTCACTCCAAAGTGAAGAAGGGTGATGTCATGAAGGCGGTTGTTGTACGCACCGCCAAGGAAATCCGTCGTACTGACGGCTCCTATATTAAATTTGATACCAATGCCGCGGTACTGCTGAATAAGCAGGGTGAGCCTGTGGGCACCCGTATCTTCGGACCGGTGGCGCGTGAGTTGCGTGCGCGCAACTACATGAAAATCGTGTCCCTGGCTCCTGAGGTTTTGTAGGAGATACCAATGAAACAGTTTCGTATTCGTAAAGACGACAAGGTGATGGTCATCTCCGGCAAGGATAAGGGCAAGATCGGAAAGGTCTTGAAGGTACTTCGTAAGAAGGATCGCGTCCTGGTCGAAAAGGTGAACGTCGCTAAGCGGCACATGCGGGCTAATCCGTATATGCAGCAGCCTGGCGGTATTGTCGACAAGGAAATGCCCATTCACATTTCCAACGTTCAGGTAATGTGTGAGGCGTGCGCCAAGGCCACCACAGTCGGCTATCGGTATACCGAAGACGGCAAAAAAGTTCGCTTTTGCAAAAAGTGCAACGAAATTATCGATCAAGGTAGATAATGATGTCGCGTCTCCAAAGTATATATCGGGAACAAGTGGCGCCGGTGCTGCAAAAAGAATTTGCTTACAAAAGCTCTATGCAGTTGCCGCACGTAAAAAAAATATCCCTTAACATCGGCCTTGGCGAAGCCAGCCAAAACCAGAAATTACTGGAAGAAGCTGTGACAGAGCTAACTGCAATTGCAGGGCAAAAGGCCGTGATTACGCGTGCTAAGAAGTCCATTGCTTCGTTCAAGCTGCGCGAAGGTATGCCTATTGGCTGCCGTGTGACCTTACGTGGTGCGCGTATGTGGGACTTTCTTGACAAGCTCATAAACTTTGCGCTTCCGCGTGTGCGTGACTTCCGGGGTATTGCTGACCGTGGCTTTGATGGCCGGGGTAACTTTACCCTTGGAATCAGGGAACACACCATTTTCCCGGAGCTGGAAGTGGATCGTGTTGATAATCCCAAGGGCATGAATATCACCATCGTGACCAGTGCCAAGACTGATAAAGAAGGCAAGTTCCTGCTGGACAGTCTGGGCATGCCCTTCAAGAAGTAAGGAGTTACGGCTGTGTCTCGTACAAGTTTGGAAGTAAAGGCAAGGCGCAAGCCCAAGTTTAGTGCGCGCGCTTATAATCGTTGTCCCATTTGCGGCCGCCCGCGTGGATATATGCGCAAGTTTGGTATTTGCCGAATTTGTTTCCGCAATATGTCACTGCGTGGTGAGTTGCCCGGTGTTCGTAAATCGAGCTGGTAAGTCGTCAAGGAGTGAATAATGTTGACTGATCCTATTGCAGATATGCTGACGCGTATCCGCAACGCACACTTGGCCCTGCATAAGGAAGTGAGTGTGCCGCGCTCGAAGATGAAGGAGGCCCTTGCCGGGATCCTCAAAGAAGAAGGGTATGTCACCGACTTCAAAGTGGATGATTCCTCCATTGTGATTGAGTTAAAATACTTCAAGGGCAAGCCGGTTATTTCCGGTCTGAAGCGTATCAGCAAGTCTGGACGTCGTGTGTATGTTGGTTCTACCGGCATTCCTCGTGTGCAAAACGGACTTGGTATTTGCATTCTTTCCACCTCCAGTGGCGTTCTTGAAGGCTCCAACGCTCGCAGCAGAAATGTGGGCGGTGAACTTTTGTGTGAAATCTGGTAGCAGGTGCAGTCATGTCTCGAATCGGAAAACTGCCTATCCCTATTCCTTCCGGTGTGGAAGTGAAGCTGGGAGCAGATGTTATAGAGGTTAAAGGCCCCAAGGGCAGCTTGACCACACCGGTTTCGCCCCTGCTCAAATATGAGATTGAGGCCGACCAGTTGCTTGTCACCCGTGTGGAAGAATCCAAAAAGGCTTCTGCCCAGCACGGCTTGCGCCGGACCCTGCTTGCAAATTGTATTGAGGGGGTCTCCAAAGGATTTAGCAAAATTCTAGAGGTAAACGGCGTTGGCTACAGGGTGGCTGTAAAGGGAAGCAACGTAGAGCTTTCCCTGGGGTTTTCCCACCCTGTGGTTATAGAGTTGCCCAAAGGAATTGAGGCCAAGGCGGAAGGAAACAAGTTGACGCTTAGCGGATACGACAAGCAGCTTGTGGGTGAAATCGCCGCCAGCATTCGTCGTGTGCGTCCGCCCGAGCCTTACAAAGGTAAAGGCGTCAAATACGAAAACGAGCATATTCGTCGCAAAGCCGGCAAGTCCGGCGGCAAAAAGTAGTAGGCAGGTAAGAGCATGAAGTTGACCAAAAATGAATCCAGAATGCGCCGTAAAATCCGTATCCGCAAAAAGGTTGCCGGTACTGATGCGCGACCCCGTCTGGTGGTTTACAGGTCCAACCTGCATATCTACGCGCAGCTGGTTGACGATCAAACGGGAACCACCCTTGCCGCTACTTCTACCTTGATTCTCGGCAAGCAGAACGGTAATGCCCTGCGTCTGACTGTCGAAAACGCTTCGCTGGTCGGTAAGGAGATTGCCAAACTGGCCAGGGAAAAGAATATTGAGCGTGTTGTTTTTGACCGCAACGGCTATATATATCATGGGCGTGTCCGGGCAGTGGCTGACGGCGCTCGTGAAGCTGGCCTGGAATTTTAACAGGTAGTAGGAACCGGCATGGAACAGAACGAATTCGGCTTGATTGAGAAGATTGTCGATCTTAACCGTGTTGCCAAAGTTGTAAAGGGTGGCCGTCGTTTTAGCTTCAGCGCCCTGGTCGTCGTTGGTGACGGTAAAGGCTCTGTGGGCTTTGGGATGGGAAAGGCTCAGGAAGTACCTGAAGCCTTGCGCAAAGCAACTGAGCGCGCAAGAAAGGACATGGTTGAAGTCGCTTTGATGGACGGTACTTTGCCTTATGAGGTGCTCGGCGCATTTGGCGCAGGGCGTGTGCTGTTAAAGCCCGCCTCAAAAGGTACCGGTATTATCGCCGGTGGTGCGGTGCGTGCCATTATGGAGGCTGTGGGTATCCACGACGTGCTGGCCAAGGCCATTGGCACCAACAATCCGCATAATGTGCTGCGTGCAACCATGGCAGGATTGACCTCTTTGCGTAGCCCGGAGTATGTAAGCCAACTGCGCGGGAAAAAGCTGGAAGCGCCCAGAAAGTAAGGAATCGGCTGATGATTAAGGTAAAACTCCTCCGCAGTCGGATAGGCTGTAATCCCAATCAGCGTCGTACACTTGATGCCTTGGGGTTACGCAAGATCCGTCAGGAAAAGACGTTTAAGGACAGTGCCGCCTTACGCGGTATGATCGCCAAAGTTGTGCATCTCGTCGAGGTAACGGAATAATGAGACTTCACGAACTGTACCCGTTCCCTGAAGAACGTAAACAGAGGAAGCGCGTGGGCCGCGGATCTGGCTCCGGCTGGGGTTGTACCTCAGGTAAAGGCCACAAGGGGCAGAATGCTCGTGCCGGCGGGGGCGTACGCCCCGGTTTTGAAGGCGGGCAGATGCCGTTGCAGCGCAGACTGCCCAAGCGCGGTTTTAATAACAGTATCTTTACTGCTCGTTATGAAGTGATCAACATTGGTCAGCTTGTAGCGGCTTTTGAAGGTAAAAGCGACATTACCCTGGATGATATCTACGCCCGCGGGCTTGCCCGTGCCGGAGCATCTGTCAAGATCTTGGGAAATGGCGAGTGTAGTGTGGCCATTAAGGTAGAAGCACACAAGTTCAGTGCTTCTGCTGTGGAAAAGATCCAGAAAGCCGGCGGCGAAGCCAAGGCATTGGAAGGTTAACCGTGGCGTTGAGTAGTGTTGAAAATCTGGCGCGTCTGCCCGAGCTCAGGAAAAAGCTGTTGTGGACCTTTTCGCTGTTGGCCGCATACCGTGTTGGAGTCCATGTCCCTGTTCCCGGGGTGAACTCCACGGCGCTGGCGGATTTTTTTGCCAGTGTTCAGAACACCCTTCTTGGCCTTTTTGACATGTTCTCCGGGGGCGGGTTGAGTAATTCATCAATTTTCGCCCTTGGCATCATGCCCTATATTTCCGCTTCGATCATTATCCAGCTTTTACAGGTTGTAAGCCCTGAGTTGAAACGGCTGGCAAAAGAAGAGGGAGCTGCAGGGCGTAAAAAGATCACGCAGTATACCAGATATGGTACTGTATTGATTGCTGTGATTCAAGGCTTTGGTATTGCCATGAGTCTTGAGAACATGCAAAGCCCCACAGGCGCTTCTCTGGTGTTGCAAAGCGGCTGGGGTTTTAGGCTTACCACGATCATGACGCTTACCACAGGTACCGTGCTGGTCATGTGGCTGGGAGAGCAGATTACCGAAAAAGGTCTTGGCAATGGTATTTCGCTGATCATCTTTTCGGGTATTGTTGCCGGCTTGCCCGGTGGCGTAATGAATACACTGCGTCTCTTGGGCTCTGGTGAAATGGGTATTTTCACCGTCTTGGTATTGCTTGTGCTCATGACGGCTATTCTGGCGTTTATCGTCTTTATGGAGCGTGGGCAGCGGCGGATTCCAATCCATTACGCCAAGCGGCAGATGGGACGCAAGATGTATGGCGGTCAGACTTCGCACCTTCCATTGCGTGTCAATACTGCTGGCGTTATTCCGCCCATCTTTGCCTCTAGCTTGTTGCTTTTTCCTGCTACTGTTGCCAGTTTTTCAACAGTGGAGTGGTTGCAGGAAGCTGCGGCGTATTTTACTCCCACAACGTTGCTTTATAATGTGTTCTTTGTGACCCTGATTGTCTTCTTTGCCTTTTTCTATACGGCGATTATTTTTGATCCCAAGGATATTGCAGAGAATCTGAAAAATCAGGGGGGCTTTGTGCCTGGTATTCGTCCTGGCACGAAAACCCGTGAATATATAGATAAAGTGTTGACCCGTATTACGGTTTGGGGGGCAATGTATATTGCCGCAATATGCGTGCTGCCCATGCTGTTGATAGCCAACCTGAATGTGCCGTTTTATTTTGGCGGTACCGGGTTGCTTATCGTCGTCGGGGTTGCCATGGACTTTATGTCCCAGGTGGAGTCTCACCTGATATCCCGGCAGTATGAGGGCCTTATGAAGAAGACCCGCATCAAGGGAAGGCGCTGACGGTGAAGAAATATCGCGGCATCTTTCTTAAAAATGAGAAAGAGATTGGCCTCATGCGTGAGGCCAATCGGATTGTAGCGACTATTCTTGATGCTCTGGGCGAGCAGGTTCGCCCGGGTGTCAAGACCATGTTCTTTGAAGAAATCGCGCAACGTCTGTGCCGTGCCCATGGCGTCCGTCCCGCATTCCAGGGCTATGGGGGGTTTCCCTATGCGCTCTGTTGCTCCGTAAATGAAGAGATAGTCCATGGATTCCCTTCTGAAAGAGTGCTCCGCGAAGGTGACATTGTCAGCTTTGACATGGGAGTGATCTATGAGGGGTTTTACGGTGATTCAGCTCGGACATATGGTGTGGGTACAATTTCTCAGGATGCCGCTTTGCTGATCAGGGTGACAGAAGATTCACTTTTGAAAGGTATTGAAAAAGCGTATGCCGGAAATAACCTGTATGATATCTCAGCTGCTGTGCAGCAGCATGTGGAAGTAGCAGGGTTTCAGGTCGTTCGGCGTTTTGTAGGGCATGGAATCGGATGCAAGTTGCATGAGAAGCCTGAAATACCAAATTTTGTTCCTTTTGGACTTTCAGGAGTGCTCCTTCGGCCGGGTATGGTGCTTGCCATTGAGCCTATGGTCACCATGGGTGGCCATGAAGTGGAAGTGCTGTCTGACAACTGGACAGCCGTGACAAAGGACAGGAAGCTTTCAGCACACTTTGAGCACAGTGTGGCTATTACAACTGAAGGGCCGGTAATACTCAGCCGCCCTTGACGGACAAGCTTCAATGCATGGGGGTTGACTGCGATGGAACGTAGTGATACGTAGCTGCGTTCTGGGTTTGTTTTGCCCCTTGGTTTGTTGTTGCACTAAAGGTCCAACTACGGAGACTAGTTATGAAAGTCAGACCTTCTGTGAAGAAAGTATGCCCTAAATGCAAGGTCATCCGACGCAAAGGTGTTTTGCGGGTGATTTGTGAAAACCCCCGGCACAAACAGCGCCAGGGATAATCGAACAGGAGTTCGACTGTGGCCAGAATTGCTGGAGTTGATCTGCCCCGAGGCAAGAGGGTTGATATCGCGCTGACCTATATTTATGGTGTTGGCCGTGCGACTGCCCTTGAGATTCTTGATGCTACTGGAGTGGACTGGACGCGTAATATCGACGACCTTTCCGCCGATGAAGTAAACGAGATCCGTAAAGAGCTCGAGCAGAATCATAAAGTGGAAGGCGATCTTCGTCGTGAAGTTTCTAGTAACATCAAGCGTTTGATGGACATCGGCTGCTACCGTGGCCTGCGTCATCGTCGTGGATTGCCTGCTAGAGGACAGCGTACCAAAACCAACGCCCGCACCCGTAAAGGGCCGCGTCGTGGCGTAACTGGTAAGCGCAAGTAATCAGCCCCTAGGCTTATACTATTACGTGGAACTTCACCTGGCTGTAAACAATATCGGCCAGCGTTCACGGCTCTTTACATAACTGAGCTCGTCCGAGGTTCCCGGCCTAATCAGAAAAACCATCACGAGAGAGTGAAGTTATGGCAAGACCGAAGCGCGTGGGCAAAAAGAAAGAAAAAAAGTCTGTTCCCGTAGGGGTTGCCCATATTCAGGCGACGTTTAACAATACGATAATTACCTTTACTGATACCAGAGGTAATACGGTGAGCTGGGCCAGTGCAGGGCAGAGTGGCTTCAAGGGGTCGCGTAAAAGCACGCCTTTTGCCGCTCAGGTTGCCGCTGACCAGGCTGCTCGTCGAGCACAGGAACACGGAATGCGTACTGTGGGTGTTTTTGTCAAGGGGCCTGGCTCCGGACGTGAATCTGCAATGCGTGCCATTAACACCGCCGGTTTCAAGGTGGCGTTTATCCGTGATATTACCCCTATCCCCCACAACGGCTGCCGTCCTCCCAAGCGGCGCCGCGTATAGCCCGAGGAGGAATCAGTTTTGGCTAAATATAATGATTCCAAATGCCGTATTTGTCGGCGCGAAGGCGGCAAGCTTTTTTTGAAAGGCGATCGTTGCTATACTGACAAGTGTGCGTTTGACCGTAGGCCCTATGCCCCTGGCCAACATGGTCGGGCTCGTAAAAAGAACAGTGACTACGCCGTGCAGTTGCGTGAAAAGCAAAAAGTAAGGCGTATGTATGGTCTGTTGGAAAAACAGTTCCATAGTTACTTTGTCAAAGCAGACATGGCCAAGGGCGTGACTGGTAACAACCTGCTTGCTTTCCTTGAGCGCCGTCTGGATAATGTCATTTACCGCTTGGGATTTGCGAATTCTCGTAGTCAGGCCCGTCAGATGGTCCGCCATGGTGTGTTTACCATCAATGGGCGCAAGGCTACTATTCCTTCTATGTTGGTAAAGATTGGAGACACCATAGAAGTGCGCGAGAAAAATCGTAAAATGCCGGTCATTGCAGAGGCTCAGGAAGTGATCGCCCGCCGCGGGTGTCCCTCTTGGCTGGAAGCTGATGGCCCCAATTTCCGTGGTATGGTCAAGGCCCTGCCGCAGCGCGAGGACATCCAGTCTCCGATGAATGAACAACTGATTGTTGAACTTTACTCCAAATAAGCAGGTTTGAGCATGCTCATCAAACAAGGCGACAGGCTTATCAATACACGTAACTGGTCCGAATTGGTTAAGCCTGATCAGATCTCTCGGGCTAGCGAAGCTGCTGACACCATGTACGGCAAGTTTGTCTGCGAACCTTTGGAGCGCGGTTACGGCACGACAATCGGTAATGCCATGCGTCGTGTTCTGCTGGCGTCTTTGCAGGGCGCTGCTTTTGTAGCCGTAAAAATCTCTGGTGTTCAGCACGAGTTTACTACCATTACAGGCGTACTCGAAGACGTTACCGACATTGTTTTGAATCTGAAGCAGGTGCGTCTTGCCATGGATACCGAGGAACCGCAGCACCTTGAGCTTCGTGTGAACAAGCGTGGTATGGTTACGGCTGGTGATATTACCTGTAATCAGCATGTGCTTGTGCTTAATCCCGAGCAGCATTTGTTGACCTTGACAGAAGATATCGAGCTGACCCTTGAGTTGGAAGTGCGCATGGGCAAGGGGTATACTCCTGCCGATACGCATGAGGGGCTTAGCGATGAAATAGGACTTGTTGCTCTTGATGCAAGTTTTTCTCCGGTGCGCAAGGTTGCGTATGCCGTGGAGCAGGCTCGTGTCGGGCAGATGACAAACTATGACAAGCTGATTCTTGAGGTGTGGACTGACGGGTCTATCTCTCCAGAAGATGCCATTGCATATAGCGCCAAGATTATTAAAGACCAGATTGCGGTTTTCATTAACTTTGACGAGCGTATTTCCGAGCAGGAAAATGAAGGCAGAAGCTCGGCCAATGATGTGAATGAAAATCTGTTCAAGGGCATTGATGACCTTGAATTGTCTGTTCGTGCTACCAACTGCTTGAAATCTGCCAATATTGCCTTGGTGGGAGAGTTGGTGCAAAAAACAGAAGCCGAAATGCTAAAGACGAAGAACTTTGGTCGTAAGTCACTTGACGAAATCCGGCGGGTGCTGGGTGAAATGTCGCTTGATTTTGGTATGAAGATCGAAAGTTTTGAGAAAAAATATCAGGAATGGTTGAAGAGGAAGCAGCAAAATGAGGCATAAAAAATCCGGCAGAAAGCTGAACAGGAGTTCCTCGCATCGGTCTGCTCTGTTCCGTAATATGGCCAAATCCCTTTTGACATATGGTAAAATACGTACGACCGAGGCCAAGGCCAGGGAACTGCGTGGTGTGGTAGAACCGCTTATTACCCTTGCTTTGCGCAATGACCTGCACGCTCGTCGTCAGGCGTATAAGGTTTTGGGTAGTCACCAATTGGTTAAACAACTTTTTGACGAAATCGGCCCTCGGTTTGTTGGGGTCCCCGGCGGGTATACCCGTGTGTTGAAGCTTGGTGCGCCCCGTCCTGGTGACAATGCTCCCATGGCTGTCATTGAACTGACCCGCCTTGAAGAGCAGGTTGCTGAGGCAGCTCCCACAGAGGATGCCCCTGCTGAGAAAGCGCCTGCAAAAAAGGCAGCCGCTAGAAAAGCAAAAGCAAGCGCCCCTGAGGAGCCTGCTGACAAAAAAGCCGATGAGCAGGTAGAGAAAGACGAAGTAGCAGAAGCTGAAAAGAAGCAGCCTGTTGCTGAGTAAGGTACTTGTTCTGTATATTATACTGACAAATTTGGCATTTGCCTTTGGTTGTCAACAAAGTCCCCGCCTACAGGCGGGGACTTTTTGTATACGTGGGAAATCTGCCCTAGGTGTGAACTGCTATGCAACGTTTAACTGTATATCATTACTACCAAGATTATCTCCCCATAAAATAGTTCAGGCCTGGACAAGACAGTTCAGCATGCCGACACACATTCCCCAAGGGGCAGATAGCGGTTTCGTATATTTTGTGGCAGGCAGGTCGTGTTGGCAGTGGCGATGTCTTACGAAGCCGATGCGGGCCTTGCGAGCGATACCCCACAAAAATATCGCGGCTGCAAGGGCCCTGACAGCTCCGGCTTTATTCCGGAGCCTTCATATTCATATACCGTTGCAGGCCCCATTTTTACCCTGCCATGTAGCGTAGGCGGGCCGCGATCAGCATCAGGGCAGCGTGTCCGTCCTGAAAGCTCCCCACGCTCGCGTGGGACGTGGGATTTCTCGATTCAGGCACTCAAGCGGGGTGTCCGCACGGATATGTTGCCAGTGCGTTGAGGGAATTCCATATTATTTGAAGTGTCTTTTCTCTGCCGGACTCCATGATGGAAGCGGCTTTTTGCCGGGTGGCTTCGTTATCTTCCTGTGCATGGACCGGCTTGAGCATCAAGGCCACCTCTTTGCTTTTACCCCGTGGAACCGCATGCAGCACAGTGGGATAAAAGTGGACCACCCAAAGCTGCCATTTGGCCTGTGGGTAGAACTCGGCCAAGGTTCCAACAAATCCAAGAATGCTGTGACACCACAAGGCGGATATGCTCGAGCTCTCGTTGGCACAGATATGGCAAAAACTACCGCCAGCTCTCACTGTATTCACCAGAGACTTTGGCTACGACAAGAGCCTCCCGGTTGCCTTCTCTGGTTACGGCCATGCCACAAGGACGAAAACGTGTTGTACTTCACCTGCCCAAAATCGTTTAAGCCATATGCCGTCTAGAAAAACATGGGGATACTCCCGCTCAAGAGGGCGATTGAGTCAGGTTTCCATATGCTTGAAAATCTTCTGGTTTCAGTCGCTGATCGTACTTGGGCTGCCCCTGTTGCCCAATAAAGCCTCGGTGATATCTTCCATCCGGCGTACGGAAACACCGGTCAGGTATATCTCCGCCAACACCTCCTCCGCTGAGCTTTCTCGACGACGATATCACTCAATGATGGCCGTCTCAAAAGGTACATGCCGTAACTTCGACATGTTGAGCTGCACAGTGCCTGCTTTGGTTTGCAAGCTATGTTCGTAATATCCGGCTCTGGTGCTTGCCCGCTCGATTGCGCTCATGGCGTCGGGTTTTCAGCACGTATCCGCTTCAGCGGCCAGAAGGCCGTTTAGTGTTTCTTCTACGCTTTTGCGAACAACTTCAGACAGATGAAAACGGAATCGTTGCTCGTCAACCTTGATAACGGGGACGTTCTTTTTGCTGCGTACGCTGGTCATGTTCATCTTGTAGCCTTTCTTGTCGGGCTCAGCTTTGAGTGTGGTTAGCCAAAACCTAACCAACGTGGTGGGCTACGTCCATTTTTTGAATGTGCGAAGAATACCGTGCGGTATAGCTGCTTTCCGTTAATCATAGTTTTCATGGGTGTTTGTCCGCAGGACATTTCCCCCTGATGCGTCTGCTCCGTGTTGTATTCGGTAATCCATGTGTCAATGTCAGCCTGCAAAGACTCCAATGAAGTATACAGGGAGCGCTGAAATACGACCTGATAAAAATCATTAAGGATAGTTTTGTGAAAGCGTTGGCCGATCCGTTGATTTGCGCATGTCCGGCCTTTGTTTTCGTATGCTCAATGCCGCACACACCGGGGGAAAGTTCATAATCATGTTTTTCCACGGTGCCGCAGTATTTCGTGCCCCTGTGTCAACATCCGCAGAATTCTCTTACGTTGCTCTTCGAAAAATGGCAGGTTGTTGCCATTGAGGATATCTGCGGCAGTAATCGGCGTCTTGGTCGTGTACAAACTTGGTCGTTGTCCTTTTGAATAGGTGTCGACAAAAATTTGTTGGTAAATGCGGCCTACGCTTTTGATCGTGCTGACGTAGAATGTATCTTGGCTTCCAAGATATCCCGGACGTGCTGTCTTGAGCTCGCCATGGGCAAGATCGTCTTCCTTCTTTTTTTAAGCGCTCACACCTGAGCTTCGGTCAGAATCATTCTCGATTCAGCAGAGAGCTTTTCGAGCGCCTGCACATGCAGCTTGAAATTGTGCAGATCGTACCGAAGTCAGATGGACCGCATGCCGGCCGGAAGGCGAGGCGAATGTCCCGAGCTTACACAGTTCGTTGCTGGCCTTGGTCTGTCCGTAAGCGGGAAAGTCGGTGGAAAGGCGACAACAGTATTTTTGATAACCAGGTCGACGTTGTTTTTTAGATTCGCTTTACGCCTCCTCTTGTCGAGTAGAGCGTAACGCTGCCGTCTTCCTCGGCTGCGTGGCATCGGTAAAAGGTGTCTCGTGAAAAGCTCATTACTTTTTTGGGGGTAGAAAAGTTCCCTCTGGGCAAGGCAGAGTCAGGGTGCATGGGGGAGCCATTCGGAGAGTAGAGGATGAGGCTTCAAGGTCATCCAAAAATTTTTGGGGTTCCAGGACTATTTGGCAGAACCAGGAGAGAGCAGCGCCGTGTGGTCTGGAGGGGCTTTGCCATGATACGGTACGGCAAGCCCCTGTTTTATGAGTTGGGAACTTATGTCTACACCGTCCACATAAATATGAGCTACAATCCTGAAATACTTGCCGCGTTTTAGGTTGGAAAGCAGTATCTGTTTGCCTTGCAGGCTGTGTTGCACAAATGCTTTGGCCTCATGGGCCAGAGTGCGTAGTTCAGGGTGGGCATCGCGTAGCTCCGGGGTGTCGCATCCGGCTAGCCGAATGGCAATGGCATGCCCAAAAATTGGCGGGTATGAGGGAATGTTGACAACAATGGTGTCGCCATCCACTACTCGCACAAGCTCGGCTGCCACAGTCTGTTCTTCCGATGCATGGGAAAAATCTGGTGTGTGCAAGAAACACAGGAATAAAAACAGACAAACAAATATAGTCATATCTATATATAAGGTTTGCCCCGAAGTATTGCAACATACCCAATGGCCTCTGGGTAGATAACAATGCACATGAATGGGCGCGTTTTGGTTGTCTTGTCATACTCCTGGATTACACGGGGACTGGGGCAGTTCTTGGCAGGCAGTGCCCTGCCTCACTGACGCAGGCTGTTTTGATGTGTCCGGCATTGTCTTTGAGAAAAAGAGGGGGGGGTGTTTTGGTAAAGGGGCAAAACCGCCATCAGCCGGGCATCATCCAGCTATGGAATTTTTTTGTAAGAAAGCCACGAGATATGCGATGCGGGGTATTGAGCATTGTTGCTGAATAGCTCTATTGCAACATCAGGATAAAGGGGGGCAGGGACACTACATCACTATTTGGAGGCAGTCGCAAAAGTCTGGTTTGGGAAAGTGCGTGGCGGCGAGAATCAAACACGCCTCTCCAGAGGGTGCGATACCGCTTGGGCCACGCGGGCAGATTCGGAGCAAGGGATATATGTTCAGCGTGTGGATTTCACCGCTTGGCCGTAAGGCGTTGTCAGCGATATATCGGTGAATGCGCATCTCAGATGGACTAGCGGCATGTGTAGCAGAGGCGTTTACACCGGCTACAGGTATGATGCTTGCAAGCAGAAAACAAGATGGGGAAAAGAGTGCCGCAACGTCCCCAGGCACAGGCTGGACAAGGGCGTTGCGGCAGATATGGGCTATGTTTGCTCAAAAAGTTCTTGTTTGGTCACGGCTTCGGATTTGATGCGGTCGAGCAACTCGGCAAAGGCTGCTTTGACATTTTCCCGGATATCGCCTGCCACCACAAGATAGAGTATGTCGTCTCCGGGCTTGAGCTCCCCTTGAATGGCGTGGACGAGGATGCGAAAGATGCCAGGGTGCTGTTCAATCTCGGTGCGGATTTTTTCCATGCGTTCATGGTCTGGGGTAACGCGGATTGCAGTGACATTGCTATGGTCTTTGCGGGACCAAGCGCGTACAATACCGTTATGCACCATGATCATGCCGACGTTGTCAGCAAATCCGGGGACTTTTTTCAGATCGGCAATGGCTTTGTTTATATCCATACTTTACGCTCCTTTTGACTGCGAGTAACGTTCATTATGCCACAAATTGCTTCATTATTACGACAATTACCTGAATTTAAAGAAGCTCGCATGGTCACCAATGGCTTTGCCATTTGGCTTGTCTGGCAAGGCGAGTTGCATCCGGCAGTAGTGCAAACACTACATGATTATGGGGGGATGCAGGTTGTTGCGGAGCGCGATCAAGCATTGTGGTTCTTTTTTTCCACGGATGCGTTTTTGGCGCTTGCACGCCTTGCCGTATGGAGCAAATTCAATGATCTGAACCTGTTCAGCCAGCTTGCTTCTGCCAAACTCCTTTTTGGATACAAGCGAGAGCTTGCAATTGCAATAGATCATTATTTGGAAGGACAAAGTGCCTTTGTTTCCAAGGGGTTTGAAATTTGGATACATCCCAAGGCCAAAGAGAAAGCCGTGGGGATTCCTGGTTTACTTTTTGAGCCCATTCGTGGGCAAACAGGGCTTGCGCCGGCGGAATGGCTCACCATGGCTGTTGATTCGCGCATGCCGCATCAGTCGTCCTTGGGCTGGTTCGTGGTGCTCAAGCCCCTAGGCAGCCCCCTTGACAAGAGCTTTCAGGTAGGATGGCGAGCTTTTTTTGCTCAGCTGGAAGAAATACTCACGCGCCTCAAGTGCAAGTTTATCATCCATGATTTTTATCTCATGTTTCCCATAAACGGCTTGCGACAACTTCGCATGTGGTGCCGGGAACTGCTTCTGCTCATGGCCCGGCTGAAAGAAGAGCAGCCCGAGCTGTACTGGCCGTGTGTCGTGGCCATTTCGGACCGTAAGGGGCTGACGTTCAACAATGATCTGCCGAACCGGATGCGGCTGGACTGGGATCAGCTGGTTCCCGGTTTTCCACATATGAGTTATCGCAATGCGTATTTGCTGGGAGACACCTTTGTTGTGCACGATGTACGCTTTAGTGTCGATAATAGTAGCGTGAATGACTGGTGTAATATCAGCCTTTCTGCTGAAGGCGACTGTAGCCTCGGCCTTGTTCCGGTGGAAATTGCAGGTTCGCTCATGGCTGGTTCCAAGCCGTATTGTTTCTACTGTGGATTGCGCAGCCATGAGCCGGCAGACTGTCCGTCACGCATGTTGCCCGCGCTGGACAAGGGTGCTTGGAGTGATGTTGCATTACTGGACTTTGAAGCCATCAACGAAGGCTTCAGAGCCATTGAGGTGCAGGTTGCTGCAAATGTAGTAGAGGCTTTTGATACGTTATTGCAAGATGCTGGAGGAGGCGGCATTTTGACGCGGGCTATTTTTAGCATCAACTCCGCCAGCCAGATACGCATGCTGCATACCATGTGGCTCACACGTGGAGCTGACTACCCCGCGGGACTGGAGAATACAGGCCCCAAGGACGACAGCCCCTTGTGGGCACTTATGAGTATGTTTTTTGCGCGTGACTATGTTGCGTTGGATAAGGAGTTGGGGGATCTTACCTTTAAAGCGCCGCGTGATTTTCGTGTACGGGCTTTGCACGGATTTGTAGCCCTGGAGCGTGGGGACTACGCACGGGCAATGACGCTGTGGAAGGAGGCAGAGGGGGTGGCCTCTTCGCCGCTTTTACAGGCATATCACAAGTTTCTGCAGGGGCGATTGATGGAGGTGCAAGGTCGCTATCAAAGTGCAAACGATTTTTTCAGACAGGTAGCACGTCTTACCCCAGCGTGGACTGATGCCATGTACCGCCAGGGGGTCTGTCAGGTCAAAATGGGTTTTGCCGAACAAGCTGTGGAGTTTTTCAGCACGCTGATTGACCGTGATCCGCATTTTTTTAACAGAGTGCTGCTGGATCCGGAGCTGGACCGTGGGCATATCCAATTGCTTACAGCCTTGTATATTCCCTGGCAGGATGCCGAGTCCAAGGCAGAATCAGAAATAGCCGCTTTGCAACGTCTGAAAGAGGAAATTCACGAGTGGTTTTCAGGGGACCACGACTATGCCCAGGCGACTATGGCACGCATTGAGCGGCTGAGCGCACTGACTAAAATAAACAACTATGTATCTTTTGCCTCGTTATCGCGGGGGCGAGACAAGCTTGAGCGTGACCTGCATGTCCGGGTCAACCTGGAAACCCGGGTGCTTAAAGGGCGTTTCAAGGGGCATAAGGACCGGCTCAGCTATATTCGTGACGAGGCGGCTTGGTTTCCCTTCCCGCGTGTGCTTGTGGATTTTAACAAAGACTATAACCTGTGTGCCGAAAATCTGAACTGGGCTTTGCAAAGTCAGATAGGCCTGCCGGAAACATTCAAAAAAGCAAGCATCATAGCAGAAGTAGAAGAAAAACGCTTGGAAAGATTGGAAGGCAAGCTCCGCTTTTTGCGCATAGTACGCGACTCAACCTTGTTTGTATTGATTTTGGGCAAGACATTTTTTTGGCTGGAGCTACTGTGCCTGTTGCTGGTACTTGTGGGGGTACCTTTGGCTATCTATTATGGTGAGCGTGCTGGTGTGGATTGGCTAACCGGGCTGCTGGTGAGGGAAAAATGGGAGGTTCAAAAGGGCCTGATACTGATACTGAGTATTATGGCACTGGCTATTGCAGCCTTACGGACCACACTGGTGTTTGATAACAAGCGGATACAGATACTCAAGCAGAAAGCGAAAAAGTAGCCTTGTCGTGCTGATGGCCAACGCACACGGTGTGCCTTCTGCCGTGTGAGGGGGGTGCCGGGAAGGGTATGGTGCCGAGTATTGCAGTATGCGCTTTGAGCTGCTGCCCGATGTCTTTTTGCATATTTTTACGTATGTTTCGACAGAAGTACCCCTGCCATATCCAGATTTTTTGCCTACAGATATACTTGGTGTATGTATTTTTCCAGCCGGCCCCATGTGTCACCGTTACGGTCTGAGAGAGCTGTAAAAAGCTGTCCAGCTGCCTTGCGTCCTCAACATGGATACTCCATGCCGCAGGTACCCCGGTGGAGTATGGGCATTGAAATGGCGCTTTCCACACGTATTGCAGGTGTGAAGAGCTTCCCCATATCTGCCCCGCAAGGGCCTGCGCGCAGGGCAGTGCGACGCTGCTCCGACTTGCCAAGGGTAGCCCATATATTCAACGTGGCCGTGTTTGTTTTGGGGAGGTTTTATGCGAATCCAAACAGGCAAGTACGCCCCGGTGTTGGGAAGTGGCATAGAGTGCTTGTTTGAGGGACGCACCACGAGGCTGTGAGGGGCTTTGTAGAGTATACAAGGTTATGCGCAGTATTTTGTTGCCTGGCTGTTGCCTTTGCCTGTTCTTGCAAAGGCTGTTTTGTAAATCCTATGCACCCTCAGCGACCAGGGTAGAAAAAAGATATTCATCCTCAGGGTATTTTATACCGGTCCCTGTTACAATCAGGCTGGGGGATAAATGATCAGATGCAGCGTCGGTCATGTGCATGATCTGCCACCGCCCCTCGGCCTTGCCCACCACAAGTTCTTTTTGCTCTTTCCCGGCCAGCTTGACAGCCAGGATAACGGCTTCTTTGCAAGTCATTTTTGTCTCTCGGTTGTTTTGTTTGGGTGGTATACCCCCAAGGGTGCATTGCGTGAGCCCGGCCAGATACGCATCAAGCCGAAAACCGCCCGAGTGGCTGTCCACAGTCCGTGTGCACCCCATATCCAGCAGAGCAACGCCTGTGGTTGCATGTAGCCTGTAAACCATAATGCGGCAACAGCCAGCGTCGAGGCTACGATCATAGCATTTCTGATGAATCGAAAGTCACCTGTCCCCCAATGTACGCCGTCTGTGGCAAAAGATAGTGCGCTTATGGGTTGGATGAGGGCGGCCACAATCCATGCAGGGATAAATACATGCACAGCGCTCTCGGGGAGCAAAAGCCAAATGATGGGAGTTTGGCCCACAATCATGGCAATGCCCATGGCAATGCCCACCCATAGGCTCCAACGGCAGACAAGAGTTGCCACATGACGGGCAAGTTGTATGTTGCCTTGGCCGAAAAACAGCGCAATGAGGCTTTGCCCCGTGATGGCAAAGGTATCCAGCAGCAGGGTGGCAAAAATAAAAAATTGCCTGATTGCCTGATGGGCAGCGCCGGAGTCTGCACCGGCAATGGTGGCCATGCGTGTACTTAGAAGCAGGAACAGAATCACCATGCCGGAACGTACAAAAAGGTCACCGCTGATGGAGCATAAGGCTTTTAGCTCATGCAGGTGGACATGCCATATGGGGGCCAGGTGTTTGCGGAGCGCGACAAGGGTCCAGATTGCGCCTATCCACTGGCTGCAAGAGGTTGCCAGGGCCGCCCCGGATATACCCAACGCAGGAAAGGGCCCCACCCCAAAAATGAGCACCCAGTCCAGTACGATATTCAGGGCATTTACGATGCAGGCCACCCAGAGGGGGGTCTGCATATCCTGCAGGCCGCGCAGGGTGCCAATGGCCGCCACGGTGACAAGAAAAGCCGGTACGCCTATGAGACGCAGGCGGATGTATTCCACCGCTTGCAGTGTGATTTCGCCATGGGCACCCATGGCTGTAGCCAGGGGGTTTAGTACTGGAAGCGGTGCAAGCATCCCGACCACGCCCAGAGCAAACCCCAATAGCAGGGCAGTGCCGCATATTCTGGAAGCACGGTCGATATTTTGTGCGCCCATCGCCTGGGCAATTTTGGTTTGTGTCCCCACGCCAATGCAGGTACAGGCCCATAAGACAGCGGACAGCGCCATGGTTCCTACCCCCAAGGCTGCGAGTGGTATGTCACCTAGCCTGGCGATAAATGCAGTGTCGGCAAGGCCTGTCAGTGGTTCGGCAATCAGTGAAAAGAGTACCGGAACAGCCATGGAAAAAAATGTTCCTGATGGATCACGCTGGAAAGGATGCCCTTTTGTGGAGCAGACAGAGGATGCAGGCATGAAAGACTCCTGCGGCATACAATATGTAAAAATGTTGTGCCTGCATACCCTTTTACAAAGCTGGTAGCGCTTTGGAAAACCGCAGTATTTGTGCAGAGCCAGCCGGAGCGTTTTGGGGGAATGGCAGTGGAGGATGCATATACCAGCGAGGGGTTTTTCTGGCTGCCTGGTTTCCACGCCTTTCTACGCTCGGTAGGCAACGTGACCATAAAAGCATATGCCCCAGCTTTTTTTTGAGTAAAATCTAATGCGGGCTGACGGTATAAGGTGAAATGCTACCGTATGTGACCAACGATACCCATGGACTGCGCTTTTGCATGCTGCTGTTGGCAGGAGGCAAGGATATGAAGTACGCAGGCAATGGGGATGATACGGTTTGAGGGGATACAAATCTGCTCCGGCAGGAATGGGTAGATCTGGCTATTGCCCGTGCGTCCGGTGGCGGCAGCCTGTGTTTTAGTGGAGGATGCATCACAAAACAGAGAGCAGGCACCCCTTGCTGGACAGGTGCGCATATTAGTGCAGATTGTGCCACCAAATGTGGGGAATCGTCTTGCAGTACGGCTTGGAGGATGTTCCTGTTTGCAAGGTGGGAGCAAATACAGTAACATACTATACCCCTCGTTGGTAGGTTGGGCCGGTAGGCCTGACTTCAACGGGGCCGTTCTCCGCCTGGCCTGTATGGGGTGGGCGACTATGGTCCAAACATTTCCTAAGGATATATCCGGGATGCAAATGGTAAAAGAAAAACAGCATACGCCCATACGCAGTGATGAAAAGGCGGTATGCGTGGCCACCCTGTTGCATGAAAAAAAAGCCTCTGATGTTCTTGGTTTTGACTTGCGTGGAATCAGTGGGTTTACAGAGTATATGCTGGTGGCTTGTGCCACCTCTGTGCGTCATGGTCAAGCGTTGGCAGATGCCCTTCTTGCTTACTGCAAGCAGCAGAATCTGGAGTTTTTACGTGTGGAAGGCTACGATTCAGGCACGTGGATTCTGCTTGATATGAATGATGTGGTGGTAAATATTTTTCAGCCGGATACAAGGTCGTTGTATGACCTTGAAGGGTTGTGGGCAGATGCCCCAAAACTACTTTTGCCTGTGCCATAAGGGACTGTGAGGTGGCGTCATGAAGACTGGTGCTGTAGATGTGCCTGTGCTGTTGCTGATCCTTGATGGCTGGGGGCTGGCAACGGCATCAGGCAGTAACGCCGTGTCCATGGCGCATACCCCTGTTCTTGATGCCCTTGTGGCAAAAAATCCTTCCACCGAATTGCAGTGTTCCGGGCGCGCTGTGGGGTTACCCGTGGGGTTTATGGGTAACTCTGAAGTGGGTCATATGAATATCGGTGCCGGGCGTGTTGTGTATCAGGATATGACGCGCATTGACATGGCTGTGGAAGAGGGGCGGGCGGCTTCGCTGCCTGCGCTGACCGGGCTGTTTGAGGCATTGTATGCATCCGGGGGGACGCTACATCTGCTCGGGCTTGTTTCCGACGGAGGCGTGCATAGTCACACACGCCACCTGTATGCACTGCTGGAGGCTGCACATGAGGCCGGTGTGCCAGTGTGTGTGCATGCCTTTATGGATGGACGAGACACCGCACCACAGAGCGGCGCAGGCTTTGTGGAAGAGCTTGAAGCCGTGCTCACGCGCATTGGCCATGGTCGTATTGCCTCTGTTTCTGGGCGTTATTATGCCATGGACCGTGATCAACGTTGGGATCGTAATGAGCTTGCGTGGCGGGCCATTGTGCATGGAGAGGGTAGAGGGGGGGCTTCAGCATTAGAAGCAGTCAGCACAGCATATGCCACAGGTGAAACCGACGAGTTCATCAAGCCGTGCTGCATACCCGGTGCAGATGGAGTAAATAGCCGCATCATGGATGGAGACGGCGTTTTCTTTTTTAACTTCAGGGCTGACAGAGCACGCCAGTTGACCCGTTGTTTTGTGGATGCCGACTTTGCGGCTTTTGACCGTGGCCCGGTACCAAAGCTGGCTGGCTTTGCCACCATGACTGCGTATGACGCCGCGTTTGCCGTACCTGTGGCGTTTGCCAGGGAAGAATTGCTCCAAACCCTTGGGGAAGTGATCGCTGGCATGGAGTGTAGCCAGGTGCGCATTGCAGAAACAGAAAAATATGCGCATGTGACCTATTTTTTCAACGGCGGCCGAGAAGAGCCTTTTGCCGGAGAAGAGCGGATACTGATACCCTCACCACGTGATGTTGCCACGTATGACCTTAAGCCGGAAATGAGCGTGCATGAGGTAACTGCCGCGCTACTTGATGCATTTGCCAAGGGGCATGCACTGTATGTGTGCAACCTGGCAAACCTTGATATGGTTGGCCATACCGGCGTATTACCCGCAGCCATAACTGCATGTCAGACTGTGGATGCATGCGTGGGAAGAATTGTGGACGCATTTTTGCAAAAAGGCGGTATGATATTGTTGACGGCTGATCATGGCAATGCAGAGCAGATGTTTGATGCGCATGGCAACCCGCATACAGCGCATACCACCAATCCCGTTCCTTTGGTGCTGCTGGGGGCCCCTGTTCCATGGACCCTTGCCGAACAGGGGCAGTTGGGCGATATCGCGCCTACCATTCTTGACATGTGGAATGTGGCCAAGCCCCAGGCCATGACCGGCAACAGTCTACTGAGGAAGGAATCCTGATGAGTAGTGCACCGCACAAACCACTTGCTCCCGTAAAGCCTGCGGGGCTTGAGTTGTTGCTTTTTTATCCCTGCCCGTTTTGTGAGTATAAAAGGCCTGTGCTGAATCCTGTCGTACCCACAGTGACAAAATGTGATAATTGTTCCAGTACCTTTCCCATAGTGCCTGTGGATAGGAAAACACTCGATTTTCTCAAGGTGATGCTGGACAATGGCAGAGCCGCCATTGATCCGGACTTCATGTAGCGTGTATTTTTTTGTCCATGGGGCTTCTGCCGACCTGTCCAAGCATCACAGACAGCAAGGCCAAGGGGGCTTGTTGGCTATTTGCCTTTGGCGGATGCCATGGCCTCGGTCAGGCGCGTTTTGATATAGGCAATGCGATGATCATCCCATTCTTCCAGGTCAAGGCAATGGGCATCTTCACCGAGCAGGCCGCCGGGAACAAAGTCTCCAAGTTCTTCGGGGTCGTTGATCATGTCTTCATAAAAGCAGACGGAAACCCAGCGGTTTGCGGGATCATCGTCAATAACATCCACCAAAGTAAACAGTCCTCTGTCTTTTTGTTGCGGGTGCATGGCGCGCAACGAGTAGCTGACTCCCGGCCGCGCTTTTACGTCAAGACGTACACCGTCAAAAGACTCCAGATGCTCTTTGAATAACAAGAATGCCTTGCGTGTGCCGTTGTTGTCTTTCCATGTATCAAGCAATGTTTCCAAATCGGCAGATAGTTTAGATTGCACGTAGGACTCCTTGACGTGTTCAGTATGGTTACTTGAAATGGTATGGTCGTATTTTTTGGCTTTTAATGCATACTATTATATATGCTGAGAATGCTCTCACAGTCTGTTTTTCGTGCGTCCCCTGTATGCTGCATTTTTTGCAATATCTTGAGGTGCAAAAAATGGCCTGCGTACTTATCGGGGGCTGATTTCAAAACTTTTGATATAGCGTAGTAGATAACAACGTATGTTGCCATCAGGTGTTGTTACCTGTAGGGCCATGTCTTCAAATATGGCGTGCGTAGCGCATTTGACCTGCTCTGTGCCTCCTCCTGAGTAAAATATGGTCAGCACATACGAGGCCGCTGCCCCTTGGCCTCTGGCTTGCAAATCAATGGTGCGGCTTATCTCGTGGCGCATGTGATGTTCCCATGCCTTAGCAGCGGCAGAGCGGTGCTCCTGCGAGTCGTGCTCTGCGCAAAGCCCTGTTTTCAAGCTGTCAGATGACGGCGTAAGGCCGAGCGTCCAGTGATTAGATGCGTCTTTTCCGCAAACATGGCAAGGAATCATATCTTTTGCCTCTGCTTTGTGGAGTCCGTGCGCTAACCGCGTTACGGCAGACAGTACGGACGGTGATGCTATCCGTTGTCTCGGGTACTGCCAAGATATGCTACGGCATTTTTAAAAAGCATTGTTCCCAGCGTGTCTATTTCACCCCTGGTCCAGCCGGGGTGATTGGTGGGGTGGTGATATGCCTCGGGGTGTGGCATCATGCCCAGCACTCGCCCTGATGGGTCGGTGAGACCGGCAATGCCGAGGGGAGAACCATTGGGGTTCCAGGGGTATTCCTGTGTGGGGCGTAGCGTATGCGGATCGGCGTACTGGAACACAATCAGGTTTTCTGCTTCAAGGCGTTGCAGGGTTTGGGAGTCTTTGGGAATAAGCTTACCTTCGCCGTGGCGGATGGGCACATACATTGAGGACACCCCCTTGGTAAATACGCAGGGGCTGTGCTCATTAACCGCAAGGTGGCACCAGCGGTCTTCGTAGCGCGCAGAGTCGTTGTGGCTGAGCGAGACCTGGCGTTCAAAATACATGGAGCCAAGGGCAGGCAGCAGGCCGAGCTTTACGAGTAACTGAAAGCCGTTACAGATACCTAGGATGAGACTGTTTTTTTCAAAAAAACGTTTGAGTTGCTCCAAGAGAGGGGTACCGTCATGGGTTGTGGCATGCCGCCAGCGCTGGACGGCTGCTTGTGCCGCGCCCAGGTCATCTCCATCCAGAAAGCCGCCGGGAAAAATAAGAAAGTTAAAATCTTCAAGATGGGTTCGCCCTGTTATAAGATCAGAGAAGTGGGCTATTTCAACTTGATGGGCGCCTGCCACGCGGGCGGCATGGGCGCATTCGATTTCGCAGTTTGTACCGTAGCCGGTGAGTACCAGCGTGTGCACCTGAGTCATGGCGGCTCCTGAAAAAATGTTTGCTTGACAGAGGAAAGTCCATTCCGTAGCAACACACGGTTACGCACATAGCGCTTGCCGAAGGCATTGTCAGTCCGGAACCGCTGATAATAGTTCGAGGAGCCTGCGGCGTCAACGGCTGACGAAAAGAGGTTCTTTTTGCTAGGATGGAGCGTGATCGGACGGGACCTGCTTTTTCAGCGGCTGTTTCCACATTTTATCATGTTTGGGCGGGAATCACATGAAAACCAAATTTATTTTTATTACCGGCGGCGTACTTTCTTCGCTGGGTAAAGGGTTGGCAGCAGCCTCCATAGGCGCATTGCTTCAGGCCCGGGGGCTTAGAGTCACCATCCAGAAGCTTGATCCATATATCAATGTTGACCCGGGTACCATGAATCCGTTTCAGCATGGTGAAGTCTATGTGACTGACGATGGCGCGGAGACCGATCTTGATCTTGGCCATTACGAACGCTATCTGGGTACGTCGTTGGGCCAGCGCAACAACTATACCTCCGGCTCTATCTATCATCTTGTGATCAGCAAGGAGCGGCGGGGGGATTACCTCGGCGGTACAGTGCAGGTCATTCCTCATATCACGGATGAAATCAAACGCGTGGTCATGGATCTTGCCGACGATGATATTGATGTGGCGTTGATTGAAATCGGTGGTACTGTGGGAGATATTGAAGGCCAGCCGTTTCTTGAGGCTATCCGGCAGTTGCGTTCTGACCTTGGGCGTTCCCGCTGTATGTATATTCACCTGACGCTTGTGCCATATCTTGGGGCAGCCGGTGAGCATAAGACCAAGCCCACACAGCATAGCGTGAAAGAGCTGCGGAGTATCGGCATCCAGCCCGACATTATTCTTTGTCGCTGTCAACAGGCCATCACGGATGACTTGAAAGCCAAAATTGCCTTGTTCTGCGATGTGGAAAAAGATGCTGTTTTTTCTGCTGTGGATGTGAATAATATCTACGAAGTGCCATTGAAATTTTATGAAGAAGGCTTTGATCAGAAGATTGCCATCATGTTGCAGTTACCTGCCAAAAATCCTGATCTTGGCCAGTGGCGAGAGTTGGTCAACACGTGCACTAACCCCAAGGGAAGTGTGACAATCGGTATCGTGGGCAAATATGTAGACTCGAAAGAGGCCTACAAAAGCCTGCACGAAGCACTTGTGCACGGTGGAGTGGCCAACAAGCTTGCCGTTAAGCTCAAGTATGTTAATTCAGAAAGTATAACCGCTGACAATGTGGTACGGTTGCTTGACGGGCTGGACGGTATTTTGGTGCCCGGCGGATTCGGTAGCCGCGGAGTAGAGGGGAAAATACTGGCTATCCGGCATGCGCGTGAGAATAACGTGCCCTTTTTTGGAATCTGTCTTGGCATGCAGTGTGCGGTGATCGAGTACGCCAGAAACGTGGCAGGCATTGCCGATGCCAACTCTGCCGAATTTGATGCCAAAACAGCTGATACTGTCATTTATCTGATGACGGAGTGGTATGATTTTCGCCGCAAGCAGGTTGAGCGTCGTGATTCTGGCAGTGAGAAAGGCGGCACCATGCGTCTTGGTTTGTACCCTTGCATGTTGGTAAAAGGTACCAATGCCCACACTGCATATGGCGTGGACAGGGTGGACGAACGCCACCGGCATCGTTTTGAGTTCAATAAAGCCTATTTTGACCGTTTGGAGCAGAGCGGGCTGGTATTTAGCGGACTTTCGCCTGATGGTGAACTTGTGGAGATTGTGGAAATTAAAGATCATCCGTGGTTTCTTGGTTGTCAGTTCCACCCGGAATTCAAGTCATACCCCATGAAGCCGCATCCGTTATTCCGCGACTTTATCAAGGCGGCAGAGGCTCAGGCCGCAAAGAGCAAATCCTAGTGTCTGCTTTCAACGCCAGGGTACGCCGGGGCGCATTCTACCCAGTATTGCGGGCTTTTACTTTCGGCCTGAGTTCGGCTAGGCTGTTTCGGTCTGCGTTGGGGCGTAGCGTTGTGGACAAGGTGTTTTCAGGCAGGCATATAACCCATGGAAAGCAAGGCCTATGACGCGCTCATCCGAATTGTACACCTCTCTTTGTCAGGGGCCGTTTATCATTGCGGGCCCCTGTGTGCTGGAAAGCTACGAGCTGGCTTTGGAGACAGCCTGTCTCGTGGCTGAAGCTGCCGCGGCTCATGGCATCACGGCAATATTCAAAAGCTCTTTTGACAAGGCCAACAGAACCTCATCCCATAGTTTTCGTGGGCCGGGAATGGCCACAGGGCTTGAATGGCTTGCCCGTATTGGTGAAAAAACCGGTCTGCCTGTGGTTACGGATATCCATGAGCCGGAGCAGGCGTCTGCCGTGGCAGAGGTTGCAGATATTTTACAAATTCCGGCTTTTTTGTGTAGGCAGACATCGTTGTTGCAGGCTGCGGCTCGTACAGGCCGCATTGTGAATGTCAAAAAAGGCCAGTTCGTGGCACCGTGGGATATGAAGCCCGTGGTGGAGAAGCTCCACGCCTCCGGCAACCGGAACGTGCTGCTTACAGAGCGTGGCACAAGCTTTGGATATAATAACCTGGTGGTGGACTACCGCGGTTTTGCTGTATTACGTGCGTTGGGTGTTCCTGTGATTTTTGATGCCACCCACTCGGTGCAGTTGCCGGGAGGGCTTGGAGCATGCTCCGGGGGAGATCGTTCCCATGTGCCCGCGCTTGCTCGCGCTGCCGTTGCGGCAGGGGCTAATGGGGTATTTATGGAGTGCCACCCTGACCCGGATAATGCGCTATGCGATGGTCCCAACAGCTGGCCGGCCTCTGGCTTGAAAGCCATGGTGGGTGATTTGAAGCAGCTCTGGAGTCTGAACTATGCGTGCTGAAGAGCTTGCGAAAAATGTCCGCATGCTCGTCCTTGACGTGGATGGCGTGCTGACTGATGGTGGGCTTTATTATTCTGGTGAGGGGCTACTTGCCAAGCGTTTTAACGTACAGGATGGGCTGGGGATAAAGCTGGCTCAGGCTGCGGGCATCATTGTGGCCGTCATTACCGGTATGCACTCTGACGCGGCAGAGGCTCGTATACGCGCGCTGGGTATTGAGGAATATCATTCCGGTTTCAGGCAGAAGCTGGGACTCATGCAGGAGTTGCTTGAAAAATATAACCTCACTCCAGAGCAGGCCGCGTTTTTGGGCGACGATTGGGTTGACCTTGGCCCGCTGCGTCTGGTGGGGCTTCCCATGGCTGTGGCCAACGCCCAACCAGAGGTAAAACAGGTTGCCAAACTGATAACGGATGCCAAGGGCGGTAACGGCGCTGTACGTGAAGCTGTACGTTTTATTCTTGGAGCCCAGGGTAGGTTGGCCTCTTTGCTTGAAGAATGGGCAGAATAGATGACACGTCGAGTATTTTGCCTTTTTTGCCTGTTGCTGCTGGTTGGCGGAGGTTTTTGCTATTACTGGGTGGCCCAGTACCAAGTGCGTCAGGTTGATTCTTTTAAAGCGCCCTTGGATGATGAGGTCCGGCAGGAGGTTCCCCCTGACTTTATGCTTTCGGGTGTGCACCTCAGGCAGGGAAAAAACGGAGAAGAAGAGTGGCTGCTGGATGCTGAAAAAGCTTTCTACTACCAGCAAGGTGAGAAGGTTACTCTACAACGCCCTGATATCACGTATCATATTTCTCAAAGTGAAGCACCCTTGTTGGCCAGCGGTCGGCGAGGAGAAGTGCGGCAGAACCCGCAGGAGATGTTTTTGTGGGATGATGTTGTCTTGTTGTATGGCAATAGAACGTTGAATACAGAAACGTTGGCCTATCAGGGTGCTGGCAGGGTCATGACCATGCCGAAAAAAGTTTGGGTGCTCTCACCGGGTATGGAGGGAGTGATGCATGATGTGGTATGGAGCCTTGATGAAAATGTGCTGCATTCTCGAGGTCCCGTGGAGATGGTGCTGTATTTGGACGGTCGGCTTGATTTAGGACATTCTGGAGGGTAGCAGTGTGAAGTGTATTCGAGTAGTTACGGCATGCCTTGCGGTGCTATTGTGTGTGTGTGTCGCGGGTACAGTGATTGCCGCAGAGGCGGATAACTCGGCCCCTACGAATGTTACTGCCAAAACCATGACCTACGAAGTGGATGCCCAGAGGATTGTCTTTAAGGACGATGTGCATGTGCGCCGCCTTGATTTTGAATTATGGGCGGATACCATTTGGGTGTATATGAAGGAGAAGCCCGCAGGTGCAAAAGGCCAGGCGGCTTCAGGCGGAGCTCCTTTTGATGCGGGTGAAGTGGAGCGCCTGGTTGCGAAGGGCAATGTGCGCATGAAGCAGCAAGGTAAATCAGGTGAAAGCCGCGAGGCGATATATAAAGTTGCAGAGGGGCTTTTTGTCATGCAGGGGGCTCCTGTACTGCGTGAAGGTAGTAACGTGATTCGCGGGTACGAAATCCGTTTTTACATGCACGAAAACAAGAGTGAGGTCGTTGGCGCGCCCGATGCCCCTGTCAACGCCGTGTTTTCCACCCCCACAAGGACAAAGCAATAAATGCCTGTTATTCAAGGCCAAGGTCTGCGCAAGCACTACGGAACCCGTGAGGTTGTCTGCGGTGTCTCGCTACAGGTGCGAGATGGCGAGGTGGTAGGGCTGTTGGGACCAAATGGCGCTGGAAAGACCACGACATTTTACATGCTTATCGGTATTGTCAAGCCCAGTGCAGGCACTGTGTTGCTGGATGATGTAGAAATTTCTCACTGGCCTTTACACCAAAGGGCCAGGAGGGGGCTGAGCTATCTGCCGCAAGAAAGTTCTGTTTTTAAAAAGCTGACGGTAAGACAAAACCTTCAGATGATTCTGGAGCATACGGGGCTTTCCAAAGCAGCCCAGCGGGAAAGGGCGCAAGACCTGCTGGGTGAGTTTGGCATTACACATATTGCCGAGTCATATGCCATGCATCTTTCTGGAGGGGAGCGCCGTCGGCTGGAGATTGCCCGTGCGCTTATCCGTGACCCCAAGTTCATTTTGCTGGATGAACCCTTTGCCGGTATTGACCCGTTGGCGGTGGATGATATCCAGGAAATTATTTGCCAGCTGCGCGCCAAGGGGATAGGGGTATTGATTTCAGATCATAACGTCAGAGAAACACTTACTATCTGCGACAGGGCCTATCTTGTGTATGAAGGGCGGATTATCCTGGAAGGTACCCCGGAAGCCATAGTTACAGATTCTAAAGCTCGTAGTCTGTACCTTGGTGAAGGGTTTCGCCTGTAAGTTCGGCTGGGTAGCTACCTTGCTGACTTTGGGCGGTAGGTTTTGGTCCGACTGGTGGGGGTAGTTGCATCAGCAGGGTATGTGTGGCAGAGAAGAAAGGAAAGAAGCCAGATTGGAATAATTTTTGGATGTCCTCTGGGCTACTTTTTGTTTTACGCGTGTTTTCTGCTCTAAACAGTTTATTTTCCATACCAGATGACTTTTTTTTAAGGACTTTATTGCACAATGGGTTTGGAGTTACGACAACAACTCAAGCTTGCACAGCAGCTTGTCATGACGCCTCAGCTACAACAGGCAATCAAGCTGTTGCAGCTCTCTCGCGTGGAGCTTGTCGAGGCTGTACAGCAGGAATTGCTAGAGAATCCTTTTTTGGAAGAGTCTCAGGACGAAGGCTCTCCACAGCAGCCACAGGAGCGCGCTCCCAAGTCTGAAGACGTTGATTTGTTTCACCAGGATTTGGTAAAAAATGCAGACTGGGAAAATTACCTGGGCGATTTTGCAAGCACCGGTAAACAGGCAAGTGGCCGCAATGCAGAAACTCCCGAAGAGATGACTGCTCTTGAGGCACGGTATTCTTCGGCACCCACCCTTGAGGGACATCTCAGTTGGCAGTTACGATTGTCTTCTGCCTCACCAGCGCAGCTTGAGATTGCAGATGTCATCATGGGCAATCTATCTTCTTCTGGTTATTTGCAGGCATCTGCGGACAGTATTGCCCAAATGGCCAATGCCACCGAAGATGAGGTGGAAAACGTGCTGCACATGATGCAGCGCCTTGACCCTGTGGGGGTTGCGGCACGCACACCACAGGAGTGTCTGTTGGTGCAGATTGAAGTGTTGGGGTATGATCGTGATCCTGTGCTGGTCGGGCTTGTGGCTGACCACCTTGAAGACTTGGAAAAGCGTCGCTACAAGCCGCTGTTGCGGAAGTTCCGTTTGGGCATGGATGATCTTAAGGAGTACCTGGGGCTTATTCAGACTCTTGATCCCATGCCCGGAGCCAGTTTTGGCGTGGAGCAGGCTGCGTATGTAAGCCCTGATGTATACGTATATGAGCACGAAGACGATTTCATTGTGCTGCTCAATGACGAGGGGCTGCCGCAGCTGCAACTGAGCGAATTTTACAAAGAGGGCGTAACATGCTCATCTGAAAAGGAAAAAGATTATATTCAGGACAAGATGCGTTCGGCATCGTGGCTGATCAAGAGTCTGTACCAGCGGCAGCGTACGCTGTATAAGGTGGTTGAAAGCATTATCAAGTATCAGCGCCCCTTTTTCAAAGAGGGAGTTGCAAAGCTGAAGCCTTTGATTCTCAAAGATATTGCCGACGATATCGGTATGCATGAATCCACTGTAAGCCGTATCACCACCAACAAATATGTGGCAACACCCCATGGCATTCTGGAGTTGAAATTTTTCTTTAATAGTGCGCTTGCGTTGAATGACGGTACCGAGGTTGGCTCGGAAAGCGTGAAGGCTCTTATCAAAAATCTTATTGCAGAAGAGAATGCCAAAGAACCGTTAAGCGATGAAAAGATTGGGGAAATTTTAAAAGAAAAACTACAGGTCAACATTGCCCGAAGAACCGTAGCAAAGTATCGTACTGCTATGGGGGTGCCCTCATCTTCCAAACGTAAGGTCGTGTTTTAGAAGATGGGTGTATTGGGGCAAGATGTCTGACGCTGATACCTCGGGAGGATGTTATGAACATTGCATTTACATTCAAAAACTTTGACCCTTCTGATCATTTGAAAAAATATGCGCAGCGTCGCTTTGAAAAGCTCGGGCGATATCTGCACAAGCCCGCAGGTCTTGAATTGCAGGTACTGCTGACTGTGGACAAGTTTCGGCACAGGGCAGAAGTGCAGTGCAGTGGCGATGGTTTGAATCTTTCTGCCATGGAGCAGAGTGAAGACATGTACGCCACCATTGATCTGGTACTGGAAAAACTGGGAGCACAGATTAGAAAGCACGCCGAAAAAAATAAAGAGCGGCGTCGTGCCGGCGGCAATGAGAGCATGTACAGTGCAGAGCCGCAAACCGTAGGCCACCCTGGGGACAAAGAGCGGAGTATTGTGGAAACAAATGGCATTGATCCAAAGCCGATGCACGTGGATGAAGCCGCCATGCAATTAGATGCCCTTGACTACGAGTTTCTTGTGTTCAACAATGCCGGAAATAGCCGTATCAATGTGATTTATCGCCGTAAAAATGGCGACTTCGGTTTGATAGACCCAGGGTTTTAGGTATGCAACTGGGCGAGTATCTGGATAGTGAGCTTTTGGTATACGAGCTTGCCGCCAGCACAAAAAATGGCGTGTTGGCGGAGCTTGTGGAACCGTTGACCTGCAAGTATCCGCACTTGGATGCCACTGAGATAGTACGCATCTTGCAGGATCGTGAAATGCTGGGCACCACGGGTATTGGTGACGGTATTGCCATTCCGCATGGCAAGGTGCCAGATCTTGAGCGCATTGTGGTTGTGGTGGGGCGCAGCTCTGCTGGAATTGACTTTGAGGCTCTGGATTATAAACTGTGTAGTGTCTTTTTTTTGGTTCTTGCCCCTGAGCAGGCCGCAGGTACGCATTTGCGTATTCTTGCTCAGATTTCACGCTTGCTCAAAGACAAGGCGTTTCGTGAGGCATTTTCTGGAGTAACTTCCAAAGACGCACTGTGGGCACTGCTGCAGCATGCATAGTTGATTTTTTGCGAATCTTGCGCAGGGTGCCCCGTAAACGCAGGGAAGGCTGCGTATGGAGAGAAAAGAGTATTTGCCGCTGCTCATTGTCACCGGACTTTCAGGAGCGGGCAAAAGTACTGCATTGAATGTTTTTGAGGACTTGCGCTTTTTTACCATTGACGGTTTACCTGTGGGGGCTGCTGCCGAATTAATCCGGCACCTGGCTCGAGAAGGCATGGGACGATACCGTGGTGTTGTTCTCGGTATGGATTTGCGCCAGTTTGATTTTTTGGATGACTTTGAAGATGCGTTCGTCAGGCTGGTGGCCATGGGCGTTGAGCCCAAGGTTATCTATCTTGAGGCTTCTGCTAAAGTGCTTGTCCGGCGTTTTGCCACAACCCGTAGACCACATCCCCTTGAGGGGGGGGCCATGGGGCTTGAGGGGGCCATGGACCAGGAGCGTAAGCTTTTGGTCCCCATACGTGAGCGGGCAGATTTGATATTTGATACTTCAGACCTTTCCATCCATGACCTGCGTCGTGCCATTCAGAAAAGGTGGAGCAGCCTTGATGCAAGCTTGAGAAGCCTGCGCATAAATTTGATTTCATTCGGATTCAAATACGGTGTGCCCGCAGATGCGGACATGGTGTTTGACTTGCGTTTTTTGCCAAACCCATACTTTGACCTCCAATTGCGAGCCCTTTCTGGCAAGGATTCAGCAGTGCAGGCTGCTGTGCTGGGTGGAGAGCCGGGCAAAAGTTTTTTTGCACGTTTTGTAGATTTTCTTTTGTTTCTTCTGCCCCAGTACGAAAGCGAAGGGCGCTACCGGTTTACCCTTGCAATGGGCTGTACAGGGGGGAGGCACCGTTCCGTCTCTGCTGTGGAAGCCCTTAGTGCGGCTTTAAAAAAATCTGACTATGCGGTATCATTGGAGCACAGGCATATTGATTTGGGTTGAGTTGTTGGGCAGGTGGGCCGGTAAAACATAAAAACAGGGCAGATATGTCATCTCAAGAGACCAGTGAACCCGCCATAGGCATCGTGCTTGTGACGCATGCGGATTATGGCGCAGCGCTGCTGCGGGCTGCCGAGTTTATTCTTGGCTCGCTTACCGATTGCGCGTCCATCAGTGTTGATGGGACACAAGAAGTTGCCGAGACCATTGAGCGCCTCAAGGAAGCTGTGCACAGGCTGGACAGTGGCAGGGGGGTGATCATATTAACGGATATGTTTGGGGGTACTCCAACCAACCTCAGTCTGTCGCTATTGGGCTCTGATGCCATTGAAGTCGTTACCGGCATTAATCTGCCCATGTTGCTGAAAACTTTTTCTGCCCGTTTCGCTGACCTGCAACAGGTGGCGCATGATGCAAAAGAGGCCGGGGGAAACGGTATTGTTGTGGCGGGCGAGATGTTACGGCAAAGATCACGGAGCAGTTGAGTCTATATGTGGGTTCGAGTCGACAACCGCTTGGTGCATGGGCAAGTTATTGAGGCATGGCTGCCCTATATCGGCGCCAGGCACCTGTTGGTTGCCAATGATGAACTTGCCGCGAATGACATACAGCAGCAGATTATTTCACTTGCCGTGCCGGGGCGTGTTGGTATTGCCTTTGTCAGGGTAGAGGCCCTGCAAGACGTTTTTGCAGAGCAGGATACGGCCATGGCAGAGACCTTGGTCCTTTTTGGAAATTGTAGTGATGCACGAAGAAGCGTAGAGAATGGATTTGTTTTTGATGTCCTTAACATAGGAAACCTGCACTATAGTCCGGGTAAACGGCAACTGTGCCCGCATGTGGCGGTGTCTGATGATGACGAGGCGTGCCTGCGTTTTTTCAAGCGTCGGGATGTTACATTGGATTTTCGGTGTGTTCCCGGTGCGCCGGTGCAGGTAAAGGGATGGTCATGACGCTTGTTTTTCCTCCTTTTAGCGAGTCTTTGACCTTTGCTTTTTTTTTGCGCTTTTTTCTCTTGGGCGCTTCAGCGTAAATATCGGTTTTTTTGAACGTCCTCTGATGGTAGGTCTTTTGTGGGGAGCCATGACAGGTCAATGGGAACTTGCTTTGAAATTGGCAGTTTTCTTTGAACTTATCTGGCTTGACCTGTTGCCCGTGGGAACATGTATTGTGCCCAACGGTACTGCCCCCATGTTGCTCTGCCTTGCGGCTGGCGAGTCGTTTGGCTTGCAGAGTGCTGAAGAAATGGCGTTGCCCATGCTGCTGTCTCTACCCGCTGCTTGTATGAGTGCAAAGCTTGAACACATACAAAGATGGCGACAAGACAGGGTGTATAACAAGGCGTTGAGCTGGGGCAGAGGGGAAGGCCAACATGCAGAAGGTGTAGCACCCTTTGGGGGGATGATCGCAAGGGCCATGCTAGAGCAGGTGGTAATGCAAACCCTGTTTTTTTTAGGGGCACTGTTTGTGTTTATGCTCACGATCTCACTGTTGAGCGCTGTATTGGGGCATATTCCTCGTGTCACTGGCCTTAGTTGGGCTATGGTGTGGTTTACAGGTGCACTGGGGGGCGTTCTTGCCGTGCGGGTCATGCATGCCTATGTCGTTTTTATCCTGATGTTTTGTCTATTACTGGGGTATGCCATATTACATAGGTTTTTCTGCGCTGTTCCCTGGTCTGCTGCGTAAAGAAAACCAGTCTTGTACTTGGCATGTGTGCTACTTTGTGCTAAATGGCACAAACCGGAACGCATGCTTGAATGCAAGATTGAATGCAAGACATAAAAGCGTTGCAGTTTCGCCTTTTTAACAAGACTTATGGAGGATTCCACCATGGCTGTATTTGTAATGGGCCACATGAACCCTGATACCGACTCCATTATTTCTGCCATTGCCCTTGCCGATCTGATGTCCAAACGGGGCACAGAGGCAATGCCTGTCGCACAAGGCGAGTGCACGCCTGAAACCGCATTCGTGCTTGAAAAATTTGGGCTTTCCGCACCTCAGGTGGTAACATCCGTGGCGGGAAAAGACTTGATTCTTGTGGATACCACCGATGGGGCTCAACTGCCTGCAGACATTGCTGATGCAGAAATCAAAGGCGTGGTGGACCACCATAAGCTTGGCAGTATTACTACCTCCAGCCCTTTGGAAATGTGGGTCTGGCCTGTGGGCTGCTCTTGCACCGTGATCAAGGCTATGTATGATTTTTATGGGGTTGAAGTCTCCAAGGGTATCGCTGGTGGTATGCTGTGCGCTATTTTGAGTGATACGGTCATGTTTAAGTCCGTTACCTGCACGCCGCAGGACAAGAAAGCCGTAGAAGAGCTTGCAGCCATTGCGGGGGTAAGTGACGTCATGGCGCTGGGTATGGAAATGTTCAAGGTCAAGTCTGCCGTGGAAGGCGCCAGCATGAGTGATCTGGTATTCCGTGATTACAAAGATTTTGACATGAATGGTAAAAAGGTGGGGATTGGCCAGCTGGAAGTTGTGGACCTGGCCATTCTTGACCCGGTAAAGGATGGCCTGTACTCGGAAATTCAAAAGATAAAAGCCGATGGCCGTCATTCTGTATTTTTGTTGCTGACAGATATCATGAAAGAGGGCAGCGAGATGCTTATCGCCTCTGATGATCCGGCTGTTGTGGCCAAGGCATTTGGTGTAAATGCCGATGGACATTCTGCCTGGCTTGACGGGGTAATGAGTCGCAAAAAGCAGGTTGTGCCCAATTTTGAAAAGGCCTTCAAATAGTCATATTCTGCTACATTCATAGCCCCCTGTCGAGCGATGTCGGCAGGGGGTTCTTCTTCTCATTTGTCCTGCTTTTCAAAATTGGACTATGTAGCCCTGCACTGTTTGGTTTGGAATAATACCCCCCCAAAAAAAATATCCAATTGGGTTGCTCATTATTGTATGTCCAAAACCGATGGGTAGCCTGCTTCTGTACCCATTGCGTAGCCTCGACAAATAGTGGCCAACACGTCATGGCGAATGGTTCTGCGGCTTCCTGGCTGGATCTATTTAAGCTTAGCACCTTGGTTCGCAGGCCTTACTTGCCGTGTATTACTGCTATATCTCAGGCCGTTATCACAACAAATACCCTTGGGCTTGCCACAGTATCCAATGACCTGGTTCAGCTTGGTGCAACCCGATGTCCTGAAAGGGAGCAGCCGAGTCTTATTGTCAAACCCTTTCGGGTAGTACCTCAAGGATAGCCGGCAGCCGTGCCTTGCCCTCTCACAGGTGGCCGTATAGTAGTACATTCATAGGCGAATCCGATTATGAGCCCATTGACTTGCTTTAGTTGGGCTGTTTTCCTCGGACAATTCGTTTTTTATGTGTGATGCGAAAGCTGCGCCCCGGTGCACGGTAACTACAGTGCATGCGTTTGTGATTCCATCTCCCTTCCCTTGCATTGCACAAAATCAGAAAGTATGGCTTCTGATTTTTTTGATTGCGCGCCAAGTGCACGCGCCAGCCCTTTATATATTTTTAGTAGAGAACGTTAAGGAGCATCTACAGTTCGTTTTTGCCATATGAAAGATTTCGTACGCCTGACAAGAATTCAAGCGTCTGTTATTCTCGGCCTGCTTGGCCATTTTGTACCGCAGTAACGGCCGGAGCTTTCTTCAGGCAGTCTTTTTTCATTCTAGCCGCCATGGCGGAGTATATTTTTCCAGTCGCCTGTTTTCGGCTTCCAATTCCTTCAGTCAAACCGTGAGTGATACGTCTACGCCTCCTTATTTTACTCGCCATGTACAGAACGGTGGGCTACTCGTTTCCGTGTTCGCGATAAAGCTCAGGTACCGATAAGGTGCTTTCAGCCTGTTTCAGGGTGTTCAGAATGTGCCTATTGCTGTGATGGAAATTTTTTATGTAGTATTCGTAGTTTGTTAGGGGGGCATGCTTTTAGACGTAGCATTTTCCGGGCTGGATATTGTTTGCGGTGGAGCGCATCCACAATACTTTTTGACGGGGCATTTGCCCAATCGGATTCAGTCGAGGGGCTTGCGATTTTTCGCTAAAAGATATAAAATAAAAAAAAGGGGACTTTTGTAGCATATGGGGGGGCGTTATGGCTACGAAAAATTTAACCATGTTCGGCAATGATTCTCAAATCATTCCCATCACAGCCGGACAACGAATTTCCTTTGGCTTTGACGTGGTAGGCGTCACATTTACACGTTCCGACAGTAGCCTGATCCTGACTTCTGGTTCAGGAGCAAAGATCACGCTCGTTGACTTTTTCGTGCCGGACGCCCAAGGCGATTTGCCTAAGCTGGAGTTGGCAGAGGGCGTTATTGTCAATAGTGATGTGTTTTTGTTGGCCTTGGATCCAGAATTTGACATTAGTGCATCTGGTGGCCCTGCATCGCAGCAGAGTGGCGGCGTGGGTTCGTATGAAGAGAGTGCCGGGCTGATTTTTGATGGCGTGGACAGGCTGCAAGCTATTGACGGTCACCTGTTGTATGGTAATAGCGTTGGGCTCGATGTCCTGCTTGCGGATGCTGCAAATACCATGCTTGCACCTGATGGTACTGGCGATGGCGGTACTGGCGATGGCGGTACTGGTGGCGGAGGCACTCCGGATCCTACCTTCCATGTTCGTGCGGCTCTGCTCGGGGCTGATGGTACAGGACAGCCCCTTGTGGCTGTCAGCGTGCTTGACGCCAATGGTAACATTTTGCCTGGCCCATTCCCTCAGAACGTCATCATCTTGGGAGGCACTAATTACACGGTACGCTATAATAGTGCCACGGGGCAATTTATCATTTCTCTGCTGGATCCTGCAGCCGGGGCTGTTGGCCCGGAAAATATCACCATCGTTGTGGGTAACTATGCCTATGACATGCAAATAGGTTCCAGCTCCACCAACGACCTGGTGGATGTCGCCTGGCTATCCCCGGATGAAAGTCTTCCCTTTACCGAAAAAACATGGGCCGGCAGTAATGATAACGCACTGGGCGGCGATTCTGCTTTTGTGTCCGGTCATACAAGCGGGGCCACCATCGGCACGCCAGAGGGGTATGCAAACACCGAGTTGCATCTGCAGGTCCATGAAAGCTCTCTCACTGCCAGAAGCGACACAGGATCTGCCGAAAAGTACTCTTCTTCTGTCGAGCTGAATCTTGATAACGGCTCTTTTTATATCCATAATACTGGTGAGGCACTTTTTGAGGCCTCACACGAAGGTTTTTTTTCTCAGAGCTTCCCCTATTGGCTTGACGCATCAAGAACAGAATATGATGCATCCGTGGTCTCTACCATGGCTGCCAAAGGGCAAGATGCCCTCAACACCATCACGGTAAATGGTGGTAGCGCCACCATAAGTGCTGGCGGGGGTGTGCCTGATACAGACGATGCAGACGCAACCTACGTCAGCGCTATTTATGCCACTGAGGGTGGTAAAAATGTTGTTACCGCAAGTGAGGTGACCATCAACGTGGCCTCACAGGGGTTTGCGCCCGGTAGTGATGCCCATGCCGTGGTTACCGGCATACGCGGTGACGGAGTAATTTTTACTGCTTCTAATACTATTGAAGATTATTCTGAAACTATTGTGACTTCAGCGGGCAGCGTTACCATAAACGCCAGGATCACCGGCAATACGGATGCCCAGGACCAGTCCAGGATTTCCTACGCGGGTGTGGCTGCCACAGAGGGTGGTAGGGTCCAGATCACGGCAGAAGAAGACATACTCGTACATGTAGACAATCAGACCACTGGCGGAGCCTTTGCTACTTCTGGCATATACGGCCTGTTTAGCGGTAGTGGTCTTGGTGCCTATGATCTGTTCTCACCCGAAGATTTCACCGACGGCAAGGGCTGGTTTATGGCGCAGGAATACAGCACCTATATCAAGGCTATGAAGGATAAGGATGGTGAAGACTCCGGCGTGTATCTTGATGCTGAGGGTGGTGTTAATGTCATTCTTGACCTTGGCAGCCAAACTTTTGGTGGTAGGGTGGCGGGTGTTGGGGCTTCACTGGGTACTGTTTCTGTAACTTCTGGTGCTGGCATCAACATAGAGGTCAACCACGAGGGCATACACTCTGCAGGGCAGGGTAATCTCTCTGCCGTGGATTTCATGAACGGTACAGTGAACCTGCACGCTCAAGGTGATCTTGTCTTAAGTGTTTCTGGCAACGGAGAGGATATAAGTGTGGTGCACAACTCTGCCGTCATGGAGGTTTCTTCAAGTGAAATAGATCCGATACTGTCTTTTTCGGGTACAAACGTCATTCTCAAGGGAGAAGTGGGGACAAACACTGCGTCTGCTGACAACAACATTACAGGCATTGATAATACTGAGACCTGTGGGGATTCCCTTAGAGGACAGTTCTTGCATGTAGAAGCCACGGAAAAGTTTACTATTGATGTCACCGCACAGCATAATGGGGGTACGAGCTATAGCACGGGGATTGCGACCTCTGCATCGCTTCTCCAGAAGCCGGGCAGCATACTTTCAGGTCTGGTTGTCTCTGTTGATGGACCTGAATTTGAGGTAAATGCCACAGTGCAGGGGAATGTCAATAGAGGCATGAGTAAGGCTACAGGTATCCTGGCAGAAAATAGCTTGATCATTGGTAGCTTGCCCGAAGGTCTCTCTTTGGGGCGTGGGTACCTCAATAATATGGATTCTCTTGATATCAATGTGCATGGTGCCCGATACAATACAGGGATAGATGTTGCTGCCTTTGGCCGAGAGGATAGTCCGTTTGTTTTTGTACCGGTAAAGATTGCTGCACAAACATTGGATGTTTCTGTTAGTGGTGGGGCCACTACCGGTGATTCTGCAAACTATGGTTTGCGGGTTGCCGCAGCTACAAATGCTGCTAGTGCAGATATGAAACTCTTTGCTTCTACGGTGAACATTGATGTGGACAACACGCAAAGGAGCGTTGGTATCAGTGCGAGCGGAAGCACTAACCCCTATGGGAACGGGGATCTGGAGATTACTGCAGCTGATCCCGTAACGTGGGGGGAGTATGCTCCTTTGACGGTTAACATTTCCTGTACCATTACCAATGCTGCAGGCCAGTTTAAGGGTATAGCCTTGGAAGCGCTCAGCGGTGGGCGGATAGTATTGAACGGCACCAACCTTGCTGACACCATTACTCTGAAAGGTGATGTTTTGGCCTATGATGGTGGGCATATGGCTTTTTCGCTTCGCAACGGCCATGACCGGGTTGAAATCACCGGGGACATGCTTGTCAAGGGCGCATATTCCTCTCAAGCTGCTAATATAATATGGGAAATGGGAGGTGCAGGAGAAGAGGACAGCAAGATTTTTATCCTCAATGGTAATGCCGCGGTTACGGATACTGGCCTCATCAATGCTCGTTTTGGGGAAGGAGATGACCAAGTACTTTTTAACGGCAAAATCCGTGCTGTAGGTGGCGAGGCAAGGCAGGAATGGGATCTGGGTAATGGCGATAACTCCTTTTCCTTGCTGGGGGGCGATATTCTGGCAACTCAAGGTGGCTTCATCAATATCGTTTCCGGTGTAGGAAATGATACTTTCAGCCTGAACGGTGCCATTGGGGGTAACGTTATTATCGCCGCCGGTGCAGGAAATGACACCCTTATCCTGAATGCCCCAGATGTAGAGACCTTCAACAACTGGTATCAAGGCTGGATGGAGGACAAGCTGGGAGACATAGACTGCGAAACCATCACTGTAAAAATTGATGGCGGGCCTGGCAACGGCCTTGAATGGTTAAGCAACCTTGTCACTCAACTGAACACCAGCGGCATGGATATTACCCTTGATATAGTGCCTTCGGGGGCAGCGTTTTCACCTCACATGGTAGAAGCCGCTGCCTTTGCCGCAGACGCTGAGATATTCTCTCACACTTCTTCTCAGGAAGAGGAGATTTCGTTGTATGAGTTGGGGGCTCTGCTGTTTGAGGGGAGTGAAAATGACTTACTGGATGAAGCGCTTGATCGTGTCTTGGCAGATACCTCTTTGGAGAACGCCGTTACCTCTTCGGAGGATGCTGTCAGCGATGCCGAAATTATCTTCAGCTCTGAAGACGCCCAGCAGCTTGATTTGGAGGCTTCTTGCTGGACCAATGCCGATGAAACCATGGGCACCAGTGGTTCGGAGTGTGTCTACTACAACAACGATAATGACAGTGAGCAGCTGTACATGCAACTGATGAATACCACTGCCTAGTCAACCAAACTGGCGATACACGTTTTCCCAGTCGCAGCAGTTTGGCGGCAAGTCTCGCCAAGGTGCGCCAGTACTCAATATCCAAAACGCTGCATTGGTAAATTGGCGGCTGTCGCGAGCGTTCCCGTCTCAAGTTTTTTTGCGCCCCGATAGGTGCGGTTCCAAAAGCTCCCAGGTTTGGTCAGATATATTGTGGCGGCGATGTGTAGGTTGCATTTTCATCTCCTTGCATAGCAAGGAGATGGGCAAGAAACACAGCAAATCACAGCCCATTGACGACATTGTCTATGCCTATTTTTTTATGGGATATCGTATTACTGTTTTTAGCTCAGAAGCATCAATTTTTCGTGGATCGCCTAGATATATTTCATGATGATATTAATTTTCTGTTATATCAATTTTGTATCATTTTTTTTGTATAAATGCATCCATAGTTGAAATGGTTGTTGCTTTTTCATTTTAAGAGCCCATATGCATGCATTGCACACAAAGCCCTTCTTCATATGTAAAAAAAAGGGCCTTTGAAAAATCAATTTTTTTCTTTTGAGTCTCTACAGAAACTGGAAAATTAAAATACATTTATGCTACAAAATTCGATAAACGGAGCAAAGAAATACATTGGGACAAGTATTTGCTGGAAGTATTTATACACTATATCCATTTTTGACGCCAAAGACACTCAATTTGAGGTCCAGCATATTCAAAAAAATATTTTATATCTCATGTTTAAAGTGTGCTGTATGCCATAAAGTAAATTTACAGCGATACAATATTATTCTAAATATTTATTGATGTTTCCACTCAAGCGTTCTGCAAAAAAAATCATATTTTGAGTTTCTAAAATAACGGTATGTTGAGAAGGAATGTATAAAGATTTATATTCCTACTTATAGTCAAACGGCATAAAATATCCCCTTCATAACATATGTGTTTTGCTCATTCCCTTGCGGTACGATTTGTATGCAAGTGGTAATCACCCCTCAAAACAGTAGTTCTGAAAAGTAGAATTTTTCACTAACCAAATTGGAGGAGATTCTACATGAAGACATCACGTCACAGCGACGCGCAGATTTTGAACATTTTGAAGCAGGCCGAAAGCGAAATTCCCGTGGCCCGGCTTTGCCGCAAACACGGCATGGGCAGCGCCACCTTTTACAAGTGTCGCACCAGGTATGGCGGCATGGCCGCCTCGCTGATGACGGGCATGAAGGAGCTAAAGCGCGAAGACCGTCTGCTTAAGCGCATGTATGCCGAGGAAAGGATGAAGGCCGAAGTCGTTGTCGAGGCGCTCGCAAAAAGCTGGTGAGGCCGTTTCGTCGCAGCGAAGTGGCCAGAATAGCTGTTGAAATACGAAGCTTGAGCATCCGGCAGGCCTGCGAAGTGTCTCATGGCAGCCAGACATGCTACCGCTACAACCCGAAGCTGTCGGCCGAAAACGAACAGATCGCCGACTGGCTGGTGTGTTTGACGTGCAATCAGCGCAATTGGGGATTCGGTTTGTGCTTTCTGTATCTGCGCAACCTCAAGGGGCTTCGGCTGAAATCACAAGCTGGTGTACCGGATATATTGCAAATTGGAGCTTCATTATGCGTATCAAGCCCAAAAAGCGCATCGTGCGCGAAAAGCCGGAGCTACTCGCAGGGCCCGAAACGCTCAACCGTGTCTGGTACATGGATTTCATGCATGACCAGTTGCGCAACGGCCTCAGCTTCCGCCTGTCAAACGTGATCGACGACTTCAACCGTGAAGGGTTGCCATCGAGGCTGATTTCTCGTTGCCGTCGGAACGTGTAGTTCGTAGGTTGGAGCAAATCATCAAGTGGCGGTATGCTCCCGAGGTGATACGTTGCGACAACGGCCCCGGGTATGTCAGCCACCGGCTTCAAGCTTGGGTCGAAAGAAAGGGAGTTCGCCTTGAGTACATACACAGAACACCTACGTTGAACGCTACAACCGAACAGTTCGGTATGACTGGTTGAGCCAATATTTGTTTGAAACCATTGGTGAGGTCCAGAATTATGCCACCAGGTGGCTTTGGACCTACAGCAATGAACGGCCCACGCGGTTCTTGGGGGATATCCTCCGCGAGCCAGTCTGGCATAGGCTGCATGGGTTCTACTTTTCAGGACTCCCAGCAATGGGAGGATTACCATATCACTCACAAATCAAAAACCCAATCCCGTTTCCCAACCCTGGAAGCCTTCTTTCTCTTGCCCAATATCTTTTTGCAGAACAAACTCAGCTTGCCGTTGACAGGGAGCAGCCGGAGCTAAAAGCCAGCTGGAGGGTCAGGAGGGCGGCGTTTTTTTTGAAAAAAGGCATGCAGGCGGGCAGCACATTCTTGCTCACAGATGCCACTCATATACCACATGTGATGGTTATGAAAAGGTTGCTCAAGACCGTCAATACATGAATCCACGGCACCTGCCCTGGCATCTGGTGCGCCGTATATAACGCCCTCAAGGCGGGCATGGACAATGGCCCCGGTACACATCAGACAAGGCTCTAGCGTCACCACAAGGATGGCTTTTTCCAGCCGGTAGTTGCTTGTATGTTGGCAGGCAGCCCTGAGGGCAATAATCTCTGCGTGGGCCGTGGGATCATGTGCTGCAATGACGCGATTATACCCTGTACCCAAGATGGCCCCTTTGGAGCTGACCACAAGAGCCCCCACTGGTACTTCACCCAGGCTTTCTGCTTTATCCGCTTCGGCAAGGGCGCGCTGCATAAGCGCTTCCCAGTGGGGCCATCCGTTTGGGGCAGGGGGGATTATGCGCATTAATTCAGGCGGTCGTCTACTAGATGATGACATGCTTTTTGATATAGGAGACAACCTCTTCTGGTGTATCCTTAACCGTAATGAGCCCCATCTCTTCTTCGCGGATAAAGCCGCCAGAAACCATTTTATCACGTATCCAGTCGAGTAGCCCTTTCCAGTAATCGCTGTCATACAAGATAATGGGAAAAGGCTTAATTCGTTTTGTCTGGGTGAGCACGAAAGCCTCGCTCAATTCGTCCAGCGTGCCTATGCCACCGGGCATAACCACATAGGCCATGGCATACTTGATGAACATCAGCTTGCGAACAAAAAAGTATCTGAAGTCGCAACGGGTTGTAATGTACTGATTGGATTTTTGTTCAAAGGGCAGGTGGATGTGCAGGCCCACGGATTCTCCTCCTCCTTCCATGGCGCCTTTATTGCCCGCCTCCATCAAACCCGGGCCGCCACCGGTGATAATGCCGTATCCTTCCTGTACGAGCAGCGAGGCAAGTCTTTCTGTTTCCAGGTACAGAGGCGTTCCCGGCTCCACACGTGCGGAACCAAAAATGGAAACGCATTTGTCCAGGTCACTGAGGCTTTCAAAGCCGTCAACAATTTCGGCCATGATTTTAAAAAGCCGCCAAGACCCCGTGGCCGAAAGCGTATCTATAACATATTGTTTTGATTGATTCACTTGTATCTCCTTCTCTTGCCTTATACTATAAACTTTTGTACTGTTTTTCGCAATCTGCTGAAATGACTTGCG
>CAZQKM010000009.1:0-90126 GCA_964593925.1 uncultured Desulfovibrionaceae bacterium | reverse complement strand
CATAAATTACAGTTAGTTAAAAGAGAATATCGGATTTGCCCGTGCAGAGATCTCAAGATACAAAGACGCACCGTCCATATTGATTGTAGTGCCCAGGGGAATAGAAAAGCTGGCTACCTTTTTTTTTGCGCCCAGTTTATGCGCGGCGATCAGATTAGCCGGCAAAGCTGCGACGCTGGAGCAGGTGCTAAAAGCCAGCACCAAGGGTTCAGCCATGACACGTGCATACTCCCTAAACGAAACCTTGCTACATACTTTGAGCAGTGGAAAGTATATCACTATGACGTGCACCACAGCGGCAATATATACGGCTAAAATAAGTTTGCCCAACTGGAGCAAAACTCCAACGCCAAAAGAGGCCGTTGTATACGCAAGCATGGCGAATACTCCCACAGGGGCAAAGTGCATGATTACGTTTACAAGGCGGATCATCAAGGTATTCATTTCTTCAAACATGGCCCGCACAGTTGCCGCACGCTCTCCGGTAGCGCTCAGCACAAAGCCAAGTACCATGGCAAAAAACAATACTTGTAGCATATTGCCCTTGGCCATGGCTTCAAACGGGTTGAGTGGAATAATATTCAGTAGTGTTATGACCAATCCGGGGGCGACGGGATATTCAAACCCGGATACACCCGCGGGTGTTTCCACGCCGGCCCCCGGTTGCATACCATTGGCAACCAGCAGACCAGTGGCAACCGCAATGGCAGTGGTACATAAAAAATAGATCATGCTCCGTGCCACGATTCCGCCAAGCTTTGCAACCCTGCTCATGCCTGCGGCCCCGGAAACAATGGCACAGAACAACAACGGAACCACCACCATGTGTATCAACTGTATGAATAACTCGCCCAGAGGCCTGAACTAGTCCGGCTCGAACAAGGAAGTCTGCTGCACGACAAGCCCGGTAATACTTCCCAGAATAAGGGCTATCCCCATCTGAGCTGGCAGGCTGGATGTTCCCCCCATGGAAAACTCCATGCCTACTCCTCCTGTTGGCTATTCTGCAAGGTACCAATAGCCGATGGCCGCTCTTCCGGTTATCTGAAAGTGTCCGTATAGGCGTACAGCGCTGGTGATCCCCCAGTATGTAAAAAGAGCACGTTGCTTCCCCTGGGAAAAGTGCCCTCGCGTACCTGATCAATCAGCCCGGACATGGCCTTGCCCGAATACACCGGATCGAGTAAAATGGCCTCTGTACAAGCCAAAAGCTGTACCGCTTCCACCATGGACTCTGTAGGCAAAGAATACCCCGGTCCCACATACTCGCCAAAGCACGTTACAGCCGAGTCGGGGATATCTTGCATGAGGCCGATGCGCTCCGCTGTTTCCTTCACAAGCTTATGCACCAGCTCTTCCTGAACGCCCTTGGGGCGGCTGACATTCATACCAAGAACCGGAATATTGGTATTGTTGCCGTACATTCCCGTAACGATACCGGCGTGGGTTCCCGCACTACCGCTCGGGACCACCATGGTATGGATGTTCAAACCCATATGAAAAAGTTGCCCCATGCACTCCTGTGCACAAGCAGCATAGCCCAAAGCGCCAATGGAGTTGGAGGCTCCACCAGGGATGACATAGGGCTTTTTACCCTGTTCACGGAGCTTCTGTGCCACAGACTCCATTGCCTCAAGCATGGGAGAGCCACCAGGAACAACCGTAATGCTCGAAGCACCAAGAAGCTTGAAAAGAAAGTTGTTACCTGATGCATCCGGATCGTAGCTACCCTTGACGCGCTCTTCCAACACCAGATGGCAGTCGAGACCTTCATGCACGGCCCAAGACAAGGTGAGCCGTGCATGGTTGGACTGCACTGCCCCGCAAGTGATCAGGGTGTCTGCCCCTTGTTCCAAAGCGTCAGCAATACAAAAATCCAGCTTTCTGGTTTTGTTGCCTCCTGCGCAACCGGGAAGCAAGTCATCACGCTTGATGTAAATATTTACATTGCCGCCGAGTGCTTTGGAAAAATTCGGCAGGGACTCTATGGGAGTGGCATTTTTGACATAGCCTCTACGCGGAAACTGAGTAAGATTCATGGTTTCAGTCCTTTTGTGATGGTTGTTATGACCGAGGTACCCTCTTGATATATCGCATGCTATATAAGCAAATATATAAATGTCAACATTTATATATTTGCTTATTTCTAAAAACAATCCCCATATCTTCTACCACACCCACAGCTCTACATGGGGCCGTCCGGCAGGGCCGCCATCCCCCCTCACCGGCGTTCATGTGTCGCTGGCTAGCGCCTGGCTGTCGCTTGATACACCTTGATATGCCAAAACGTAGTCCGGCCCTGATGCGACTGGCTCGTATTTTTCAACATGTACCGCACTACAACAGTGCCCGTGCACGTATGGTGGAGCACATGCCAAAACAACAAAATCATGCATGCTGAACAAAACATACCATCCCCGAAAAAAATGAGCGCGCTGCGGGCAACATCCCCCTTGCCACAGCTCTTTGGAAACAACTGACTGTTATCAAAAGCATAGTCTGACAGCTGGCAGGTCCGAAAGGCGATCCATCCGGGGACATGGTGCCTACAAGGCAAGGCACATGCCACATCCCCCGGAGTCAAAAAACTGCTGCCAGGCGCCCAAAGCCACTTGCGAGGAGACTCAGTACGTGCGATGTGTGCCGGGCAACAGATCATGCCTGGAGTAAAGGAGAAAAGATGAGAACATTTGTACGCACCTTCACCGGGAAAGAGCTGGATCTACTCCGCCCAAACCCCAAGGATATCTGCATTGAAGATATTGCCCACCACCTGGCCAAGCTGGAACGTTATAATGGCGCCGGAGCCTATCCTTACTCTGTGGGGCAACACTCCTTGTTCGTAGCGGAAATACTGCCACCGGAATATATGTTGCATGGCCTGCTGCACGATGCCACAGAAGCATACCTTGGCGATGTGGTATCACCTCTCAAGCAGCTCTTGCCTGAGTATAAAAAAATTGAACAGGGTATCATGGCCGCCGTGTTTACCCGCTTCAACTTGTCTTTTCCACGGCAAGATATCATCAAACAGGCGGATAAGTCTGTCATGGCCGCTGAAATGCACCAGGTTCTGGGCTGGCCTGATCTGCCTGCAAAGCAGGGCTTGCCGGCACCTCCCAAGGGGCTCATCATCAGGCCCTTGGGATGGGAAGACGTTAAACAAGCATTTACAGCGCGGTTCAACGCACTCCACACACATACCAGGACCACACGCTGAGCCGGCCAGTTCCTTTCAACCCCCATTCCTGCCGGTTGAAAGTGCATACTGCATCAAATGTGATGCAGTGATACAAAATGCAACCGAACACCGGTGCCCCTCCTGGGCAATTTCTGAATTGGACAGCATGTAATACGTTATAGAAAGGTTATCGATCAGATTCAATCATGTTCCGCTCATTTGGCGGCTGCTTTTTTGCTACAAGTTATTTTGCCGACACGTTGCGGTACTCTGCCGGGATACATACGTGCTGTTGTAGAAACACATATCAATGCTTCCAAGAGCATATCCATCAGCCTTCTTTGCCATGCCGTTTCTTTCACGGGCCTGGAGCCTTCCGCGTATGCACTTGAGGCTTACCCCATGAGAAACCCACTCCACTCAAATATGCCCGTTCCACTTAATCCGCACACAAGACATCAACCTGATTCAACCTCAGACAACATGACGGCCTTATGGCTTGTCAAGCCGCTTGCCTGCTGCCTTTAACAATACTACAGGTCCAAGCCTCCTATTTACAAAAGGCATCACAGGCGTTTTACCACCCGCAACAAGATACGCCTTGGAGCAGGCCATGAAAAACCCCCACTGGACCATGCAAGCGGGGCAGAGTATAGCGAAATCCATGTTGCAACAAAAAATATTATTGATCGAAGACGAAATTGCCATTGCCGATGCGGTTTCCTTTACTCTACAGCAAGAAGGGTTCTGTGTACGGCACCATACCCTGGGAAACGAAGGGCTAGCTGATTTTCATCACAACGGAGCAGACCTGCTCATTCTGGATGTGGGGCTGCCGGATATCAGTGGACTGGCCATATGCCGAGAGATACGTGCTGGCTCTAATACGCCCATAATTTTTTTGACTGCTCGCAATGATGAAGTAGATCGCATCATGGGGCTGGAACTTGGCGGAGACGACTATGTGGCCAAGCCTTTCAGCCCAAGGGAGCTCGTAGCCCGCGTACGCGCTGTATTACGGCGTACCGTGGATATCGAAGCACCTGCCGAAACATCTGCTCTGAATGCTACCTCAGGGATACCCTCATTGTTTACCATTGATACCACACGAAATGTCATCGTGTATGCAGGCTCTGAACTTTTGCTGACTCGTCACGAGTACCTCGTACTTTTGGTACTTCTTTCGCAACCAGGGCGCATTTTCAGCCGCACCCAGATCATGGAACAGGCGTGGGAATATCCGGAAACCAGCCTGGAGCGCGCGGTTGATACGCATATCAAGTCGTTGCGTGCCAAGTTACGAGCCGTACAACCAGACCTTGACCCCATTATAACCCGTCGAGGATTTGGCTATGCTCTCCGGACGGTGCGCGCATGAGCTTGCGGGTACGTCTGTTCATTGCCCTTTGTTCCATGGCAGGCCTGTGCCTGCTGGTTATGTTCGACATCGTAACCGGCGAGCTCAAACCCGCCATGCGACGGGCTGTGGAAGAAACTCTCATTGATACCTCCATCATGTTGGCCGAAATGGCAAAACCCGACCTGCAGCAGGGAGAGCTTGTGGGCAGGCAGTTCCTTGAAGCGCTTGGTAAATATACCAAGGTCAGGCCCAATGCCCTTGTCTGGGGGGTACAAAAACGAAAAACTGACCACCGGATATACATCACCGATGCACAAGGCATCGTGCTATATGACTCAAACAACGGACAAGATGAGGGCAAGGATTACTCAAGTTGGAACGATGTATACCTGACACTCCGGGGCAGATATGGCGCGCGGAGCAGTCCCTCCAGTCCGGGGGGCACATCTGTCATGTATGTGGCAGCGCCTATATATGATCATGACAGAACAATTGTCGGCGTGCTTTCCGTGGGTAAACCCGTGGCAAGTATTGAACCATATTTCATAAAATCTCGTGCAGAAATTCTTCACGCAAGCGTACTATTGTTTCTTTTTGCCGTTCTGGGCGCCCTCTTTCTGACTTGGATCCATGGCAGAGATGTAAGCAGGCTTGTGGCCTATGCAGACAGCCGGGCAAGCGGGCACCAGACACACAAACCCAAGCTTGTCACACTTGAAATGAAGCGCCTTGGCAATGCAGTGGAAAAAATGGGGCTGGAGCTTGAAGGCAAAGTATATATCGAGCAATATGTGGACTCTCTGACCCACGAACTCAAATCCCCTCTCAGCGCCATTGCCGGAGCCGTGGAAATTCTGGCATCCCCTACCTCGGATCAGGCAGCTCGACAGCGTTTTCTGGGGCATATCAAAAATGAAAACAAAAGAATGCAGCAAATAGTCGAACGCCTGCTTCATCTGGCATTTCTTGAAAACCAGGGCTCGCCAAACAAGCCTGCCTGGGTGGATTTGGCTGAGATGTTACATGCGCTCATTGCAAACGCAGAGGCACGGATTTCTTCAACAGACATCACCGTGCATTGCCAGCTGCCCAAGACTCTCATGGTATACGGAGAAGCATTTCTCATCAGGCAGGCGCTGGACAACCTGTGGCTAAATGCTCTGGATTTTACGCCACACGGGGGTACCATCTGCATCCAGGGTACGCATGACAGCGGCGTTGTCTCCATTGAAATAATAAATACCGGCTCTCCCATACCCGACTATGCCCTTGGCAGAGTCTTTGAACGCTTCTATTCGCTTCCCAGGGCATCGGGCAAAAAAAGTACCGGGCTGGGGCTGCCCTTTACCCGTGGGGTAGCTTTGCTGCATGGCGGTGATGTGCGCCTTGAAAACTGTGACAAGGGTGTCCGGGCAATATTTCATCTTGCCGCCCGGGAGGTATAGTCACAAGCCAGAAGCCCTCAAGAATATGGATCCAAGAGCGTAAAAACGATGCTATATTTTCAGCATACCTCATTGCAATGCCTTGCCTCTGCGCCAGATAAGGAAAAATAGTTTCAAATGGCTTGCTTTGCATAGTGCCGTGCCATAGCTCAAAAGGCTTCCGGTATTTTCTGGATGGGGTAATAATGGCCGGCTTGCCTGCACCGCAACGGCCAGGTATGCGTCTGTGCCGGATTCCCCTTTGTACGAAGCATCCCCTGGTTTTTACCGTACGTCCCTGCCACAGAAATATGGACTATTATATGGCTGGCATCAATCTTCAGCCATACATAAACAGACACATCTGTCAGTATTTTCAAGAATTTTTCTCAAGCTTCATGGCCCCATTCCCGGCTAAACCTGTACTGAGTGCTGCCCCATCAGCCATAATCAACCGGCATATCCTGCATGGAGCAGCCCGTGCCCATGGTCCAAAAGCCGACTGCCCACCTCCTTTCCTGACCTTTCTGCCAGGCGAATACGGGGTAAACCTTTTTCAAACAGTATCAGGAATACACGCAGCCCCTGGGGGCTGGTGCCGCCGTATGGCATCCTCGATTTTCGATGTTCGGTAGGCAGGACAGGCCACGGGGGAGTACCCTAGGAACTCTCGCGGCCACAGACCCTGAATATATTCTTCACATGTAAAACACACAGTATCCCCATATATTTCTCACAAAACTGAAGTACATTAAAAACCAGACATCGACACGCCCAGCATGGGATAAGGAGAAAATAGAATGAAAGGCTACTGGGAAAAATTTCTGACAATAGCGGCGCTATCTTTGGGAAGCATGTTGCTACTCAGCTTGGTGGAGGACGTTACTGATGAGCGTAAATGGCGACAATTCGCGGTTAAAAAGGAGATCGCCACACAACATGGTGGGCACCAAAAATTAACAGCCCCCTTATTGGTCCTTAATTACACTGTGGAGTATGTGACAAAAAACAAAATATTTGATGAAAAAAAATCCATATGGAAGGTAGATGAAATTAGAAACAGGGCAGCGCACTACATGCATATCAGTGCGAAACGGACACAAATGGACGGTACACTGTATTCCAAAAAACTCAACCGTGGCATCTATTCTGTCCCGGCATACAGTGCTGATATACGGCTCAGCGGTACTTTTTCTGACATACACCCCCCCTATGTAGGAGAGGAGCGTAACGGTGGCAAAGTGGTAAAGGTCGATGAGCCGGTGTTGCTGCTCCCCATAGGCGTCCCCAAAGGTATCACTGCACGCCCTGTCTTACAGGTAAACGATGTAAAAAAAGATGTTTGGCCCAGCCATAGCAGGCAGACACTTACAAAATTTCCCCAGGGAATCGCCGTTGATATTGCCCCGGGTGAGCTAAAAAACGGTAGCCTGGCCTTTTCCACCAAACTTGTCTTTCAGGGTGCGGAAGACTTGACCTTTACACCACATGGTGGTGAATTTCTGGTCAGCTTGAACTCCCCTTGGCCGCATCCGAAATTTTATGGTGACTACCTGCCCACGGACCGCAGCGTGACGGATGGCGGCTTCACAGCACGTTGGTTTGTTTCTGACCTAGGTGGCAATGCCGGTCTCACCCCTCAAGAGACTTTCAGCGGAGAAGCCTCAACGTTCAGTGTAAGCCTTATTGAGCCGGTAAACACCTATACCCAGGCAAATCGTGCCATAGCCTACGGCTTTTTGTTCACAGCGCTCACCCTCGCATTTTTTCTGATCTTTGAACTGCTGCAAGGGCTGAAAATCCATATCGCTCAATACGCTTTTGTATGTACGGCTCTTGCCATATTCTATCTGCTGCTTATTTCGCTTGCAGAGCATATTCCTTTTGTCCGGGCATACCTTATGGCAAGTGGAGCATGCATACTTTTACTGATTGTCTATGTACGGAGCATTACCCAAAAAACATCCATGGCTGTAATTTTTGGTATATTCATATCCATACTCTATGGAATCCTATACGGTATCCTGCTATCCGAGCAGCATGCACTGTTGCTTGGGTCGTGTCTGTTGTTCAGCGTCTTGGCAAGCTCCATGTTCCTGACCCGTAATGTGGACTGGTTCGCACTCTCCTTCTCTCCTCAAAAATGCAAAACAAAAACGCCAGACTAACACGCATAACCAAATATCCCCCTCACGGTGACGCGGGGGGGATATTTTTCACAGGTTAAACGGCTACTTTGCGCTAAAGGATCCGGGGCAACATTATACAGGCAGCAGCTTTGCCAGCTACCTCCACAACAGCACTGCCCGACACACTCCATAGCCAAAGCAGAAACACGGCATGTACCGGGCACCCCCAGTCAGTACGCCAACGCATGACAAGAGGTAGCCGCTAGATACACCGGGAAAGCCCTCTCACAGCATGCCTGGCGCTGCATGCCAAAAGCAGTCATCCCAAGATTACCATAGCCCTTGTTATTGCGCTGTTTCACTATATACGGGAGCATCTCGCGCGCCTTCTTCCAAATCAGCAAGGACAGTATTCTGATAGCGGCTAATGGCGTAGGCGTTTTGCGCTTTCTGCAGTCCGGTCACCACATTACGTAATACTCCCACCATGGACAGCAGGACACCCCCAGGAACGATGAAGTCCCCTTCAGCATTTTTTTCAAGCCCTTCCATGCTTGATGAAATGGAACGAAAATCTTTTGAAATCATAGCCATTATTTGATCTATGTTACTCTGCATAAACTTCTCCCCGCTCAAGGCATTGCAACAGACTGCATCGGTCACCCCAGCCACATCGGCCGAGATCACACAAGGCGACTGTACAAAATTCTTTTACCAAAACCCTACCTTCCAAGCTTTTATTTTTTTTTATTCAACGGTCACAGTTCCTTGGAAGGACCAAGCCTGAATATGGCAGCTTCAGGGTCAACAAAAAAATATAATGAAATAAAATTAAGTAAATATAAAATAGGCCCATGCGATACCCCACCATGGATTGTATGTAAAAAAACACAAAGACCATGCAGCCTGGGGCTCGCCTTACCAAAAGGTAGGGTAGGGTTTTATATTTTCATGCAGTAGCCTACCCTACTATACTCCAAATCAAGCCTACCCCCTTTATGGATTTGTTGTTCCCAGAGACCATAGCACACCACGTGCGTACTTTTCCATGGATAGTATACCACACTGGTTCAAAAATTCCACATGCCAAAGCTTTCTGTGGCAGGCTTGTGCGTGCTGCCTGATATGACATGTGGGGCTCCACCACTACCCAGACAGACGCAACACCTTGCGTACCAAGGGTTTTGCTCACCAGGCTTCTCTGAGTGACTGCCCCCTGAACCTGCCACAGAGCTGTGAAAACGGAGTGAAGATATCATACTGCTCTTCAGCAGGAGTGAAAGATGAGCAATACGCGCAGAGTGGATTGCATGCGCTCTTTTTTGCACATTACAAAAAATCCCATGGCCATCAATACCACGGGAACACCCAGGGCAAGCAAACACGCTTGAACATATGGGGCCTGCTAACACCCATTGCTGCAAGGCAGTTTACCCGATATGCATAAAAATCCACCTTTACGACCACAAAAAGAGCTACAAAAATTGGCTGCCTGCTTTACGCACCTTTCTTGGGCATCCAGTGGCGCGTTACCGTTCTCCCTGAAAAACAAACCCGCAGGCTGTTTCTGGTTGAGTCCCCCTGCGACCACTCCATAGACATTCAGAACAAACAAATACGGCCCCATATGGGGCCGTATAAAGATGGGCATAGGTCGTCCCCTATCGAGAAATCAACACCGGCACATGCGCCAAGGAAAGTACGCGGTGGGCCACACTTCCCACCAGCATGCCCTCAAAGTCACTTAACCCACGGGAACCCATGACAATAACATCGCAGTTTTCTTCTTCTGCCGCCCGCACGATGGCATCATGCGGCTTGCCGTGTACAAGAAGCATGGAAAAATTCACGCCTTCCTCGCGCAGGTCTTCCCGAAAAATCGCCAGCATTGCTTCGGCTTCCTTATGTATTTCTTCCAGCAAAGCAGCCCGTGCAGAGCCTCCCACAAGGCTTGGAATCTCGCTCTGGCAATGCAGCAGCACCACATGACCACCACTACACCGAGCCATGTTTATCGCATGGCGCACAGCAAGACGCGAGTTGGGGGAACCATCCACGGCTAACAAAATCTTCCTAAACGCCATTAAAAGCCTCCTTGCGCCAACAGGCATCTGCCTGGCAGGCTGTTGTGTTTTTGCATTTACATATCAATGCCATACGTTCATACATAGGCAATGACACACACGTATATATTACCACATCAGCCTTGCAACAGCAACGCCAACAGGGCCGCAGGCCATACCTGCCCCTTCTCCATCCCGCACACCACAAACAGCCTGGCGGGATGTGCGGTTTTCAGCATCCAACTCAGACCGCCCCCCAGCCCCGTGAGGTATACGCAGCACCATTGCGCCCCAATACCAGGCACTCCCGTCCTGGTAGGCTCTCTATAAATTGTACCCCCTGACGGGCCTGCATGATATATACGGCTGTGGCCAGTGTATCTGCCTCCATCACTGTGGGAGCCGACACGGATACACTCAGTATGCCATGCGGGCTGGCCCCTGTGCGGGGGCTCACCAAATGGCTGTGCAAACGTTCACGGTCATAAAAAACCTCATACCCCCCGGATGTAGCAATGGCACCATCACGCATGTGGACTACAGCAGGGTAGTTGCGCTGCTTTGCAGGGTCCTGAATGGCAACAGCCCATGGTGTTCCTGCATACTTTTCACCGCTGGTACGGATATCTCCACCAGCATTGACCACATGGTTAGGCACACCATGAGCGCTGAGCACCGTGGAAACCTTGTCCACAATATAGCCTTTGGCAATACCATCCAGCGTAACGCCCATTCCCTGATGTTGCAGGCGGATACTGTCTCTACCGCGCACCACCCCCCGCGCGTCCACCAGGCTCAACGCATGCGCCAACTCTTCTCCGGCGATATCCATATTGCCCGTGGGGTTTTGTCTTGCCCACAACAGGTCCACCACAGGCTGCACGGTAATATCAAAGGCATGATCCGTCAGCCGGCCAAACCGTAAGGCCCGGTCCATGACTTCTGCCAGTTCATGAGGGATACCCGCCACCCGACCGTCACGGTTCAATATCCATACAGGGGTGTTGCTATCATAACGGCTGAATATGGCGCTCAGCCTGTCAATTTCTGCAAAGGCCCGGCCCATGGCTTCTTCGGCACGCAAGCGAGAAGCCTGCGCCGTAGTCAACGTTACCAGCGTCCCCATACACATGCGAGTGCGAGCAATAACCTGCTCTTTGTCGCTTCTTCGGGTAGCCCGTGCCACGGTGGGAACCAAGCCTCCCACTGCCGCAGCCACTCCCAGCAGACCGCATGCCTGAATAAACAGTCTTCTTGACGCAATAGGTTTTTTCATAAAAGGACTCCGCGTATCGCACATGCCTCATACAGGCATGGCGTTGCACCCCTACCGCCCTTAGGCGGACGTCGCATCCTGACCAGCGCCCGGGGCATTGATTTCTGGCAATTTTTCCACAGCCACCGGACAGGTGCGGCGTAAAATATGGCGCGGACAAGCCTGGACGCACGCTTCACCGCAGTCCGGCCCGTAGGCAAGACAAGCCTTTTGGTCAATCATGACCCGCGCATCCTCTTGAGTTATCGCTCCTGCAGGACATTTTTTCACACACTTACCGCATGTGATGCAGCCGGCCTCGCATACTTTCACCACATCGCGCATCTTATCTTTTGTAGCACAATACACCATCACGCGGGCACGGCGAGGAATGAGTTCCAGCAGGTGACGCGGACAAATACGCACGCATATACCGCAGCTGGTACACTTTTCTTCTTCAATATGAACAAGGCCATCCTCAATATACATGGCATCAAAAGGACATCCTCGCGCACACTCGCCAAAGCCCAAGCAGGAATACCGGCACATGTCAGGGCCGTATTCCAACATGGCAGCTGCTGCGCAGGCCCTGAACCCCTGGTACTCATACCGTGTCTTGACATGCCCTTCATCTTTCACACAACGCCGAAACGACACCAACGGCTCAGCATCGCCCGGGGCCTTACCGGAAAGTTCACCCACTGCCTCTGTAATTTCGGGCCCACCTGCACAACATAATCCGGGACTCACAGAAGGGTCACTCAGCACTGCCTGCGCATAGGCTTCGCATCCTGCAAAACCACAGCCGCCGCAGTTAGCTCCGGGCAGTACATTCAGCACTGCTTCGACCCTTGGGTCTTCATCCACATAAAATACCCGCGAAGCCAGCGCCAGCACACAAGCCGCCACAAAACCCAGTGTCAGCAGTGAAAGCACCGATGTTACGATCATATCGCTGTCCTTGTCTGTTTTTCTTCCTGCGGGCATACGCCCATGGAAAAGACTCTCTTCTTTCTTCGTCCCCTAAGAAATCATACCCTGGAAGGCCATAAAAGCCATGGACATAAGGCCTGCCATGACCAAGCCCACGGGTACTCCGGCAAAAGGACGAGGAACACGGGTTATTTCCATGCGCTCGCGCAACGCCGCAAGCAACACCAGTGCCAGCATAAAGCCAAGCCCAGCAGCAAAGGCGTAAAACACCGACGTGCCAAGATCAAAATCTTTGCGCTGCACAAGGATGGCTACCCCGAGTACCGCACAGTTGGTTGTAATGAGCGGCAAAAAAATGCCCAATGAGCTATAGAGGGGAGGAACCATTTTTTTCAAAAACATCTCAACGAGTTGCACCAAAGAGGCAATCACAAGGATGAACATAATGGTTTGCAAATAGTCAAGCTCCCACGGAACGAGCACAAGCTTTTGCAACAGCCAAGTGATGGGGGTGGCCAGCATCATGACAAAAATAACAGCCCCACCCATGCCGAGGCTCACGCCCTTTTCTTTTGAGCATCCAAGATAAGGGCATTGCCCAAGGTACTGGGCAAGCACAATATTGTTGACAAAAATAGCTGAAATCAAAAGCAGAAAATAATCCATCGCCAGCCTCTTTTACTTAGATTCCACCATGCAGCTACGGCAGGCCTCACAACCCGGATTCGGGTTTTCCGGCGTGGCATACCCCTTACGCCGGGCTTGAATGATGCTCAGCATATTCATGGCTCCCAACACAAGGCCCAACGAAAGAAACGCACCTGGGGCTTCCACCATGATCGTCAGCGGCTCAAAACCTTTCCACATGACTTGGTACCCAAATACTGCTCCTGTTCCCAATACTTCGCGCAATGCCCCAAGAAAGGTCAAGGACAGGCAAAACCCGATACCAAGGCCAAGGCCGTCTGCAGCGGCAAGGTGCACAGGATGCCTGCCCGCAAAGGCTTCTGCCCTGCCAAGAATGAGGCAGTTTACAACAATAAGCGGCACAAAAATACCCAGCTGCTGATAAAGGGGGTAGGCATACGCCTGCATGAGCAGCTCAATGGAGACCACCAGCGAAGCCGCAATGGCAATATAGCATGCAATGCGTACCTTTTTGGGGATGATATTTCGTACAGAGGATATGATCACATTGGATAAAAAGAGTACAAAAATGACTGCCATGCCCATGCCAAAGCCATTTTGTGCGGATTTGGTCACCGCAAGCACCGGGCACAGCCCCAAAAGCAGCCTGAAGGGTGGTAATTCCCGCCACAGGCCCTTGCTGAACTCTTTCCACATGCTGCTCATTACGCTGTTCTCCTTATGCGGCAATTACAAGCACACGCACCGCGCACTTGGCTAAAAACCGGCGACAATATCCTTTTTGAGTGCCTTGTATACGGTAGAAGCATTTTGCACAGCAAGCATACAGCCCACACTGGAAAATGTCGCACCGGAAATGGCGTCAATGGTACCGCCGTCAGAGCTAAGGGCCACATCAAGCCCCTGACCCACAAATTTTGCGGTGTAGGAGGCATCCGCAATGACAGTGCCAAGACCGGGAGTCTCCTTCATGGTGGTCACTCCTATGCCGGTCAATACGTCATTCCCTATGTCAAAGCCCACCATTACCCCAATGTCACCGCCATATCCGGCGCCGTAGTTCTCAATTGCCACAGCAATAAGCCGCCCCTCTTTTTTAGCGGGAAACACGTTATATGCCTCACCGGTTTCCGGGTTGAGAAACCTCTTGCGATCTGCAATAGGATCATTGTCATACCCCGAAAATACCGCATTTATGGCCGGGCCCTGAACATAGGTAAGCACCTGGACCTCAATCTGCGAAGCCGTGAGCTGTTTCAAAGAAGACAGGGCAAAGCCCGAAATGACACATATGGTGGACAGCACCACGATCATCCGGATTATTTCACGCATGACTACCTCGCTCCAAAAGGCTTGGGCCGGATCATGTCCAGCAGGGGCGTGGTCATATTGGCCAACAAAATGGCAAAAGGGACACCATCAGGATATATGCCATAGACCCTGATTATCACCACCAAGCTACCGGCCAGCAGCCCGAAAAGGAGCATGGCAGCCTGCCCCACAGGGGTAGATGAGGGGTCCGTCACCAAAAAAAATGCACCAAACATAACACTGCCGGTAAATACATGAAACAGGGGGGGCGCATACACCGTACTATCTACGGCATAAAATATGCCCGCAGCCAGTAATACCCCCAACAGAAAGCCCCCGGGCAGGTACCAGCGAATGACGCCCAAGGCCAACAAGTACAAGCCACCTATGAGCAGTGCCCCGACCTGTGAGGCTCCCAACGCGCCAAGCTGCCGGCCGGTGAGCAGGTCAAAATAGCTGATGTCGGCAATCTTCCAGACGCCGAAATACTTGAGTTGGGTCAAGGGGTTGAGCAACGGAATATTGAGCATTGCAGCGTCAATATCCATGTACAACTTCCATGAAATGCTCAAAATGGCCCAGCCGACCACAGGCGCACAAACAGGGCTACACCCCAGCCCGCCAAATATCATCCGCCCCAACAAAATACTCAGGGTGATACCCAGCACGACCAGCCACCACGGTGCATTTGCGGGCAGCAAAAATGCCAGCAGCAACCCCTGCAACAAAACACTGTGGCGTTCCAAATCCGCCGAGCGCCCCATGGCCCTGAGGCATAACGCCTCGACCACGAGCGCCGTGGCGCAGGAAAGAGCCATAACACGCGCTGCCCCCATGCCATAGGTATACATGGCCATTATGGCCGCTGGCATCAGGGCGATGAGAAAATCACGCAGAGAACTGTGTATCGTACGGCCGCAATGCAAGTGCGACGGAGCGCCCACAATGAGAAATGGCGTTGGGGGTGCTGTCACTTTTGCCATATGTCTCCCCCCTAGTTTTCACCTTGCAAAGTGCAAGTGGTTATCTGTTGCTCCTGAAGCGCAATCTGGTGTTTTGCCATTTGGATAAGTTGCAGGACAGGGCGCCTGGCTATACACCAATAGCCACAGAGGCCGCACTCCACACAAGAGTCAATGTATTCATCTTTGCATTTATCATACATGCGGAACTCGCTGAACCGACCCAACATATTGGGCCTGAGACGGGTAGGGCAACGCAGAATACATTCGCCGCAGTTTAGGCAAGCCGCCCCTGTGACTGGTGGAAAAGTACCCGCAGGCACAACCATAAGCGCTGTATCGTTTTTCCCCATACCCAGGTCAAGTCGACTTATACCTCTGCCACGCATGGGGCCGTCAAGAATGACGCGGTCACCATCTTTTACACTGACCCCCGCATGCTGCAACAGGTCTCTGATGGTAGTTCCCAGCTTCACCACATAGTTTCTGCCCTGCACGGTCATGACCGTTTCTGTAACAGGCAGTCCGGTTTGGGCCACGCGGCCAAGCTGAAACAAAGCATGCAGCCCCACAACATGTACGCTTTGGGGACGCTCTTTGCCTGTAACCGCAGCAACAAGCAGGCGGTCCACACTTTGGGGGTATATGGGTTTCACGGCAACCGTGGAAGCCCCTGCAAGATTGATATTTTTGTCATGCGCTGCCAGGATCACATCTTGAACAGGCGCAAGCCTGCAAAGCAGGTCAAGGCCTTGTTCCAGCGTGGGCATGTAGTTTGCCAGCATGCCCTCGGCCCAAAAAATACCGGGGTCAGGATTCAATCCGTTGATAATCAGCGTTTTGGCTCTATGCAGATAAGGTCGCAAATCCAGGCCGAGCTGTTTCAATACCTGTCTGAGCACATCCTTTTCAAGTCCGGCCAAAGCCAAGGCTTCCACAGGGGATTGTGCCGATGCCCCCTCTTCTGCATCTTCTACTGTCGGGGCCTGTGCATTTACTACAATGCACGCATCACGCAACTCGGCAACAATACCGCCAATGGAGCTGTGCGCCTCACCTCGCTTGTCATTGGGGTGGTCAGCTACCAGCATACCAGGGTAAACATAAGTCTTTTTTTTAACAGCCTTGAGTCCGTGTCCGCGCAAGGGGATGCGTACTGTTTCGGGTTCCGGTCCTTGCAAAAAAGGGGTTTTGTCACCGCAAACAAGAGTAAAAGAAGTCTTCTTCATACGTATCACCGGAAATGGCACTGGTTACATTGATCTTTTGCAAAAGGACCGCTCTGGACTTCCTCATGGCACCCCATGCACCGTTTGTGAAAGGCGCTCATTCTGTCAAGGATGAGCTCTGTTACCTTTTCTTCATAGTGACACGAAGAACAGTTGCTGAACTGGGCATTGGACACGCCATTTTTCAAAGCAGCACGCTGATCGTCACTCTCGTGGCAACTGGCGCAACCGGTCATTTTTTCTTCAAGCATCTCAACATGGCAGGACTGGCAACGCAAATGCGACGCATCGCGCAGGGAGGGCTTTTTCTCATCCCCTGCACTGTCATGGCATGAGGAACAGGCCACGGGCTCGGGGCTGATCTCTGGATCATGGTGGCACGTCGTACAATCAGCATACCCCGTGTGCGCCTCATGGTCCCAGACTACTTTGGTAAATTCGACATGGTGGCAGGTAACGCAGGCCTCATCAGTGTACTCCGCCGTATGATCCTCGCGGAATGCGTCTGTGATTGCAACGCCATGACAATCGCCGCAGGCCATGGGCGGCGAAGGATTGGAGGCCAGGCTTTCATGGTGACAACTCTGACAGTCAATGAAGTAGTCTTCCACGTGCGCTTTGTGGTCAAAAATTACTTTACCGCCTGCATTATCAAACAGGATACGTACAGGCTCAGCCCGTGTCTTGTCTGGAAGAGCATACCCGAAGATGGCAATGGCCAATAAAATTCCGATTGTCAGTATCGTAAAAACATATTCCTTTGACAATGACTACCTTCCTGACATCTTGAAGTAACTACTCACTGTTGCCCCGCTTTTGTGGAGATACTGCCGTCTGCATTTGCCTTAGACTATTTTGTTGTTTTTGAAAAGATCACCCATGATAGTAATACGTCAGCCATCTTCCCTGTCGAGGCGCTGCCCACACTTTCCAGATCTTTCAGCCCACTGTCACCCCACGAAAAGGTATATCCGGGTAGGGGTTTTGGATGCTCTCCAGTCCGTTGCAGCACCTTCTTCCAAAAACCGGTACTCAAACGCTACGCTTTGGGGCACCCGTGCAGTTCACATGGGCGTTGCCTGCATCAGGAAATACCGCAGGCCGAGGCAGCCCCACTCAAAACCCATATGCCGGTACTGGGCTATGTTTTTAGGCACTGGGGTAGCGCTTCAATAAATGCACGGATCTCATCCCTGACCCGCCTGTAGTGGGACAGGATTTCTTCTTCATCCGCCAAGCCCAACGCAAGCAGTGGCGGATCATCAAACCCCACACGTACGACTCTGGTTTCGGCCGAAAAAAACGGGCACCGTTCATGCGCATGATCACATACCGTGATGACATACTCAAATGAGATATGCCCGGGTAGCTCCTCCATGGTTTTAGAATGCTGCCTGCTTATATCCACTCCAACCTCGGCCATGACCCGTACCGCCAGCGGGTTGAGCCCATGTTTTTCCACCCCCGCAGAGTATGCACTAAACACATCGGACCTGAGGTGCCTGGCCCAGCCCTCGGCCATCTGGCTGCGACACGAATTACCCGTACACAAAAAAAGAATGTTCACGCCCCTCCCTCCTGTCTGAATTGCCAGTTTGACTTGCCGCTTTTTCAAAACAGCCAAGCGCTGTCTGTACATCCAGCGCATGTAGCTCTCTTTGCCCCATTGGACCCTCAGCATACATTGTTTGCGAATATATTGGCCATGCTGTTTTACATAAAATATTACATAAAATATTGCATATCGAAAAATAACGCGCTATGCTTTTTCCTGACAGTATCCGTTCACCTCAACGAAAAATGGTGGCTAACAAGATGGAATACCTGAAAAAAGCACAAAAAAGCGCATTGGCGAACAGTGACGAAATTCGTGGCGATGTAGAAGCAATGCTCAAGCGGGTTGCCCAGGACGGAGAAGAAGCGGTCAAGCAACTTGCCCAAAAGTTTGACGGCTGGACAAAGCCCTTCATCCTTGATGCCGAAAAAAAAGCCCTGCTCATTGAGCAGGTACCGGCACAGGTACGCGATGATATCCGTTTTGCCCATGAACAGGTTTCTACCCTTGCAACAGCGCAACGGGCGAGTATCCAGGAATTTTCCACCACCCCGCACCCCGGTGTACGGCTGGGGCAGCGCGTCATCCCCATGGACGTGGCCGGCTGCTATGTCCCTGGTGGACGTTACGCGCATGTTTGTTCCGCAATCATGAGTATTGCTACGGCAAAAGCTGCGGGAGTTCCCTTTATTATTGCCTGCTCTCCCCCACGGGGTGAAAGTATCGCCCCTGCCATGGCCTATGCCATGGACCTGTCCGGCGCAGATGTGATCATGGAAATGGGCGGTGTCCAGGCCATTGCCAGTATGGCGTATGGTCTGTTTACAGGCAAACCAGCTGATATCCTCGTAGGGCCGGGCAATCGCTTTGTGGCCGAGGCCAAGGCGGCTTTGGCCGGAGCCGGCATGTGCGGTATTGATGTATTTGCCGGGCCCACGGAATCTGCCGTTATTGCCGATGACTCCGCTGACGCCGGCACCATTGCCGTTGACCTGGTATCCCAGGCAGAACACGGCATGGACTCGCCTGTCTGGCTTTTCACTGACAGCCGCAACCTGGGTGAAGCCGTGCTTGCACGTATCCCTACACTTGTTGCTGCCCTGCCGAATCCTGATGTGGCCGCAGCAGCATGGCGCGATTATGGCGAAATCGTCCTGTGCTCTGGCAGAGAAGAGCTTTGCCGCGTCAGCGACACCTACGGCGCCGAGCATGTCCAGGTCATGGCCCGTGACCTTGACTGGTGGCTTGCCAACTTGAGCTCTTACGGGTCCCTGTTCCTGGGAGAAGGCAGCACCGTGGCCCATGGAGACAAGTGCTCGGGAACAAACCATATTCTTCCCACCAAAAAAGCCAGTCGCTATAGCGGTGGGCTCAGCGCACATAAGTTTCTCAAAATATACACGTACCAGGAGATCTCTCCTGAAGCCAACAAGACATTCAGCGGTGTGGCCTCAAGGCTGTCACGTATTGAAGGTATGGAGGGACATGCCCGTGCCTGCGATTGGCGATTGCGCAAATACTTTCCCGGCGAGACATGGGATTTTGAGGTGTATAACCAGCGCTAGATGCCCAGAACACAGGAGGTTTTCATGAGCGTCCCCCCCCATTTCCACAAGGATTTTACGCAACAGGAACCTATCCCGGAAACTGCTATTAGCGCTGCTGTCTCTGTCATGCGCTCGGGCAAACTACACCGCTATAATGCCGCACCAGGTGAAAAAAGCCAGGCAGCCCTGCTGGAAGAAGAATTCGCCGCGTATATGGGCAAAAAGTACTGCCTGGCGCTCTCTTCATGCGGCAGTGCCATGTATATTGCGCTGAAAAGTCTTGGTATTTCTTCGCAGGATACCGTGCTGTGCAATGCCTATACTCTGGCGCCTGTTCCCGGGGCCATTCAAAACAGCGGCGCGACCATAGAGCTTGTTGAGATTACCCCCCAGTGCACCATTGATTTGAAAGACCTGGAGCGTAAAGCTGCCCGTACCAAAGCACGTTTTCTACTACTTTCGCACATGCGCGGGCACATGGCGGATATGGTGCAGATTACAACAATCTGCCAAAAATACGGCCTGACCCTTATTGAAGACTGCGCCCACACCATGGGTGCCCGCTGGAACGGAACCAAAAGCGGCTCTTTTGGCCATATGGCCTGCTTTAGCACCCAGACGTATAAACACATCAACTCGGGTGAGGGCGGGCTGCTGGTAACGGATGATGCACAGGCCATGGCCAGGGCCATCATCTACTCCGGCTCATACATGCTGTATGCAACACACAGTGCTGCCCCCCCTGCTGAAGCATTTGCCTTGGCCAGGTATCACACCCCCAACTACAGTAGCCGCATGGATAATCTGCGTGCAGCCGTATTGCGTCCCCAACTGGAAACTCTGGACACCCAGTGCATGCGCTGGAACGAACGCTATCAAACCATTGAAACCCTGCTATCAGAAATTCCGACAATTCACTGCATCAAGCGCCCACCAGAAGAGTTCTATGTGGGCAGTTCCATACAATTTTCTCTTCCGCAGGCATCACCTGCACAGGTAAAGGCATTTCTGGCTCAGTGCGAGGAACTAGGCGTGCATATCAAATGGTTTGGCAACAAAGAGCCCGTTGGCTTTACAAGTGCCTATCATAGTTGGCACTACCTGCCTCATATCCCCCAGCTACTACAGACAGATCACATTCTGTCCACCATGTGTGATCTGCGTATTCCACTTACATTCAGCCTTGACGACTGTCGATCTGTGGCAGCCGCCATTGCATACGTGGCAGGTAACACACTAAACGCATAGTATCCCGTTTTGCTATATACAGGGCCAAACAAAAAACTTCCCCAAGCAACCTTCAACAAGCTCGATGCGGAGGTCTTATGTTCAAAAAAGTGTTACTTGTTTGTTTGCTGGCGGTAGCCTTCATCATGCCGGGAACGTTATCAGCCCAGGCAAAACAGGTCCTCAGGGTAGGCATGGGAGATCCCATAAACTCTGATCAGGGCGCACTTGCCAAGCGTCTCAAGGTACTCATTGAGTCACTCTCTGATGGCGCTATTTCCGTCGAACTGTTTCCCGGGGGATCGCTGGGAACAGAAACTGAAATGCTTCAGAATACACGCATGGGAACGCTGGAAATGGCCATTGTGGGCGTGGGAAATGCCGTGCCATTTGTACAGGACCTTGGCGTACTCACCCTGCCCTATCTTGTCAGCAACGACTATGAAGCCGTGGCAGCAACAACCGGCTCTCTGGGGCAATACTGGAGCCAACAGAGCATTACCAAGGGGGGCTTTCGGATCCTTGGCTGGACCTACTCCAACTTCCGATACCTGACAAACTCCAAGCGCCCTGTACAATTCATTGAAGACATTGCCAAAATGAAAATCCGTGTGCCGCAGAATCAAATCATGCTGGCAACGTACGAGGCATGGGGAGCTAACCCCGTGCCCATGGCCTGGACTGAAACCTTTACCGCACTACAGCAAAAAGTAGTGGATGGGCAGGACAACCCATATATTGTCAACTATACATCCAAATTCCACGAAGTGCAGAAATACCTCACGGAAGTACACTACAACTACTCGCTGCAACCACTGATTATCGGCGAACAGTATTTCCAGAGCCTGCCTGCCAATGTGCAGAATATTCTCATCCGGGCCGGAATCGAGGCCCAGCAGTACTGCCTGCTTTTCCAGACCCTGGAGTCGGGAAAAGCCAAGCAAGGCATGATTGATGCCGGAGTCACGGTGCACACTCTGAAAGACGAAGATGCATGGCGTAAGCTGGCCATGGAAAAAATCTGGCCCAAATATTATGATTTTGTGGGTGGCAAAGAGGTTGTGGACCGGGTCGTACGCGAACTGAAAAAATAGCCTTTATTCCGGGGCAACCAAGGGTGGCCCCGCCCCCATCACCTGCCGGCTGAGTTACTTTTTTTCCCCCACTCAGACAACGAGCCCGTCGATTGTTCCATGCCAACCCCCAATGAGGAGGCCACCCATGCGCGCAGTATCCCTGTATCTGCTACTCGACAGGATTGAAAGCTATATCTGCCAGGGATTGCTATGTTTTTTTGTTGTCATGCTGTTCTTACAAATCACATTACGCAACATCTTTGACATCGTTATCCCCTGGAGCGAAGAAATATCACGTTTTTCTTTTGTGTGGTTTGTATTTTTTGGCGCTACCTATGCAGCACGCCTTGCAGCGCACAACAGAGTCACCATTCAATTTCTTTTCATGCCCAAAAAAATCGCTGCATACTGCATGTTGCTTTCTGACATTGTCTGGTGTGCCTTTAACATCATCATGATCCAACAAAGCCTTAAGGTCATCGACAACCTGTCCCGCTTTACCTTCAAATCTCCGGCACTCCAATGGTCCATGGAGTACGTCTACTGGATATTCCCCATTTCCTTTGGCCTTATGACCATACGCATCCTCCAGGTAAACTACATCAAATTTGTGCTGGGACAAGAGGTACAAGATGTTGACAAGGTGACCGTAGAATCCGAGGAGGCCACATCATGAGTGTACCGGCAGTCCTTTTTGGTAGCTTTGGCCTGTTGCTAATCATGGGCGCGCCCATTGCCGTGGCACTGGGCGTTGCAGCCATGGCAGCCTTTGTCGCGGCAGGCAGTGACCTGAGCACACTGGTACAGATCGCCTTTTCTTCTGTGAACTCTTTTCCCATCATGGCACTACCCGCATTTGTACTTTCTGGTGCACTCATGGACGCGGCAGGGCTGTCACGCCGGCTGGTAAATGTTGCCGAAGCCCTGGTAGGTCCCACGAACGGGGGGCTGGCCATATCCACAACACTTGCCTGTATATTTTTTGGCGCACTATCGGGCTCTGGTCCGGCCACCACTGCCGCCGTGGGCATGATTATGATACCTGCCATGATCAAACGGCAGTATGAACCGGGCTATGCAGCAGCAGCCACTGCGACCTCAGGCGGCATCGGCATTATCCTTCCCCCCAGCATCCCCATGGTTATTTATGGGGTTACCGCACAAGAATCCATCACCCAGCTCTTTCTGGCCGGTGTCATACCCGGCCTGCTTACCGGGCTGGCACTTATTGCCATGCACTACTTTTTCTGCCCCTCGGACAAAGGGCGTGCAGAAGGACTCACATGGTCCATTTCAGATGTGTTGCGTACCTGTAAAAAAGGATTCTGGGCCATCCTGGCCCCGGTGGTCATCCTGGGTGGCATTTATTCCGGCCTGTTTACCCCCACAGAAGCTGCCATTGTCTCCATTTTTTATACCCTGTTCGTTGGGCTATTCATATACCGCGAATTGACCTGGTCAGGGCTAAAAAAATCATTGGAAGCCACCTCGTGGCTTACCGGACGGGTTCTGGTTATCATGTTCACAGCCTATGCATTCGGCAGAATCCTTGTACAGTACCACATCCCCGACATGATCGCCACCGGCCTGTTGGACATTACCGATAACCTCATGCTCATCTGGGTACTAATCATTATCTTTATGATCTTTTTGGGCATGTTCATGGAGACACTGGCCATGATTCTGCTGGTCACCCCTGTGTTGCTGCCGGTCATGGTCCAGCTTGGCGTTGACCCCATCCACTTTGGCGTGGTTCTTGTCTGCTGCTGTGGAGTCGGTTTTTCCACCCCTCCACTGGGCGAAAACATGTTTATCGCCTCTGGTATTGCCAACGTATCGCTGGAAGAAGTCTCACTCAGAGCGTTGCCCTTCTGCGCCGCTACCATCAGCGTAATATTCCTGATTGCGTACTGGCCTGCGCTCGTCTTGTGGCTCCCCGGAATACTAGGCTATTGATACCTGCACATGGCAGAACTCCGCTGAGCCCTATACCCAAAAAGCAACATCTCGTTGCGCATGCATAACCTTGTGCCATAGATCCCGGATGCCGTATGTGCTCAAAAATATACATACGGCATCCTCTCCCTTTGCCTCTGTGCACACACCGCACAGGGTACACTGCTTTTCTTTTGTGGCCGATACAAAATATCCTCTGCCGGAGCCTTCTCTCCACAACGCCATGCAGGGCTGTATCATATGGCACAGATACCCTGCCCATAGTAAATATGATTGACGTTACATGCCGGGCTGTGGTTAAAGAATTGCCGTATCTCTGAAAGATATCTGTGCCCGTCTCTTTGCTGCGCACTGATCCGGGGCACAGACATCGTCTTGTGGGACCATGGGGCTGTAATATACGGCCATAGCGCAAATAGGCCAAACGCCAGTGTGGGCAAAAACCGCACACCGGGCAATACTTTCAAGGCCAGACCATGTTGCCACGGCATTATCACTAGCCGCAAACACTGACAACAAATCGTTGCAGCATAAAACACGGCCAAAAGCCGCCAGCCACTTTTTACATGACAAATACCACAAACCTGCTCAAGTCTCTCACCGCGTATGAACGCATCCGCGATCTTATCCTCTCCCGCAAAAAACTGCCGGGCACAAGGCTGGTCATTGCCGAACTGGAAAAAGAGCTACAGATCGGCAGAGGGCCCATACGTGAAGCCCTCATACGTCTGGATAAAACAGGCCTGATTCAGACAGCGCCGCACAGAGGGGCCATTGTGGCCTACCCCCCTTCGCTGACAGAGATCAAGCATATCTACGCCATACGCATTGACCTGGAAACCATGCTTGCCATGCGCGCCGCAAAAAATATCACCGGAGATTTTCTACAGACGCTTGGGGATATTCACAGCAGAATGCAGGCCTCCGGCTTATCCAGGTTGGACTACTATGAACTGGACCGCGAACTGCATAGAACCATCTATGCCCAGTCCGGCCTGCACCACCTGTGCCTTCTCTCTGACAAGATGATGGACTCTCTGGAAGTTTTTCTGGGGATGTACTCATACCAACGTGCAGATTTTGACAAATTAAATGAAGAACACGCGGCCATTATTCATGCGCTTGAATCCGGCAACAGCGCCCGTGTGTCCGAAGCCATCACCCAAAACGTCCAGGCCGGCCTGCAAATGATCCTTACCCTGCATAGCCATTATGACTAACAGGCCGTGGAGCCCCTCCCCCAGGCCTGCTGAGATGCACTGGCTCTTCAGACAGGTTTACCTCTCCCCGTACATGCAGTACCGGCATGCCAGCGACGGCTGGCCGCTGCCATAGGCACAACCGCATTCAAATGCAGGAGAGCGTCTCGTCATCCATGCCCTTCAGCGGCCACTCTATCTGTAGGCCTTTCCAGCTCCCGTGATGTGTATACACAAGGGTGCCCCCTGAAACGATGACGCGCTCTTCAATGTTTTGCAGGCCCATGCCTGCGGTAGGCCCCTTTGGAAAAGGAATACCGTTGTCTTCAATGACAACACGAAGTGCCTTCTCAGCATCAAACAGCACAATGCGTGCCGCTGTACATTGGCTATGCTTGACAATGTTGGTAACCCCTTCCTGTAAAATACGATACAGCACCAGATGTAAACGCTCCGGCACGTCCGTGGCAGAAAAAGTTACCGTAAAGTCAATACCCGTATGCATCATGTTGTAGTCTTCACACAGCACATGCAGAGCCTCAGGCAGACCAAGTGCAAGATAAGGCGGGCTCAGATCAGTCTGAATGGTACGTAGCCTGCTAGTCAACTGTCTGATACGTTGTTTTTGCTTGGCAAGGGCAGCCTGTAGCTCTTTCATGGGCAACGGGCTTGCACGCATCATACGCGCAGCATGCTCCAGTTCCATTTTAACCACGCTCATGGTCGCCCCGATGTCGTCGTGCAATTCGGCTGCAATACGTTTACGCTCTGTCTCCTGTGCATGCACAAGTTTTTCAGAAAGCGTTGTGATGCGTCTGGTACGTTCGCGCACTTGCTTTTCAAGCAGTGTATGTGACTGTTCAAGGGCAACGCGCTGGGCTGTAATTTCTTGCAGAAAATACGTTGTGGAGTGGGAAATTGCCTGGATTTCCTGCTCTCCATCCACGGGCAACGGTTCTGCGCATGCCCCCCCTGCTGTACCGTTGCAATACCACGTTGTATGGCTTTTGTAAGCCTCAGGATAGGAGCAAGCACATTACGTTGCAAAAACACGTATGCTCCAATAAAAAATAGTACAAGAATCAAAAGAAACAAATAGATACTGTGCTGCAAGATATCAAAACGTGCAATCGTGCTCTCTTGCGCCCTTTGCAAAACTCCTTCCGCATCTTCAAGAAGGCGGCCGCAACTTTGCACAATGGTTTCACCCATAAACGAAGCACGAGAGTACTTCTGTGCAAACTGGGCTGCCAATGCCAGCTCTTGCCTTTTACTCACCATGAGCCCTGTGGAAGCAGTCAGCAGCCTGTACACCTCATGAAAAACAGACTCCGTAATACCTAGCGATCCCTCAGGAGAGCCCAGCGCATCGACAAGCGTTTTCTGCTCCAAAATGTCTTTGGCGCACTGCGCAAAAATAATGGACACGGCCCATGCTTTTTCTTCTTGATACAACGACAGCATTCTTGAAATAAGCCGCGTACAAAGTGCGCTCAGCCTCTGCTCAGCTTGGGAGTATACAGGGACGTTTGACAGTTTTTGCAACAGCGTGCGTAACCGGCTGTGGATGTAGCGCATGTGCTCTTGTTGCACGTCCTGCCTAGTGCGTATGCCAATGGCTTCCACGGCCAGCTGTTGCAATACGGTAAACTCTTTTTCCAGTGTCACCAGCAAGTGAGGCGCCGCATGTACATCTCGAAGCCCCTGCAATGTGACTTCATAGCCTTTGTACTCCCCCAGGGTAGAAACAATATGTTGGCGAATAAGCGGATTGGATATGGCAAGGCCCTGGTCCATCTGGCCACGCATCCATGTGCTCTGCCGAGCCAAAGTCGTGCTATACACAAGGGTAGGAATGGTTTCGTTGCGTGTGGCCACAAGTCTTTTGGAAAAAAAGACAAAATGCGCACATGCCCCCACCAGGGTAGACAAGACAAGCAGAATGACAAAGCCCAGTGCCAGTTTTGCCTTGAGGCTCAGAGACAAACGCCCCGGTGCAGCAACAGGCATTATTCTTTCGCCTGCCTAAAGGGAGAATACCCCGTGACGTACACGGCATCCAAGGGTGACATGGTGCCCAGATACAGATTTTCCAAGCCATGCACGCGGGTGTTGTACACCGTAACATATGGTGCACTGGCAAGCCATACACTAATGTACTGCCCACCAAGATATTGCTGCACTTCTTTATACACAGCGTAGCGCTCAGTCTTGCCAGGCTCTCTGGCGGCACGTTGCAGCAACACGTCTAGTCCGGCATCTTTCAGGCCAATGGTATTGGACCAGATACGTCTGCCCCTCCTGCTGCCAGAGGCATACAGGCGATGCATACCCACATATGGATCGTGCCAGGCAAATAATTCATCAATGGTGGCCTGGTAGTCTCCGGATTCAATGCGTGCCTCCCAATCCGGTGTTTTTTCCGTGGCATTCATGGCAAGCTCAACCCCAAGCGTACCCGCAAACATGTATTGCAGGTATTCTACAATCATCAATGTTTTGTTCATGTATGGAGGAATGTGGATATCGACCTTCATGCGCATGCCGGCTTCATTGCGAGGGTACCCCGCAGCATCCAGCAAAGAGTTGGCCCGCGCAATGTCATAGGCATGAGGATAGGCAGGCGGGCTGTAAAATACACAGGTTTGTGGCAATGGACCAGACATGGGAACCACCGGAACCTGCCCTTGGCCCCCAACCCGTTTCGAGCAAGAAAGGCACGGTCTATAGCCAGCGTAAATGCCTTGCGTACAAGGACATTGTCAAAAGGAGATTTTCGCAGATTGAACTGCAACACAAAATACGGCTGAATATTCTGATACTCACGTGTACGTATTGCCAAATATGTATGCTGCTCCAGATGGGTGTCAGCCACATAATCCCACCGAAACGCAGATATATCCAACTCTTGTGCAACATGCCTGTAGTAGCTGTCTCCAATATCATTATAGACTGCAAATGTGACGCCTTCAAGATATGGTCGCCCCTTCAGAAAAAACAGAGGAAACTTCTTTAGCACAATGCGAGATGAAGTGACAAAATCAATCTGAAACGGGCCTGACCCCACAATATTGTCCATGGAAGCATCCGCCACACCCTGAGGTGTTTTATAGATATGCTTTGGAATGACAGGTAGCAGGGAAGGAATACATATTTTTAAAAAATGTGGCTGGGGAGATGTAAACCGTATGGTAATATTTTTTGTATCATGCACATGTATTGTATCTATTGAAGAAAATACAACATCATATGGATGTAGCTCCCTGGCTGTTTCCAAAGAAAATGTAATATCTTTGGCTGTTATGGGAACCTTGTCATGGAAATAGGCATTAGAGCGTAACCGTATGCTCAGAGCTGTGTAATCTGCCGAGTATGAAAGCTTTTCAGCAAGGTAAGGCTCAAGCTCACCCTTGGGGGTCAACCTGCACAGGCTGGCAAATAGCTGGCCGGCAGCCTGCCCCGACAGACTCCCCGTCCGTAACACAGGAAAAAACGTAGCAGGAAAATCTTCTATGCCAATGGTAATACTGTTTTTGCCAGAATCCGCGTATGTGGCAATGGGTAACAGCAGGGTGCTGCCTAAAAAAAACATGGCCAAACAATACGTAACATACCCGTTGGACAAGACAGACATCTGCTAGCTCTGCTCCACCAGCTTGTGCTCTATGGCAAAAAAGATGATATCACGCAGATTACGCAGTTCAAGCTTGCGCATGATATTACTACGATGGTTATCCACGGTTTTCACCGCAAGATTAAGCTTACCGGCGATCTCTTTATTGCTGTTGCCTTCTGCAATGAGAATAAGCACCTCACGCTCGCGAAGGGACAGGGAGGCCAGCGGATCGGCAACCACAACTTCGCCTTGCATAAAAGAGTGCACCACATGGAGAGCGCACTCCGAGCAGATATATTGCCGCCCTTTTACAATGGCCCTCAGTGCCACCATAAATTCCTCTACATCAGATGACTTGAGCACATAGCCGTCTGCCCCTGCCTGCATGGCCGAACGCAAGTAGCCAATGGAATTATGCATGGAAACCATGAGAATACGAATACCCGGAAAATGCTTTTTCACCCGGCTTGCCACCTCTATACCGCTCAGTTCTGGAAGAGTAATATCCAAAAGTACGACATCAGGCTGAACTTTTTCAACAAGATCAAGTCCTTCTAGTCCACTACCTGCTTCGCCCACAATGCTAAAGCCCTGCTCTGCCGAAAGCATCTGCTTTATCCCGCTGCGAAAGAGTACATGATCTTCCAGCAAAACTATCCGTACTGTGGTTGCCTGCATGCCTGCCGCCTTTTTCCCGTATGTTACGAATAACAAAAAAAGGAGCAAGTTTTTTTGCTGACTAGGGAGTTTTTACATCGTATTTAGGATGAATCCTCTATCGCCATTTTCGACCCGCGGCGTAACATACGTATATCATTGGCGTTGGCAGATTTTTCATTGACCAGCCACTGAAAAACCTGGCCACATCCGGGGGAAAAGTACAATGCATACAACACTCTGGTATAACGGCAACATCGTAACCATGCGACATGCGGGGCATGCTGTGGATGCAATGTGCACCATGGGTGAGTATATTGTTGCCACAGGAACACGAGATGAGATGCAGGCATATGCCAATGGGCACACCGCATATGTCGACCTGAGAGGCCATACGGTTATCCCCGGATTCATCGAGCCCCATAATCATGTCACCGACGGATTCATTAACGAATTTGTTGAAATAGCCTGCCACCACGCAAAAGATATAGATGATGTACTCCAGCATATTGCCCGTAAAAAAGATACGCTGGAGAGCGGTGCATGGCTATTGGGCACGGGATTCAATGACTGTGCCATTACAGAAAAACGCCACCTGACGCGCCATGACCTCGACTGTGCGTGCAATGATATTCCCGTGGCCCTGTTTCATATTTCCGGCCACATACTATATGTCAATACCAAAGCGCTGGAGCTTTGCGGCATCACTGCTCATACCCCCATTCCCCATGGTGGCAAGGGTGAAATAGCGCTGGAGGCCAATGGCATGCCCAGCGGGGTGCTACTAGGCCATGCCCATACCCTGGTGACGGATAAAGCCCCGACCTACAGCAAAACAACGTACATGGAAGCCTATTGTAAGGGTTTTGCCCTTGCCCACAGCTTGGGCATCACCTCGGTGCAGGATGGCGCCATAGGATGGCTGGGAAACCATAAAAATATTCTTGGCGCCTTGCAGGCGCTTAAGGCAGAGCGGAAACTTGGCCTACGCTTTTACCTGACCATTATGGAGGAGCAGTTTCGCAGTATCCTTGACGATGGCTGCACAACGGGATTTGGCGACTCCTGGCTACGACTGGGATGTGTAAAGTTTCTGGTGGACGGCTCCATCCAAGGATACACAGCCTCATTATGCGAACCTTATCACGTGCCAGGATCTTCCAACGGTATTGAACATTTTACGCAAAAAGAGCTTAATGAGGCCGTATTACACGCGCACAAAAACCACTGCCAGACTGCCTTGCACTGCAACGGTGACGCGGCCATTGACCTAGCCATTAACGCCATTGCCCATGCCCAGCAGGAGTACAGCGATTTTGAAGGCCGTCACCAAATTATCCATGCCCAAACAATCCGCGAAGACCAGCTTGACAGGCTTGCCACACTAAAAATTATCCCCAGTTTTTTTGTTAATCATGTGTTCCATTGGGGCGATGCCCATCGCGATACCTTTCTTGGCGAAAAACGTGCCCGCCGGATCTCACCCCTTGGCAGTGCTCAAAAAAGAGGGCTTCCGTTTACCATCCATACGGACTACCCGGTAACGCCCCTTACCCCTTTCCGCCTGCTTTCCTGTGCAGTCAACCGCCGTACGCAATCAGGTGCAGTGCTTGGCAAAGAGCAGGCTGTTTCCATGTACGATGCTGTTGCCTCACTTACATCCCATGCTGCGTATTCTTCTTTTGAAGAGCACCTCAAAGGCACGCTTGAAGCGGGCAAGCTCGCTGATTTTGTCATCCTTTCTCAAAATATTTTCGCCATGGACCCACTCATGGTTGACACCGTCTCCGCCTGTGCCACGGTACTTGGTGGAAATATTGTGCATCTCAATCAAACTCAATCAAACAACTTTTGAGGGAACTTTATGAGTACATTCCGCCAGTACCTGCAACTGGCCATTATCGGCCTTGCATTTTCATCCTGCATGGCACTGCCGTATATCCATTTCAAGCTGTATGACCTGATCACCGGGGTATTGCACGTTTCCAACCAGCAGCTCGGCACGTTCCTTACCATATACACCACCATGGCCATGTGTATCTATATTCCTGCCGGTGCGATTACCGACAAGGTTTCCTCCAGCATGCTGATGACCATTGGCCTTGTACTACAGGCTGCGGCACACTTTATGGTTATGCTCGCTCCCACGTATTCCGGCGGCGCCATTGCCTGGGGAATCTCCGGCGTAATCATGCCGCTTTTTTGGGTGCCCATGGTCAAGGCAGTTCGTGAATCAGGCTCTGCAAATGACCAGGGAAAAATGTTTGGCTGTTTCTATTCGGCTACCGGCATTTTCTCTACGCTTATTGGCTTTGTCGGTGCCAAACTGGTCGATATAAACCCTGACAATCTGCCTCTTGCATTCAATACACTTATGTATACGCAAGCCGCATTCTGCCTGCTGGCTGCCGTAGGCGTCTTTTTTGTGGTACGCAAACATCCCGAGGCCACCAATAGCATAGAAGAACACCCCTCCATGAGTCTTGCCAACATTAAAGCCGCACTCAGGCTGCGTTCCGTGTGGCTGATGATTGTGCTCATCTTCTGTGGGTACGGTATCTACCTGTGCATCGGCTATCTTACCCCCTATACGACAAACGTACTGGGTGCATCCATTGCATTCGGGGGTGTACTTGGCACCATCCGTTCCTATGGCTTGCGCATTGTCACCGGTCCGCTCAGTGGTTACCTCGCCGATAAACTGAACTCCACCGCAAAAGTACTCCTTGGCGCATTCATCACCGTTGCCTTCACCACCTTGGTTGTACTGATGCTGCCCGCAGGTACCTCCAATACCCTTCTCATCGCCCTGACACTATTCTTTGGGGCTATCGGGCTGGTTATTTACAACCTCATGCTTTCCTGCATTGAAGAAACCAGAATCCCACCAGAAAAAATGGGGATCGCCGTAGCGGTCATCAGCCTCATCGGCTATACTCCCGATGCACTGTTCCCCCCCTTGTTCGGCTACCTGATTGATACCTACAAAAATGCGGGGTACAGCTATATTCTAGCTGTTGCCATTGTTTTGTGCATCATTGGCACAGGTATCTGCTGTGCCATCCTGAAAGAAAAAAAACGGCCTGACCTACCTGGTTCTGCCGTGTAGAACGGCCTGGCATTGCTCCCCACAAGCAGACACGCTCTTGTAAATGGAGCAGAGTCCTGCACAACCGGGAAGCAATGCCGCCGCGATTTGTCTGCAATCGACTACCTTTGGCGCATATCCAGACTAGTGACACCCCCCGCAGGTACGCTGGGTATCAAACGGCTTGAGCGTGCCCTGCAGGAAAGCCTGCACGGCCTGCCCCACTGTTTCCTGCTCTTCAGTATGATAGACCTTGATTCCCTCTTGGTGGAATCCCGTGAGAGGACGCATACCCATACCAGCTGCAAGCAAGGTGTCCACACCCCTGGAAGCCAACAGCTGCACAGGGGCTAGGCAGCCACCCTGTGCATGGGGAACCTTCTCCACTGTGCCCACAGAGCGCACACCACTTTCATCAAGCTCCACAATTGTATAGAGATCGCACTGGCCAAAATGCATGTCTACAGCGGCCTCCATGCCCCCAGGTGCGGCCGAGGGAATCGCTACTTTCTTTGCACTCATACCCATACTCCTGAACTTTTGGCCTGCAAAGCTCTTTGATCTCAAAGGGCAAATGCAGGCGATTACATGGCATACACGCCGGCCAAACCACGACCGACGGACATTCAAAAATTATCCTATGCACACGAACTCTTGGAACATCCCGTGGCTGTAGGGGCCATGCTACGGCATCCTCTCCCGCACTGGGGTCCGCCTTCACACAGCCTGTAGTCACCACCTTCGATAACAAGCCTTTTTCCGTTCACGAGCAGCTCTGCGAGCTTTTTTCTCGCACTGGTGTAACTTGCCTGCACAGTTGTCCGGGCAACATGCATTTTTTCCGCACACTCCTCCTGGCTCATACCCTCCAGGTCGATGAGGCGGACTGCCTCGTACTCATCCACCAAGAGCACCACAGGCTCACCGGGTAAACAGCAGCCCCCGATGGGGCCAAACGTATTGTTATCTGGAAGACGGCAGACCTTTCTGCATTTTCTGGGTCTTGGCATGGCTCCCCTGCTCCAAACATCTATTTTCCGCTGTGGGCACATCCCACGCAATAACTACCCTTTAAAAGAGTAGTGGCCTGTATACAAAAAAATATGCTAATCTTTTATTCGCCCCATGACCCGCTGGCAGCATACTGACGCGGCCATACTTGTGGCCGTTATTCTTGCCATCCACAGAGGCATCCCCCTGCTTTGACATCTGTCATATATACACGTTTGACACTGTTTTTGTCATATGTCAATAACTCATAGAGAAGTACACAAAAAACATCCAGGGAGGCACACTGCGATGAAAGGGCAATGTAACAAACAAAGCTGTAGCAGCTGCGCGGAAGACTACGCAGACAAACAGACCACCGACCAGCCCCATGCACTGAGCAACATAAAAAAAGTAATCGGCATTGTAAGCGGCAAGGGAGGCGTGGGAAAATCCCTGCTAACCTCGCTGCTTGCTTCAGAAGTGGCCCGCAAAGGCCCACAATGTGCAATTCTTGATGCTGATATCACCGGCCCTTCCATTCCCAAGGTATTTGGCATTACAGGAATGGCTGTGAGCAATGGGCAAGGTATAGTCCCGCTCAAAAGCGCTACCGGCATAGCAGTTATGTCCTTCAACCTTCTACTTCAAGATGTAACACAGCCCGTACTGTGGCGGGGTCCCATAATCGGCAACATGGTGAGGCAATTCTGGGCAGAGGTCATCTGGGAGGACATTGACTTTATGTTTGTTGACATGCCGCCGGGTACTGGCGATGTCCCCCTGACAGTCTTTCAGTCTCTGCCTGTTGACGGCATCATTGTTGTTGCCTCACCGCAAGAGCTGGTGGCCATGATCGTTTCAAAGGCGGTGAACATGGCAAAAACAATGCACGTCCCCATACTGGGACTTGTTGAAAACATGTCCTACTTCCACTGTCCGGATAATGGCAAGGACTACAAAATATTCGGCGAAAGCCATATAGACCAAGTGGGGCGGGAATATGGTATTCCCGTGCTGGCCAAGCTGCCCCTTGATCCAAAGCTGGCCGAGGCATGCGATGCGGGAAAAATCGAACATTTCAACGCAGAAATGCTTACCCCGGCCGTTGATCTGCTGTTGACAATGGATACCACGCGTCAATAAGCCCAACGCTCTGATCCTTTGGGTAGCAACAATCAGATAGAGTCAGCTATCCAAAGGATATGTAAGGTAGGGGCCACCCGCTGGCGGTGGGCAAAATACACCCGTCCGGCACAATAATTTCTAAGACCGTTTGATAGTATGTTCACAGTCAGGCGCACCAGAGTCTTTTTCAATGTAAGGCCACCCTGTGACGTCAACATTTTACCTTTTTGAACAGGCCACCAGACCACAGACATTTTTACTTGGCCATGACAAACAACAGGAAGGACTTTTCGAGGCAAGAAGGGCTACAAATAGCTTTAGGCCAGAGTAAAAGGTAGCTGCTATCAGGAACACGTGATATAGATACACAGAATAAAAAAACACCAACTTTGTCAGACATTGCCAAGAAAGGCGGATAAAGCCTTGAAAAAGAGCTTGGTTGGACATCCGGAGGATGGACTCTGGACAAAGTAGTCACAACTACTGGCCAAAAAATGCAAAACAGCCTAACCGGGGCTGATCTGTTCAATGAACGTGTGGATTCGTCGGCCTTCATCTCAGCAAATGGGTATTACCCGCATCCCGAGGGCTAGGAGCAGGAAATACTACGGCAAACAGAAACATAAGATTACCAAGATATCTCTGGCTATAGACGAAACTGACTATAACATCTGTGAACGCTTACACAAAGCCGTTTGGCATACATTTCACACAGGTGCCCACATGGCTTATTGATTTTCATTGGCCTAGAGCAGGCCTAAAAAGTCACTTACAGATATTTTTACAGCAAAGTCCTGTCTCAATGGCTTTACTTGAATATTTTTATGTAGAGAACGGAGTCCATAAGATGAGAATGAGGATTGACCGTATTGACTTTGTTCATGATGCTAACTGCGGCAAATGTAACCGCCGGCTTACGAGTGGAGTCGCATACATCCTCTCAGACGCACTTGGCAATGATGTAGCATACGGTAAAAAATGTGCGCATGATGTTGCGCCCAATCCAGAATGCGGTATTCCCGATTTTACGAAAGCAGCCATAATAATGCCTGTCGATGAGACCACCGGAAGCCACCCGCAAGCAGTAGAAACACGGAGAGCAAAAGAACAAAAAACTAGTGTATCCCACACGTACCTTCTGGCGGTTGAATACTTACGCCTTAGAGTTGAAGGCCTTCATGACTTCAACGTGATGCCGCAGCCCGATGTGTTACAAATTTACGATGTGCTGAAGAAAAACCGCTTTGAACTGAAAACAGTTAATGAAGCCTCGCTCAACTATGTCTGGAACGTTATGGACAAATGCCGAAGGAGTGTCCCTAAGTTGAGCCCACATAATCTCCATGTCTGCTATGCATACAACTTTTGGCTGGAGAAAGGGATTACAAAAATATCGAACATGGCTGGAAAAAAATTTTTAAGAAGTTTACAGGGGCAACTAAAAGAAAAACTCTCGCTTTCAAAAGGTCAAATACAAGGAGCCAACAAGTGGTTCGCAGGCCTAAAAGGCATGCCACAGTTTAAGCCTGATATATTTTGTAAAAATAAAAAAACCTTTGAATAAGACAAAACCAGACCAGTATTGTGTGAATTAAAAGGCATAGAGACTGGGGTTTATTGTCTACACCCACATTAAAATAGTTTGATTTAGCTTATAAGTCTTTCTGCTTCCACCGCCCATGCTGGCTTTACTGAAGCCATACATTAACCTGCCTTTACGCTCTGGCAGCCCACGCCCGGTTATCCGCAAGTTTCACTTGACGCCAAAAATATTGTCGGACAAACATTGTCGAACAATTTTTACATATTGGGTCTTTACCCAGTCAAAACCCACTGCAAAGCCGAAGCGTATCGCGGCAACACGGACCAATGGAACCGAGATGGAAACAAGCGACAAGATCATTCCCCTTAGACATTATGGACGCTGGCTTTCAGGGGTCATACTCATTGCCCTTCTCTGCCTCATCGTCAACGCATTCATCGTTGGCCAGATTGACTGGCCAGTGGTGGGACAGTTCTTTTTTTCGCCCGCGCTCATCCTGGGTCTAGGAAACACCATCCTCATCACAGTCTGCTCCATGGTCATTGGCCTGATTTTGGGCATTTTATTTGCCGTGATGCGGCTATCGCAAAACCCCGTCGCACGTTGGTTTTCCGGGCTGTATATCTGGCTTTTCCGTGGTACCCCCGTGTATCTGCAATTGCTGATCTGGTTCAATCTGGCCCTGATCTTTCCAGTCGTTAACCTTGGCTTCGTAGAATATCGGATGGTGGACGTCATGACGCCATTTGTTGCCGCTCTTTTTGGCCTTGGACTCAATGAAGGCGCATACATGACAGAAATCGTCCGAAGCGGAATTCTCTCGGTGGACAAAGGGCAGGTTGATGCCGCGACAACGTTGGGGATGACCCGCCTGACAGCCATGCGACGTATTGTATTACCCCAAGCCATGCGGGTTATTGTTCCCCCGATGGGAAATGAATTCATAGGCCTTCTCAAGACCTCCTCCATGGCGAGTGCCATTGCCTTTACCGAACTGTTGCACCGAGCTCAACTCATCTATTTCGTCAATGCCAAGGTTATGGAACTGCTTATAGTGGCCACTGGTTGGTACTTGATCGTCGTAACATTGCTGAGTTTTTGCCAGGTGGGAATCGAACGCCGAGTCAATCGCGGCCACTCGTTTTTAGCCCATCGGAGCCTGTTCACCGTTTTCAAGTCAAATCTTTTTGGTAAAAAGCAACAGGGGAGAGTCTAACCATGCCTCAAGCCGAACCGATGCTTCGGGCATTGAACGTTCACAAATCCTTTGGTGAAAACGAAATACTTAAAGGGATACATCTTGAAGTGAACAAGGGCGAGGTCTTGTGTCTGCTCGGGCCTTCCGGCTCGGGAAAGAGCACCTTTCTCCGCTGTATCAATCACTTGGAAAAAATTAATGCTGGTCGAATTTATGTTGGTGGCAAGCTGGTGGGGATAAACGAGCGCAATGGCCGGCTGTACGAACAAAATGAAAGCGAACTCTGCAAAATACGTATGAAAATCGGGATGGTTTTTCAAAATTTTAACCTCTTCCCACATATGACAGCACTGGAAAATGTCATGGAAGGCCCGCTCACCGTGTTGAAGAAGGACCCGGAAGAGGTAAAAGCCCACGCCTATGAACTGTTGGAAAAGGTGGGGCTCTCCCATTGGGCAGACCGGTTTCCTAAGCAGCTCTCGGGCGGCCAGCAACAACGTGTCGCCATCGCGCGTTCCTTGGCCATGGAGCCTGAGCTTATGTTGTTCGATGAACCGACCAGCGCTCTGGATCCTGAACTGGTGGGAGATGTCCTTAGGGTCATGCGAGACTTGGCCGAAAGCGGCATGACCATGGTTGTGGTCACCCACGAGTTGGAATTTGCTAAAAATGTGGCTCATAAGGTTATTTTCATGGACGGGGGAAGCGTGGTGGAAGAGGGAACCCCGGCTGACATTTTTGAGAACCCCCGGCATGAACGCACAAAAGCCTTTTTGGGGTCCATTGATTAATCCTATTCTACACACGTTGTGCTGAGCGCAGCTGATACGAAATCAAGTCTTTGCGAAAAGATCATACCTCGCGGCGGGAAAGATGGGAAAAGGCCCTCGCTCTGCCCTATACCTTGTGCCGTATTGCGTATGAACAGTAACCCATTCAATCCAACATATTGCAAGGAGAGAGTTTTGAAAAAAATTATACCCATAGCCTTGTGCTTGATTGCCCTGAGCCTGGCTGGAACGGCTTTTGCCTCCAAAAGCCATACCCTGCTGCCTGATACCATCAAAAAAAGTGGAAAAATCATTGTCGGCATCAACGGTATCTTTCCGCCCATGGAATTCAAGGAGCCCGGCACCGATACCCTGATCGGTATCGACGTGGAGTTGGCTGAGGCCATAGGCAAAGAATTGGGCGTCAAAATTCAGTTTGATGACCAGCAGTTCGACCAGTTGATCAACTCCATCCACACCAAGCGTGTTGACATGGTCATTTCTGGTATGTCCGATAGCGCTGTACGCCGTGAGTCCCTTGATTTCATTGACTACTTCAACTCCGGAACCCAGTGTTTCACCACAAAAGCCCTTGCCAATGAGATCACCGACCTTACAGCTCTGGACGGAAAGACGCTGGCTGTCTCTGCTGCAACAGACTACCTGACCACCATGCAGAAGTGGAACGAGAATAACCTGGTCTCTAAGGGCAAGATGGGCATCAACATCATGGCCGTCGATTCTGCGGCTTCTGCCCGCATGCAGATGCTGCAAGGCCGTGCTCAGGCTTCTGCCCTGAGCCCCGAGGCTTTGGGTTGGGCCAATGTGCAGCAGAAAGAGGCTTTTGTTGCGGTTGGCCCGTTGCTTGAGGCCAATCCTTACGGCATCGCCTTTAGCAAAGACAATGTGCAGTTGCGTGACGCGGTGTACGCTGCCCTGCAAAAAATCTTTGCCGATGGTACCTATGCAGCGATCATGAAAAAGTGGGGTGCCGAGTCCGGTGCTCTGCCTCGACCGCTGATCAATGGCCAAGCTGTCAAGTAGGTTTCGTGGAATTATATGGAGGAGCCGCTCTTGTTTGGGGGTGGCTTCTCACTTTCTGGAAACAGGACTCTTCCCCTGGCAGATACATATGAAAGATACATTTACGCTTGGCATACTGACCCTCGGGCAATCGCCCCGCACGGATGTGGAACCTTCTCTGCGTGGTATTCTGGGCGATAAAGTGCAGTTTGTACAACGGGGCGGACTTGACGGATTGACCTGGAAATCCATTGAAAGCCTTGCGCCCGTTGCTGGAGAACCCAGTATAGAGACGTGCGTGTTAATGGAGGGAGCCCCCAAGGGAGTATGTGTCGCCAAAAGGCATTTGCTCCCGCGCCTGATTAGCGCAGCCCGAGAACTTGAAGCCCAGTGCGATACTTTTTTTCTTCTTTGTTCTGGCGAGTTTCCAGCCCTGAAGCAAGCCGTGCCTCAGCTCATAGAACCCATTACGTTTATTCGTTGCGTTGTCGCAGCAGTGGCCCGCCACGCGCACCTGTGTATCATCGGGCCAGAATCGGATATGGCCGCGGCTCCGGCCCAGTGGCAGCCTTACTCTGCCCGGGTGTCGACAGCGGCTTCTTCGCCATATGAGGGAAAAAAGCGCCTCGCTGAGGCGGCACGCATGGCAAAAGCCTCTGGGGCAGACTATATTTTGCTGGACGATATGGGCTTCACGGAAGAACAGCGTCAATTGGTACGTAGCGTGTCGGGAATTATAACATTAAATGCCACCAGCATCACGGCCCGAGTTCTTCAGGAGCTCGTATGAATCCGCCATTCCAGTTGGATAAGCAGAGGGTAAAATGAACGGTAATCTTACCATAGTGCATGCAAAAAATCTGGTCTGTGTCTCTGACGACAACCAACCACGAGCGGGAAAAGCCCAGAGCGAGTTGAACATCATCCCCGATGGAGCCGTGGCTATTCGAGAGGGCAAGATCGTTGCCGTGGGGCCGACCAGTCATGTTTTGCATGATTTTCCCAAAGGTGCCCCCATGTTGGACGCCACGGACAAAACCGTCCTGCCAGGACTGGTGGAATGCCATTCTCACCCTATTTTTGCCGGCAACCGCCACTGGGAATACGTTCGAAGGCTCGAAGGAGCCAGCGGCAAAGAAATCAGAAAAGAAGGCGGCGGCATCTGGTCCACCATTGAGAACACCCGCAGGGCCAGCGACGAAGCTCTCGTGAACCAAGCTGTGTGGGCCTTTACGCAGATTGCGGCTGGCGGTGTGACTACGCTTGAAGTGAAATCCGGCTACGGATTGGATAAGAATGGAGAACTGCGCCTCTTACGCTTGCTCAAAGAGGCTTCCAAACAAACCTGGATGGATATCGTTTTTACCTTTCTTGGCGCCCACATCGCCCCTCAGGACGGTCGCAGCACCCAAGAGTTTGTGGCAAGCGTCAAGAACGAGATGCTTCCGGCGGTACTTGAGCAGGGCATTGCGGAATCGCAGGACCTTTCTTGTGAGCATGGTGATTTTTCCATGGAGCAGGCAAAGGAACTTATTGAATATTCCCACTCCCTGGGGTTACCTGTGCGTGTGCATGCCGATGCCTCTTCCGACTCGCTTGGCTGGCGTACTGCTGTTGAGGGAAACGCACTCTCCGCGGATCATCTGACCTACACCCCAGATGCCGAAATCAAGGCCGTAGGAGCTACACAAACCGTTGCCGTGCTGCTGCCTATAGCCGAACAGTTCTACCTTGATACTAGAAAAGCCAACGGGCGGCTATTCATGGAAAACAACGTGCCCGTGGCTGTGGCCACCGATTATTGCTCGTCTTTTCAAGCCACTTCTTTGCCGTTGACCATGGCAGCGGCGTGTTCCTGGTTTCGATTTACACCGGCGCAGGCCATTGTTGGCGCAACCTTGAATGCCGCATACGCGCTGGGTAAAAACCAAGATCGGGGCTCATTGGATGTGGGTAAACGTGGTGATGTGACTATTTTCAACTGCGAGCACCCCAATCAACTGGGAACAGCTATCGGTGCCCCTCTGCTGGAAGCGACAATTTCTCAGGGGAACGTTGTTTGGCAAGCAGCAAGGTAGCCCATTATGCAAACCAATCTGACGAAAAAAATTGAGGTGAGCGGCGTTGAAAAAATAGCCGAAACACTGCGGCGTGCCATTTTCAAGGGAGCCTTTCTGCCTGAGGATCAACTTAAAGAAGTTGCGCTCTCCCGCTCTCTTGGCGTTTCTCGTGGGTCAATACGGGAAGCCCTGCGCATCCTATCGGCAGAAGAGCTTGTGGTGCATTTGCCGAACAAGGGGGCATCGGTTCGAAAATTGAATCTCAATGAAATAGACGACATTTTTTTGACCCGCCACATCTTGGAAATCAAGGCCTGTGAATGCATCCCCTCAGCTCCCGAACACCTATTGCACGCACTGAAAAAGAGTACTTCTGCCTATGAAGCCGTCGCAAACCAGGACGACCCGGTGGTGATTGCCAATGCGCATATCAACTATCACAAATCCCTTGTGGGATTAACCGGGAGCCTAAAGCTCGCGGAGCTGGAAGAAAGCCTGATGCAGACCTTGCAGGTCATCATCGCCTGTATCGAAAACGACCGGGATGATACCCAAAAAGAAGTCGCCAACCATCGTCGGATGACAGAAATGATACTTGCGGGCGACGTAGAAGGCGCAAAAAGGTGGGTAGATGGCTATATCCCCAACGGTAAGGATTTCGTAATAGCCCATATACGTTCCAAGGAACAAGCACCTCGCTTGGGTCGTAGATAAAAAGCCCCCCCAAACAGCCCGCCTCATCAAAAACCTTACAAAACAGCCACGCATTGTGCGGCTTTCGCGTTTCTGGAGCCAAAAGAATAACTGCCCTCGCCCCACACGCTTATCCATAGAGTTTGGCACATTAAGGAAATATGAAAGGAATACATCAAAGAGAGCGGGGTTCTGAGTCCTTCCAGGCGGAATGCTCCGCAGGTATAATAGTACAACCCAGGCCCTACAGGCCATGAAAAACTTTTCCAATACCCTAAAATTTATTCTGTGAACAGCGGAGGATATTGTTCAAATATCACTTGCCAATCCACAGTAAAAAACGCATTGAATGGGTAGGCCACCTGTCTGATTTCAAGATATAATTTATAACATCGCTTACACCTGAGACACGCTGTAGGCAGTACTATCTTGTTGCCACAGATAACCAACCTGCCGCCAAAGCCATCAGCCGCAGCTTTTCCACTCAAGCAGAGCTGGCCATGGTTTGCTACCCTGAAGACCTGCAGACCGCACTGGCTCGTCGCATTCCCGACGTGCTCTTTGTAGATGTTTCATGGATTGATCGTTCACCGGTACGCAGCATTGATACCATCCGCACAGCGCTCCGTGCGCTGTGGACCATTGCACCAAACCTTGAGGTCATCGTACTGGCAAAACAAGATAATATCCGCGAGGCTGTCAAGTCTGTCCGGGCCGGGGCAGACAATTACCTAACATATCCTGTTTCAACCGAAGAAGCTGCCTATGTGCTGGAAAGCCTGCGCGAATCACGCATGATGCAGACAGAACTTGAATACCTGCGCTCTGCGGATAGTGGAAAAATTCGCGTCCCGCTGCAGCAAATAAAAAGTCCAGCCATGCAGACAATTTTTGATAAAGTCTGTAGGGTTGCTGCCACAGACTCCACAGTACTGCTCTATGGCGAAACCGGCACCGGCAAAGGTGTTTTGGCAAAACTCATTCACGCCCAGAGCAACCGTGCCAAGGGGCCTTTCATAGGTGTCCATTGCGGTGCCATTCCTGAAACACTGGTGGAAAGTGAGCTCTTTGGTCATGAAAAAGGTGCGTTTACCGGCGCCAGCAAACGCAAATCCGGCAGATTTGAAGTTGCCTCCAAGGGCACAATATTTCTTGATGAAATCGGCACCATCTCGCTTTCCACTCAGGTTCGCCTATTACAGGTCCTGCAGGACAAGGTGTTTCAGCGCGTAGGTGATGTCAACGACATTCCCATGGAAGCCCGCATTGTTGCCGCCAGTAACGTTGACTTGGAAGAGCTGGTACGCAAGGGTGAATTCCGAGCAGACCTGCTGTTCCGCCTTAATGTTTTTCCTGTCAAGGTACCTGCCCTTCGTGAACGGCGCGAAGACATCCCACTGCTGGCAGAGGCATTTCTGCAACGCCTTCGCCAGCAACAATTAAAAAAAATTCATGGTATCCACCCTGATGTTCTGGAAGCGTTTCAGCGTTATGCATGGCCAGGAAACATCCGCGAATTGGAAAATCTAATGGAGCGGGCATACATTCTGGAAACTTCGCACATGCTTTCGCCCGACAACTTCCCGCAGGATCTTTTTTCCGGCGGAGCCCCCCTTACCAACGTCTCGCTGGATCTTTCGCTACCGCTTGCAGAAGTACGCAATCAGGCAAAAGAGCAGGCCCAACGCCGCTATATCGAAGAGCTGCTTGCAGAATGCAAAGGTAGAATAAACCTTACGGCAGAGCGTGCAGGCATAACCACCCGTCAGCTGCGTAAACTGCTTTCCCGCTATGACATCGACAAGGCCCGCTACAAAAAGCACAAAAGCGGAATATAAAGTTCCGCAGGATACAAAGCGGAACTTATCATTCTATGCCAGCACTCCCACCTTTTCTGCTGTATAAGCGCATTACAGGCTGCTTTTTTCCATAAATGCCTCTGTAATCGGAACTTTATGTTCCGGTATAAAAATTCTGGTATAACAATATTTCCATTTAATACAGTCCATTAAGATATTGGCACATACGTTGCTTTAGGTAGCTTCATTCCGCCCTGCATCCCACCTGATAACGGGCGAAAATTATCACTTTTACTTTAGAATCGGAGTTAATCGTGGCTATCAGCAACACAGCAACAGAGCAGGCCCCTGCGGAGCCTCCCTCCCTTGTGGGACTTCATTCAGAATCCCCTATACAGAGCATTGATCTGTTCAACTCACATCCGATTTCACTGAGCGGCCTTTCTACTACCACTTTTGCTCTGAGTTGCCGCTCAGATGCGTTCCGCAAACGCTTTTACCCTGACGTCTGCCAGAAAACCTGGTCGGACTGGCGGTGGCAGTACGCCAACCGCATCACTTCACTTGATACGCTGGGAACCATGCTGTCACTTTCTGAAGAAGAAATTGGTGCAGGAACAGGTCTTGCGGCCTTACCACTGGGCATTACCCCCTATTACGCAGCGCAGTTTGATCCGCAGAATCCAGCTGACCCGTTGCGTCGCACCATGGTTCCCACGGTTTCCGAATGGGCGCTAAACACCGGTGAATCCGCAGACCCCCTTGGCGAAGACAGCCACAGCCCCGTGCCGGGTCTTGTTCATCGCTACCCTGATAGAGTACTGTTTCTTGCTACAGATACCTGCGCTGCTTATTGCCGGTACTGTACCCGCTCACGCCGTGTGGGCAAACCGTGTTCCACAAATACTGTGCGTAAACGCTGGCCTGCAGCAATCGAATACATTGAAAATCATCCAGAAATCCGTGATGTGCTCATTTCCGGTGGAGATCCACTGACCATGTCGGATGCTGCGCTTAACCACCTGTTGTCGCAGCTGCATCGCATCCCGCATCTGGAGTTCATCCGCATAGGAACCAAAGCCCCAATGGTAATGCCGCAACGCATTACTCTCGCGTTGGTGCGTATGCTGCGCCGGTACCACCCGCTGTTTATGAGCATCCACTGCATACACCCAGCAGAGATCACCCCTGAATCTGTTCAGGCTCTTGGCCGCCTGGCAGATGCAGGCATTCCGCTGGGCAGCCAGACGGTATTGCTCAAAGGCATCAATGATGATGTGCCTACGATGACACGCCTCATGCACGGCCTGTTGAAAACCCGTGTCCGTCCCTACTACCTTTACCATTGCGATCCGGTGCAGGGTACGGCTCATTTCCGTACTTCTATCTATAAGGGCGTGGATATCATCCGCGGTATGCGCGGCTTTACTTCCGGCTATGCTATTCCAATGTATGTTGTGGATGCCCCTGGTGGCGGTGGCAAAATTCCGCTCATGCCCGACTATGTTCAGGGCTATGATGGAGAAGATCTCGTACTGCGAAATTACGAAGGGGGGCTGTATCGTTCCTATGATCCCGCAGCACCACTGACTGTAACTTGCGAATCAGGTATACACAGCACTTATTGCACCAATGGAGAAGAGCTGTGCTTGTAGGCATCACATACGACCTAAAAGACGACTACATTGCCTTAGGGTACTCTGAAGAAGAAGCAGCAGAATTCGACAGCCCTGCAACAATTGAAGGCATTGAATCTGCTTTGCAAGCCCAAGGATACAAAACCATGCGCATCGGCGCTCTGCCCATGCTGGCTTCGGCCCTGCTACAGGACCAAAGGTGGGATATCGTGTTCAACATTGCAGAAGGGCTGCACGGCTTCGGGCGTGAAAGCCAGGTTCCTGCACTGCTAGACTACTATAAAATTCCCTATGTGTTTTCAGATGCCATGACCTTGGGCTTGTGTCTGCACAAAGGTGTTACCAAGCACGTGGTGCGTGACAAAGGCATTCCCACTGCGGACTTTGTCGTGATTGAGCGCCTTTCACAGGTAGCCTCCATCGATCTGCCTTATCCACTGTTTGTCAAACCTGTTGCAGAAGGCACCGGCATCGGCGTGAGCGCAGCGTCCAAAGTACAGAATATTGAAGAGCTTACGGCAGCATGTGAGCGTCTTATTACTCGCCACAACCAGCCTGTGCTGGTTGAGACATTCCTCGCCGGCCGTGAACTGACAATAGGTATTGTGGGCACAGGTGCCGACGCCAAGGCGTTGGGAGCTCTGGAAGTGATCTTTGCTCCGACTGCGGAATCTGATGTATACGGATACGTGAACAAAGCAGAGTATCTAAATAGAATACAGTACCGCCTTGCCGATGATGACGAGGCAGAAAAAGCTAAAACCGTTGCGTTGGAAGCGTGGCGCGCTCTCGGCTGCCGTGATGGTGGCCGCATGGACATACGCTTTGATGCTGCCGGTATACCCAACTTTATCGAGGTGAATCCTCTGGCAGGCCTGCACCCGGTCAGTTCTGATCTTCCCATCATGTGCTACAAGGCTGGTATCCGCTATGAGCAGCTCATCGGTGAAATCATGAACTCTGCTCTCAGACGCCTGGGCTTGCAGGCTACGCCTGATACCTCTACAGACAAGCAGGCAGGCCGGCCGCTGAGAATGGCATAACCATGCGTATTGCCGTTGTTCACAATACAATCGCCCATGATGCCAACGGCCTGGTAGGCAGGCCGGATCAAGAGGATACGCTCTCTCAGGCTAATGCCGTACGCAAGGCACTGCTTGCCCGCGGACATAAAGCGGAACTTATGGCCATGGATCTTGATCTGAAGGCCGCCAGTACAAGACTGTCGACCTTCGCTCCTGATGTTGTATTCAATCTTGTTGAAGAACTGGAAAACAACATCCGGCTGGCTCCGCTGGCTCCGGCACTCTATGCCCACCTCGGCATCCCCTTTACAGGCGCAGATGCACAGTCGATGACGCTTTCCGGCGACAAACTGACGTGCAAGCAAGTCTTGAATGCTGCGGGGCTACATACGCCTGCGTGGATAAAAGAAGACGGTACATGTGGGGGAATGGACGAGCTGTTTCACGGGCATGACACCTTTGTGCCGAGCCGCTACCTGTGCAAGTCAGTCCATGAACATGCTTCGCTGGGTATTGATGACTCTTGTCTGGTGGATGCCACTGCCACCGAAGACGTTACCGCTACCCTTGCCAGATGCCGATCAAATCATGGTGGGCAATGGTTTGCAGAGCGTTATATTGACGGGAGAGAGTTTAATATAGCAGCCGTTGCAGATGGACAGGGCGGTGTGCGAGTTCTGCCTTTTGCAGAGTTAGCATTTACCGGTTTTACTGCTGACAGGCCAAAAATTGTCGGGTATGCCGCCAAATGGCATGATGATACCTTTGAATACCACAGCACCGTGCGTCGTTTTGACTTTCCAGAGTCAGACATCCCTCTGCTTGACATGCTGAGCGAGGCAACGACAGCATGCTGGAAGGCTTTTGGCCTTGCAGGATACGCGCGGGTGGACTTTCGCGTGGCCGGAGATGGTTCTGCACAGCTTCCATTTCGGACGTTCATCATAGATGTAAACTCCAACCCTTGCATTGCCCCTGATGCAGGGCTGGCGGCTGCAGCGCTCAAAGACGGGATACCCTTTGACGCTCTCGTTGATATGATAGTTATGGATGCTTGTGGCAACGGAATATCGTCTACCGGAAAAGGCCATGCGTAATACCACACCCCATTCAATAACAATACCACAGGGCGTCACCTTCCGCCGAGTTGTGCTGCCGACGGATGTTGCGACTGTCAAAGCCATTGTAAAAGACACCGAATTCTTTACGACAGAAGAAGTTGACATTGCAGAGGAGCTTGTAATCAAGCACCTGCAGTATGGAGCAGCCTCCGGATACTTATTTGTATTTGCACAGATGGAAACGACTGTGGCTGGGTATGCGTGCTACGGTCCAACCCCTGCCACAGAAGGCACATATGATCTGTACTGGATCGCCGTAAATCCACACTGCCAACACATGGGGCTGGGGACAACCCTGCTTGAAGAAGTGAGAGGCGATGTTCGCGGGGCAGGAGGCCGACTGCTTTTTGCGGAAACATCAGGCACGCCAAAGTATACAGCGACACGCCGTTTTTATGAACGAACAGGATTCACAGCAGAGGCTGTGCTCAAAGATTTCTACTGCAAAGGCGACGATAAGATAATTTTCAGGCGGGAAGTACTGTAGAGGGCTGCCAAACCGTTCAAATCGACCTGTTCAAGTGGTTTCACCATGAATACAGAAAAGTACACATGGGTTGAAGCCAACATGTGAACTATCAAAGCAATCAGCAGCAGCCCCATGCATCTTCCAAAAGGCTCCTATCTGCCCGACAACACACTGTCTTACTTGTAAAAAACGTACTAACCACCCAGTATCAAATACTTTACCGGAGGCAACATGTTCCGCATTCGCCCCATCTACGACATACGCATTACCGCAGACATGCGTGCGGTGGAAAAAGCCCAGCAGATATTGCGCGAGCGTTTTCCGCTATTGGGAGAAGAAGACATTCAGGATCTTCCCAGACAGCTTTCTGATCCCTTTATAAAAAAATACAGGTCCATTTTATTTGTGGCAGAAGACGGACGCGCCAACGTACGCGGATTCGCCCTGCTTTGCCATTTTACAGACCTGCACTTCTGCTATCTGGATTACATCTCTGTAAGCAATAAACACGGCGGTGGCGGTATTGGCTCTGCCCTGTATGAACGCATCCGCGAAGAAGCGCGGGCACTGGGTGACACCGCGCTCTTTTTTGAATGCCTGCCCGACGACCCAGCCTTATGTTCAGGTCCCGCAACCCTCAAAGAAAATGCGGCTCGTCTGAAATTTTATGAACGCTATGGCGCACGCCCGATCATCAACACAGCATATGAAACGCCGTTGAAAGAAGGAGACGACTGCCCGCCATATCTGGTGGCAGACCCGCTGGGCGGTTCATTTAATATATCCAAGACCAAAGCCCGAAAAATCGTACAAGCCATCCTCACCAGAAAGTACAAGGGAACATGCTCACCAGAATATACCGAAATGGTGGTACTTTCCTTTTCTGATACTCGCATGCAATTGCGCGAGCCGCGGTACAGCTCCAAAGTTGATGACACGGCAAGTCCGGCGAAACCCGCAAAAATAAGTAACGACCTGCGGATAGTCATGGTTGTTAATGATAAGCACGACATCCATCATATTCGTGAACGCGGTTATGTGGAGTCTCCGGTACGTATCGCAAGCATACGCAAAGCACTACTCATAACAAACTTGTTTGAGGAAGTCCCGGTGCAGCATTATTCCGAAGCACACATCACTGCCGTACACAGCAAAGAATACGTTACTTACCTGAAAAAAATGTGTTCGCGCCTGCCTGAGGGAAAGTCGTTGTATCCATATGTATTTCCCATACGTAATCCCTCACGCCCCCCACGCGAATTGCCTGTTCGGGCAGGATATTACTGCATAGATACCTTCACGCCGTTAAACGCAAATGCATTTCTTGCCGCAAAGAGAGCTGTGGACTGCGGATTGACCGCAGCCGACCACTTGCTGAAGGGCAGAAGGCTTGCCTATGCTCTGGTCCGCCCCCCAGGCCATCATGCAGAACATGCAGCTTTTGGCGGATTCTGCTACTTCAATACCTCCGCAGTGGCAGCACAGCATCTGGCTACATTTGCGCGGGTGGCTATACTTGATGTTGACTACCATCACGGCAATGGTACCCAAAATATTTTTTACAAGCGCAGCGATGTGCTTACAGTGTCCATTCATGGGCACCCGCGGTTTGCATATCCGTACTTTAGCGGTTTTTCAGAAGAAATAGGAGAAGACGAAGGGGCAGGATGTAACAAAAATTTTCCCCTGCTGGAAAAGGTAGACGGTCAACAATATGCCAATGTGTTGAAACGCGCCCTTGACTGCATACGTGCCTTCAAGCCGACGTTTCTCATTATCGGATTAGGACTTGATCCTGCCCAAGGCGACCCCACCGGCACATGGAACCTGACGGCAAAGGATTTTGCCCATAATGGAAGGCTTATCGGCAGGCTGGGGCTGCACACCCTGGTCATTCAGGAAGGCGGCTACCGCATCCGATCCCTGGGGGTAAACGCACGCAACTTTTTCACAGGGCTGCATGAAGGAATGGTGGATTCATTGCGTCAGTAGCTACATTTATACCTATACAACATCACACGACAAAACAGTTAGCCATGTACACGACAGAAACATGCATACTACGCATATGTTACATTTTTTTGACATACTTTAAAAAAAAAGACAAACATGCCACAACTTGATTTTTACCTTTTATCACAAAAATACAAGAAAGAATTTGCGCAATATATCTATACTGTCATGAAAAATTGCATAAAATTTTTGTGTTTCGTTACAATTGGAATGCATTACAATGATGCCTGTGGTAACGGCTTTGAAAAGAGCGTACTTTTCAGGAATGGAATAAAATCAACTTTTATTATATTATTGGCAACTGCATGTATTCTTCCTTCATATTATGCCAATCATACATTTTATTTTCTACTTATAAACCAACTCATAATGCATACTGCATATACACATGACGCACAAAAATATATTGCAGATAGTGAACTGTACGTAAAATAATAAAATATTTTGGATAAGGCGAACAAAATATGTTCATCTATACATTGAACTACACAAACAAAGACTACACGCACTTTTTTATACATTTCAAGATTATAAAAAAACAAGTACCCCACCGAACACAAAAGAAAAAACAGAGTTGTTTATTTTTGCATGTGCATAGAAAAAAACGCCCATGTGGTGAGGTCTAAAAAAAATTATTTATTATGTATCTGCAATCACAGCATATGTAACCAGTCCGCGTACAAGATGCAAACCCAGGAACATACGCAATGGGGGATGTGCCCAACTGGGACAACTGCTACACACCCTTCGTATCTTTAGGCCCTGAAGCATCCTCTTGCGGATGCACGTACACCTGTGCAGGGTATCTGCCCTCTATTTGCGGTATCTGCAAACCCAGTTTGGCCTCATGGTTGACCAATATGGGGCCACTCAGACTCAAGGCTGTCTTGTGGGGCTTGCCAGGAGGAATAGATACAGTCACAAGCACCGCCACCTGCCGGATACTCTTGAGCCGCAGAAGCTTTTGCTCTGCATCGTTCACAGTTACCTGGTAGTCGGACAAAAAGCTGTATGGATCAGCCACCAGCAATCCAAGACGAGCATCGTCAAGGCTTTGCAGCACCAAAAAGGGCGACTCATCCCGTAGCTTGAGCAACGTAAACTCGTGTTGCTGCTCAAACCCCATGAGTCCGCGCGGGAAATAGAGTATCTTGCTGGACAAAATGCTCCGCTGCCCAAGGCGCGTCTGAATTGCTATTGTTTTTTCACATGCCATAATTGCGTTGCCGCGAGCAGATCTGCATCGCTGGTTTCAAGAGCCTGACGGTTTTGGTCACGAACGCGCAAGTACACCTCTTCGCGGTACACGGTCATGTCGTCAGGTACATCAAGACCAATCTTGATCTGTTTACCCTGAATGCTCAGGACCGTAATCTTGATGGTGTCGCCCAGATACAGGCTTTCTCCCGGGCGGCGCGTGAGTATCAACATACACGACTCATTTTACAGATAGTTCGTCAGGTTCATCTGCATGATCATGGACGATGACTTCAATACACTATTGTATATCAGCTGCTGCTGGGCAAGTCTCGTCATCAATTCAGCCACATCCACGTCTTCAAGGGCACTCATTCGATTTCTGTCGTCCAACTCCAACGTTGTCAACACGTTTTCAGCAACCTCAAGGCGGTTTTCGCGCCCCCCTATACTGGCCGCCTGGGTCATAATATGTCGCCCAACATCATCTAGAGCGGCAAGAGAATGCTGGATACCGTCCTGATTATTGGTCTCACTGAACGCCACGAGCTCGCCCACCACTTCAAACAAGTTGCGGGTATCGCCACCAAGGGCTGTGACAGGAGCTGAGCCACCCACAGGGTTATATATACCACCAAACACATTTTTGCCCACACTGTTAATGGTCAAAAATTCATTAGGCGAAATTTCCAGCCGGATATCCGCGCGATGCGGCCGTATGACAAACTGGTCACCAGGAGCAAGGCTTGTACCCGCGCCTGACGAAAGCTCCAGAAAGCCTCCGGGTACAAGCAACGAAGCCGAACTACCCGCGCCGGAGGCTGTGTTACCCTCTATCCATGTACTACCATTATCAAGGCTGTATGAATAGGTAATGGCCGATGCAAGGTCAGAACCGGAGTCAACGCGTACCAAAACATCGCTTTTGAAAAACCCATTGCCAGCCGCGGCCACACTGCTGTTTCCGTAAGACTGCACGGTACTCTGCTCGTTATCGTCGCCCTGATATATTGCAGTGGGCCGGACATACAACCATGTACCGTTGTCTGTTTCGTGCGGATTATCAGTATCCACAGCGCTTACAGTGCGTCCTGCCTCCAAGTCCACCCGCACACTGCCTGCAACCAACTTGGTCTCTCCGGCAGCCAGCGTACCTGTCTCCCATGTCTGCCCGCCGTCTGTAGAGTACCGATAGTCAAGGGCGTCTGTTCCCACCTCACCATCGGTGGTAAACTGCACCAGCATGCTCCTTTCCAGGCTGCCACTTACGGCAAAAGAGGCTCCAGAAAACGCAGCATCACGGGTAGAAACGCTGAGCCCCTCTGTAAAGGCCGGCTGCCCGGTTTTATGCCCGGCAAAAATATGCCTGCCTTCCACCTGGGTATTGGCAAGGTTGATGAGTTGTGAAAACTGTTGCCGCAGCTCGTAGCTGATCTGTTCGCGGTTATGCGCATCCAGCGTACCCGTGGCAGCCTGTTCGGCAAGCCCCTTGATTCTGGTCAACACAGTATTGACCTGCATCAACGCCTGGTCGGCACTACCGAGCCAACTTGTGGCGGTGCTTACACTGCTGCGGTACTGCTGAATGGCGGCAAGCGAATCACGGTAGCCAAGAACACGCGCAGCACCCACCGGATCATCAGAAGGCTTGTTGATACGCTTCTGACTGGCCGCCTGAATGTTGGAATCCATAAGATTTGCCAACGACATATTCATATTGTTGACAAAATTATCAAAAAGGCTGCGTTGCGATACTCGCATGATGTTATCCTCCGCCCCGGAAAGTGCCGTAACCGATACACAAAGCTACTGCTTAAGCCCCAGGAGAACCTGTAACATTTCATCGGCAGTGGTCACCAGTTTGGCCGCTGCCTTATATGAATGCTGAAACTTTACAAGGCTACTCATCTCTTCATCAAGGTTTACCCCGGAAACTGCATCTTGGCGCGCGCTCAAGTCGTCTGCCAGGGTACCATAAAAATCTGCACCAAACTTGGCCTGGGCTGTATCAGAACCCACACTGGCCGCTATGCCGTTAAAGTACTCTGAAAGGCTCTGACCACGCCCCGTGCCAAAGCTTGAAGAAATATCAAGAGCCTTACTGGCCAGGGCGAATATGACGTTGGCTGTATCGTTATCACCCAGGTTGGCCTCAGCCCCACCATTGATGCGGCCCGCATTGATCTTGCTGGCATCAGCCAATATTTCTGGGCGCACATCCAGTGAACTGGCCGAATCACCCTGAAAATATGTATTGATACCCAAGGCGGCCAGCAACCCGGAGCTATCGTCGGCAAAGCCAAACGTATATCCGTCAGCAGCTTCCAGTACCAATTGCTTGTCGCTGATGCTGGCAGTGACATAGCCACCCCACTGCGTATTAATGGCATTTGCCACATCGTCCAAAGAGTGCGCGGCAGGGTCAAAGTTTGCACCACTACCAAAATCCAGAGGCCCGAAGGACGCCCCAGAAGCCAACTCACCCGACGTGGCGTCAAAAAAGTACATTGTCAGGTTACCGGCCTGCAGCTTATCAAAATATGACAACCCCGAGCTGGCTGAACCCAGCGCAGCACTTGTGTCATTGACCTTGTCATTGCCCCGGACATACCCAAAATGTGACGAGCCAGCACCTTGGCTGTGCAAAAAGTTTACTTGCCATGCAAGTTCGCGCGCAAAAGCATCCAGCTGCGCCTGGTACTTACCCAGGTTTGCGTCACGAAAGTTCATATAGCCGGCTATGGTTCCACCTACCAGCCTGTTGGAGGCATCCCCGCCGTCCGCAAGCCGCAACGGGCTGATATTCAAGGGCTCTGTGGTGGGACGTACCCAGTACAAAGCACTTTTGGGTACAATGATGAACTGATCGCCTGCTGCAAGATCATTGGTGCCTGCGTTGAAATATATTTCAAGCCCGTCCACATTGACTTTGCCTGTCTCGCTGTTGGCACTAAACAGCTTGGGCTGACCCGTGCTCTCATCTGTCAACCATGTACGACCGCCATCATAAGACACCTTAAATGTAGCCGCGCCATCTACCGCACCGCCGGTAACCATCTCAAGGGTATATTCACGGCTGGATGATCCCTCAAAGATCAGTTCGCCGTCAAAAGGTGGCTCACCACGGGCAATGGTGGTTGACTTAGGGCCCTCAAAGCTCAGCTCGAACGACTCCCCACCATCAACCAGGGTATGCCCCCCCTTGGTATACACAGCAAAATCGCCACTTCCCCTGTCATAAACGTCGATATCCAACTTTTCCGCAAGCTGGCGTACTTTGAGGTTGCGTTCGTCAAGCAGGGTATTGGCGTTGTTTGAGCCAGGAATATCATGTACCTGAATGACGCGGTTCAGCTCGGCAATATCTTTGATGAGCTTGTTGGCCGCCTCCACCTCCTGCCGGATGAAGGTGTCCATCTCCATCTCCATCTGCTTCATGGAGTTGGCAGTACTATTGATGAGGCTGGTAAGGCTCTGACTATGGGCAAGCAACGCTTCGCGACTGGCCTGATCATCGGGCCGCTGAGCAAGCTGCTGCCAGTCGCTAAAAAAGTTTGCCAGTGCAGCGTTGATACCCTGTGAATTGGATTCGTTAAACAGGCTTTCCACACTTTGCAGCATATCGTGCTGAGCCTTCCAGCGTTGCTCTGTGGCAAACTTGTCGTGGTATTCCTCTTCAATAAATTTATTAAAATAGCGAAAGACTTCAGCCGCCTTGACCCCAGTACCCATCTGTCCGGGGGACCAGTCAAGGGACATCCTCGCCTCAAAACGCACTGCCTGGCGTGAATAACCCAACGTATTCACATTGGCGATATTGTTACCTGTGGTATGAATAGCGCTTTGCGATGCAAAAAGCGCGTCCTTGCCGATGCTGAGCAGTGAGTTAAGTGACATCACAGCCTCCCGCTTACCAGAGCGGCCTGCGGCCTGTGTGTGGCATAGCGCCCCTGCCCCCCATACGTCGTACGGGTTTCAGGCTGGATGCGCTCATGCATGAATGAAAGCATCTTCTGGCTTTGGTCCATCAGTGCCAAAACCATTTCGGCATTGCGTGAAGCAGCACGAGAACAGCTCTGCTCAAGGGCATCAATATGTTCCAGCAGGTCACGCACTTGGGCTGCTGCCTGCGGTTCAAGGCTTTCACAATAGTCCAGCAGCCGTACGCCGTTCATGGATTCTTTCAGCCCCACACGCTCAGATGCTATCTGACGCATCAATTCGTGGATCATCATTTCCGTATGGCTCACATCATCGGGGCGGCGTGCACGCAACTGGGCAAACTCTTCCTCCAGTAACATGGCAAGGTATTCCAGCGCACCCTTTTGGCGGACAAGATTGCCGAGCAACGATTCCATCATACTTGTATCCTCCGTCAGCCGCGCGAACCCGACGCAAACCCCGCAGTAACACGTTCTCGGAGTTGTTCAGGGTCCCATGCAAGCTCGCCCTGTCGCAATTCAAAATGCAGTTGCGGCTCTGTGACGCGGCCTGTACTACCCATTTTAGCAATTTCCTTGCCAGCAGTGACACGGTCTCCTACAGCCACACTCAATTCGCTATTATGCCCGTAGTAGCTACGCCAACCGCCCGCATGCTCCAGCACCACCAGTTTGCCGCTGTCTCCCTTTTCGCCGGCGAACACCACTCGGCCCTCCCAGCACGCTGTCACAGGGTCGCCCGTGCTACCCGCGATATCAAGCCCGGCATGCCAGTTTCTTTGGCCCGTTATCGGCTCAGTACGCCAGCCAAACCCAGAGGTAACTTCACCAGGGGCAGGCCAATGCAACACTCCCGGCACGCCTTGGTTATCCGTTGCTTCAAGCCCGCGGGCAGGCGCAGCTGCCTGCCCAGATAAACGCGAGCTAGCCTCTACCCCCTGGCCAGCTGCTTCTTCATCTTCTTTAAAAACAGTAGGGGCCACTGGAGAAGCGCCACCAGGGTACGGCATGGCCCCAGTATTGTGTTCTGCCTCAAAGACTGAATACAAAGGGTCTTCTGCTTCCAAAGGTGCTTCCACGGGGGGCGAAGCGGGCACATCCGGCACAAGTTGCGCATCAGGTGGGGGGATGCCGTCTTTCATTGACAGGGGGCGTACCGGTGCGGCTTCCTCCATGGTACCGGGCGTCGTGGTCCTGCTGGCATTCAACAGTTGCCCCTTGAGCTGGTCAAAAAGCATATCCGCAAGGCCGATACCTCCGGCAGAAGCCATTTTTTTGGCAAGCTCCTGATCAAACATGGACTGATACATCTCTTCGTCGCGGCTGTGCAGATAACCTTCTTTGGGAACAGTAGCGCGCATCTGCTGCCACAATTTTTGAATAAACAACGATTCAAAGCCCTCACACGACTCACGCAGACGCTGCTCTCGCGATGAACTGTCGCCAAGGCGAGCACGCAGGGCGTCCATTTCACGCTTGCGGCGGACAAGCTCCTGGTTTTCAAGAGAAGAAGCGGCCATACGGGTATCTAGTGTGGGGTCAGCCATATCAGATTACCTCCAGATCAGCATGGAGCGCGCCTGCGGCTTTAAGCGCACGCAGAATGGATATAAGATCACGCGGGGTGGCGCCTATGGCGTTGAGGCCATCCACCAGTTCCTGCAGCGTTGCGCCTTCTACCATCACCAGACGCTTGCGCTCTTCTTGTGCGGCTATATCGGTCTGTGGCGTTACCACGGTTTGCCCCTGGCTGAATGCAGTCGGCTGCGATACCTGGGGATTTTCCTGCACCACGATCTGCAGATTGCCATGGGCCACGGCTACCTTAGAAATACGAACGCTGTTACCCACGACCACAGTGCCTGTTTTTTCATCCACCACCACGCGAGCAGGGCTGTCGGGCGTTACCGGCAGGTTTTCCAGTGAGGCCATGAGCGGTACCAAATTTCCCTTGTAAGGGGGGGGCACTATGATATCCACGGTGGCGATATCGCGTGCATTGGCAAACTGTCCCCCCATACTGTCATTCAGGATATCCACCACCTGCATGGTGGTGGAAAAATCCTGCATGTTCATATGCAGGGTAAGTTTGTTTTGTGTATTGAACTCAAAAGGCACAGCCCGCTCCACCACAGCACCCCCCGGGATACGCCCCACGGTGGTTACGTTTTTCTGTGCACGAGCGCCCTCGCCCTCAACAGAAAAACCACCCAGTGCCAACGGTCCTTGTGCCAAAGCATAAATATTGCCGTCCACGCCTTTCATGGGAGTCATCAGCAACACCCCGCCAAGCAGGCTGGTTGCATCACCCAGAGAAGACACCGTAATGTCCAATCGCGAACCAGGGCGTGCCGATACAGGCATACGCGCTGTGACCATGACAGCGGCCACGTTTTTTGGGGTCAGCTTGGTGCGGTCAACGGCAATACCCATTTTATCAAGCATGTTCACCATGGAGCTGACGGTAAAGGTAGACGACTTTTTGTCACCCGTGCCACCAAGCCCCACCACAAGCCCATACCCCATCAGGTCATTGTCACGTACGCCACCAAAAGTAGCCACGTCCTTGATTCGTACGGCTTGGGCCGGATCAGGTACCAGCAGCAGGGCAAAGGCTACCATGATCACCCGTAAAACCATGCCATATAGATGCGTACTCATGCCGGAATGCTCCTAAAATGGCCAGAGGTTATCCATAAGCCGGGCAAACCATCCCACGCGTTGCTTGTCGGTAATCACCCCTTTGCCGTAGTAGGCAATGCGGGCATCAGCCATCTGCGTGGACATAACGGAGTTGTCATCGGACACATCGCTTATCCGCACAAGGCCGCTGACCACTACAATCTGCGTTTCTTCGTTTACACGGGTTTCGCGTGAACCCTCTACCTGCATCAGGCCCCCGGGCAATACGTTGGTCACTCGGGCTGCAATGGTTGCAGTAACAGAATTTTCACGCGTGGTCTCACCGTCTCCGCTAAAATCGCTGCTTGAATTAAATCGCAGTATAGGTGCTTCACCCACCTTTCCGGTGACAAGAGACTGCCCCGGAATCATGGCCACTTCGCTACGGTTGAAAAATGATTCCACTCCGTACTGCCCCGTGGATTCCTTGTTGGTGGACGTAGAGGCTTTGTTTTCAGCTTTGGAATTTTCCACAATATTAATCAGCACAATATCGCCCACACGGCGGGCCCGGTAATCAGCATACAGCGTTTCTGCGCTTTCGACGCTGAATAATGAACCGGGATTATCCTGTCTCTCTTCCGGCGTGCTGACTACTGGCGGTGGCAACAGACCAATATCCGGTCCAGGGGCCTGCTTTGTAGTGGTACACCCTGCCAGGGCACCTGATGCCAGCATGCAAAGTAATACAACTTCATATTTCATGATACTTTCTCCTCCGGGCACGCTGGTGACCGGTTAATGCACAACAACGGTGGTCGAATCTTTGACAACAGCATATACCTGTCTGCGACTTTGCAAATTTCGAACCGGGATGGACTCACCCACAGCGCCGTCTGCCAACGCTTCGGCAGCAACCTTGAGGGTTATTCTCCTGCCGCGATACTCCAAGTCCACTTGCGCGCCACGGGCCACGGCGGGCGTGACTTCAATATCCTCGGCATAGATAACCTGCTCGCGCCCCACGGTACGGGCCATACGCCACGGTCCGCCTTTGCCATCCCATGGGGTTCCACGCATGTATGCTTTGTTTTTACGTGCCATGGTCACGCCTTCGGGCCCCAACATATCTCCTCTGTTAAGGGGCATGGCCGCAACGGGCACGCTTAGCCATACATCCACAAACACACTGCCGGTTACTTGACGTACAACCTCTCCGGTGGGGCGCACTTCGGCCAGGCGCAGTGACAGGCGCCCGGCCTGTGCATCGCTGGGCTGCAACTCCACCGTATTCATGGCATCGTCTACAAACATGAATGACGGCAAACGAAAGTCACGTAACAGCGCCTCGCCACCCAACACCCCAAGGTGCGGGCGTAAAGCTTTGGTAACGATAGTGCGTAATGCAGCCTCATCGTACAGCTCTCCCCCTTTTTGAATAACCATGGAGGGAGGATACAGACAGTTATGATAATACTCGGGCAGATGTGTCCGCATGGCGCGCTTCAGACGTGGACCTGTGATACTCATGGCCTTGCCGACCTTGTCGGGTGCGGACCACAACGGCTTTTGAGACAGAGTACGCCACAGATCCTCTGGTATGTCGCCTACGGGCCGGGCTATCTCGCCGAGGCGCACTGTATCGCCGCGTACCACAGCGGCTCCGACCAGTTCCAAACGCCACGCTCCCATGGAGGCATATGCCATATCCGACGCAACGGCACATATACCCAGCAGCATAATTGCTGCGCCGTACCACGGCTTTTTGCAAAACAGGCCCGCCATTACGCCTTACCTCCGCGATTACTGCCGCTTAAGCTGGGTTGCCGTTTGCAACATGCGGTCAGATGTCTGGATAGCCTTGGAGTTCATTTCGTACGCACGCTGGCCTACAATCATGTTGACCATCTCATCCACCACTTCCACATTGGACATTTCTAAAAATCCTTGTGCCACGGTGCCTACATTATCTTCACCGGGTACCCCCTCAACAGCCACCCCCGAAGCCTCGGACTCAAGGTACAGGTTTCGCCCCGCGGCCTGTAGCCCGGCAGGGTTGATAAAGGTATACAAAGGTATCTCGGCAGCGGCCAGCTCCTGACCATTTTTATCCAGTGCAGCAATATGGCCGTTTTCCGTCACCACCACATTTTTTGTCTCGGGAGGCACGGTAAATTCCGGCTCCAGCGGATAACCGTTGGCGTTTACCACTGTACCGTCCTGATCCAGCTTGAACGCACCAGCCCGCGTGTATGCCGGCTCACCGTTCACCATCACACGAAAAAAGCCGTCTCCTTCAATGGCAAGATCCAACGGGTTGCCCGTGTTGGAATAATCACCCTGGGTAAAAAACTTGTGCACAGTGGTTGGGCGTACCCCAAGACCCACCTGAATACCCGTGGGTATCTGCTGCCCATTGCCGGTGATGGAGCCTGCGATTTTCATGTTCTGATACATCAGGTCTTCAAATTCGGCCCTACTTTTTTTGAACCCCAACGTATTTACGTTGGCAAGGTTATTCGAAATGGTATCAATATTAATCTGTTGGGCAATCATGCCCGTGGCTGCTGTCCAAAGAGAGCGCATCATGGCTGCAATCCTCCATGCCTTTAATGTATACTTACACGCGGCTTCTGCCGACCTGTGTTGTTACCATCTTGTCCACGGCGTCCGCAGCCTGTATTATCTTTTGATAGGCTTCAAACTGCCGGTGTGCCTCAATCATGTTAACCATTTCAGAGACAACCTCCACGTTGGCTGTTTCCACAAAGCCTTGCAGCACCATGGGGTTCTCCTTTGGCACCTCCTGCCCCCCCGCCCCATCACGCAGACGAAAAAGCCCATGCCCCTGCTTTTCAAGGCTAGCTAGAGGGTCCACGCTAACCACCTGAATTTGCCCCACATTATCACCATCGGCAAAAATGCTACCGTCTTCCGCCATGACAATACGGGTACGTGGCGGTAACTGGATATCCCCCCCTGCCCCCAACACGGGCCACCCCTGTTGTGTCACAAGTTGGCCGTCAGAAGTCTGACGAAAGTTGCCGTTACGCGTGTAAAACTCCCCTTCGGGTGTGCGCACCTTAAAAAAACCCTCTCCCTGAATGGCCACATCCAACGGTGCGCCTGTCAATTTTAGGCCACCCTGCGAAAAATCCGTCATGGCCACGGCAAGACGCGGCTTGGCAATATGAACCGGCTCGGGAAACATTTTTTTGGAACGTACATTGGAAAGGGGCTCCATAACTTCATCATGGGCAAAAGAAATAAACGTATCCTTAAAGGACAATACGTCTCTTTTGTAGCCCGTGGTATTCACATTCGCCAGATTGTTGGCAATGCTACTCAGCCTATGTTCATTGGTAAGCGCCCCAAATAACGCGCTATACGTACTATCTTGCATATCTGTCTCCTTCGCTGCGGCATATATCCGACAACTGCTGAGGGCCTACATGCAACATACGGGCCACCTTTTTTGCCAACAGACATATACAGGCACATCATTTTTTTTGGATTCAACCATTGACAGCACCCGCTACACTGGAATACAAGGTCCTAGTTCTACTGTACGTTTTAATAGGAAGTATGTGTGCATTTATTTAATTGGGGCACAGACATACTTATGAATGTCGTGTAGAATACATCCTGTGACTGCTCAGGCGGTCGAATGCGGGGTGGCCGTGAGGCCTCCCTTTTTTTTTTTACAGTGAATGTACGAAAAGCCCCGGCAGGAACATGCCATGTACCAGCAGCTACACAAACTTATCATACCGGTCATCCGCTCTTTTGATCTTGAGTTGTGGGGCATGGAATTTATGCAGGGGGGCAGATCTGTACTGCGTGTGTATATTGACGGCCCGCAAGGTGTCACCATTGACCAGTGTGCCTTGGTTTCACGCCACATCGGACTTGCCCTTGAAGTCGAAGACCCCATCACAGGTGCGTATACGCTTGAGGTGTCGTCCCCCGGCCTTGAACGCCCGTTGTTCACTATTGAGCAGATGGCTGCGTACAAGGGCCATGCAGTGGAGCTGGTGTTACGCGCTCCTGCGGATGCATTTCCGGGGCGTAAAAAATTTACAGGTATCATTGAATCCGTGGACGGCGACGGCTTTATCATTTCAGTGGACCCGCTTGCCGGGGTTCGGCCAGCCACGGACGTGCAGCTCAATGCCCGCTGGGCCGAAGTAAAAAAAGCAAAGCTCGTTTACCGCTTTGACCATGAAAAAGGTCAAAAACATCCGCGGTCGGGTCGGACAGATTGAGTCGGAGGAGTTCCCCATGAGCATGGAATTAAAGAAAGCCATAGACCAGATCAGCAAGGACCGTGGTCTTGATCGCGGAATGCTGATTGAGACGCTGGAAGAAGCAGTGCGTACCTCCGTCACCCGCAAGTACGGCGACGAGCTTGATCTTGAAGTCAATTTCAATGAAGATACCGGAGAAATTGAGGTCTATCAATTTAAAATTGTTACAGAAGACGTTGTAGACGAGGCCACACAAATTTCTCTGGAAGAGGCCTCTGCCCACGACCCCAGTGTGCAATTGGACGACGAAATGGGATTCCGCCTGAAGGTGGAAGACCTGGGACGTATTGCTGCACAGTCTGCCAAGCAGGTTATCATCCAGCGTATGCGGGATGCCGAGCAGGAAATTATCTACGAAGAATTTAAAGACCGGCAAAATGAGGTAGCCAGCGGTATCATCCAGCGCCGTGACAAAGCGGGCTGGGTCATCAACCTTGGGCGTACCGAGGCTTTGCTGCCCAAGGATGAGCAAATACCGCGAGAGCACTATAAGCGTAGCGATCGCGTGCAAGCCCTCATTGTCGAAGTACGTAAAGAAGGACGCGGGCCGCAGGTTATTGTTTCGCGTTCGCACCCGAACTATATGGCCGCGCTCTTTAAACGCGAAGTGCCTGAAGTGGATGACGAAACTGTACAGGTCATGGGAGTTTCCCGTGACCCGGGTAACCGCGCCAAAGTGGCTGTAGCGTCGCGAGATCGTGATGTGGACCCTGTGGGTGCCTGTGTGGGTATTCGCGGTTCCCGTATTCAAAACATCGTACAAGAGCTGCGCGGCGAACGCATCGATATTGTAGTCTGGAGTCCAGACATTGCAACTTACGCCCGTAACGCCCTCAGTCCCGCGGTAATCAGTCGTATCATCGTGGATGAAGAGGAAAATATGCTTGAAGTGGTCGTGCCCGATGACCAATTGACCAATGCCATTGGCAGAAAGGGGCAAAACGTCAAGTTGGCCTCTAAGCTACTGGGTTGGAAAATAGATATTTATACGGAAAGCCGCTATAATGAGGCCAACGCCATTGGCCGCGGACTTGAACAGCTAGCCAGTGTGGCAGAAGTGCCCATCGAGCAATTTGTGACCGCCGGTTTTTCGTCCATTGAGGAATTACGCGATGCTGCTGACGAAGAGCTCATGACGGTTGAAGGGCTGACTCCCGAAAAAATTTCGGATCTACGAGCTGCCATTAACTTCCTTGCCCCCGCGCAGCCTGATGCCGGGGAAGAGGAAACGAAACAGAGCGTAACTGCGTCTACAGACGAGGAACAGATCCACTAGTCCGTATGACAGAGAACTGCGGGCAAAAACATATTCCGATACGCACCTGCGTCATTTGCAGAAGACGATTTGCAAAGACCGATCTCTTGCGTTACGTCTGTCCCCCGGGTGAGCCTTGCGGCGACCCCGTGGCTGATGAATCCCAAACCCTGCCGGGTAGAGGGTATTACGTTTGTGACAACGGGCAGTGCAGGGAGCGGTTCCCGAAATTCCGGGGCTGGCGGAGAAAGTGCAAGGGGTTCACGCATGAGCGAAACAAAAATCAAGATTAGGGACCTGGCTGCAGAGCTCGGTAGTACCTCGCGTGAGGTGCTCGCCGCTGCCAAAAAGCTGCATATCCAGGCAAAAAGCGCCATGAGCACTCTTACTACCGAAGAGGCACGCAAAGTGCGTGGCCAAATGCAGGAAAACTCTGCGGATACCAAAGACAATACGTCTGATGTCATCATCCGCCGTCGCAGGCCTTCCGCCGCCAAAGCAAGTAAGGCTCCTGTGCAGCCGGAGAGCCCCCTTACGCCCACCCCCGGGGTGCAGGCAGTAGCGGAAACATCTGCCCCAGAGGCAGATGTACAGGCATCCGACAATAGGGTTTTGGACGCCAGTGCTCCAGCCCAGACAGAAGTTTCTGAAAATACTGTCCAGGAAGTGCCCAACGCCCGGATTATTTATCCGCAGGAAGTACAGCCTGAACCTGTTGCCGAAATTGAAACTGAAAGCGACCTTGCCGCAGCCAAGCCGCCCCCTCCTGCCACCGAAGAATCCGTGGATGAGCCCCAGGGTGCCCCCGCGGAAAAACGACGCTATGAAGTCGCCATAGAGCCAGAAGGGCAAGAAGCCCCCATGGCCACAGACGAAGCCGATGAGGCTCCCAAAAAGAAAAAAAAGAAAAAACGCGAAGAAGAGCTCACCCCACAGGTTCGTGTCATTTCCCGGCCTGATCCCGTTGCAGCCCCTGCGGTCAACCGAACCCCACGCCCGGATCATGCTCCGCGCCCGAGTGGTGCTGGCAGGTCCTCAGGACCGCGCCCCGCAGGCGGGCGCCCTGCGCCCTCGTATGGGCAACCGGCCCCTGCGCCCTCTTCACCTTTTGCAGATGGTCAGAGCAAAAAGAAGCGCCAAAAAGGACGTCGTACAGTCGAATTTGACGGCATGAGCGACCGCGTGGGTGGTAAAAAGCTGCGCGAAGAATCTGGTGGCAACTGGAACCGCAGTAAAAAAGGTAAGCGCAAGCCCGAGGCCAAAGCATCCGCAACAATACCTCAGCGTGCGGCCAAACGAAAAATTAAAGTGGATGAAGCCATTCGCGTATCGGACATCGCGCACCAGATGGGTGTCAAAGCGCCCGAGGTCATTAAAATACTCATGGCGCTGGGAGCCATGGCCACCATCAACCAGTCTCTGGATATTGATACTGCAACTGTGGTTGCCAGCGAATTCGGATACGAAGTGGAAAAGGTGGGCTTCTCTGAAGAAGAATTCCTGCTGCCTCAAGAGACGGATGTTGAAGAGGCCTTGCTGCCTCGCCCCCCTGTTGTCACCATCATGGGGCACGTTGACCACGGTAAAACATCCTTGCTTGATGCCATCCGCAAATCCAGTGTGACAACTGGTGAAGCGGGCGGTATTACACAGCACATTGGTGCCTACCATGTCAGCACCAAACGTGGAGACATTGTCTTCCTTGATACGCCGGGCCACGAAGCATTTACGGCCATGCGTGCCAGGGGTGCACAGGTAACGGATCTTGTCATTCTTGTAGTGGCTGCCGACGATGGTGTCATGGACCAGACCCGTGAAGCACTCAGCCACTCCAAAGCGGCCGGTGTGCCCATTGTGGTTGCCGTCAATAAAATTGACAAGGAAGGTGCCAACCGCGAACGTGTCATGCGTGAGCTGGCCGAACTTGATCTTGTGTCCGAAGAATGGGGCGGCGAAACCATCTTTTCGTATGTTTCCGCCAAAACCCGCGAAGGGCTGGATGAGTTGCTCGAAATGCTGGCCTTGCAAGCCGAGGTTATGGAGCTGAAGGCCAACCCCAACAAGCTGGCCCGGGGCCGCATTGTGGAAGCCAAGCTTGACAAAGGACGCGGCGCTGTGGGTACCGTACTTATCCAAGAAGGTACGCTCAAACATGGCGATGCTTTTGTCTGCGGTGTATACAGTGGCCGTGTGCGTGCCATGTTTAATGATCAAGGCAAAAAAGCCAGAGAGGCCAGCCCTTCTGTGCCTGTAGAAGTACAGGGGTTTGAAGGTGTACCCGTGGCCGGCGAAGAGTTTATCTGCGTCAAGGACGAAAAACTCGCTCGCCGTATTGCCGAGCAACGTGCCATCAAACAGCGCGAACGTGATCTTGCCCGCGAAAGTAAGGTCACCCTGGAAACATTCCTCGCACGCCGCAAAGATGACGCCGAGACCCAGACACTCAACATTGTGCTCAAAGCAGATGTGCAGGGTTCTGTGGGGGCCATCAGCGATGCGCTGTCCAAAATGCAGACTGAAAAAGTCCGGGTGGAGATCATCCACAGTGGCGCGGGTGCCATTACAGAATCTGATATTCTGCTGGCTTCGGCCTCTGATGCCATTATCATTGGCTTTAACGTACGTCCTACGGCAAAAGTCAAGGAAGTTGCAGATCAGGAAAAAGTGGATATCCGCTTCTACGATATCATCTACAAGCTCTCGGAAGAGATCAAGTCTGCCATGGCAGGCCTGTTGGCCCCTGTGGTCAAAGAGGTCTATCTTGGCCAGGCAGAGGTCCGCGAGACCTTCAGTGTGCCCCGCGTGGGCACGGTAGCCGGCTGTCATGTGGCCGATGGTAAAATCGTGCGCAACACCAAGGTCCGCTTGCTACGCGACGGTATTGTCATCTACACAGGGCGCCTCAATTCCCTCAAGCGCTTTAAAGATGATGTCAAAGAAGTGGCCAAAGGGTACGAATGCGGTATGGGACTGGAAAAATTCAATGACATAAAAACAGGCGACGTTATTGAAGCCTTTGAAGAAGTCGAAGAAACCGCAACCCTTGATTAAACTTGCTTACTACTGCCTCCGGCCTGGTGCATACTGTTTGCCCCAGGCCGGGGTAGCATGACAACGCCATGATGGTTTTGTTCTGTCTTTTCCAGCCCCACTCGGAACTCTGTGCAAAAACGGTAAACATGTCTTATGGTTATTGGCATTTTGACAGTGGAGTACACGCTGCACGGGAATAGTTCACTCAAGGGTAAACGGCGCATTGCCTCCAGCCTGAAAGCAAAAGTACGCACCAAGTTCAATGTGTCCATTGCCGAAGTAGGCAGCCAGGAGTCACTGTGCAGGCTCTCTCTGGCCGTAGTCACTGTGAGCAATTGTGAGTGCCACCTGCAGGGTAGGCTTACAAAATGCCTCGGTATGATGGAAGCAGCCTGCCCGGAAGAAATGACGTATAGTCATATGGAATTTTTTGCTGCGCAATAAGCGCCAAGGAACACGATCATGCAGAAAGCCACTCTCTGCTCATCCCTTCCAGCACATATAGCAGACATACTGCGTCAGGAAGATTGTTTTCTTGTTGCCGGGCACTACAATCCCGATGGTGATGCCATAGGCTCCATGGCTGCACTTGCCCATGCCTTGCGCCATATGGATAAGCAGGTGCTGTTATTCAACGCTTCCGGCATACCTGAGCACTTTCGCTGGCTGGATATGGGCGCCCCATGTATTACCCGCCTTGAAGACATGCATGATTTTACACCTCATCGGCTCATCATGCTTGATTGTGCCGATGCACATCGTGCAGGGCAGGAAATCCAGGACATGCTTGCCCATGTGCCCAGCATCAACATTGACCACCACCCCGGTAACTCCGAATTTGCCACCATCAACTGGGTCGCTCCCCAATACGCAGCCACCGGTGAAATGCTAGGACACATCATGCACGAGCTGGGCACTCCCCTTGCGGGGGCGCAAGGCGAAGCTCTGTATCTCTCCCTTGTAAGTGACACCGGTTCGTTCAATTTTTCCAATACGACATCTCAAACGCTTGAATTGGCTGCGGATATCCTGCGTTCTGGTCTTGACCTCAGACAGACCGGCCCCAAGCTGCACAGCATGTGGAGCCTAAACCGCATGCGGCTGTGGAGCCTGCTGATGGGGCAAGTGCGTGTTGTGCATCAAGGACGTCTCGCTGCACTGGCTATCAGTGATACCATGCTTGAGGCAACCGGCACCAAACTGGCTGATGCCGAAGGCATAATAGATTACATGCGCCGCATCCAAGGGGTAGAGGTTGCTGTTACTGTGCGAGATGATGGCCCGAGCCGATCCAAAGTCAGCCTGCGCTCCAATGGCGATATCAATGTACGCCGCGTAGCCGCCGATCTGGGCGGCGGCGGGCACCACAATGCTGCTGGTGTCTCATTGGACATGCCCCTGGAGTCGGCAATGGAGCATATCATTTTGTGTATGGCACGTAATCTTGTGCTGGACGCGGAGGGCACATAGCGTTATGGCTACTGCCACACCTGCTCCATTGGATGGAGTTTTGGTACTAAATAAGCCCAAGGGCCCCACCTCGGCTCAATGTATTGCCCAAATAAAACGCCTGGGACACAAAAAAATCGGTCATGCCGGTACGCTTGACCCTATGGCACAGGGCGTTTTGCTAGTACTTTTGGGGCAGGGCACAAAAATTTCTGACCATCTTATGCAAGGTGGCAAAAAAATATACTCCGGTACCCTGGAGCTGGGACGCACCACAGATACATGGGACGCACAAGGCCAAACGGTGGCCACGGCCCCATGGAATCATGTCACACCACAGCATGTTTCTCAGGTTGTGGCAGAGTGGCACGGTGTATCAGCACAAGAGGTTCCGGCATACTCCGCCGCGAAATACAAGGGGCGCCCCTTGTATAAACTGGCGCGTGAAGGTAAAGAAACACCTGTAAAGATCAGGCGTATTGATATTTCACAAGCGGACGTGCTCAGTATAGAGCTGCCGTTTGTGCGTTTCCGGGTACATTGCAGTTCGGGCACCTATATACGATCCCTGGCCCACAGCTTGGGGGTTCGTTTAGGGTGCGGCGCTGTGCTGACCGAACTCATCCGGGAATACAGCCACCCGTTTTCGCTGGACGAGGCACAGAGTCTGGATGACGTGCTTGCCTATCCCGCGATGCTGGCACAGTGGATTATACCTTTGGACAAGGCTTTGCCGTACTGGCCCAAGTTGCATCTTGATCGTGCGGCTGCGGCCCGAGTAAAAAACGGCATGCCTCATCCGTATGCTGCGTCAGACATGGCCGAAGCGTCCTTTGTCGAAGACGTGCAGGCCATGCTGCTTACTGAAGAAGGTGAACCACTGGCACTGGCAAAAACACAGATTAAACACAGTATGCCCGTATGGGCTGTTGTGCGGGGGCTGTGGAACACATAACCCGTTACTTGGAGGTAACTTGCTGTGGTAATGACTCCGGAAGAAAAAAAGTCCATTATTGATGAATACGGTCAACACGAGGGTGATACCGGTTCGCCCGAGGTGCAGGTAGCGCTGCTTACAGCACGCATCACCTACCTGACCGACCATTTCAAGTCGCATAAACAGGACTATCATTCCCGTACTGGCCTGCTGAAACTGGTTGGCCAACGACGCAACATGCTGAAATATCTTGCAAAAAAAGATGTTCAGCGATACCGCGCCCTTATCCAGAAGCTGGGCCTGAGAAAATAGGCACGTACAGGGGAACCCCACGCGGGGTTCCCCTATTTTATACATCCGGCGGTAGCACCGCCCACAACGCATGTGAAAGGGGGGTCCGGGAAGAGGGCCATACCAAGAGATGGCCCTCTTCCCGGAATCCCCTTCACCAAGAAAAGGATTCTGACATTATGGAAAATATCTTTGACGCAAAACGCGTCACCGCCATGGTAGGCGGTAAAGAAATCATCATGGAAACAGGGCGACTGGCCAACCAGGCCGACGGCGCTGTATGGATTCAGTGCGGCGGTACAGTCGTGCTCTGCACCGTGTGTACCCAGGCCCTGGAACGCGAAATCAGCTTTTTTCCCTTGGTCGTGGACTATACAGAAAAAATGTATGCTGCTGGCCGTATACCCGGTAGCTTCTTCCGCCGCGAAATAGGCCGTCCCAGCGAACGTGAAACCCTTGTTTCACGCCTCATTGACAGACCCTTGCGCCCGTTATTTCCCAAAGGATTCAAAAACGAAGTGCAAATTCTGGCCAATGTTATTTCCGCTGATCAACAAAACGACTCTGATGTCTTGGCGCTTTGCGGCTCTTCCGCAGCTGCCATGCTCTCTAGCGCTCCCCTGGAAGTGGCAGTTGCCGGAGCGCGTGTATGTCGTATCAACGGAGAGTTTGTTCTTAATCCTAATATACAGGAAGCCGAACAGGCTGATCTCAATCTGGTTATTGCCGCCACACGTGACGCCCTTGTCATGGTAGAAGGCGAAGCCGAGTTTATTCCTGAAGAAGTCATTGCCGAAGCCTTGGAGTGGGGATACCAGCAGGTACAGCCCCTCATTGACATGCAGGAAGAACTGCGTGCCATGGCTGGTAAGCCCAAGGCTCCGTTCACTACCCCTGAAGAAGATACCGAGCTTAAAGAAAAAATTGCTGCCCTTGCCACTGAAGAGCTCAGCGCTGCGTTGCAGGTGCCTGAGAAAATGTCGCGCAAGGCTGCCAAAAAAGCTGTCAAAGACAAAGTGCAAGCTGCACTGCTCGAAGATTCCGCCTTTGCTGACGCTCCCGAGCGGCTCAATGCCCTTGCAGATCTACTGTCCGCACTTGAAAAGCACATTGTACGCCAGCGTATTCTCAAAGAAGGTATGCGCATTGATGGCCGTGACACCAAGACCGTTCGCCCCATTTGTATTGAAGCCGGTGCCTTGCCTCGCACACATGGTTCTGCCATTTTTGCACGTGGCGAAACAAAAAGCCTTGTGGTAAGCACGCTTGGCAGTACGACAGACGAGCAACGCATGGACTCGCTTACTGGCGACGTGACCAAACGGTTCATGCTGCATTATAACTTTCCTCCTTACTCCGTGGGCGAAGTAAAACCCGTACGCGTTTCCCGTCGCGAGATTGGCCATGGAGCTTTGGCCGAACGCGCACTGCGCCCGGTACTGCCCTCGGCAGAAAACTTTCCTTTCACCTTGCGTCTGGTGGCTGAAACCCTGGAATCCAACGGTTCTTCTTCCATGGCCGCGGTGTGCGGTGGCAGCTTGGCCTTGATGGATGCCGGTGTGCCCGTAAAAGCACCCGTTGCCGGCATTGCCATGGGCCTGATCAAAGAAGATGATCAGTTTCTCATACTGACAGATATTCTGGGTGATGAAGATGCCCTGGGTGATATGGACTTTAAAATTGCAGGCACCGCCGATGGCGTTACTGCAGTGCAGATGGATATAAAAATTGACGGATTGCCGCCGGAAGTTATGGCCCGTGCCCTTGCCCAAGCGCGTGAAGCACGCTTGCATATCCTTGACGAGATGGGCAAGGCAATTGCCGCTCCTCGCAAAGAGCTGTCCGAGTACGCACCCCAGCTCAGCGTAGTGGAAGTCAATCCAGAGATTATTCGCGTCATCATCGGCCCTGGCGGCAAAAACATCAAAGCCATTACCGCGGCCACCGGTGCTTCCATTGATATTGAAGATAGCGGCAAAATTTCTATTTTTGCCCCTACCAAAGAGGCCATGGATATGGCTCGCGAAATGGTCCTGTACTATGACCAACGCCCCGAACTGGGCAAGAACTACACCGCAAAAGTGCGCAAGGTCATGGAAATCGGTGCCATTGTGGAGCTATTGCCCAACTGCGAAGCATTGGTACACATCTCACAGCTTGACACGGCTCGGGTAGGAAAAACCGAAGACGTTGTCCAGCTTGGACAGGATATAGAAGTCAAAGTCATTGAAATCAATGACGGTCGTGTGCGCGCATCGCGCAAGGCCGTGTTGCTTGAAGCCCAAGGGGTCGAATGGGACCCTGCAGACACGGCACGCCCTCCGCGCAAGCCCCGCGATGACCGTGGCGGCAGGCGCGACGATCGTGGCGGAAGACGCGATGACCGTGGCGGACGCCGCTAGACCAGCTGAAAGATAAAATATAGTTTGTACCCGTGCACGTCCCCACCGGTTGGCGGGGACGTGTTTTTGTATATATCCCCTTTGACAATGTCAGCACCGCCCAAAAAAACTGTCCAGCACTCCACAAAAAAGCACACAACCTTTCCATAAAAGAACCCCGCTCCAGGGGTTCTTTTTTGCACCGGACTCCGGACGATTCAGACTCAGTACCCTTGCACATGGCAGGCCATGCCAAACACAACCGTATCCATGGAAACGTCCGCTATTTTTTTCTGAGCACCCGCCTGTCAGCCACGCGCATGGTCACACGCTCTCTGTCAAAATACTCTAATAATGGAATTACGTATTTTCGTGACAAACCCGTCAGTTCACGAAACTCATTGGGGCCAATATCCTCATTGGTGGCGAACCAGTCCATCAGCTGCCCCTGCAACGCAGCCAGGGCATCAGTATGATAGTACATGTCATCTTTAACGCGTATTAGTATGCCTTCACTCCGCAACAAGGTAAAAACCTGCGCGACCTCCTTCGTTGTCACGCCCAGCGGTTCAAGCACATCTTTCATATTGGGCGGAGCTGTTCCGCCCTTGCAATAGGCTGCCACCAGCGCCTCACGTATCCCCTGCTGGTCAGCTGCCAAAGACACTGTGTGGCCGGGTAGCCGTATGATATCTTGCTCTAGCATGACCGCCCCGGTACGAACCAGCCGCTCGATTATGAAATGTACCAACCGAGGAGGAAGACCCCGCCCCCATCCAGAAGCCAGTTCTCCTCGTGCCAGCCCCGGACGCAGGGGCTCTTTGGCATGATAAGCACGCAAAAATACAGTACAGGATGAACCAAGGCGCTCCATGGTCTCTCCCCACACATAACGCCTGGCCTCTTTATCGAAAACAAAGGCTTGCCCTGCGCTACCCAGTTTGCCCAAGGCTTTTTCCAGCTCTTTGGACTCCATACCGGTCAACACACGTAAACGCCGAAAACTGCAACCAGACTCCCCTGCTAGGGCAAGGTGCACGACAATACGCCGCTCTGCTCCAGCAGTGGCCAATTCTTCCAGCAGGGCCTTTTTTTCCATGAATTGTGCATCCTTGCGGCGCAACGCACTACTTGCAGGATGTACCACCACACCGCCCGCTACCGTACGCAGCGGAGAAAACGCCCGCACCACACACCTGTCGCCAAATACCCCTGCCATGGTCTCGGGAAAATGCACCTGGCAAACACATGTCTCACCCGGCATCAATGCGTCGCGGTCCATAAAGTATACGCGGGCCTGTATCTCACGCGCTCCATGATGAAAATGGACCTCTGTCCTGTTTTTCAGAGGGGTGGGAGCAGAAGACAGGCATGTCATGCGCACTGCCCACACCGTGGCCGGATACAGGGTACCAGGCAGTACCAACACATCCCCCCGCCGGATATCCTCCACCTCAAGACCTGCCAGGTTCAACGCAGTACGATACCCTGCCGGGGCCAGTTCTACCGTAGTCCCATGGCTTTGCAGCCCGCGCACTTTGGCGCGCCTACCCAAAGGAGCCAGCTCCAAATCGTCCCCCAAGGCCACCGAGCCGGAAATCATGGTCCCGGTGACCACAGTCCCGTGGCCTCGCATGGTAAAAACTCTGTCCACGGGTAAACGAAACAAGTCAGAACGGCGTTCCGGCTGTAATGAAAGCTCTTTTTCCGCAAGATAGGTTTGCAAGGCGTCCAGCCCCTGCCCACTGGCGGCGGATACCAAAAAAACAGGTGCGTCCTCTAAAAAGCTGCCAACAAGAAACTCTCGCACATCCTCCTGCACAAGGGCCAACCACTCTTCATCCACCATATCCACCTTGGTCAGGACAACAAGGCCGTTTGTTATGCCCAGCAAGGCACAAATCTCTAAATGCTCACGAGTTTGCGGCATAACTCCTTCATCAGCGGCAATGACAAGCATGACAAAATCAATACCGGAAGCCCCGGCAACCATATTTTTGACAAACTTTTCATGGCCGGGCACATCTACAATACTCAGCCGCCTGTTCTGCGGCAGAGCCATAAAGGCAAAACCAAGCTCAATGGTAATACCACGTCGCTTCTCTTCTCCCAGTCTGTCACAGTCAATACCTGTAAGCGCCTTGACCAAAGTGGTTTTACCGTGATCAATATGCCCTGCGGTGCCCATAACTACCGGCATGCAAACCTCCTGCTGTGCGTAACGGCTTCGCAAGTTGCACGGAACATTTTATCTCCACAACATTCGCGGACACGGCACAACGCAGAATGCACCAGCCGCTGTAAAACGCATTTTCAGTCTTTCACCCTATACATCAGCCCACAAGGAGCCCCAGCGTGGAAACAATCGACATCCCAACCTGCTGCCGAGAAGAGCTCGTGGATATCACAGGCACCATCCAGCAGCGTATACGCGAAAAAGGCTGGATCAACGGCGCTCTGGTGGTTTTTTGCCCGCACACCACGGCAGCCATTACAATCAACGAAGGCGCCGACCCGGATGTTGTGCGCGATATCATTACAACCATGCGAGCGCTTGTTCCGCAACAAAAAGGATACCTGCATGCCGAGGGCAACTCTGACGCACACATCAAGTCCAGTATGTTTGGCTGTAATCAAATGATTATCGTTGATAACGGGCAGCTGCTGTTGGGAACATGGCAAAAAATTTACTTTTGTGAATTTGATGGCCCCAGAAGACGCAAAGCATGGCTGTCATTTCTGGGACAGGCATAATGCACGAGCAGCCTGTTCCCTTCCTGCATATCAAAGCCCTGAGGTACGCACGCAACCAGCACAGCGCAACAAAAAAATGCGTACCATCTTCCTTACCCCCTTGGGGTGCAGGGCAAACGGCCATTGCTCGGTCACCGGCAAGTCCTATTCCTCTTTCAGGTCTCTGCCCATGAGCTCACGCACAGCAATACGCGGGTCCTTGCCATTATACAACACGGCGTACACGGCTTCGGTAATGGGCAACTCAACATGCAGCCGGCGCCCCAGAGCATACACGGCATCTGTGGTTCTGACACCTTCGGCCACCATATGCTCTGTTATCTCTGCAAGGCTCATTCCTCTGGCCAGACCAAGGCCCACCCGACGGTTACGCGATACATCACCTGTGCAAGTCAAGACCAGGTCACCCAACCCCGAAAGCCCCATAAAGGTAGCCTCACGGGCTCCCATGGCCACACCCAACCGACTCATCTCGGCCAAACCTCTGGTAATGAGTGCCGCACGCGCATTGTCCCCATATTCCAGCCCATCGGCCAGACCCGCTGCAATGGCAATAACATTTTTCACTGCACCACCCAGCTCCACACCACGCACGTCCGTACTGGAATACGTCCGGAACAGACCATATGAAAAAACCTGGCGCAGCATACCACCCAATGTACTGTCCGCGCATCCCATGACCACTGCCGTGGGCACGTTTTGCACCACTTCAAGGGCAAAAGAAGGGCCCGAGAGCATGGCAAAATCATATGTCGCCCCTGCAAACTCCTGCGCAACGACCTGTGATGGAGTACACAGGCTATCTACTTCAATACCCTTGTTGGCACATATCACGGTGAGTCCCGGCGGTGCCAGCGGGACAAGGCGGTGCAATACCTCGCGAAAATGCTGGCACGGCACAGCCATGAGCAGTACCTGGACACCTTGCATGGCTTCTTCGCAATGCGTTGTGGCATGCACCCCCTCATGCAAAAGTACTCCCGGCAGGTAGGCCGTATTCATATGCTCAACGGCAATGGCGCGCGCCTGTCCGGCATCACGTACCAACAGGCACACATCATGACCATTGGCAGCCGCGACATGCCCAAGGGCGGTCCCCCAGCTTCCTCCACCTGCAACAACTATTTTCATGCCATTCCCCAACCAAAGCCAACCATAACATAATTTTTCGCCAAACCCACAGCCGATATATACAGGCACATACTGCAAAGCTCCCCCAGACTCAAGCGTGCTTCATGGTTGCATCACGGCCCACGAACGGGTAACAACTGAACGGTAACCCTACGGGAGACCTGCCATGACACAACACCTTACTGAGGCCCAAAGGGCTATTTTACGCATTGTGCAAACCGATCTGCCGGACAGCGCCACCCCCTATGCCGATATTGCTGCCCAAGTGGGGGTCAGCGAACAGGCGGTTCTGGAACTGCTGCGCCATATGAAGGCAGAAGGTTCCATCCGACGTTTTGGCGCCAGCCTGAAACACCAGAATGCAGGCTACACACATAATGCCATGGTGGCCTGGATTGCCGACAGCACCCAAGTGGACGAGCTGGGAGCCAAAGCCGCACAGCATCCGTTGATCTCACACTGCTACTACCGGCCATCCAACGCGCCGGACTGGCCCTATACACTCTTCACCATGATCCACGGGCGTCACAAAGAGGAATATCTACAGGTGATAGAAACCTTGCGTCGTGAAACCGCCCTGGATGAATACGCGGTGCTCAGTAGTATCAAAGAACTGAAAAAAACCTCCATGACCTATTTCTAGCATGGAACCATACCGCCGCGACACAGGCCGCGGTTGACAACATGAAGGATTTTGCCATGAATCGTTCCCAAGCGTTATTTGATCGCGCCCGGCAGCTTATTCCCGGCGGTGTAAACAGCCCGGTACGCGCCTGCATCAGCGTAGAGAGCTCCCCTGTATTCATAACTCACGGCAGCGGTAGCAAGCTCTATAGCGTGGATGGCACAGAGTATATCGACTTTGTGGAATCGTGGGGTCCGCTTCTGTTGGGGCACGCCCACCCCGCTGTCAACAAGGCCATCCACGAAGCCGTGGAAAAAGGCTCCAGTTTTGGGGCGCCCTGCGAAAACGAGGTACTTCTTGCCGAGGCGGTCATTGATGCCGTGCCCGGCATTGAAATGGTGCGCATGGTCAGCTCTGGAACAGAAGCGACCATGTCAGCACTGCGCCTTGCACGAGGCTACACCGGCCGCAACAAGCTCATTAAGTTTGAAGGCTGCTACCATGGACATGCAGATGCATTTCTGGCGAGTGCAGGCTCAGGTATGGCCACGCTGTCCATCCCCGGTACACCGGGCGTGCCCGAGGCAGTGGTGGCAGACACCTTGCTGGCTCCCTACAATGACCTTGCGCGCGTGCAGGCCCAGTTCGACGCCTGCGGCAAAGATATTGCCGCAGTAATTGTAGAGCCCATGGCAGGCAATATGGGGCTGATACCTCCACAGAAAGGCTTTTTGGAAGGGCTACGGGCCCTGTGTGATGCATATGGCGCGGTACTGATCTTTGACGAGGTCATTACAGGTTTTCGCCTTGCATACGGTGGCGCTCAGCAATACTTTGGCGTCACACCCGACCTGACCACGCTGGGTAAAATCATCGGTGGAGGCATGCCTGTAGGCGCATATGGCGGCAAGCGTGCCATTATGGAGCACATTGCCCCCTGCGGCAATGTGTATCAAGCAGGCACCCTGTCAGGTAATCCTGTAGCCATGTCCGCAGGCCTGGCCACACTCCAGCAGCTCAAACACACCGACTATGATGCATTGGCCCGACATGTTGGTGCATTTGCCGCAGAAATGGAACATATTCTCACAAAAAAAGGTGCCGCTGTTACAGTCAATCACCTTGCATCCATGTTTACCGTATTTTTTACCAGTACGCCGGTGACAGACTACGCAAGTGCCAAAACATCGGATAACGCACGCTATGCCCGATTTTACCAGCAAATGCGTGCTCAGGGCGTGTACCTTGCCCCTTCTGGATTTGAATGTGCCATGGTGTCGCTGGCACATACCCAAGAAGACTTCGACCGCACTCTTGAGGCCGTGCGTAACACCACGCTGTAGCGCCGCCTGAATACATCTTCTTGCCGGAGTACCCCGTTGTACTCCGGCTTTTTTTACACGCAACTTACTCTGCATCATACAAAAACCACACAGCACGGTTACACATGCATACTTGGCTGGCACCCTCCGAATTCAGGTTACACTGTATCCACTCTAACCGTTTCCTGCCTGTTTATCAGAGCTTCTCACAAGGTTATTCGCATTATTTCCGAATCTGGCACAAATGAGTTATAGTACTTTCAAACAGTATAAAAAAATCCTTGCTGTTTGACCAGTAGAGTACATGTAGCATGTGCCATGCCTTTCCTACAACTTTACTACAAGTGACTGGTGTATGACAAAGCATCGTATTGTTATCATAGAGGATCATGCTTTATTTCGAGCAGGGCTCCGTTCACTTATCTCTGCCAAACAAGATATTGAAGTTGTCGGTGAGGCTGGGGATGGCCTAGAGGCCATTCAACTTGTGAAAGAGCTACGCCCTTGCCTGATACTCATAGACCTTTCCATGCCCAAGCTGGGTGGTATTGAAGCCATCAAACAAATCAAGCAACTCGCTCCCGAAACAAAAATTCTTGTTGTTTCCATGCATGCAACAGAAAAACACCTGCGAACAACTCTAAAAGCCGGAGCCGACGGCTACTTGTTAAAAATGGCTGATCAATCTGAATTTCATGTGGCAATCCAAGCCATTCTTTCCGGTCGATCATACATCAGCTCCGAATTTGCCAGTCTTGTTTTGGACGTATACTGCGCCAACAATGGAAAAAAAGCAGAAGAATCGTCGCTGGACACACTTACTGACCGTGAGCGAGAAATTCTAAAAATGGTTGCAGAGGGCAATACCAATAGAACCATTGCCGCCCTGTTACATATTTCTCCAAAAACAGTTGACAACCATCGCTCCAACATTATGCGCAAGCTGGACCTGCATAACGTGCTTGCGCTTACCAACTATGCCCGTCAACACGGCCTTTTGGTGGAGGATTGATGCAACACCATTCCTTGCAAGTCTGTATCGCCTGTCTGGTTCTTGTCCTCACTACCACCGTTGCACAGGCACAGCCCGTAAGCTCTCCCCCCGCAGTACTGGTGAATAAGCATGGTGGAAATATCGTTATTGCCCTCAACAGCACCCCCGTCCACTTAAACCCGGCACTGCATTCGGGAGTTCTCACCGGGCTTGTGGGGACGCAGCTTTTTGCAGGGCTGGTACGAACTGACAACACAGGCAACGTGCTGCCTTATCTTGCGACAAGCTGGAAATATGCAAACCACAGACGTGCACTCACCCTGCACCTACGCAAAAACGCACTATTCCATGATGGCACCCCGATTACCTCTGCCGACGTGGCATTTTCCATTAATACGGTACGTACATACCATCCCTTCATGACCATGTTTTCGGCGGTGGAGTCCATCGATACGCCAGATCCCCATACTGTAATCATCCACCTCAAACATTACAGCCCCGCACTGCTCTATATACTTACCCCAGTGCTTACCCCCATCCTGCCCAGACATATTTATGGTGACCGACAGGATATCCGCCGTCACCCGGCAAACTGGAAGCCTGTGGGATCCGGCCCCTTCAGACTGATGTCATATGTGCCAGGAGAACGCATTCAACTTGCACGATTTGAAAATTTTTTCATTCCGGAGCGTCCGTTCCTGGATACCATAGAGTTCAAGCTATTTCCCGGCCTAGACGAAATCCCCATGGCCCTGCAAAGCGGAGAAGTACACCTCATGGGGTTTTCTTCACTCAAAAAACACCACGAGCAGTTGCGCAAGCAAACACACCTGACCGTCACGAGGCAGGGTATGGAAAATATTGCCCCCATGGCATGGCTGGGCTTCAATCTGCAAAGCCCGCCCTTTGACGATGTTCGCGTACGTAAAGCTCTAGCTCTGACCATAGACCGCGAATTCATTGTCACCAAAATCTTCCGCGGGGGTTCCGTCAGTATGGATGGCCCTCTTCCTCCGCAAAGTCCGTTTTACACCCCTCTGGATGAAAAGCTGCGTGTAGACATTGCCGAAGCAAACCGCTTGCTGGATGAAGCAGGCTATACACGAGACCGTTCGGGAAAACGCATGACCATACATGTCAACTACCCCCCAAGTGACAGCGCTCTTGCCTTGCCGCTCATCAAATACCTGCGCCACAGATTAAGCAGGACTATCGGCATTGATCTGTCCATACAGGAAAAATTCGACTTTACCGTCTGGTCGCAACAGGTTGCCACCGGTAATTTTCAAGCAATTTTTGACATAGTCTTTTCGTGGCGGGATCCAGTCATCGGCGTGCACCGGACCTATCATTCCACCAATATCCACCGTGATGTTCTCTGGTCCAACACCCTTGGCTACAGCAACCCGCAAGTAGACAGGATACTAGATGATGCAGGCCGTGAGCCGGATCCACAAAAACGTCGCAAGCTGTATGCCGATTTTCAGCGTATAGTGCGCAACGACTTTCCCATGATCTGGATTGGCACCATGCCCTACAATTCGATTTTTGATACCCGGCTACGCGGGCTTAATGAGTCTTTATGGGGCCTGCTTGCACCTATGGACAACGTATACTGGGCAAAGGAGCATCCATGACCATACACAGCATGGAGATGGGCATTTCCACCCGGGTCACTGCTGGGCTGGCGGTCATTGTTTTCAGCATGCTACTGGCCTCGGCACTTATTGCCATTACCTTTGGACACGCCTCACAATCAGTTTCCGGCATAATCCTTCGCGACCTGCCTTCGCTTATGAGCACGTTCAACCTGGTACGGCAGTCCGAATATATGGAGGCCAGCACACCTGATGTGCTGGCAGCTCAAAACCAATTTATCCGTGAATCTCTTACCGAAGATTTTAAAGCCGCGACTATACAGTGGGAAGAACAGGTAGCCAGCCTGCAGAAACAGCACGGGTATCCTCCGGAAATGGACAAACTTGTCAGTCAGTCTCGCAACTTGCATAAGAACCTGCAGGGTATTTCAGACATTATTAACAAACGCATGACCGTTGCAGACCAAATAGTTCAGACAGTCCGACGTGTGCGCAGGCTTGGCGAACGCCTGAATAACGATACCATCATGCCAAAGGAGTCCGGAGTCTCAGACCCCCAACAGGATATTATACGTACCCTTAATCTCTGTGTCATCCTGTTGCTGGCAGTTGGTGTGGCAGAAGAGCCAGGAGAAGTCGCCCGTCTTGAACTCCGCTACCGCCAACGCCACGAGGCGGCTGTGGGTTTGTTGAATGCCATGCCCGATTCCATTCAAAAAAAATATATTACCATTCATGAAGAGCTTACCCGCTTTGCCTTTGCCGATGATAGCTTGTTTTTTTTGGCAGAAAAACATCTTGGTATCGGAAAGCAACTGGAAGACAGGCTTGTCAGCAATCGCTTCCTCTCCAGTGGCATTGTAGATTCCACAGATACCATCCTTAATACCATCAAAAAACGTATAGAAATGGAAGCGGCCAAACTTACCAACCAATTATCAATGGCCAACTATCTTGCCATAATACTGCCTGTGATATGCTTTATATGTGCCATGCTCATCATTGCCTACCTGCGCCGATCTGTTATTACCCGCATCCTCTCGCTACAAAAAGCCATGGTCGACCATATGCAGGGTGGTAATGCTGCCATTGTTGTCAGTGGTAATGATGAAATTTCTGCCATGGCAAAGGCCACCAGCTACTTCATTGACGAGATTAACAATCGCGAGGAGCGCCTGCTCCGATCCCACGAAGAGCTAGAGCTGCGGGTACAAAAGCGTACCAGAAAAATCAATCGGCAAAATGACCTGCTGCGACGAGAGATTCGAGACCGCAAAGAAGTGGAAGCAGCACTCAGGGAGAGCGAAGGCCGCTTTCGTTTACTGGCAGAAAACCTGCGGGAGGCGCTCTGCCTGGTTGAGATGGATACCAACACCATCAGCTACGCCAACCGATCTTTTTATAATATGTTTGGGGCACGTGCACAGGCCTTTCTGCAAAATCCTTTCCTTTTGCTTGAGCACATTCATCCCGAAGACAGACCCCATATACTGCAACAGATCCACACCCAGTGGGGCACCGACCTCATTGAGCAGAGTGCCGCGGAATACCGCGTCATCCTGCCCGATGGCAGTACCCGGTATATGTTCTCACGCGTCATAGTCATCCACGATAATTCCGGATGTATTCTCCGCTCTGCAGTGATGGTTGAAGACATTACCCGTAGAAAAAACAACGAAAGAATCATCCGCGACTCTGAAGCGCGTCTCAAATACCTTTCCACCAAACTGCTGGAAGCTCAAGAGGAAGAGCGCCGCCGGCTTGCCGCAGAGCTGCATGACAATATCGGCCCATCTCTGGGAACAGTAAAATTCGGCGTGGAAAATGTGCATTACAGCCTGCAGGCAGAGCAGCAGGCTCAGAGGGATATGCTCAAAACAGTCATTGATATTGTAAAAAACATCGCCGGACATATCGGACGCATTCAAATGGAACTTCGCCCATCCATGATTGATGACCTGGGTATTATAGAGGCAATAGACTGGTACTGCCAGGAATACATGCGTATCTACTGCCATATCACAGTGAAACAGCATATTCGTACAACTGAAGAGTGTATCCCTGCTCCGCTTGTGATGGCCATGTATCGTATTGTCCAGGAAGCCCTTAATAATATTGCAAAACATAGCGGTGCAGACACCATACTTCTGACCATCGAATCAGATGAACGCTCTCTGCGCCTTGTCATCGAAGACAACGGCAGCGGGTTTGATCCGGAAAGTATCACAGCAAAACGCCGGGCAGGCAGCGGACTTGGTCTTGTGAGCATGCAGGAACGCGTTGAGCTGTCTGCAGGAAGCTTCGATATTATCACTGCCCCCAGTGAAGGTGTCCGTATTATATGCGAGTGGGATCCTACGTACCATGCCTTCGAAGCCTGAGTTTTACCACCGACTTTTTACTATATGAGGGCAGCTTCAACAAAAAAAAGTGTTGCTCAACTCCTTCTTCGCCAGGCAGGCCACAACGCATTGCACAAGGCTTTGGCCACAGGCGATTTCCCTCTGCATCTGTGAGTCTCCACTGTGTCTGATAAACGGCCAGTGGTAAAGACGACGCCAGCTTTTGCCCCTGATATTCTTTGCCCCAGGCATTGGCGCTGCCCAAAATATCATGCAAGACTGCAACTCCCTGGCAGAGCACCTCTTCCTGCCCGATGCACCCCAGTACTACCTCCTCATCATATGCGCCCCTGGGGGCTCCCACGCATTTTAAGTAAAATTTAGGGTCCCCTCATAAACCATGTAGGGTGCAGACCTCATATGATGCCTGCTGTTCTGTGCTACTTTAATCATACATCAAAGTACACGGTAGGGCGCCCTCCTACCCCGTACTGAGTTTAAAATGCATCATGAATTCTCTGTGGTGCATAACGTTTCGGAGGGACTATGCTGGAAACATATGACGGATTTGTAACGCTAGGTGTCATCGGCGCAATGCTACTTGCAGGTGTACTGCTCCGTACAAAAGTAAAAATATTTCAAACATACATGATACCTGCAGCCATCCTTGGCGGTGTAGTGGGATTTATTTTGGTCAACTCTGGTATCGGAGGACTCCAAAGCGATTCTTTCCTCCCGTTCACTCTGCATGCCTTTAGCATCAGCTTTATGTCACTGTGCCTGACCAATCCAGACCCTTCCAGCAAGCTGCAAACAACCCGAAAAGAATACCTGCGCGGTGCCATATGGATGACCATGATCTGGACTGCAAGCTTTGCGCTGCAAGCCATAGCCGGGGCATTTGCCCTTGCAGGATACAACCTGTTCAGTTCAGAGACTCTTGATCTTACTTACGGCTTTCTTGTCACCCACGGATTTACCCAGGGGCCCGGGCAGGGATTGGCCATCGGCAACATATGGGAAGAAAAATTCGGCATGGCCGACGCCAGCTCACTGGGCCTAGTATATGCCAATATCGGTTTTGTGGTTGCCTTTATCATTGGTGTTCCCATAGCCCGCTGGTTTGTGGCCAAAAACCTTCATGTCAACAAAAAGGCAGAACTTAGCGATGACTTCCTACGTGGCACTTTTAACGGCAAACAAGAACATAGCATGGGATTTGAAACCACGCACACAGCCAACATCGACACTCTGGCTGTCCACATTGCCGTACTTGGAGTGGCATATTTTATTACCTATCAATGGCTGAGCTGGGCCAACGGAAACCTGAGCCATATCCCCGTACTCAGTACCATGTGTGGCTGGGGGTTCTTCTTCTTGCACGGGCTTGTTATAAGCCTACTCCTCCGTTTTACCATGAACAAACTGGGCTGTAGCCACCTGCTCAACATAGGGGTGCAAAAACACATTACCGGCACGGCTGTAGACGTGATGCTTGTCTCCAGCTTCATGAGCGTAAAAATGTCCGTGCTCAGCACCTACATTGTACCCATCACCCTAGTAAGCCTGGCAGCAACTATCGTTACCTTTGCACTTGTCTGGTACTTTGGACGCCAGCTTACCCACTTGGGTCCGGAGCGCATGATTGCACAGCTGGGATGCTGCTGTGGAGCAACAGGAAATGGCCTTTTATTACTCCGCATTCTTGATCCTGATTACTCCAGTAGTGTCTCAATGGAGCTCGCATTTTTTAATGTCGCAATCATAGCAACAAGTCTTCCACTTTTTGCCATACTTGCACCTATTATCCCCAGCATATCAAGCGCATCAACTTTTGGATACTACATGCTCTATGGCATTGTATCGATTACATGCATCATATTTTTAAGCCGTATACGTCTCGGCAATACAGAACACATGCAATTGCAAACTCTACATACAGAATCATAAGGAATCACTGCCATGAAAACACTGTATACAAATGGAACAGTCGTCACCATGTCCCCTTTTATGCCCCAGGCAGAAGCACTCGTCACAGATGGTTGCCGTATTCTCGGCGTGGGCAGCCGTAGCGCAATGGCAGAACTGGCAGGATCAAACAGCACAACAGTAGATATGCAGGGGGGGGCGTTGTTCCCCGGATTCAATGAAACACATACACACCTTTCTCTATACGCCATATACCGGCAACATGCCTACCTGGGAGCTTGCGAAACCATTGCAGATCTGCAGCTTGCCCTTAAAGCACATAATGTAGCAAATGATGCTCCGGTAATCACCGGATACAGCTACGACGATACCATGCTGGCCGATGGCCATCAGATTACTTGCCATGACCTCGATATGGTTTCTCGCGACAAGCCGGTTGCGGTTATCCATATTTCAGGGCATATCGGATTTCTGAACAGTAAGGCAATGGAACTATTTGGTATTACTCATAAAACACCGGTACCCGAAGGCAGCGCTATCCATCGCGCCGAAGACGGCAGCCTGAACGGACGCCTTGATGAAATGAGCTGGTTTGAAGTGGTAAGCCGACTGGGCTCTCCAGACCCTACCACCTACCAACGCCTGCTGGATGAATCCGTCAAGGAATTTAACAGCCAGGGCATTACCGCAGTACACGATGCCGGGCTGGGTATTGAGGGAATGCCTGAAACAGTGCTTGCCAGCTATGGCAAGCTGGCAGAACAAAACAGGCTGGGACTACGCATTTTTATTTCAGCCATACCAGACATTTTTGACGCCATGCAGCCCGCTCCTTTGCAGGAAATGGGAGATACACGCATACACTTGGGAGGGGTAAAACTCTTTTTAGACGGATCAATACAGGCTGAGACAGCGGCCCTGCTAACCCCATACCACCGCCACGACTCATGGAAGGGTGAGATGGTAATGGGCATCGAAGAGTTTGAGCAGCAAATATGCAAATATCACGCTGCTGGACACCACATATCTATCCATGGCAACGGTGATGCAGCCATTGAAGCCATTGTTACAGCCATGGAAAAAGCACAAAAAATAAGCCCGCAGCCCGGAAATCGCCATATGCTCATCCATTCGCAAATGGCTCATGACAACCACCTACAACGCATGCGTGCTGTTGGACTTATTCCCAGCTTTTTTTGCATGCACGTGCATAACTGGGGTAACAGGCATAAAGATATATTCATTGGCCCAGAGCGGGCTGCACGCATTGACCCCGCAGGAAAAGCCGAATCCTTGGGTCTACCCTTTACCCTGCATGTGGACACTCCGGTCCTGCCTATCCAGGTATTGGGCTCTATTCAAGCTGCAGTAACACGTGAAACACGTAAGGGAGATGTCTTGGGGCCAGAACACTGTACCAGTCCATACTCTGCGGTTGCTGCGTATACTAGCATGGCAGCTTTGTGCAGCCGCTCAGAAAAGCACCGCGGCACGCTCGCCCCGGGCAAGCTTGCCGATATGACCTTACTGTCTGCTGACATTACGGCCATAGAACCCACAACTATCAAAAATACCAACGTGTTGCGAACGATAGTTGGAGGAGAGCCCGTCTACGTGCGATAACCACAAAAAATACCCCGGCCAGTGGGCCGGCAGGCAGCCATGTTCGTCTGCCGGGAGCATACGTCAGAGCCTTGCTTCCGCTTACCTAGACAAGCAGCGGCTGCCTTTTTTAACGTGCGCAGCAAATGCGGCCAGGAGACAGGTAAAAGATACCCCTTGGTGCCAGGCCAAGTGTCACTACCCAAAGGCCTATCACTGACTGCTGCCAAAAACGCTTGTGCATTAAATGCTCTGTTTTCTATGTGCCTTTGGATTATGGGGCACTTTTCCTGGGGATAGCTCAGCGGCTGTCAACGTATATGCTGTACGTGGTGCAGCCTTAAATGCAGGGCCAAGTGCGTTCTCAATACACCGACTGGCGACGTCCAGGAACAACAGACGAGGCTTTCCCACAAGCGTCAAGACAGCCACTTTCCTTTAGAAACCGGCACAAACATGCGTGCCGCAGCAGCCCCTCTCGAAACCCAAACCTACCGCACTGGCAGAAAGTCTCCCCCCAAGGCTGACTGCACAAACCCCAAGTGGTGCCACGAACTTTTCATGCCCAGTGTATTTACCCCACACCCCACATGCGCTATCAGGTTCACCATGCACAGCGTACACGCCACTGGCCATCACTCCAGGATCTGCATCTATGCCCTGACCCCTCAGGGCGCCGTTCTGGGGGCGCATATTGCGCGCATCATGTATGCAGACTTATGCCTGCCCCACAGCCTAGCTGTACGCGCTGGTGTACCTAGCCATGCCGACCATGCAGGCCTTGACCTTTTTGCTGCCTTAGGCATTTTACCTACCAACGCCCCAGCCTGTGAACCAATGTTGTTTACCAGCCTCGGCAAGGCCACCGCAGAACGCTTCACACAATATGCGGGGCATATTTTCATTGCGGCCTGTGGCATTGTAGTGCGTGTCATCGCCCCTTTGCTGCGGAGCAAAGAGCACGACCCCGCGGTGGTTGCTCTTGACCAGCATGGTAGCCATGTAATCAGTCTGCTCTCAGGGCATTTGGGTGGGGCCAATGAATTGGCGAAGCAGGTAGCCAGCATTACAGGCGGACAAGCTGTAATCACCACGGCCACCGATACTGAACAGCTCCCCTCCATGGATATGCTGGCCGTGCAAAATAACCTTGCCATTGCCGATATACGTGCCGTGCGCCACGTTAATGCGGCATTGCTGGCTGGCACTCCTGTCATTCTTGATGATCCCCTTGATATGTTGGGGTTGGCAAAACATACGGCAGGCCAATTTATCCATGCCATGCCCTCTGGTGCCTCCCCTTCTGCGAACATGCATGATCAAGCCCCTCCCAAGGTAAGCGTCACCCTGCACCACAGACCTGCCCAACATGCCGCACCCAACCATTTGGTCCTGCACCCTCGCTGCCTGCATGCGGGGATGGGCTGTCGCAAAGGGGTAAGCGATGAAAAACTTATCAATCACCTACTGAAAACGATGCTTCAGCATGACCTTGCCCCCAAGGCGCTCTGTGCCATGACCAGCGTAGAAGCCAAGCGTGGAGAGCCGGGGTTGCATCGGGCTGCTGAGCGTCTTTGTCTGCCGCTTTACTTTTTCAACGCAAATACGCTGGCTGCCATTGATGTTCCCCATCCTTCAACCAGAGTATCCCAAGCCGTGGGTACGCCCTCTGTGGCAGAAGCTTCGGCTCTTGCTTCAGCACGCAGACAGGGCAGATCTGCAACACTTCTTATTCCCAAAACCGCCGCGGGAGACATTACCACCGCCGTGGCGCAGGAGGTCCCATAGCAATGCATCCCGCACCCCTCTATGTTGTCGGGCTGGGCCCCGGAGACATGGCCTTGCTCACCCCACAGGCATCTGATGCGTTGCATGCATCTGAAGTGCTTGTGGGATATACCGGGTATCTGGAGCAGCTACCTGATGAAATCCTTGCACCGCGTGAAGTCATTGCCACAGGCATGATGGGCGAAATGGAGCGCTGTGCCAGAGCCATAGAGTCGGCTCGCTCGGGCAGAGCCACAGCAGTGGTCTGCTCCGGTGATCCGGGCATCTATGCCATGGCCGGACTTATTTTTGAGCTGGCAGAAGAAATGGATGCCCATCTGCCAATCCATATCATCGCCGGTGTACCTGCCCTCTCGGCCGCAGCCGCCCTGCTCGGTGCACCGCTGATGCATGATTTTGCCAGCATTAGCCTAAGCGACCTGCTTACGCCATGGGATGTGATCGAAAAACGCCTAATATGCGCACTGGAAGCTGATTTTGTAACCATACTGTACAATCCCCGTTCAAAAAAACGACACTGGCAGCTTGACCGAGCGTTGGAACTGGCAAAGCAATACCGCGCCCCGCATACACCTGTGGGCATTGTAAGACAGGCTTACCGCCCCGGGCAGGCCTCTGCCATCGCGCCACTGGATATATTCAACCCAAAACAGGCAGATATGCTTTCCATCATCATCATCGGCAATAGCACTACCAGAACAATTCACGGTCGCATGGTTACCCCTAGGGGATACATGGATAAATACCGCTAAGCAGGGTGTAGCACACTACTGAAAGCGCATTTTCGCCCGCTTGACACAAATGCTCTGTGCACCTAAACTCATGTGAATTATTCAACATACCTTGTGAAGGAGGTAGCCCACCCATGAAAAAATTTTTCTGCGCCCTGATGTTGTCGGCACTACTGGCTGCATTTTCGTTGCCCGTCATTGCCGCTGACACTCCAGCCGCTCCGGCTGACGGCCTGAAAATGGCCCTTACCAGCCTGCCCGTGGAATTCAACCACTCCACGCACGCCGCGTATAAGTGTGTAGACTGTCACCATCTGGTAGACGGTAAAGAAAGTTATGCCAAGTGTGCTACCTCTGGTTGCCACGATGTACTTGATAAAAAAGACAAGTCTGTCCGCTCCTACTACAAAATCATGCATGACAGGAAATCCAAAGACGTTCCTACTTGCGTCTCTTGCCATCTTGAGGTTGCCGGTAAAGACAAAGATAAGAAAAAAGAACTCGCCGGATGCAAGAAATCTAAATGCCATCCCTAGTTCTGAACTGAAGTATGTATGGACAGAGGCCGCCCCGGCAGGGGCGGCCTCTTGCGTAGCGTTCCAATATATGTTTATCTTACGGTTGGGGGTATTCCTCCCCCCTGCTTTATTAGCCCAACGAGCCAGGCAGACCTGGCAAGCGAATCAACTATAGTGTGAAGGGAACGTTATGTCACCACAGGGTTCCATGCAAGAAGACATCATTGAGCTTACAGATATCGTCAAAAAAGGCACCCCGCCCGCCCAAGCTAACAATGGATCAAAAAATTTTGATCCATTGTTGGATGGTCTTATATCTTCCCCCGGACAGGCACCTTCGGCCGAAAAGGCTGCACACAGCGATGCCACCCGGACCATGGATGACCTGCTGAATGACCTGCAAGAGCCTGCTACTCTTGAGGTCAACCCCGATGAAGAATTAAATATGCCCAACATGGACGAGCTGGATCAGTTGCTGGGCGCACTGGACACGCCGGACCCTGCCCCCACAGGTGGAGGGAATGTATTGCCTGACGAAGTTGAGCCGTCCCCAGAGGCGGATCCGCTCCCTGCAAATGACTCACTGGACGACTTGGACGCCCTCATCGCCCAAGCCAATGCCTTGTCTCAAGCCCCAGAAGAGCCCCAACCTGCTGAACAAGAACAGGACAGCTCCGGTCAAGAAAATCTGACAGACCTAGACCTGCTTATTGCACAAGCTACAGAATCTCCCAAACCATCAGCCCCTCCCCAGCAGCAGGCTTCCCCTGTGGATGAAGCACTTGATGCACTGTGGGATGCTCCAACAGAGTCTGCATTCCCAAAAGCTCCTGAGGAAGCCATGCAGGATTTTCCAGCCCAAGAGGCTGTGGAGCCTCCTGCCTCTTCTGTACAGGCCCCACAAAAACAACCTGTGGAAGAGTTCAGTGTGCTTTATGAACTTGAAGAAGATGAAACCGCCACACATAAGGTTTCTCCTCATATTGAAAAGATTGATGCCTTGCTGGAAGACATCGAACCACCAGACACTGCAGACTTCTCCAAGCCGGCAGCCAGGCAACCCATTGCCCCAGAGGCGCTCGACGAGGTCTTGGACACAGCCATCTCCTCCTACAACAAAAAATCAGGAGAAGAAGCCCCCACAGAGAATGTTCCCACTACAGCCATGCCTCAAATATTGCTGCTTGAAGAGCGTATTGCGGCTCTGGAAACAGCGTCCAGCCCCTCCGTTGAAGCGGGCTCTACGCAAGACATGCTAGAACGCCTGCTGTCAGAAGAAAGCCCCTTGTTCCGCAATTTGTTGGCCACAGTTACAAAAACGCTATTAAACACTCTCCAGCCCACGCTGGACGAGCACATTATCGCACAGATCTCGGCTCAGGACGAAAAAATAACTGCTCTACAGGCCCAGCTGGAAGAACAAACTGCAAACAGCCAGCCCGCGCTGGACGAGCACATTGTCGCGCAGATCTCGGCTCAGGACGAAAAAATAACTGC
>CAZQKM010000008.1:0-91515 GCA_964593925.1 uncultured Desulfovibrionaceae bacterium | reverse complement strand
ATGGGCAGGATAGTAGCTTAACTCTGTGTCCACAACTTTGTAGCAGGATCATTTAAGCTGTATCGTTTTAGAGGAAGTATATGTCAGAGCATGTCATGGCGAGAAGATTGGGAAAAAAAGAGCAGGCAAAAGCACTATTAGATACTTTTGCCTGCTCGACATTTCATCGTGGCAATAAACTGCTATACAACTCTAATGCCTCCCGCAGCGAGCTTAGAGTAATCTCCAGCCAAGCTGGCGACCAATCAACCTGAAAGCCTCCTCAAGCTGCGCAGGTTTTGGTGCGTCGTAGTAGTGATCTTCTGTCCCTGGTTTACTAGAGGCCAACTGCTTAAGAAGCTCTTTCTCATGCCCTAGTGACCAACCAAACCGGATGACAAAAACCTCTATACCTGCATCCTTGGCCCTCTGGGCTTCGGCAATCATATCAGCGTTTGCCCGGGTGCATAAAGAATCTATATCCAGAGCCCCAAAATACGCGTTGGCCCAAGCCTTACCATACATAAAACCGCCACATTTCGGGCATTTTTTTACCTTTGAAGGCTTACCATCTTTCTTGGCAATAACTTTAGCACACGGGGTCATATTACTACCGTCAGACAGCAGAATCATGACCTTACGCATATCTTTTCCGGCGGAGGCTTCTGTAAAAGGGGGCTCTGGACTCAACAGATGCCGGGCCCACTTGATCCCCTCGGGGATGACAGTACCACTTTGTCCCTCTGCAAGCTGCTTGTCGTTGGCATCCAGTATCTCCGTCCGTTTATCAGTAAGTGGTTGGACCGGGGTTACACCGACACAATAGTCAATACCCAGATACTCCTCAAGGCGATGGAAACCATTCCCCACTATATCAATACCCTCGATATCGCCTTCTCTAGAGTAGTCCATGGGTATCATTCCATTATTATATGTACCATCCACATTACGGCACCCTGCGGGAAGACCATCAACCCCGGCAGGAAGGCGAACCATACCGTGGAAAGGAACCAAGCCCAGCTTGACAGAGGTATCCATGCCCTCAGGCATCAGCAGTTCTACAAAACTTGCAATGGCCTTTCTTGTAGGCGCTATGGCGTTCGCCTGCATAGAGCGCGAGTTGTCAATGACAAACACCACTTCAAGGTTATTATATCCTGCTGAAGCCTCGGCGGTCAGTAACGACTCGCCGGCACCCAAAAATCCCATGAAAAAAGGTATATAAGATACTTTCCCTTTGATCACCACACTACGTTCTTCTGTGCCGGGTGTGATGGACACAAGCTTGGCCTCGGGATAGTTAACATCCAGATATTCACGGACCGCCTGATCTACTCGGCCGCCCTCCTCGACCTCAAGGTCATAAGGCAACTGCAGACTACCGGCCATGGCAGCCGCATCCACAGCCGTTTGCAAACGGCTGTGCGCCAGATAGAGCATACCGGTATCAACACCTATACCTGCAAAACCAATGATCACGGGCAGCAATACCGCAATCAAAATGACCGCAGCCCCCTTTTGGGACAAAAAAAGCTGACGCAAGTTTAAAAAAAACATAGCAAACACCTAAAATAGCAAGTATTTACTCTGCAAGAATTGTATACCATATACTTGAATATACAGACAGCAGAGTATTTTCACATAGGCACCATAACAAACTATATCTAGTACTAGCGCTGCAATACTGATCCTGCTACAGCACTAGCAGACAGTATAGAGAAAAAATCCATATAGTCTCTAATAGCTTGCGATCTTAACCAAAGGCCTTTCAGAATATTGTTTTTGGCTTTAACACATCATGGCAACACAAAACGCGTTTAACCATAATGACATTAGGGCTATCTTTCAAAAACATACTTCTGAAAACATGCCTGCCAAATACCATTAGAAGATTATTGCACTGTCCCACCTCCCCTCATTAGGCACAGCCAGTAGACAAAAAAATCTATCTTACCCCCTGAGGTAAGCTCCAGTGAAATATACCTCTAAGGCAGGTTAAAAAAAGTCAGACGCCTCTCCAATAGCAGTATTCCTGTATTAGATTAACCTCACAAATAACATTGTACAGTCTTTAGACATACCAGTAGCCTCTCTCACCCAGTGGCCAGAACAAATACATACAGTATGTCAAAATAAAACAATACCCTCACTCTGGTGCGCATCCGAGCGTAGTTATGGCCCTAAAAAGCGCATTCTGACTATTTACACACATTCCACGGCTCGTTTATCATACGCTCCCGCGAGAAAGTCCAAAGAGTCTCCGGCAAAATAGGGCGTAATAGAGGTATAATAGGGGTATAACCGTACTTTACGGACACCTCCAGCATATCACATGGTCCTCCGGGATTGCCATCTTCCATGTCGTCTTCAGACTCTCCCGGAACTAAACTTTTTACCTGTATGGTGAGGCCATCGTCGCTACCGCCTGTCATAACGTCAAGAAGGCGCCTGGTCTCACGCTTAATATCTGCATAACGGGTACCTTCTACTTCTCCTCTACCTGTTATTCCATAACGGGCTCCTATATGAGCTGCTTTGGCGACAGTGGTTCTGATGTATGTGTAGTAGCCAAATTCCATTATCCCAAAAACAATCAACATCAACACCGGAAAGATCAGAGCCATTTCAAGCGAGGTCGCCCCCTTTACACACCGAATAAAGCGAGTCAATACTGCACGCGCACCCATTATCATATCTCCCACTTGTTGCTGTGACATTCCATGATCAGATATTTTCCCTTGTGAGTATGGCAATATAAAATCTCGCCTCGGACAACATCGCAAAGCCCAAGCCATCCCAGCAACACTTGTCCCCGATCCGCTATCAGTCTTTTTCCCCTGTCAGGATACTAGTAGCTCAAGCGTATAAATGTGCCCCCAGGGCTTCTTGACCACAAGCCCTGTAAACATACAGGTATAGGAATACCCAATCAGCAAAAACAACTTTGCACACCCCCTTCAAAAAATAGTCTCCTATTTAAGGCAACGGCATACTTGTACTCGCGCTCATTGTAAAAATGGGGTTAGGCGGTCCTCCCGAAAAAAGCCCCTTGACAGAAAGCCATGCCACATAATCACATGCCACCTTTACAGTTATCCTGGTTGGCTTGTTGTCGTTATTACTATCTCTTTTATCCAGTACCACCGTAGCCTTGACCTCGCCCGGATTGACAGCAGTCATGAGGTTTTCGATCAGATCTTCAAGTTCCGCTCTTCCAGTGTTACCACTCCCCAACGCATACCGGGTAGCAGAACGACTGGCTTCCGTAAGTGCAAAATACACCCTGACCATATTGCCCACTTCTATACAAAGAAACAATATCGCAGCCAAGAAAGGCAACAACAAAGCGAACTCAAGAGCGGCAGCGCCGCGTTCCTCCCCAAAAAGTCTTGTCATCGTGGCCTCCTTACCTATAGTATTATCAAGAACCAGCTTCTGCGGGTTTGTCAGAGGCTATCCGCAAAGAGCGCAGCTCATCAAAGCCACCAGCAGATGTCAACGCCTTCTGCCGTTTTTCCGCCTCAGATCTAGTGGCGTATTTTCCAAGCATCACACGGTGCCATGTGCCCTTATCTTTGGTGTGAAATACAGCAACCCAAGCAGGAAATCCCTTTTGCTGCAACTCCGCAACCCGACCTCTGGCATTTTTGACATTTCGCCACGAGCTTTCGTGCACCGCCCACACCATATGCTGGCTGGCAGGGGCACTTTGGCTGGCAATCGGGGCAATGGGCTTTTGCTGCGCTCTATGCCTCGATGCAGTAGCAGGTTTTTCGGCCATTTTTTGGTCTGACTCCTGCTGCGCCCCCTGGCCTGTCCTTTTCAAGTATGCGGCCAAGCCTTTTTCCAATTCACCCTCTTGCAACTGCTGCGGCTGTGCTTGGACAGCAGCGGATTCTTTGGGCGTTGACAGGGCTGGGCTTGCAGCACCATCCACAACATCTTCAGTACGCAAGCCAGCATCAGCGGCGGAAACAGGCGTCAACTGCACCTGGGGGGTTACCCCAACGTTCAATGGCTGCACCTGCCCCTCTAACCCAAGCCCTTGGGCAAGTTGCGCTTTTTTTAAATTTTCTGCCGCACGGGCATAGTACCGCGGCGCGAGGGTCACAGCCTTTTCCAAATAGCGCACAGCCTCGTCGTATTTACCTTCCCAAAAAAGAAAATAGCCCACATTGTTATACGCCACGGCTTCACTGTCTGCATTACGAAACGCGACAATCGCCTGATCATACAGGCCCATACGGCATAAAGCCAACCCCATATTATTATAGGTCTTTGGATCTTGGCCACCCAAGGCTATTGCTCTGTTAAAATAGTCCACAGCCTCGGCATCACGCCCCATGGCTGCAAGAACAAGCCCCATGTTATTGTGCAGCATACCTGAGTTGGGGTGCGTTGCAAAGGCACGCTCAAGAACCTGCAGGGCTGCATCATAATTTTTATCGTACAAGTGCGTTGCAGCGAGAAACGCATGGCTGCCCTCCAAGTCGGGATCAAGAGCAACAGCCTTTTCAAACATATTTCGAGCCTCGTCCAGTTTGCCCGATGTAAAATGAATCGCACCCGCAATCTCATGAGCCCGCCCATTGTCAGGCTCAAGCGCCAACACAGCGGTCATGTCAACCAAAGCCCCCTCCAAGGTTCCCTGGTTATAGAGCATCAAACCACGTTGAAAGCGGGCCTGTGCCAATGAAGGGTCCAAAGAGGCCGCACGGCTAAACTGCTCAAAGGCTTGGTCCGAACGTTCCCTTGCAAGCAACGACATACCGCGAGAAAGATGCTCTTTGGCCTGTACAGCCGCCTCTTGCGAAACCTCAACGTCATCCTCACCGGGAAGCAACGTTTTACCGCTATAATAGCGTTCTTCAAGCGACATGGCGCCAGACCTGTCGGTGTCTTTACCTGCACAGCCAACAAGTGGCGTCAACAAGCATATGCCTAGCAGGGTTATGAAAAAAAACTTGAGTGCATATCTCATGGTCACAGCTCCATATCTATCTATTGATTCATTTGCGCAAATACGCCCATCAACTGAATACCCGCAGGCCCTATGATAACAACAAACAGGGCAGGCAAAATAAAGAACATCAAGGGAAAAAGCATCTTGACAGGCAGCTTGGCAGCGATCTCTTCTGCCCGTTGAAAACGAGCCGTACGCATGGTGTCGGAATATACGCGCAAGGTATGCGCAATACTGGTACCAAACTTGTCTGCCTGAATAATCAATGTCACAAGACTGTCCAAATCCTCCAGCCCCACTCTGCGGGTCAAAGATTTGAGCGCGTCCCCACGTGGTTTACCCGCGCGCATTTCTGCCACCACGATGCTAAACTCTTCTGCAAGATCCGCACAGGAAAAAATCAATTCTTTGGATACACGTTCAATGGCCTGGTCAAATCCCATGCCAGCTTCAACGCACAACACAAGCAGGTCAAGGGCATCGGGCAAAGCATTTGCCAACATTACCTTGCGCGAGCTCACTTTAAATGAAAGCCACCGGTCAGGCAGGTAAAAGCCTATGGCTCCCGGCACGAGCACATACAACGCCAGACTAAGCAACTCAGAGTCTACCTCTGCAGCCCCCCACAGCATCTTGACCGTAAGCCCCACAAGTATCCCACCAAGCAAAAGGCTGGCCTTAGCCCCCCACAACATCATGGGAGCCTGCCTATGACGATAGCCGGCAAGCAACAACGTCTGGCTCAAGGCGTTGATACGCTCCACCTCTTTGGGCCCCAACTTCTCGCCCACAGTCCCCATAAGGCTACCAAGCTCGTTACGCCACCCTTCACCATGCCCCAAGCCCTGCATACTGACAGGGCCATCTCCATGCGCCATACGGTCATTTTTGGCATGGCGCTCCACACGCGTCTTGAGCCTGCTGAAACGGGCCTTGTCACTAAACATCTCCCGCAAACTGTACAGAACCAGCAACACCGCGCCAGCACCTAAGGCCGCAGCTAGTAAAGATTCCATATACCCTTCTTATACCCTGATATTGACCATCTTTTTAAGCACCAAAGCCCCAATGACCATGAGCAGCAGCGCCCCCTGGATCATCATCTTACCCGTGGGATCGGTGAATAACACACTCATAAAGTCTTTGTTTACCATATAGACAAGGCTACCCACCCCAAAAGGCAAAGCCATCAAAATCCATGCTGTCAGGCGACCTTCGGCAGTGAGGGTCTTAACCTTACCCCTGAGTTTACTACGCTCACGCAACAAACGCGCAATATTACCGGTAATCTCTGCAAGGTTGCCCCCTGTCTCGCGCTGAATATTTACCGCGATGACAAAAAATCGCAAATCCATGTTGTTTAGGCGATGTGCCATGCTGAGCAAGGCATGCTCCGTGGCCAGACCAAAGCTTATCTCTTCCATGACTACTCTAAACTCGGGCCCCAGGGGTTCGTCAAACTCGTCTGCCACAATACGCATGCCTTGGGCAAAACCGTGCCCTGCCGTAAGGACTCTGGCAATCAGGTCCAAAGCATCGGGCAGTTGCTGCTCGAGCTTGGCCATGCGCTTATTGCGTTTAGCGTCAACCCACATAAAAGGTAGATAGCCACACGCCCCAGCAATGGCAGCCTGAAGCAGGATATTTTTGGCAAACATGGCGCCGAGCCAAAAGCCCGTGGCAGCAGATACCCCAGCAAGCAGTAACAACACAGCTACGTTGATACCCACATTTGCCTGCTTGATCTGTTGATCTACCTTGGCCACAAACAAACGACCCGAAAGCAGCCTGTTCAGCCATGTCAGAGTTGAAAACACCTGTTGGGCACGCTCAAGGCTGGCTTGCTGATCTTCATGTTCCCTACGGAGCGAAGCCACACGACGACTGACAAGCTTACCCGCATCACCCCTGCGGTTTAGCAGGCCGCCCAAAGCAAAAACCAATATAAAACATGCTGCTATGGCAAAAAAAACTGCCAATAGTGCCTGCAACTGCATATTACACTCTCCTGCGGACGCGTTATCAACAAGCGTCTAGCGATCCATCAAGCGATCAAATAAAGCACGATCCAGCGCAATGCCTGCTGCGGCAAGCCGCGTGGCAAATTCTGGCCGTATACCACCACTCTTGAAGTGCCCTTGCACTTTGCCATCCTGGTCAACACCTGTTTGCTTAAAAGCAAATATTTCCTGCATATGGATGGTTTCTCCTTCCATACCCGTAATTTCCACCAAGCTTGTCAGCTTACGCGAACCATCCGAAAGCCTGGAGACTTGCAATATAATATCCACAGCTGATGAAATATATCGTTTGAGTGATAACGTTGCAATATTCAGCCCGGCCATGGAAACCATGGTTTCAAGACGCATCAGACAATCCCTTGGAGTATTGGCGTGGATAGTGGTCAAAGACCCATCATGGCCCGTGTTCATGGCTTGCAGCATGTCAAGAACCTCACCGGAACGTACTTCGCCCACGATAATACGGTCTGGACGCATACGCAGGCAGTTTTTTACCAGCTCACGCGCAGAAACCTCTCCCTGCCCCTCTGTATTGGGTGGCCTTGTTTCCAAGCGGACCACGTGCTCCTGCTTCAGTTGCAGCTCTGCTGCATCTTCAATGGTAACAATACGTTCGTCATGGGGCACAAAACGAGACAGGCAGTTTAGCATGGTAGTCTTACCAGAACCCGTGCCACCAGAAACAACAATATTCAACCGGGCCTTGACAATGCCGCGCAACACCACGCCCACTTCCGGCGTAAAGGCATTGAACCTGATGAGGTCTTCCAGCTCCAGAGGATCCTTGGAAAAACGACGGATGGAAAGGCTCGGACCATCCAATGCCAGAGGGGGAATAATGGCATTCACACGCGAACCATCAGCCAGACGGGCATCTACCATGGGTGAAGCCTCGTCCACACGTCTGCCCACGCGCGACACAATGCGGTCGATGACCTGACGCAAATGTCTATCATCATGAAAGCGGGTGTTGACCTTGTGCAGTTTACCTCCACGTTCTACATATACTTGGCGGTAGTTGTTTACCAATATATCAGATACGGTGGGGTCCTCAAGCAGTGGCTCCAATGGACCAAGCCCCATGATCTCGTGACGAATATCCGTGATCATGCGTTTGCGTTCCTGCGCATTGAGTGGCACCTGCCGGAATTCGCTACTCAAAACCCGCTCCACAAGGCGGCCAACCTCTGCAGACATGGCTCCTGGCGTCATGGTTTCTGCAGCAGAGGTATCCATCAACTCAAGAACCCGGGCATGCACCTGCGCTTTTGTGTCATAGTATATATCCATACCACGAGCAGCGTTTTGGTTTGCATCCGACTGCGGGACACCTCTCCCCCCCCGCAAATTCCTGAGAGCCTGTGACGCCTCTCTTTCTTCCCTTATCTTTGGGGCAGATGCGGGCACAGGGGTAGTATGCTCAGGCCCTTGAGGCCGAGCATCCCTCGCAGGCTCGGAAGAAGGCGGGGCCACAGCCTCAGCGGAATGAGAATACTCCACAGCCGACGACTGCCCACCAAGTGCAGACACCAGACTTTCCTGCGACATGACATGCTCCTGAGTTGGAGCCGTTCTGTGCACTACACTCTCTGCATAGGCTACAGATTCAGGAACAACCTTGCGACGCGTTGAGCGCTTGAGACGGTCTGTAAGACGCATAATCAGCCTCTTGCCTCCAATAATGCACTCTCATCAAAAAAAGAAAACATACTCCACCTTACAGCGTTAGTATGCAACGCTGCCTTCAACATTTTCACGCTTGCCGATATGCAATAACCGGGAAAACAACCCACCGGAACGACCATTATCGCTTCCTCTATTGCCAGGGGCCGGCAATATACGCTCAGCAAGCCCCATAAGTCCCATTGCCGCTGGTGACCGTGGGTATACATCACAAAGTGTACGCCCTTGGTTCAATGCAGAAATCGCTGATTCATAATCATCTACAATCAACGAATATACCTTTCTGCCAAGCAGCACTTCTGCCTCTTCTCGAACCAGGTCGCCCCCTTCAAGGCATCTATTAAGCAATAACCTCGTGTGCCCGAGCGCAGCCGGTACAAGGTTCGCTATTTCGTCCAGCAGCCTGCGGCCACTGGCTAGAGATGGCAACGACATTTCCGTAACAAACAATATCTCATCAGCCATTTCCAAAGCAGCAAGAGCCAACTCATCAACATATGGCCCCCCGTCAATAACCGTAACCGGGTAACGGGCTCGCAAGTGGGCGAGTATCGCTTGGACACTCTCCCCTGTAATGATATCCAGATCATCGTTTTCATCGGGCGAAGCCAAAACACTGAGTCCACTTTCGTGCCGCTCCACAAGGCTTTCTAAAAACACATCATCCAGACGGCCAAGCTCGCGGACGGCGTCTGCCCACGTGTGGGCATATTCCATGTTTAAAAAAAGCGGCACCTCCCCTTGGGGCAGCCGTATATCCATGAGGGCACCCTTGCCCCCCGTGCGGCGAGCCTGTAGCACGGCAAGGTTAACAGCCACGGTAGTGGTGCCTACGCCACCCTTAGCGCCCATGACATGGATTATACGTCCGCCCCCTCTGGCCTGAGCCAGGGGGGAACGCCTTTTTTCTCCTGTCCGTCTGGCATAATCTGCCAACACAGAACCGACTTCGTCTTTTTGGAACGGCTGTGCAATAAATCCAGAAACTCCCACACGCATGGCGCGGATTATCAAATCAGGATCTTTTTGCGGAGCAGTGATAAAGACCTCATCCACACGCGGGTCTGTTATCAAGGAAGCAATGGTTTTAAAATCTTCTTCTGCCCTGGCACCCAACTCAAAGATGACAAGCCCCGGCTCATTATCTGCTTGTGAAGACTGGACAACATGAAAGCCATGCTGCTCTGCAACAAGCCGCGCAAGCACATTTTTGGTCTGCGGACTTTTAGCAAGCAGATAAACAGGAAGTGTTGCCGACATGCCTTCCCTCATTAGTTACTATCACCTGAAGGCAAGTTATCTAACAGAGATGTCTTCTCTTGCTTTACTGCATCAATACCAGTCTCGCGGTATCCCTCAAGCACTTTGACCATGGTCTTGCCATCCATTCCTGTGGTGACATAGGCGGTTTCCGGCTCTGGATTAAGCCGTTGCTCTTCTCGCTGTTGCGTAAAGGCAACTCCGAGCTCTTGCTGCCAACCACCACACCCCACAAGGAATCCACCAGCCAAGAGTGCCAGTACTACACTGATGAAACGTACTTTCATGATTTTCCCTTATGCCTTAAATCTTAAACAATGTCGCCACTGTGTTACTGTTTCACCTTAAGCATATGCCCAAACTCGCCTTCAAGCCCGGCAGGAGCATCATTATCAGTGGGCGCGGCAGCGGCTTGCGGTAGAGAACTGACAGATTCCACAGCGTTAGCGTTGGCACGAGGAGGACGCCCCTCAAGCTTACCCATAAAAAAGAACTCAAATGCACTGGGCTCATGAAAGCCATCCGTGGGCAACGCCTGCTTTGCGACATCCACGGGCTTTGCCAAACGGGGGGTCACAATAATCACGAGCTCGCTCTCATTTTTTTGCCAACTACTGGAGCGAAACAGTGAACCCAGCACAGGGATATCGCCAAGTCCCGGGAACCTTTTAATATTTTCTCGCACATCCCCTCGCAAAAGACCGGCAATGATAAAGCTTTGCCCATCGCCCAGCTCCACAGTGGTAGAGGCCCGCCTACTGGTAATACCAGGGATTGTGTAGCCATTCATCTGTATAGCGTTAGCATAGTCAAGCTCCGAGACTTCTGGGGTCACCCTCAGGCTCACCTGGCGAGGTGAAAACACCGTGGGGGTAAAATCCAGAGCCACACCATATTGCTTGTATTCAATGGCAACAGTTCCAAGCCCCTGGGGCACAGGCACAGGCACCTCACCCCCGGCAAGAAAACTGGCTTGCTCACCGCTGCGGCATATGAGCGTGGGCTCGGCAAGCACCGTGGCCAACCCGTTGCTTTTCAAGGCTTCCAAAAATCCGGAAACGCTAAGACCATCGTCGCCCAATGGTATTTCAAAGGCGGCATTGGCACTGCTATCCGCAATGGGGCTTCCTCCCGCAATGGAAAACAGTTCGCTCAGGCGGGTAAAGGCAACCCCATTGGTCCACACTGCGTGCAGGTCTATGCCCAAATTTTGCAAGACAGAGCGACGCATCTCTGCCACCTTGACCTCAAGCATTACCTGGTGCACCCCGCCTACCTTTAAAAGGTTGGTGACCTTTTCAGGGGCATACATCTCTGCCAGGTCAATGGCTACTTCCATGTTTCCAGGGCTGCTTACCATGCCGGCCAACGTAATGGCCTCATCCACTGCCAAGACCATGAGGTCTTTTTCTTCTGGTAATACCTGGTGCAGCATCTGCTTAAGTCGCGCCACGTCCGGAGTGACGTGTATTTCGTATATTGCCGAGACAGCGTCTTTTTTATCCCACAATGTCAGTGTGGTGGCACCGGCTTTCAGCGCGGTAACATACAGTTGACCAGAAGTGATCATCAACACGCCGGCTGTCTCTGGAGCACCCACAGACATACGCTTTACCTGGGCTGGCGCTTCAAGCACTATCGATTTACCCACAGCCAGCTGCACTACTTGCGGCACGATACCCACAGCCTCTGCCTGCGAAACCACGGCACCCGTCAGCAAGCATGCCGCAATTGCCATTACACTGAGACTCAGCATCTTCCGCCGTGCCACACAATACCAATATGCAGTCCTTGTTCTATTCATCTATAACCTACTTGAGCCTTAGCGTTGAACGTTCTGTGCCACTAATCACTTCAACAACAGAAAATCTCTGAGAAACAACTCTGTTCCGTACCGGTTTTTTTTCAGCCTCCGGCGGCAACAAAGCAGACAGCATTTCGGGGACATCTGCTCCCTTGGTCAAAATAGCGTCAGCGTCCTCAGGGTTGCGCAGGGCAAAGTGCACTTGCCCCCGCGAAGCAGCAAGCGAAAGCACCTCTACCTGCTCGGGCAAAAGTTCAAGGGTGTACACATCCACGGGCAGTGTCATAGCGCCATCACCACCAGGACGCAACTCCGAGCCTGTAGCCAGTACGCGGATATTTTCTAATATGGTTTTGGTGGTATATGTACGGTTTTCATCACGAGAGCCGTCTTCTATGCTGACAAGCACATCCACCCTGTTGCCGGGCCAGATCAACCCCGCCATACCAAGCACATCGTTACCCCGCAGAGATACGGCCCGCATGCCAGGGGTCACCTTGTAGCTGATACTGTTTTTTTCATCAGCCAACACCGCAGTGGTCACGAGCTCACCAGCACGCACACTGCTGATAACCCTTTGCCCCACAAGATCCTCTGCAGATCTGAAGGTATCCACCGGAGCGCTTGCCTCCAAAAAATCTACCAGTTTCAGTTGCTCTGCAATAATTTTTGTTCCCTTGGGGATTTCTGCAGTGGCCACAACCAGTCCCACTGTGGGCAGCTTTTGCACCACAACATTTTGCGGCCGGGGTGCTTCCATTGAGCGAAACACCAAAAAACCCGCCCCAAGGGCCAACACCAGGGCCAACATGATTTGAATGAGAGAAGAGCGTTTCATACCAGTTCCAATAACCTCAAATTCGTTCCCAAAAGGACATCAGGGTAAAAAAATCCGAACCAAGCCTGCCGGAAAGATACATGGAAAAAACTGTACCCCCCGCTATGGCCGCCCCATAACACAACTTGGGCAAGCGCTTTTCTGCCTCCGGTGAGGGACGGTGGGCAAAGTCACGCATGAGCACCACAGACACGATAAATGCTTTAAACGAACGCCAGACAACTTTCAGCATGGGCAGGTGGAACAAAAGTATGACCATGGCATACACACCACCTGCGATACTACTCCAAAGGAATGCACTGAACACAGCCTCGGCACCAAGAGCGGCTCCCACAGCTGCCATCAACTTAACGTCTCCTGCACCCATGGCGTTAAACCAAAAGGCCGGTGCCATAAGCCCCAGCCCCAACGCCAGACCGCCAAGGCTAAAAAAAAAGCCGTCCAGCCCCTGCATACCGCCATGCAGGGCCAGCCCCGCAAACATGGCTGAAAAGGTCAGCCAATTGGGTATACGCATAGCCCGCAAGTCCGTAACCGTCGCGATCAGCAGCACTACAAACACCATGGCAGTCAGGACAACGTTCATCAACATCCCCATAGTAACATAAAACAATCCAGCCCATGGCTCCTGCCAAAGGCAATACTACCAGCCTCAGCGAACGCCCATTTTTAGGTAGACCAAATCAAAAAGCCTAGAAACTTCTTTACCCAGCAAGGTGACCGCGCCAAAAATCACCCCCGCAACAAGAGAGGCGAGCAGGGCATACTCCAAGGCAGTGGCCCCTTCCTCATCGCGAACAAGCTTCATCACCAGACCAGCCATAACAACCCTCACTGCTGGTTGCAGATGTATATCTAAAAAAACATACATTAGCAAATATCACGCCAACACAACACACAATAAGACTGCAGCAGCCACAGGGCAAAAACAACACAGACGTCGTGTGTCGCATTTTCTGCGCAACATTCAATGCAAAATATACTACCCACACATCAAAAAAAACTGCAATCGCCCAAAAAAGGGCCGGGGGGAATACCCCCGACCCACCAGACATCTTCTCTAACCAAGCCCGCAACAATGGCAAAACTCAGCCGAGAATGTACTAACTAACGACTAGGCGCCGCCACTCTCAGCAGCGCTGTCGTTGGCACCCTTCATCTTTTGTTGAACCGTCGTAAAGGTTGTCTTAACTTCCCCACCAAGCGCGGTAACAGCAGCGATGATCACAACAGCGATCAAAGCAGCCAACAGGCCGTATTCCAGCGCAGTTGCACCCTCTTCATTACGGATAAGTTTCATAATCTTGTTCATTGGAGTTCTCCTCGTGTAAAATGATATTATACTATGCCACCCCACACCAATGACAGCGGTGCAGGCTGACGAAATCTTTTTAGCAAACCCCATGCCACCCTGTCCACACAATTCACAAAAAAGATGCGCATCCACTAAAAAAGGAACCCCAGGATACACGCAACACACTAATTTACAAATAAAAAACACATTTCATTTATACATTACAAAAAACATACCGGGTGCCTCCCTAAAAAAACAACGCGCGTACAGCAGGCAACCCTGGAGGCCCGCACCGCACTCAATAACAGGCCATTAATTATTTTATATAAATAAAATAAAATGTTATAATAATTGCAACACAATTCCTCGTTGGCATGCGTGCAGCCACATTCTATATTTCTTAGACTACCCATCTGACTATCCGACTATGCCCGTTGCAAGGCCCAACATGGGTATATCCAATCAAAAAATCAAAAATATAAACCATATCACAGCAAAGCCCTCAATAACAACTCCCTTTTTCATTGGGATGCTACATCACGTGTGCGCAGCTCGCCCTGCCTAGTTTGCCCTACGGCCAGAGAGATTTGTGACATTTTTCTGACACATACGCCATACCGCAATGCCAGCCACGGCGATACAAGACGTCGATCTATATTTTTTAGACTAGAGCACAGGATATACCCGAATGAACAGTCACACGATACAGAGGGTAATTCCGGGCATTATCGACAAAAAACCTAGAACAGCACAGGGTGTATATCCTATTATTTTAAAATGTTACTTGCTCTTGAGCACAACATCCTACCCACAGTAGCCAATCCATGGCTTCCAGCTCCATGGCAGAAACCTTTGCGACACTTTTCTGACATATACGCCATACCGCAATACCCCCTGCGGCAAAAGGGCATGCAGTCTATATTTTTTAGAAAAGACCCAGCTTTCCCTTGGATACGTAATAGCTATACTCCAAACCTTACTCCGGCCAAAGTCAACAAGTACGCCAAAACAACCTTGGCGGATACATTTTGTTTTGTAGAACTACGCCCACATACGTACACCACTGGGCCAGCATATTTCTAACCTATAGTCAAAATCTCGACATTTCGCCACCAGCGGACACAACAACGCACGCCCATGCGCCAACTTTATGACACTTACAAGGCAACATTCCTCTCTCCCCCAACACAAAAGGCACTCCCTTTTTTAAGAATGCCCCCATGAGCCGCCCATGGCTGCGCAACGATATACTCCAAAATCCAACCGCAAATATCCCCCCCCCAAAAAAAAGAAGTAGCAGTACGGTGCATATCCCCTCAAACTAGCTCCCAATTACACCAATCGCTTCGCCTAAGCTGACAAGTAGCATAAAAAATCTGACTCATAGGTTGCCCCTCATGAAAAACCCGCAAGCTTTCTTGTAGACCTGCGGGTACCTCGCTAGCGGGGCTTTTCAAAGGCTTTGAACGGCTGAATACTACCCCTTGCCGGCAGAAACCTCTCCCTTTTGGCCCACAAATACGCCGTAAATATGACATTGCTTTCAACCTGGTTTTCCGCTGCAAAGTGCTTGCAAGTGACGGTGGCGAGAACCGATTCAGACCGGTGATCACGTAATAAGTACGGTAAAGGCCCCCCTCCTCAAAAAGCACATCCAGAAGCTGGAGCGAATTATAGACAGAAAAAATGGAAGTTAAAGTTCTGGAGAAGGCCATTGGGAGTGTTCGTGAAGAGGGGCTCTCGCGAACCCCTGGCAGAGTTTCTTCGTGGCAATTCTCAAGCTCAAACTCCCCAGATACTGAGAAGCAGGATGAAGACCTTGTTCCATCCGCATCCGTTCCATTCTGGCTGGAGGCCAGACTTGCGGTTATCGGCGATTATGGCGTCTCACTTCCTTTTTTGAGGGCAGCATGCCTACCGTTGCCACAATCATAAGCATGTGCATTGAATCTGAGCACATTACTGGTCTTTCACCTGCCCGGCAGAACGGAAAGCGTCAGGAAGGAGCGGTTGAGGACGAAATCATTGCGCTGCGCCATAATATACAACGAAGCTCAAATGACTGTACCATACCCTATGACAATCGAGAGTATCGCGCACGTTCCGGATTCACGCGCCCTCTTCAGTCACACTATGGCGGCAGCCAGTACCATAGCCTTGATGATGCCTGATATGACGCGAGAAAGCATGGGCTGCATCTGGCCAAGTGCATGCCCCCCATCCGCTGAAATGGCCCATGGAAATATACATAAAAGACATCTTGCAGCCTGCCTCTTGATTGAAATGAAAAAAATTACTTTGCGCCTGCGTCGCCCGGAAGGCAATGGCAGGAGGAGGCTCTTCACCAGAGCACGTTCCCCTGTTTATGGTGACTGTACCGCCTGCCCCGAGGCCCGGACAGTTTTAAAAAGCTTTTCTGCATGGATCGAAGACTGTAATGAAACCGTCCCCATGAAAATCCACGACTACGCTCGCCACTAAAGTTCATCAGCCTGATACCAACTGCTCAATGCCAAGCACCTAGGACAACTCCGCCTCTGCCCTTGGACACCCAGCTTGTAGCAGAGTGAGGGCGGCATGTTTACGCCACCAGCCCCGCAGGTTCACAGCGTATGGACAGACAAATCGACAGGCCACCCCCAGCAGACGCTCTATAACACCCCCATGCCCCAACGCTCTGACAAGCACGAGGCAGCCCCCCCCCGATACAACAAAGGGGCATCCATCGCTTTTAGGATACCCCTGCAAAACGCACCCGAATACGCGACCATTGTTCCACCAAGCCCCAAGCACAGGTATTCTGCTCTTCTCAGGCCAAATCTACCAACTGGCCATACCGACAACCTGAACTACTCGGCTCCCCGCTGGACTTTAATACCGTGCTTATGCAGCTTTGCCCACATATTCTTGGGAGTAAGTCCGAGCAGGCGAGCAGCGTCTTTTTGAGAACCGCCAGCCTGCCGCAACGCCTCTCGCAGCAGATCATACTCCACCTGCCGCAATGTCTCCCGCAAAGAATACGCACGGCCACCTTTTTCCGATGCCTGACTCAAAACGGTCCCCCCGACACAGGTGGCGCCCTGCCCAGGTGCTGTCAAGCTGGCAAGCGTCTGTCTAATGTCTTGGGCTGTAATATAGCCGTTAGCCCTGATGGCTGTACCCTCAAGCAAGTTTGCCAATTGCCTGACATTACCGGGCCAGTGATATTCCATCAGCAGGGCAATGGCGTCCTTGGTAATGCCACGCACTGGCACGCCCAGTGTATCTCCAAGCTTATGCACCAGGTGCACGGCAAGCAGGGGGATATCCTCTTTACGCTCACGCAAAGGGGGCAAGGCAATCATGGCCACATTAAGCCGATAGTACAGGTCACCCCGAAAAGCCTTCTCACTCACGCGGGCCTCAAGATTCTGATTGGTTGCGGCAATAATACGTACATCCAATGGCACAGCGCGCTTTGCACCCAGGCGTTCCACCTTTTTTTCTTCTACCACGCGCAACAATTTAGGTTGAATGACAAGAGGCATATCTCCAATTTCATCAAGCAACAGCGTGCCGCCATCTGCCAGCTCAAACTTGCCTGCCTGCGCGCTTGCTGCACCGGTAAAGGCCCCGCGCTCATGGCCGAAGAGTTCATTTTCAAAAAGATGCTCCGGGATGGCCGCACAATTTATCTTTAAAAAAGGCTTATCTCTGCGCGGAGAAAGTGCACATAGCGTATCGGCAACGACTTCCTTGCCAGTACCGGACTCTCCTGTAATAAGTACCGTGGTGTCCAGGGGGGCAACTTTTTCTATAAATGCATGCACCTCGCGTATAGCTCTGCTTTTACCAATTATGCGTTGGGCAGCCCCCTCTTTGTGCAAGCTTTCACGCAAGGCCATGACTTCACTCTGCAAGCGCCGCTTCTCAAAAACCCGCCGCATGACGACCCCCAGCTCTTTCAGACTGAAAGGTCTTACAAAAAAATCATATGCCCCCTGCCGGATTGCCTCCAAAGCAAGCTCTCTATCCGCACGGGCCGTCATAACAATAATATCCGCCCCGGATCCGGCCTTACGCAACTCGGGAATGGCCTCAATGCCAGACATCCCCGGCAACATGACATCAGTTAAGATAAGGTCACAGCCTGCCCGGGCAAAGGCAATACCTTCTTCTGCACTATTGGCAACTGTGATACGATAGCCCTGCTCATTTAGAGCTTCGCACAGCATATCGCGCAGCGTGCCATCATCTTCTATAAGCAGTATACGCTCTTTCATACACCACGACACATCAGTAAAATATGTGTAAAGAATCTATAAAACATCAGATACATTCCTACATACTATGCATCCATAACAGATTAGAATTGCTTTCCAATACATAAAAAACATACTCAATCAATACATCTTCAAAATACAATAAATGCCCCTGAGTGCTCTTTAACTACTCAGAGAAAAGGCCGAGAGCTAGCAAAATTTTTCAGAGAGCCGCGCCCCCAGAACAGTATTTTAGATACACGGCAATACCATGCCTGTTCGAACTCAAGGCATACTATTATGGCATAAACACACATATGCCCAAGATAAGGCACAAAAAAACAATCATCCGCTGTAGCGGTATTGCATCATACATATACTCATGTCAAAAAAATTTACATATTTTGTAAAAATTAATCTAGATACAACAAAAATACATATCAATATATCTTCGCTTTTATAGGTAAAAAGCCAAACTACTTTTTATCACACTAACACTCTACAATATTGTAGCAATAGGATACTCATTATAAAGAATATCGTCAAGTTGAGATACATACCAAGCATCCCTACAGGCCAAGCAAACATATCATCTTTTTGTCTATTGCGGACAAATACGCTTGGCATGCAAAAAAGCAGCGTTACTGTAAAAACATCTCAGATTGGAATTAGTGCCATATTTCAAATGACTGCCATAGGATGCCAGAAGCCCCCCCTACTTGGGCTGCCACCATACAATGGTTGCCTGGAGTGCGCACCCTACCTGCCATTCATAAATCCATCTGGCTGTTGCTCCTGCGGCCACCTGGATGCTACGGTAGCAGATTTGCCTGAAAAGTTTTGTGAATTTTTCTTTACAAGCCCCATCCCCCGGTTTACAAATCAAGTGGTATATATGCAGATACATTGATATGCGACCTTGTATCCGTCTTGCTGGCTATCCCATACCAGCCACAAAACGCTAGATGACAATCATGGCCTACGCACAAAAAACAGGTACAACGCAAAAACCTGCGCCCCTGAAAACACTATGTGCCTTTGCCCTGTGCCCCTGCATCTCAAACCCATAAGGTCTGCACGCAATGGCCGGAGCGCAAGTATCCTGACGAAACTGACAGGCCCCCTGAAAGCTTGCAGAGTCAAAGCGACCCGCTGCTCTACTAAAACAACGGTTTTATCTTACGAACTTTAGCGCCACAAAGGTGCAGTATGATGCACGACACTTTCACAGGAGACAAAAGCATGTCCACACCTAAAGCGGCAAATGGCTTTCTTGCGGCTGTACGTAGTTCTCTGAAAGCAAATTTATTTGCCGGTATTCTGGTACTTACCCCTCTTGTTGCCACTTTTTTGGCCTTGCGCATAGTGGTCCGCTGGGTAGATACATTGCTGCTGCTGTTACCCGCGCAATACCGGCCCGAGGCGCATCTGCCTTTTGCCATACCTGGGCTTGGGTTTATTCTGCTCATTGTCGTATTGCTGCTTGCCGGCCTGCTTGCACGTAATTTTCTGGGGCGCAAACTTGTCAGCCTGAGTGATGCCATTCTCGCACGCATCCCTTTGGTGAGCTCACTCTATTCGGGCATCAAACACTTGGTGGAAACCATTTTTACCTCATCTCGCGACTTCCAACGGGTGGTGCTCATCGAATACCCCAGAAAAGGAGTCTACACTATGGCATTTGTCACTGGCATTGCCGTTGGCGAGATACAGTCCAAAACAGCCAGCACAGTACTAAATATTTTTGTGCCCACAACTCCCAACCCCACTTCCGGCTTTTACCTGATGGTGCCGGAACAAGACGTCACCCCCTTGGACATGGGTGTGGAAGAAGCTTTCAAGCTGCTTATTTCAGGCGGTATTTTAAGCGCGGAGCATGAACAGGCAAAAAAACAAAAGCGCCTGAAGGCAAAAACTATACGATAAGGAGAATGTCGCATGATTTCCTACAAGGGAAAATACAATTTCACTTCTGAATCTGTCACCGAAGGGCACCCCGACAAGATTGCTGACCAGATCTCTGACGCGGTGCTTGACGTTTTGCTTGCGCAAGATCCGGACTCTCGCGTTGCCTGCGAAACAATGGTTACCACCGGCATGGCTGTCATTGCCGGAGAAATCACTACAAGCGGATACGCTGACCTGCCCGGGGTGGTGCGTGAAACCATCAAGGATATCGGGTATAGTAACTCTTCCATGGGGTTTGACTGGCAGACATGTGCGGTACTGTCATCCATTGACAAGCAATCGCTGGACATCGCCCAAGGGGTTGACCGCAATGATCCCGAAAGCCAAGGTGCCGGGGACCAAGGCATGATGTTTGGCTTTGCTTGTGACGAGACCCCCACCCTGATGCCTGCTCCCATCTTTTGGGCGCATAAACTTTCACAGCAGCTGACTGCTGTTCGCAAAAACGGTACCGTGGATTTTTTGCGCCCTGACGGCAAGACCCAGCTATCTTTTGAATATGTTGATGGCAAGCCGACAAGTATTCATAACTTGGTGGTGTCAACCCAGCATGCCGAAAGTGCAAGCCAAGACGACATTATAGAGGCGGTAAAAGCACATGTCCTCCGCCCTGTCCTTGAGCCTTCCGGATTTTTTGAAGAAAAAAAATGTGAGATATTTATCAACTCCACAGGGCGCTTTGTTGTCGGCGGCCCCATGGGTGACTGCGGCCTGACCGGACGCAAAATTATTCAGGATACTTATGGAGGCATGGGACACCATGGCGGCGGTGCTTTTTCTGGAAAAGACCCGTCAAAGGTAGATCGCTCTGGTGCATACATGGCGCGGTATATCGCCAAAAATATTGTAGCTGCCGGCCTTGCTCCACGGTGTGAGGTGCAAATTGCCTACTGCATCGGCGTGGCTGAGCCCGTGTCCGTACTATGCACCTCGCTGGGATCTAGCGATATCCCAGACGAACGACTTACCCGTGCTGTACGCGACGTCTTTGACCTGCGTCCCTATCACATCAGCCAGCGCCTTGACCTGCGCCGGCCGATCTACAAAAAATCCTCGTGCTACGGCCACTTTGGTAGAGAGCTCCCCGAATTTACCTGGGAAAAAACCGACGCCGTAAACGATCTGCGCACAGCGGCCAAGACCTAGCCAACGGGGCTCTATCCCTTATCTGGTATCATGCTGCCGGATCCTCGTGTAGGCTCCGGCACATTTCATTTTTATATGATTGTAGAACCGCCACACCATATTGCAGACATGTATGCCGGACACCACCTGTATTCAAGGCCCCCCCAAAAAAACTGAAGAAAAAAACACAGACTGCCTTCAACTTTTCCACATACCATGGCTCCCCCTTACAAAAGGTGAATCAAAAAGTAACAAGGAAAACTTGCGCCATGTACAGCGAACTACAATGCTATATATGCAAAGGGGCATTATGGCAGGCTGACGGCCTTTTCATGGAGGCCTGCTGACGCGTGAAAGTCTGCTCCTGCCAGTGGCGTAGCGCCACGAAAAATACTCACAAACCCAAAAGTATTCTATCAGATACCTACAAATGAAACAGCATACCTGTTGGCAGCAGCCCAGCTAACGAAAAACCTATAGCACTTCCCGACGCGGAAAAGCATAAATGCCAACTTTGATTCGCATGGAACTTTCAAAAAAAGCAAGGCCATGTAGAAATATGGCAACTCCGGCAGGGTAAAGCACCGTGTGGCAAAAAGCGCCACCAAGATCTACTGAGCTTAAAGCCATGGGGACTTTCAAGCTTAACACTGCGGCAAGCTTGGCGCCCAAGCTCGCAAGCAATTTGCAAAACCCGGCATGTCAGGTATTGCCCACACCGCTGATACGGAAGCCTACCAGGGCGGGCTCAAAGACTGCAATGCAAAAAGTCGTGTTGGTGTGCCGGCTCTGGCATACCCGGGGCCAATGGACGCCTCTACGAAATGGAACGTGCGCAAGTTGGCTGCTGTTGCAGGGCCGGGTAAACCGACAGTGCAAAAAAGGTGGCAATGGGCAAAATCAAGCCGCACCAGGCTACAAGCTGGTACGGCAAGCCCCTTACCCCAAGACTTGCTGAAAACGGGCAACAATAGTTGCCCTTTGCTTGTCAGCCCCGGAGAATGCACTGGCTGTGTGTATGAAAAGCCACAGCTTCAAAGACTGAACCGTACGCAGAAATTACTACGCATCAGGGTAAACTGGCTGAGAAGTCAGAAATTTTTGATTTTTTCAAGAAACTGTGGCAGGAGCACCCCGGAAAAGCCGTATACAGTGTCGTAGACAAGCCCTGCCCCCACGAGCAGACTGACGCACCAACACGGGCAGCTAACAAGAAACGGATCATGTAGCTTTCACACCACTTTTCGCGCCCTGGCTAAATCGGATTAAATTATGATTTAATATCTTTACCGGGGCATACTGTGTGTCGGCATCTGCCTGCGCACACAAGACTTTGTGTAACACCTCACGGAAGGCATGTGAAACGATAACAAGCGTTGGGCAATACCACTTACGACAGACTTACGTGCTTATGGGCACCCGCCACTAGAAAGGCTCTGGGACGCTAACCACCACTGTATTGTCCGCAACAAGCTTACCCACTTGGTAAAGGTATGCAACATAGGCGACCCCAAAGGTCAACACACTAAAGATAAACCACAGCACCAAATGCCACAACTGCCCCCCCAAGTCCAAGTTGGTTACAAGCCGCCCCGTCTGCACACCATCGCACACAATGACCGTCTTGTTCACCACAAAACGTGCAAGGGCATAAGGGTAAACCAATGCACCAAGCCCCAGCGTCAATATAACTACAACAAGCCAAAACAGAGCATGCCCGAGGCATTCCATTATGCTCAAGTCACATCTGAACTGCCCTTCGATCATATGTGCCTCTCCTACTACTGTCCTATCCACAAAAACACCATGCAATCATCTGCAACATAAACTAAAAACCGAAATGTGATTTGATCAACCCGCGTGCCCGCTCTGCCAAGGTAGGTAGGTCTGGCTTTGATATCTGATCATCGGCACCCACTATTTTTCCCCTGTGGCGCAAGGCATCCGTGATCAGGGATGAAAACAGTATTACAGGCAGTTGCTGAAGAATCGAATCCTCTTTTATACGCTTTGTCAGATTATGGCCGTCCATCTCCGGCATTTCGATATCGGATATCACCAATACCACATAATCGCTCAACGGCCTGCCTTGTTCCTGGGCTTCACGCTTCCAGGCCTCAAGACGGGCCCAAGCCTTGGCACCGCTACTGGTGGCTGTGATGGTAAAACCGGCTTTTTCCAACGTTGATTCAACCATATGGCGAATTGATGATGAGTCATCCGCAATCAGTACCTTCAGCTTGTTCCCCATCCTCTCATGGACAGTAATATCCGCAGTGTGCTCCTCAAGACGCAGCAACGGGTTCATGGAGGAGACAATTCGCTCCATATCCAGCAAGAATACAATACGATCGTCAAAACGCACTACGCCAGTAATAGAATCACTACTGACATGTTGCAGGTAACTATCTGGCGCTTCGATCTGACGCCAACTCAATCGGTGAATACGGGTTACAGCCGAAACCAGAAAAGCTGTTGTAACACCACTGAATTCTGAAACAATCACCTTTGCAGTGGGAGAATCCAAGGCTCCCTTACCCAGCCACTTGGCAAGATCAACTAGGGGGAGCACTTTGTCACGGGATGAAAAGGTACCCAAAGCAGCGGGGTGATGGGTACCCGGCAAACCTATAACATCAGGTCGGCGGAGTATCTCAAGCACCTTTGCCACATTCATGGCATAGTAGCCTTTGTAGACCTCGCCTTGATCATTGCGTTCTTCTAAAATGAATTCAATGATTTCAAGCTCGTTTGTGCCGGATTCCAACAGGATATTCGTCTGCGGCATATATCGCCCCTTGTCTGCTCATCATGCGTGGTAAAGCGCATGGATAAACTTCAAAACGCATCCTTCCCTATACTGATCCATATTCCGAACACAGAGCCTCCAATACGTTTGCGGACACAACAAAAGGATTTGCGGTCCGTTGCGGCACAGTGAGGCGTCCGCTTTCACCAAAAGGCGTTTTGCTAAGACAGTGATTATATGCATGGTGCATCAGGGTTTCAAGAAGTATCACGTCTTCGGCGTTATATGCCAGCAATGTTTCCAATACACGCTCGTCACGAGTCCGCCGGAAAAGATTCCACAGCAACACCGCAGCGTACCCATCTACCCCTGCCAGGTTGCCTCTATCCAATCCAAATTCACGCTCGATATGCTTCAGCCCCCCGGAAAAACCCAGTGCACGCAACACATACCGCAGGTCGATATGAGCGGCTGCAAAGCGAACTCCCAGGTCCCGTTCCAGAAAGGGCAGGTCAAAACACTTACCGTTAAATGTCACCAGCAGGGCATACTCTTGCACATGGTCGACAAAATCCGCCATGTTGCGACCATGTACATAGGTGTGCACCTGCTGACCATCATGCAGGGCAATGGTGGTACTATGGGCCGCGGGCCAAGCCAAACCTGTAGTTTCGATATCAAGGTACGCCACTCTGAAACGAAAATCTGCAAAGAGTCGCCATTGCATGGCTGCGGGTAGATCTGCAGCAAACCACAGGGCATCCCCAGCATCCAGCCGATGTAAGGACTCTTCAGCCCCCCGACGCAAGGTATCCGCGCCACGCTTTGGCAGGCTTTGCGGGGTATCCAGTATGTCTTCCCACGTACAAAGCCCTGCATCCCATAGCTTTTGCTCTGTATTTGCCCCGATGCCAGGCAAATGGCAAAAAGTATTCTTCAGCATTACTATTTTACTGCTCCTACTTTGGTACGCCTATGTCCTGTACGGGCTGCCCTTTCTCTTTTCACACCTTTTTGCGGACAAAATTCTGCCATCTCGCACTGCGTGCACGAGGGATTACGGGCATCACATATATGCCTGCCAAACCAGACCATCCTGTGGTTTACATTACCCCACTCTTTTTGCGGAAAAAGCGGCATCAAGTCTCTTTCCACAACAACAGGATTATCGGAAACTGTAAAACCCATGCGAAACGCAATCCGTTTGACATGTGTATCTACAGCCAGCCCCTCATTAATGCCATAGCCCCCCCACAGCACAATATTAGCCGTTTTTCTTGCCAACCCGGGTAATGCGGTTAACTCTTGCATGGTCTTGGGCACCACACCTTTGTGCTGTATGGTAACCATGCTTGCCGTGGCAATCAAGTTTTTGGCTTTATTTCGGTAAAAGCCTGTCGAATGGACCACTTTTTCCAGTTCGTCTCGTGAGGCTTGAGCCAGTTCAACTGGGCCGGGCCAGCGACGGAACAATTCTGGAGTAACCCTATTTACTCGTTCATCGGTGCATTGAGCTGCCAGTACAGTAGCCACCAAAAGCTCCCAAGGGCTCTGTGCGTCAAGATGTGTCTCCGGCTCGGGATAACGCTTGTCCAGCAATTGCAAAAAAATGGCGGCCCGTTCTTTTTTTTTCATTACTCCCACCTTGTTTCTTTTTGGAAAACGTCCATACCAGTTATTGCCCATAGTGTGCCACTGTGGCATACCCGAAACAATGTTCGCGTACGGGGTTTCAGCCTCAAGAAACATACGCGCATTGCTGTTATGTTCGCTTTACGGTAACACCCTCTGTGCTTCATACCAACATTACCAGACCGCAGGAGGCTCACATGGCAAAAATCATGTATATGACAGCCCCAAACCAGCAGGAAGCGCTGCATATAGGCCGTACCCTTGTGGAGCGTCGACTCGTTGCCTGCATCAATATTCTTGGCCCCGTCAACTCTGTATTTTGGTGGGACAACAGCGTCCAAACAGCAAAAGAAGTGGCCTTTATCGCCAAAACATCCGACGAAAACGTCGAGGAAACCCTGGCGGTGGCAACGGCTTTACATAGCTATGAAACGCCCTGCGCCGTCATCCTGCCCATTGTGGACGGAGCAGCCCCTTTTCTTTCATGGCTGGAAGCACAAACATCCAAGGAATGACAAGTAGATGAGTATATATATTTCCGGCTCCCTTGCCTATGACCGGATCATGAACTTTCCCGGAAAATTTTCAGACCACATTTTGCCGGACAAAATCCATATTCTCAATGTCTGTTTTTTGATCGACAGACTGGAGGAAAAACGCGGCGGCACCGCAGGTAACATTGCTTATTCTCTGGCACTGCTGGGCGAAAAACCCAAAATTCTTGCCACAGTGGGTAAAGATTTTGGCCGCTATGCGAAAGAGTTTGAAGAATTGGGCCTGCCCATGGATGGTATCCGACAACTTAATGATCAGTTTACAGCGGGCGCATATATCACTACGGATCAAAGCGACAACCAGATCACCGGTTTCAATCCTGCTGCCATGAATCACCCTTGCGGTTATACTTTTCATGGCGTCAGCCCAAAAGATCTTGCCATTGTCTCACCCGGCAACCTTGACGACATGGTAGGCCTCCCGCAGACCTTTCGTACACGGGGTATACGATATATTTTTGATCCGGGGCAACAAATCACGGCCTTGAGCGCCGAGGCCATGCTCTCATGCATCAAAGGTGCCTATATACTCGTTGCCAACGACTATGAACTGGAACTTATCATGCAGGCCACGGGTCGTACCAAGGCTGATCTGCTGACTATGACAGACTGTATTATCACAACCCTTGGAGAGCAGGGCTCAACCATTGATAATGGCAACCTCACCATGGTAGAAGCTGTGCCCGCGCAAAAGGTACTTGACCCCACAGGCGCCGGTGATGCCTACCGTGCAGGCCTGCTCAAAGGCCTGGCACAGGGACTTGATATACTCGGTGCAGCCAGGTTGGGAGCGACATGCGCCAGTTTTTGCGTGGAACAATATGGTACCCAAGAACATACATTCGATACTGAAACCTTTACCGCCCGCCACCAAGCGACATTCGGCCCATGAAACGCATCCGCTGCAAAACATGAAAAAAGGAGCTGTGCTGTTACTTGATGCAGTGATTCAATACCGTCATCAATTCCGGCACGATTTTCCGTACGACAGGCAATGTTTCTGGTGTATGCAAGCAGCTACGGTTGTCAGCATGGGCGAGAATAGGCTCATCAGGCCCCTGGTATCTCCCGTTGGCTTGCCGTTCATGGATACGTTTATCGCCGTGCAAGGGACTTTGCCAAAAAAACATAGGGGCCAAGCGTGCCCTCGACGAGGGTACCCTGTCCGCTGGTTTCATGGCTGCCTCCCTATTCACCATATTCATTTTCTTGGCCTGAATGCAGTGAGCAAAAAGCAGCAACAAAAATAGCCCGCTACAAAAAATCCGACTGAAGCCCCTCAAACAAGCACGGCTTAACCGGTTTCTGTTTGGGTAAAATGAATGCCCAACCAAATGTGTACAAAGGGCTATCCGCCTTACCCCTTGGCAGTGCGAGCATGACTCCTTCCTTTCAGCCTCCAAATGCTCCAATGTCTCCCCTTGCTGGCGGGGCTGCCCCCATGACCACATGGGGCCACGTCAGGATATCACATGGTTATCGTACTTCTCGGCTCCAGATGAGCAAGACTGAAACTCACCTTATTTGCTGTACGCAAAGTAAATTCATGGGGAGCTCTCCCTTGCAGGCAACAGGCTCCAAGGCAAGCAGGCTTGCGCCTCCGTACAGGTGCTCCCCCGCATGAAAATATTTTTTCAAGCTCACCGATTCATTCTTGCCGCAAGGTAACCAAGTGTGCTGCCTTGGCCTTCAGGTCCTGCAAACACGCATCAGTGACATGTGCACGCATGCAGTCAAATTCTTCTTTGCTATAGCGCTGTTGCAGCTTGTACATATTGGCAACGGCACTACCATGCTCCGAGGTGTTCAGCAGCGAAGCCTTGCCGCTACGCTTCATATGGCGTACCCCAAGGTGCCCCTGATATACTGGTAGGTTACCTTGCAGCACGTGACGCAGATCATGCTCAACATCATCATATTGAGAGGGCGAAAAGCGCAGATCAAATCCACCGCCCTTGCGTAACGCAGCAAGCAAAAACATGTGGCAACATCCAGTAACAGTGGCACATGGACGCATATAGCAGAACTGTCCAAAGTCCATATCCTGATGGTGTAGTGTGGATATGGCGAAACGTCGTTCCCCATCCCAGGCAGCCTGCTCTGGTGCCTGTTCCGAACCAACATCAAGATGCATGTCTACAGCCTGCATCCGCATAGGATTTGCAAAATCCACGACACGACACCCCCATACAGCAGCCCGAGGATACTGCTGCATGGCTGCCCCAAAATACCCCAGCCAGTCCATGGGCAGTTCCACATCATCGTCGCAATACGCCACCCAGCGGCAGTGATCCAAATCCGACATGTGCATAAGCCAGTTACGAGCCGCTGGCGCTCCCACATTGCATGGCAACGTAACGGTTCGCATCCGTTCGCCCAGTATGGTTTTCCAACGGGCCAATACTTGCGGGGTACCATCTGTCGAGCCGTTGTCCAGCACCACAACAAGCGTGTCACCAAGTTCTGATGCTGCCAAGCTTTTAAGCGTTACATCCAGAGACTCCGCCTTATTCCATGTATAAAGCAATACAGCGCCTTGCCCCTCGGGGGGGTGCCGCTCACTGGCAAGCCCGGTCATGGCGTCATGAACACGCAACACCAAATTGGCGTCCCAGCCCCGTACCCGCAATGCAGCCTGCCACAAACTTGCTGCGGGCTCATTACCCCCACCACGGCACAACGCCTCGGCACCACGCACCAGGTGTTCGACAACGCCTCCAGTCCCCTCAGGCCAAACCGCCGCGTAGTAGCCGGCAGCACGCTCATAATCCTCCTGCAAAAAGCAGACATCTGCAAGCACACGCTGGCGTACAGCATGGGGCACACTTCGAGTATGAGTGACTATATCAGCCGCACGCGACGTATCCCCCTCGTATATGGCAATAGCCAAGAGTTGCTGTATCCAGTAGGTATTGAGAGGTTCCCGCTCTGCCTGCTGCTCAAGATAGCGCTGCATACGCGGGATATCACGCTTTTGCACTAAGTGCGCATAGTAACGCTGTTCTTCGGGTACGCGCCAACCGGTACATACCTCTTGCGCAGCCTGGCGCACCGGTGGTTCAAGAAATGGCTGTATGGCGTCCAGCGCCAGCAGCTGCGATGCTGTTACACCGTCCAGTGGATCTGCGTCCCAAGAAGCACACAACAACGCTCTACCAAGCTCCAGCCAGATACCCCGCGTACCAGGAGAAGTGTGCTCCGCCCCCATGGCATTCTGCAAAGCCCTATCAGCTAGTGACACACAGTGCATTTTGCCGACACCTCCCTTGACAAGGGCCCGCAAAAAACAATTATCACCCATACCAGCGAGGGTTTCCCAATTAAAAAACACGCATTTCCTCCCACTGTACACCGCATGCTTGACTTGGCACGCAAAGCGCTACAAGATATTTGCATATCCTGCGGTCTATGAATTCGCAATGCTTATCAGCCCGCAAACTTGGTCTTTATGCTACGTGGTGCGCCATGCTCCCGGCCTAATCCAATTCCCCAACCCAAGGCTACACACCATGAACGACCCACGCACGCATGTCATGCTCCGGTTATGTGACGCGCTTCCACTGTGGGTACTGGGGGTAGAGGGGCTACACATCCGGCTCATGCATCTTGAGCATGGCCTGAGCGTACAGGTAAACAACCACGCAGAAAACCAGGCCATGGCAGCGCACCTGCTTTGGTCGTGGCAAAAACACCCACTGGACCATAGGCTATGCCGCCTTGTAACACGCCTGTTTGCCCATGCTTCACCACACAAAGCCAGTGCTACACTGGCAGCCAATATACTAAACCGTAGTCTTGTTCCCCACGAATATGATGCCTGGCGTACCCAGAACCGTTCAGATCCCCAGCAAGCAGCTCGTAACATTGCACATCATATTAAAGACGATGCCCACTGTTGTTTTTGGCTCAATGAAGCCTTGGCATTGTGCCTTGATACTGCACAAGAAGCATATTGGGATAAAGCCCTGCAAGCTCTACCCCAATTTCCCGGAGTAGACATTCTCCGGCGGCGTATGCGGGCCGAGTGGACCATCCACGCCCATCTGCCCCGAACAGCTGACTACGCTCCGCAGGTCGATGCCGAGCTTGCGGCACTGCAAGACCCGTCCGCTGATATCTTTGCCCTATGGTGTGCAGAAATGCAGGTAGAAAGCGCACTCCGATGCCAGGATACCGCCAGTGCATGCACTGTTCTAGAACCGCTCTGGCGGGCACATCCATGGCATCCCGGCCTTACGCTGTCGCTCTATGAACTGTTGCATCCCAAAGCATCATGCCACAGGCAGCTCCATGATAATCCACCGGCGATCTTGCTCTATTCTTGGAATAAAACCGAGCTGCTGTACCGTACCCTACAAAGTCTGCGTGCTTCCGACGCGGCCCATACACCTGTTTTTGTGCTGGACAACGGTTCAGAAAGCTCGCCGCCAGGCGGCGACATGTACACCATGTTGCAGAATGAAGCCTCCACATGGCCCCATGCACAGTTTGCGATTACACGCCTGCCAGTAAATATCGGCGCGCCAGCAGCTCGCAATTGGCTTTTATCTTTGCCTGATGTCAGACGCCATCAAAAAGCCGTGTTTTTGGACGACGACATCCTGCTGCCCGAAAAATGGCTTGAACCCTTACTCGCCGTGGCCATTGACTCACAACACACAGCCACTGTGGGCTGTGCCATTATGGATCACACCCCGCCACACGCCGTGCAATGCGCAGACTACTATACCATTGCCCCCGATTTGGGGCAACGCAGCTTTACCGATCTGGATGAGCATATCCATATCTATTGTAACGCTGCCACCAACCGATCTGTTCTGGCATCCACGCACACACGCCCTTGCCTCTCTGTCTCAGGTTGCTGCCACATTATCAACATGGATTCCGTGGAAAAATGCGGCGCCTTTGATGTACGCTTCAGCCCTTCGCAGTTTGACGACCTGGAGCGGGACATACGCTGTGCACAAGGCGGATACTATACGATTTTTACAGGTAGCGTGCGTATCGCCCATATGCAACACTCCAGCATGCGCCAAGCCACAAACCCAGAAAAACAAGGGCACATCATGGGTAACAAAATTAAAATGGAACACCTTTACCCCGCGGCCACTATGCAACGCATACGGGAGCATACCCTTACAGCCGCCCGTAACGATTTATTACGAAAACATACCGCATTATGCGATATCTACCCAGTGTCATGACTCATACTCCACAACTTTCCATAATTATTCCCGTCTGGAATCAATGGCCGCTTACCAAAAACTGCCTTAAAAGCCTGCGTGAACATACCCCGGGCGATTTTTACGAGGTCATTGTAGTCGATAACGGCTCGGATGACGAGACTCCTGTACACCTTGCTACTCTGGGAAAAACACTTTTTGCGACTCGATTCAGCCACATCCGGCTAGAAAGCAACAAGGGATTTGGCCCGGCATGCAACCACGGTGTCCAAAAAGCCACAGGGCAAAAGCTGCTCTTTCTCAACAACGACACCCTGCTGACCCCTCACTGGCTGGGCCCACTATTAAAAGCGTTCGAGGAAGACCACCGGCTGGGAGCGGTGGGACCACTTTTATTATACCCCGATTCGCACAGGGTACAACATGCAGGAATAGCCTTTACCCCCGCGCTACGCACCCAGCATCTGTATGCCAACTTTCCTGCCACGCATCCCGCCATACATACTCGCCGCAACCTGCAAGCCATTACCGGTGCCTGCCTCATGCTGGAGCGAACGCTTTTTGCTCAATGTGGCGGCTTTTACAAAGGCTATAAAAACGGTAGCGAAGATCTTGAGCTATGCTGCCGCATTGGCGAGGCAGGCAAGCGCCTTGCATGCATTACCCAAAGCAAGGTCATCCACTTGGAAAGCCAAACCCCTGGGCGCGGCGATGACGATGACATGAACGCACGGCTTCTCAATGAGCGCTGCAAAGGCTGGTTCGGGCCGGATCTGCATACCTATGCAGCACGCGACGGCTATCGATTTATGCTGACGTCGTGGCTGGAATCCTATCTTGCCCTGCCCGAAAATCGCGAGACTGATCTGTCTTATAGCATGCAAGGCACTTTTGACCCCGGAGCCTGCTGGGAAATGTTGCAACAAGAACCCTTGTGGCAGACAGGATACGCCCTTTTGGCAGGCTACCTGGAACAGGCGGGACAGCATGTTGAGGCAAGCGGGGTACGCCTGTTACAAACATACTTTTTTCCCCTGCTACCACACTACCGCCAGCTGGCGGCCTGTGCAGCCAAAGCTGGCAATGTCGGCCTTGCAGAACAAGCCATACAAAAAGCCGCACACATCAACGCCATGCTTGAAGATGTAGGCACACTCACAAAAAAAGCAGCAGGACTGGCCAACTGGGCACGACGCGCAAACGAGCCAACCCTGCAATCCCTGTACGAAGGCTGGTTGAGCGAACTCGACCTGCTCTAGCGGCCCGCTTTTCGCTGCCTCATCAAGCTACCGACCATAACCCCTTGAATATGCTGAGAACATGCCCCTTATTGCTTACCCTGCTAGACACAAGGCCATGGACACACAGCATACCCCCCCCAAAAACTCCCACCGCCATGGCCAGCCATACCCAGTGCGGTACAGACACAAAATGCAGGGAGCTTCAGCTATTTTTTTGTCCATACTTCTAACAGTGCAGTGTATTCTTCTTCTGAATACGTAGGCGAATCATACCTGCCCGCGCGCTGCCGCTGCCGCGAGGCCTCGGCAAGAATCACTGCCGCGGCTACCGAGACGTTAAAGCTTTGAATCATGCCAAACATAGGAATATACATCTCACCATCGGCCATATCCAAAAGCTCCGCAGCTACTCCCCCATGCTCATTCCCCATAATCACGGCCGTGGGTTCCGCCAGATCCCACTCGTTAAATGGCCGTGCCGAAGGAGAACAGCTGGTCACCAGAATACGGCAGCCCCGCTCTTTGAGAGCGCCCTTGAGCGTTGTAGGAGTTTGGTGACGCTGTGTTTCCACCCATTTGCGAGCCGAGGCAGAAGAACGCCCACTCAAAGCAGGAAACGCCGTGTCCGTATAATATAAATGTACCCGGGGTACGCCAAACGCGTCGCAACTACGATAGATTGCCGAAACATTATGCGGGTCATGAATGTTGGCAAGAACAAGAGTCAGATCGTTTTGTCGTCGCGCAAGTACCCATCTGATTTTCTCCATCCGCTCTGCTGTACGCTGTTTTGTCATAACTCATACCAATACTTAAATATTCATCGTATACATAGTGCCTGCCAAGCATTGACACATACAAGGTTCTGCCCAGGCTGTCATCCTGTAGAGGCCGTAACACAGCCCCTACAGGAAAAGATAACATTATAAAATATTTAATAAATATGCGTGCCAGCCGTTTTTTCAAGCTTAGAGGTACGGTTCTTATTGAAAAGTCTGCCTGCCTCCGGTAGAACGGGTAGTTGATTGTGACCGTTTACAACACGGTTATTTGTTGTACATGCCATGGGTTCAAGACAAATCATCCATGGTATGCCGTATGTTAATCAAAATGCCTGTTTGTTTTTCCACTTCAGGCAACGTTCTCACGCAACAAGGAGGCAAAGAACGGTGAACCGCTGGAGTTTTCTTAAACTTTTTACCGCAGTGCTTACACTCACGGCGGTCTCCCTGTTGCCCCATACGGCAATGGCGGCAGGTGGCTACGGCGCTCCTCATCTGGATGGAGCCGAACTAGGAGTAATGTGGGTCATTCCTTTTGCCTGCATGTTGCTCTCCATTGCTATTTTTCCGCTCACCGCGCCGCACTTCTGGCACAACAACTTTGGCAAGGTTTCCTTGTTCTGGGCACTGGCCTTTCTGATCCCCTTTACCACCCAGTTCGGCCTGTCACTGGCAGTATACGAAGTTGTGCATACCCTCTTCCTTGAATACATCCCCTTTATCATCCTGCTGCTTTCGCTCTTTACCGTGGCAGGTGGAGTGCGCCTTACCGGCTCACTTGTGGGTACACCTGTGGTGAACACCGGCATTCTGCTTATTGGCACAGTGCTGGCAAGCTGGATGGGTACCACCGGTGCGGCCATGCTCCTCATCCGCCCCCTGCTGCGTGCCAACGCACACCGCAGGTTCAAGGTCCACTCTGTCGTATTCTTCATCTTTCTTGTAGCCAATATTGGCGGTTCGCTGACACCTTTGGGCGACCCCCCCTTGTTCCTTGGTTTTTTGAAAGGCGTCTCTTTTTTCTGGACCACCAGCCATATGCTGGTGCCCATGATCTTTGTGGCCACCATTCTGCTGGGTGTGTACTTTGTGCTTGACACTGTACTGTTTGCCAAAGAGGGCAAACCCACCCCTGAAGTAGACAACTCCGGCGAAAAGCTGGGCCTTGAAGGCAAAATCAACCTGCTGCTGTTGCTTGGCGTTGTGGGTGCCGTGCTCTTGAGCGGCTTGTGGCGCCCCGGTATCAGCCTTACTATCTATCATGTACCTGTAGACCTGCAAAACATCGTTCGCGATGTGCTGCTGCTGCTCATCGCCGCCCTGTCTCTGCGCCTGACCAACCCAGAAAGCCGCAGGAAAAACGACTTCAACTGGTTCCCCATTGTAGAAGTAGCCAAGCTATTCTCCGGTATATTCATCTCCATGATTCCAGCCATTGCAATCCTCAAGGCTGGTGAATCCGGTGCCTTGAGTGGCGTCATCGAAATGGTCAGCAGCAACGGCCAACCGGTCAACTACATGTACTTCTGGCTTACGGGTGTGCTGTCAAGCTTCCTTGATAATGCTCCTACATATCTTGTATTCTTCAACACTGCGGGCGGTGACGCCGTACATCTGATGAACGACTTGAGCCAGACCCTGTTGGCCATCTCCGCGGGTGCGGTATTCATGGGCGCCAATACATATATTGGTAATGCTCCCAACTTCATGGTGCGTTCCATAGCTGAAGACCAAGGAGTCAGAATGCCTAGTTTCTTCGGATACATGGCATGGTCTGTAGCCTTCCTGGTCCCTGTATTTATAGTGGTAACCTTCCTTTTCTTCTAGGGTAGAAGCCACGCATATACACATACAAACAGGGGCGGAAGAAATATTCTTCCGCCCCTGTTTAATTTCACCGATTCCCCACTAGGCACTGAAAATACCGTATTATATCCATAAAACAAGCGGAGCCATCGCCCTAACCTGCTTCGCATTCTTCACTTAAAAAGCTTTTTTTGTACGTCCTCCCATACCATCTGGGGGGTGACTTGTGTCATACACCTATGGTGTCCTTGGGGGCAGGTTTGTGGTCCATGCAAGCCGCATGGCCTACAGCTTACAGCAGACTCCACCACAAAAGATGCCTCACCTCGCGGAAAAAAACCCAATGCACGCACGGTGGGGCCAAAAATGGCTGTAACCGGCGTACGCTGTGCCCAGGCAAGATGCATAGGGCCGGAATCATTGGTCACATAGCAATCAAGCCTGCCAAGGTAGGCTGCCAATTCCGGCAGAGAGAGACGCCCCGAACAATCGAGCACTGCATCAGGCCTGCCGTCTGTAATGATATGCCGCAGCACATCACGTGCTGTCTCCTCCTCTCCAGGACCGGCAAAAAGCATGACCTGTGCTCCGCACGCCACGGCACGCGAGGCTACCTCAGCATACCACACCGCAGGCCACCGCTTTGTACCCCATACAGATCCGGGATGCAGCCCCACAACAGGCCGTGTAACCCGCCGGGCAAAAAATGTTGCAGCATTATGCAGAGCATTATCTGACAACACCAGCTCCGGCCAGTGCAGCATCTCTGCGATGTCCAACGGCGTTGTCAACCGCAGCAACCTTTCTACCTCTTGCAACTGGTGGAACATGCGCTGCACAGTATGCGTGTAGCAGCAGCGATTTATAAAAGGTGTATCATAACCAATACGTATCTTAGCCCCTGATCCACGGGCAATCAGGGCGCTACGCGGACTTGTATGGGCCGAAACAAACAGAGAATATTTTTTTTCGGCCATATGCCGCACGGCCTTTACGACTCCACGAACGCGACCCTCCGCACCATTTTTGTCATAACCATAGACTTCTTCAAGCTCGGGCTGGGCCGCGAACAATCCTTCAAACCCTTTACGCACCCAAAAATCAATGGTGGCATTGGGGTATGCATTTTTTAATGTTCTGATCAACGGTATGGTCAACACCGCGTCACCCAGAAAAGCAGTGTTCCATACCGCTATTCGCTGCACGATCCACCCTCCAGCACAACACGTACCCACTCAAAAGCCATGGCCACGTCACAGGCCACGACATGGGGAGTCAAGTCTGTTTCGTCAGAGATAGTCTTGCATTCCGCCCAACCACCAGTCTGCTCTGCCCTGACAGCAAATTCTGCAAGTCCCAGCCTATGTGCTTCTGTCTTACCCTTGCCTGTAAGTACAAGAATACTTGCAGCAAGCCCCGCCCTCCTGCCAAAAGCCACATCCACCCCTTTATCGCCAATCATCACGCTTTTTGCAGCGTACAGTCCGTACTGCGTGCGCAATGACATCCACATACCCGTCATGGGCTTACGACATGTACAACCATGTCCAAAAGAATCAGGCGCATGGGGGCAGTAGCGCGAAGCGGTAAACCTTGCACCGTGCTGGGCAAGCAACGACTCCAAACGGTCACTACACGCCTGATATGCTGCGTCGGTGAACATGCCCCGCCCTATGCCCGACTGATTGGTAACAACAAACAAGCGTCTACCTTCCCGGTAGGCATGGGCAAGCGCGTCTGCCACATGTGGCAACAGTTCAACCCCGCCAGGGTCACATAGGTAATGCTTGTCCACGATAATCGTACCGTCGCGATCAAGCAGGATGGAATCAATAAGGGGCACGCAGTCCTCCTTGAATTACAGACGCCGCAACGAACCCCTTGGTCCTCGCCCGGAAAAAACATATACCCTACGGCTATGCCCCATTGTCATCAAGCTGTCCAGCAGCCCCCACCATAAAAAAAGCCCCAATGACATATCCAGGCAAAAATCACTCTTGAAAAACCTGTGCCGTACAGCTATAATTATGGCATGATATAATGTGTACGAAAGCCACATACAATAATACCTCCTTATACTATCCCCCAACACAAACCTGACTTAACCAAAACAGCAGGATTATCTCCTCACTATGCTTGAACTTATTCTAGCGGTTTCTTTTGCCGTCATCATTTCCGCTTCGTGCTCTGTTGCTGAAGCAGTTCTCTACTCCGTGCCGTGGAGTCATATTGAGCAGCTTCGAAAAAAAAAGCGACCCTCCGGTGACCTGCTGTTTGCCTTGCGCTCGCAAATTGACAAGCCTATTACCGCGGTACTCACCCTGAATACCGTTGCCAATACAGCAGGCGCCTCCATCGCAGGTGCAGCAGCAGCTGGTGTTTTTGGCAGTGACCAGATGCCCGTGTTTGCCGTGTGCTTTACCTTGCTGATTCTTGTCTGTTCAGAAATTATCCCCAAAACGCTGGGAGTCACATACGCCCGTATTCTTTCAGGCCCCATTGCCGCTCCGCTTAGTGCGCTTGTCTGGCTGCTTTCTCCTGTTATTATTGTAAGTGGCTGGCTTACCCGTCTGCTCACGCCAACCAAGAGCAAACCCGAAGCATCCGAAGAAGATATCAAAGCGCTCGTAAGTTTGTCGCGTAAGTCCGGCGTGCTCAAAGCCTATGAAGAGACCTCCATCCGAAACATTCTTTCGCTGGACAGCAAGCGGGTCGAGGATATTATGACTCCACGCACGGTGGTCTTTTCCTTACAGGCGGACATGACAGTCGAAGAAGCACACGAGCAGCATGGTTTCTGGAACTACAGCCGTATCCCCGTATGGCAAGAAGACAATGAAGATATGGTGGGCATAGTCATGCGTCGCCACGTCCTGAAAGAAGTTGCAGCGGACAATAATCAAACACGCCTGTCCGAAATCATGAGCCCTGTCACCTTTGTGCTTGAAACGCTGACCCTTGACAGACTGCTTGCACAACTTCTTGAGCGGCGCGTACACTTGGCGGTTGTACTGGACGAGTATGGCGGCATGGCCGGTGTTGTCTCCCTGGAAGACGTGCTAGAAGAGATCCTGGGCAAAGAAATTGTGGACGAATCAGACCAGTTTGAGGATCTGCGGCACCTTGCCCGTACCCGCCGGGCAAGCCTGACTTCCTCAAATAAAGCCTGTCCCCTTGATTCTTGAAAAAAAAAAACGTATTTTACGATAAAATCATGTGATACAACATGCTGTAATAGCAGTGACGCTACAACAGAATGCCCTGGAACTACTACAATATAATGGAGTGTTCATGCCGAAAAAAAATAGCAAGGCTCTCTACATCGTTGCCCTGACATTTTTTCTGGGCGGTGTAGGCTACCTGCTCTTTTCCGGTCTGTCCCAGAATAGCGTCTACTTTCTGGAGGTTTCCGAGGCTCTTGCCATGCCTTCGGAAGAGTTAAAGGCCGCACGTCTCTTTGGTGTTGTAAAAGCCCAGGGATTGCAATATGCCGAAAAAAAGGGGGTCAGATTTCAGATCGAAGACAAAAAAGACCATACCCGAAGCCTGTGGGTTGAATACAACGGCGCTGTTCCCGACACATTCAAACCCGGCGCCGAGGTCATTGTGGAAGGCCACATGGAACGCCAGTCAGACACGTTTGCAGCACGTACGCTGATGACCAAATGCCCCTCAAAGTATCAGAAAGAAGAACGGAGTTAACCACGTAGCCACCTTTCAAGGCCGGCATGCCCGGTCTTTTTTTTGTAATTACTGTTTTTCCAGTCCTTATTCCCCTTAGTACAACAACGGCCAAGGTCGTATTTATCTTGTCCTGTGAAGGAGAACATCCATGCACCTTTCGGGGTATCTTTTGCTTTCAGTCTGTATGCTTATAGCGATGGGGCTTGGCACCACGAGCATCATACAAATTTGGCATGGCCGTAAAAACGCCCTGCATTACTTGGAAACAGGCCAACTGGTGGTTTCAGCACTGATGACAATGGCTTCACTCATTTTATTGTATGCCTTGGTCATATCAGACTTTTCCAACTCATATATTGCCAGTTACACGGATAAACTTCTGCCCATATTTTACCGTATGACGGCATTCTGGGCGGGCCAGGCAGGTTCACTCCTGTTCTGGGCCCTTTGTGTATCCTTCCTGGGCACGTACTTCATGTGTACCCAAGGCTATAAAAGTATGTCGGATGGTACAAAAATATACTTCTGGCTGTTCTTCATGATCATCCAGATTTTTTTCCTGCTTTTGCTCACTGCATGGAGTAACCCATTCATTATGGTTGATCCGGCCCCTGCTGACGGCAAGGGCTTGAACCCGCTACTGCAAAACCCTGGTATGATTTTCCATCCGCCCCTGCTTTTTATAGGATATGGCGGCTTTGCCGTGCCTGGTTGTCTTGCACTGGCTCAAGCCATGAATCGAAACGCCAGCCACGAGCCATCCTGGGGTGAAGCCACCCGTAATATCACGCTGTTTTCGTGGGCAAACCTTACAGCGGGTATTGTTCTTGGCTGTTGGTGGTCCTATATGGAGCTTGGTTGGGGCGGATACTGGGCATGGGATCCTGTGGAAAACGCCTCGCTGATTCCCTGGCTGGTTGCCTCGGCGTATCTGCACACCTCCATAGTGGAACAACGTCGCAACAAACTGCACAGAACCAACATCTTTCTGATGTCGCTGACAACCACCTCGGCCTTCTTTGCCACCTACCTTGTACGTAGCGGCGTTGTGGACTCTCTCCATGCATTTGGCGATGGTGGCGTGGGCATGCCATTGCTTATCTTCATCCTTGCCCTTACGGCGCTGTCTGTATGTGTCCCCTTGTATTACAAATCGGAAAAGGCTCAGCCCCTTTCCGGGTTGCTAAGCCGTGAAGGCTTTTTGGCTGTTACCGCATGGGTACTGCTGATGCTCAGCGCCATCATTCTTGTGGGCACCATGTGGCCGGTATTCTCCAAATTCTGGAGCCCCAACCCCATAGGCCTTGAACCCGCTTTTTACAACAAGGTATGTCTGCCGCTTTTTGTCATGCTGACAATGCTGCTGTTGACCTGCCCCTGGCTAGGCTGGAAGCAGGGCCTGCGTAGCACTTGGCCGGCAGCTGCAACAGGAGTGATTTTTTTAGCCATACTCGCCATCCTCTACGCCGCAGATGTGCGTATTCCCATGGCCTTGCTGGGAAGTGGCGGCGCCCTGGGAGCCATTGCCGGTATCGGCATTTTGCTTGCCACCCAGCCGCAGATACGCCGATCACGCACATCCTTTGCGGCCTATGGAGTACATGTAGGTATGCTTCTCATGGTGCTGGGTGTTGCGGCGTCCGGTCCATACAAAATAGAAAAAGATGTGGAATTGGCCCAGGGCGAAAGCGTAGACGTGGGCGGATACCAAGTTACCTACAAAGCCATGTACGAAGGCGAAGCCCCCGGCATGATCTTCATCGAAGCAGAGTTGGACGTTACCAAGGGCGACACACTTATGGGTACCTTGCGTCCACAGCGCCGCATCTACAGCAAATTTGACCAAAACCAATACGCTGAAGCGGCGACCATCCTCACACTGGGTAGCGAACCATATGCAACCCTGTTCGGCGTGGCAGAAGGTAACAAGGCCGTATTGCGCATTAGCGTCAATCCGCTGGTGAACTGGCTGTGGATTGGTGGTACCCTGGCTTGCCTGTTCCCCTTCCTCGGCATGCGCCGGCTACGCCAAGGTAAATCTCAGGACATACATGCAGTGGGGGATGATGCTGCTTAAACTGGAAAGGGTGGCCAAGTTTTATGGCACTAAACTGGTTGTCAAAGATATCAGCCTGTGCGTGCAGGCTGGTACACTGACTCTGCTTGCCGGCCCCAATGGTGCCGGCAAGTCGACCCTGCTACGTATCATGGCGGGCCTTGCTCGTCCCAGTGCAGGGGTTGTTCAGTATAGCGTTACCCACGAAAAAATGGGGTACCTTGGACACCAGACTTTCATCTACCCCGCCCTTTCTGCGCAAGAAAATCTGGCTTTCTGGGCGGGGATGTATGGAATACGTACTGATGAGATACAGCTGCTTGCAGTGCTTGACCGTGTGGGCTTAAAGCGTTTTGCTTTTGAGCGGGCAGGCGGATTTTCACGAGGTATGGCACAACGTCTCAACCTTGCACGTATTTTACTACTGCAACCAGACCTCATTTTGCTGGATGAGCCGGGTACGGGGCTTGATACGCGATCCATGGACATGCTGCGGCGTGAAATACACGCTGCACGTGCACGCGGAGCCGGTCTTGTCTGGATCAGTCATGCCATTGCAGAAGACTCGGCCATGGCCGATACCATAGTAGCCCTTGACCACGCGTGCGTGCAGTACAATGGCCCGGCCACCCAATACAGGCAGGAAAACGCATGCTGAGTACGGCCCTACGCATCGCACATAAAGACCTGCGACTGATTCTTGCCCGGGGTACAGGCCTTATCCAGGCTTTGCTGCTGGGACTGTTGCTGATATTTGTCTTCAGTCTGTCGCGACAGGCCGGAGAAATCATGCCGCCCCAAAGTGCCGCCGCCATATTCTGGCTGGCCTCCGCTTTTTGCCAAGTGCTTATATGTAACACGCTGTATAGTATAGAAGAGGCAAATGCCGCACGTCTGGGGCTTTTACTAGCCCCGGCCCCAACGCAGGCCATATGGCTGGGCAAAACCTTTGCAGGGTTGCTGCTGCTACTGTGCGCGCAATTAATATTCATTCCCGCCACCATCGTATTTCTGGGACAGCCTGTTACTGCTTTATGGCCCGCTGGGCTATTCATTGTATTACTGGTTGATGTAGGCATCATGGCATTGGGCTCACTTCTCGGGGCATTGTCGCAGGGACAGGCCGCACGGGAATCCATGCTTAGCATCATTTTGTTCCCTTTACTAATCCCTGTACTATTAGCGGGCATTAGTGTGGGCACAGCAGCTTTTTCGGGCAACATGCCTGAAAATCCAGAATCATGGTTTGGCATTGCAGCCGCTTTTGATGCCCTCTTTTTAGGGGCCTGCCTGTTCCTCTTTCCTTATATTTATAGCGAAGAAGAGTGACCAGTGTATCTTGTTCGCCGTACTGACGTTTAACCATGTGAGGTTCGCATGTGCCAAACTTCCCCCCCTCGCAACTCCATACCACAATATGCAGCCCTGTTGGCAGGCTTAGCTCTTGTTATATGCCAGTACTTCATCTTTGTGTATGCCCCGCTGGAGCAGACCATGGGTATCGTACAAAAAATATTCTACATCCACCTGCCCCTTGCATGGTGGGCGCTCATCAGCTTTTTCACGGTCTTTGTGGCAAGCGTCATGTATTTGCTGAGGCGTAGGTGGTTCTGGGATACCCTTGCTGGGGCAGCTGCCGAGGTAGGGGTGCTCTTTGCAGGTCTTGCACTTGTGACCGGTTCCATCTGGGGGCGTCACTCCTGGGGCGTATGGTGGACATGGGACCCCCGCCTGACCACCACATTGATCATGTGGTTTGTGTACGCAGGCTATCTGATGTTGCGTGTAGCGGGTTTTACGCGAGAACGCCGTGCCACTGTTTGCGCTGTGCTGGGTATTGTGGCCTTCATCGACGTACCTCTGGTCTTTTTTTCTGCCAGGTTGTGGCGTTCCATACACCCCGCTGTATTTGGTAACCAGCAGGGAGGCCTTGAGCCTGAGATGCAGACAGCAGCCATTGTGTGTGTCTTGTGCTTCGGCTTTCTCTGGTATGCTCTTACGGCAATCAGAGGCAGACAACAGGCAGATGCCGACCGGCTTGATACCCTGGCCATGGCAGACGATCTGTAATTTCCATCAAGGAGACAAAATATGGAATCTTTCACCTGGTTACTCATGGCGAACGCCGCCGTATGGCTCGGCGTGGGCGCATATGTTTTTTATATAGCCCGTACACAAAAACAGCTCGACAAACGAATCCGTCAGATGGAGCTTCTCAATGACTAGCAATACCGACTCTCACGCGGCATACGGGCCGAAGCATAGTACAAGCAAGCTACTGCTTGCACTACTTGGTGCGGCCCTGCTGGTAATGTTCATCACTTCATTTAGCTATCGTATAAAGCATCCGAGCTTGGTGCAACCCGGCAAACAAAGCCGTGCACAAGAGCAAAACACCGCATCTGCCGAAGAGCTCACAGCACTCATGCGTATGATGCAGGAAAATCCCAATGATCCCGAAGTGCTGAAAAATCTTGCACAACGTTTCATGGACAGTGAGGATTGGACGCGTGCGCAAACATTTTTAAACAAACTGATCGTGGCAAACCCCAGTGACACCGACGGGCTGTATATGCTTGGCATCTCGCAATACCAAGCCGGACAAAACCAAGAAGCCGTCGCCACGTTCGAACAATTAATTCTGCTGGTAGATGACCCCATGGCACGCTTCAATCTTGCTGTCTTGTACGGACACTTCCTAGGGCAACGAGAAAAGGCCACTCCTCACCTGAAAGCGATCCTGACCTCTGAAACAGCCACTGAAGACCTGAAAAAACGTGCTCTGGAAGAACTTGAAGGCAAGGGGCACCAAAACTAGTCTTTGAGCTTACCCCTTTGTCTACTAACGATACAGCCGGCGGGTAATTCCCGTCGGCTGCACATACTCCTCCCGCCTGCATCCATGGCACAAATCCAACACTGGAAAGTCTATCCGCAACTGCCTGCCTCTTCAGCCCTTTTTCATAGTGCCCATGCGCGGTTTGCCATGCTCAAGCTACGTGCTCACTCTTGACATTTTCCCTTTAAAAGGAATACGTAATGAGATTATCTTTCCATGATGTTACGCCGTGCTTGCCACAATAGAAATGCGGACTGTGCAACTGGCGTCTTAGCTATTACCTGACGACAACCCCCTTGGAGAATCAACCATGAGCACGATCCTGGGCAAAGCGCTGACGTTTGATGATATCCTGCTTGTCCCCGGCTACTCCGAAGTAACGCCAGACCAGGTAGATGTTTCTAGCATGTTGACCTCGCAGATTAAGCTCAACACGCCCTTTCTCAGCGCGGCCATGGACACTGTGACAGAATCTGCCATGGCCATTTCCATGGCACGTAACGGCGGCGTAGGCGTCATCCACAAAAATATGCCCATTGACCGCCAGCGATTGGAGATAGAAAAAGTCAAAAAATCCGAAAGCGGCATGATCCTGGAACCCATGACCATTGCCCCGGACCACACAGTGGCGCAAGCCTTGTATCTTATGGCAGAATATCGCGTTTCGGGCCTGCCTGTGGTCCAAAATGATGAGCTTGTCGGCATCCTGACCAACCGCGACGTACGTTTTGTCAATGACCTTGACGGTACAAAAGTCAGTGAAGTCATGACTAGCAGAAAGTTAGTCACAGTTCCTGTAGGCACAACCCTCAATGAAGCTCGACACCACCTGCACGAACACCGCATTGAAAAATTACTGGTGGTGGATGCCAACAACAGGCTGCGTGGCCTTATCACCATGAAGGATATTGACAAGGTCCAAAAATACCCCAATGCCTGCAAGGATGACAAAGGCCGCCTGCGTGTGGGTGCGGCCATTGGCGTAGGCGACGAGTGCGAAGCACGTGCCGAAGCATTACTCCGCTCCGGAGCCGACTTTCTCGTGCTGGACTCTGCCCACGGGCACTCGCGCAACATTCTCAACACCATTCGCAAGATAAAAAGTATCTTTCCGGATTGCCAGCTTGTAGCAGGCAACGTGGGCTCGTACCAAGGGGCCAAGGCGCTGTTTGAGGCAGGTGCCGATACTGTAAAGGTGGGCATCGGCCCCGGCTCTATCTGCACCACCCGTATTGTGGCTGGTGTAGGCGTGCCGCAGATTACTGCCGTTATGGAGGCTGTACGTGCTGCCAACGAATGCGGGGGGCACATCATCGCTGATGGCGGCATCAAATATTCCGGCGACATTGTAAAAGCGTTCGCCGTTGGTGCGCACACAGTCATGTTGGGTTCACTTTTGGCCGGCACCGAGGAAAGCCCTGGAGAAACGATACTCTACCAAGGGCGCACCTATAAAATTTATCGGGGCATGGGTTCCATTGATGCCATGAAGGAAGGTAGCTCCGACCGCTATTTCCAAGAAAAAAGTAAAAAACTTGTTCCCGAGGGGATCGTGGGCCGGGTGCCCTACCGCGGCCCGGTGGGAGACACCATATTCCAGCTTTTGGGCGGCCTGCGGTCTGGCATGGGCTATACCGGTGCAGCCAGCATTGAGGAGCTTTGCCAAAAAGCCCAGATGGTACAGATATCCCCTGCTGGACTTCGGGAGTCGCATGTGCATGATGTCATCATCACTAAAGAGGCACCCAACTATAATATCGACAAATAATTGTATCCGTACTGTATACGCCGGAGAAAAAACCATGGACAAGCAGAACAAAGTCGTCATCGTGGACTATGGCTCCCAGGTCACACAGCTTATTGCACGCCGTATCCGCGAGGCGGGTGTCTATTCCGAAATCCACCCTTGCATCGTCACCGCCCAACAAGTGGCAGACATGTCGCCCGCGGCCATTATCCTTTCCGGCGGCCCTGCCAGCGTTATGGAAAGCGATGCACCCGCACTGGACATGGATTTTTTGAAGCTGGGCGTACCTGTACTTGGTATCTGCTACGGCATGCAGCTTCTGGCGCATGCCCTTGGGGGCAAGCTCTCCTGCTCTGAAACGCGTGAGTACGGCCCGGCTGACCTACGTTTTTGTAAAAATAGCCCCTTGTGGGACGGCTTGAGCACGGCAGAGACCTCTCGGGTATGGATGTCGCATGGAGACAAAGTTACGGATGTCCCTCAAGGGTTTAACACCATTGCTGCTACAGAAACACTTGAAGTGGCTGCCATGGCAGACGAAAAACAACGTATCTACGCTGTACAATTTCACCCCGAGGTCCACCACTCCGCAGACGGTGAGCATATTCTGCACAACTTTCTTTTTAAAATCGCAAAGATCAAAGCGGACTGGTCCATGTCCTCATTTTGCGAACGAGTGGTGAAAGAGGTCGCCGAGCAGATAGGTCCTGAAGAACAGGTCGTCTGTGCTCTTTCAGGAGGTATTGACTCCACTGTGGTGGCGGTATTGTTGCACAAGGCCATTGGCCACCGTCTGCACTGCATTTTTGTGGATAACGGTGTACTGCGGCTTAACGAAGTGGAAGAAGTCTCAGGCTACCTGCGCGAGCACTTTGACCTGAACCTCACCGTAGTAGACGCGCGTACACGATTCATGCAGCAGTTCGCAGGGGTTCGCGACCCAGAAAAAAAACGTAAGATCATCGGCTATACCTTCATTGATGTTTTTGATGAAGAGTCGCAAAAAATTCCCAATGTGCGCTACCTTGCCCAAGGAACGTTGTACCCGGACGTTATTGAATCTGTATCGCACAAGGGTCCTTCTGCCGTTATCAAAAGCCACCATAACGTAGGTGGTCTGCCCGACACCATGAAGCTCAAGCTCATTGAGCCTCTGCGAGAACTTTTCAAGGATGAAGTACGCAAACTCGCCGTGGAACTGGGACTGCCCGATTTTATTGTCTGGCGACACCCCTTTCCCGGGCCGGGCCTTGCAATCCGTGTCATTGGCGAAGTCACTGAAGAGCGCTTGGAAATCCTGCGCAAGGCGGACAAAATAGTGCAGCACGAATTGACGGCCTCCGGCTGGTACCGCAAAGTATGGCAAGGGTTTGCCGTATTGCTGCCTCTCAAGACCGTGGGAGTCATGGGAGATGGCCGCACATATGAGCACGTCATCGCCCTGCGGGTAGTGGATAGCGTCGACGCCATGACCGCAGACTGGGTGCGTCTGCCTTCTGAAATACTTGAGCGTATTTCAAGCCGGATCATCAACGAGGTGCAAGGGGTCAACCGCGTTGTCTACGATATTTCCTCCAAGCCCCCCAGTACCATCGAGTGGGAATAACGAATACCCGGGCAATGGTTTTATGACGACTCTCTCAGACGACAGGGGGTATCCAAGCGCTTCTGCCCTTGAGAAGAATACCCGTAAAAAACCATTGCCCTTGTGTGGAGTATACCCTCACCCCACACAAGAATCTGCCCATATCCAGCAAAGTTTTTTGGTAAAAAAATACTTGGGGCATACCGCCACGCCACCCCTTGCGGGGCTGCCCCATGTTCATACCCCGGGACATGGGTATATAAAAAGGGGGTTACACGTTTCGACCGGCAAGAGACCGTTAACCAGTAAAAAGAGGCGGAAAAACAGCTATGTTTAACATTGCGCCCACTGAGATACTTCTCATCCTTGTCGTGGCGCTTATCGTTCTCGGTCCTAAAAATCTGCCCAAGATTGCACGGACACTCGGTAAGGGACTTGCTGAATTTCGTAGAGTATCCACAGACTTTCAGCGTACCATCAATACCGAAATAGAGCTGGAAGAGCACGAAAAGCGTAAGCAGGAAGCTAAAAAGGAAATGTTCGACGATGCTCCCTCGCAAGAGAAAGCCAAGGGTGCGTCGAAGGAGCCTGACATTGCCAAGGCTCCTGATGCCGAAGAACAGACCACAGCAGAGGGCAGCCCCACAGATCCGAGCACGCAAAAGGATACCGCATGAGTGACGAGTTGAAACGGAACAGCAGTTCTTCCGACTCATCTGGAGCCCTTCCCACCGAAGATGGCAGCACGCCACCAGCTGACCATACAGATCTGGCGGATACAGATGCTGGGCAACAGCCTTCTTCAGCCGCAAATAATCGCATTACCGATGCAGCGGAACGACAAGAAGCAAAGGTAGACAAAGAAGAGCAGCCCATGACTCTGCTCGGCCACCTTGATGAACTGCGAAAGCGTCTTGTACGATGTAGCATTGCTGTGGGCATAGGCTTTTTGGCCTGTTACGGCTTTGCAGAGCAGTTATTCGGTTATCTTGTAGCGCCACTGGTCGCGGTTATGCCCGCTTCAAGCAAGCTCATTTTCACCGCACTCCCCGAAGCATTTTTTACCTACATCAAAATATCCGTTGTGGCCGGCATATTTCTGACATGCCCATATATATTTTATCACATATGGGCCTTTATCGCCCCTGGCCTGTATGAAGAAGAAAAAAAATATATCATCCCCATGGCGCTTGTTTCGGCCTTATTCTTTGCCACAGGAGCTGCCTTTGGATATTTTATCGTCTTTCCTTTTGCTTTTGACTTTTTCATAAGCTTTAATAACGAAACCATTCAGGCCATGCCCAAACTTGGAGACTACCTCGACTTTTCGCTACGGTTACTCATTGCCTTTGGTCTGATATTTGAGATGCCCCTGTTTGCCTTTTTTGGTGCCCGTATCGGTTTGCTAACAGCAAATTTTATGCGCAAGGGGCGTAAAATAGCTATTCTGTGCTTTTTCATCGTGGCGGCCATCCTCACTCCGCCTGATGTCGTATCGCAGGTGCTTATGGCCGGTCCACTCATTATACTATATGAAATAAGCATTCTTATAGCCTTGGTATTTGCCCGCTCAAAAAATATCGAACATAGTGCAACAAAAGGCACTGAGCATACCTCATGACCCCATGCTTCAAGCCTCTCTATGCAGGAGAACCGATGATGCCACGCATTGCTGAAATCACCCGCTCAACAACGGAAACAACCATTTCGTTGCGTTTGGACTTGGACGGTAGTGGCGCTGTGTCTGTATCCACAGGACATGGTTTTACAGACCACATGCTCACCCTGCTGGCCTTTTGGGCTGGCTTTGACCTTACCCTGACCTGTTCTGGCGACATGCACGTAGACGCCCATCACACAGTGGAAGATGTGGCCTTATGTCTCGGGCGGGCTTTCAGTCAGGCTCTAGCCGAAAAAAAAGGTATCGCGCGTGTGGGCAATGCCAAAGTGCCCATGGACGAAGCCCTGGCAGAAGTAGTAGTGGATATCTCTGGTCGACCTTATCTTGTCTATCAAGGAGATTCATTGCTGCCGCCAATTATCGCCGGTGACGAAGCAGACTTATGGCGTGAATTCTTTAAATCTTTTGCCAGCAGCGCCGGAATCAACCTGCACATAACCTTACTTTATGGTAAAAATGGCCACCACCTTCTGGAATCAGCTTTCAAAGGCCTCGGACTTGCACTGCGTAGCGGTGTAACCAAAGAACGCACCACACTGCTTAGTACCAAAGGGAGTCTTGATTAATGCGCATACACCGTTCAAACGCCATACTGCTTGCAGGAATTCTTTGTATATCACTACTGACAGCATGTTATCGTCCATCCCAAGGCCCTGCCCCCCTACCAGAGCTTAATATCGGTGTTGCCGGATTCACACAACCCACCACCACCGGCGAGCTGCTTGCAGGATATATTCCCGACAACCAAGGCCATATAGATACAGAAATGTTACGCACACTTGATGCAGAGCTTGCTACAGTGTTGCAAACAGCCCAACGCAATGTCACTCCCAGTGAACAGGGCAGACTATGCCAAGCCACCACCAGTACCAGCCTGCAAGATACCCCGGTCAGTGCTTTTGAATACTGGCTACAAGTGGGACGCTGCATGAATGTCGACTACTTGTTGATTCCACAGATCATCCACTGGCAGGAACGTAAAGGCGAATCCATGACCGCTTCTGGACCTGCCGGAGTCAACATCAATCTTTTCCTCCTTGATGTGGAGGGTGAATCGATGATTTCTCGCTATCAGTTTGAAGAAACACAGCAGTCACTGGCAGAAAACCTGTTGGGCTTCAGCAAGTTCATGGAACGCAAAGGCAAGTGGATTACCGCACGGGACCTTGCCCGAGAAGGCTTGAGCCAAGGAATCAAGGAGTTGGGTTTGTGATCATTTTTCCTGCAGTGGACATCAAGGATGGTCGTGCTGTCCGCCTCAAACAAGGTAAGGCTGACCAAGAAACCGTCTTTTCCCACGATCCCGTGGGCATGGCTCGCCACTGGCAAGAACAAGGTAGTGCTTGGCTGCATGTCATTGACCTGGACGGAGCTTTTTCCGGCCTGCCGGTAAATCGCGATCTTATCCATCGCATTTGCTCAAGCTTGTCTATTCCTGTGCAGCTTGGTGGTGGTATCCGTGATATAAAGACCGCCAAAGCCTATCTTGATGCCGGTGTGGAACGTCTGATAATCGGCACGATTGCCCTTGAAAATCCTGCTGTATTCAGTGACCTGTGCCAAGCGTTTCCCGGGCAGATTGGTGTTTCTCTGGATGCCGAGGGCGGTACACTGAAAACCAAAGGTTGGGTGGAAGATTCTGGCATGACCGTGTATGATGTCTTACCCCGCCTGGTAACGCAGGGAGCAGCATTTATTATCTATACTGATATTGATCGTGATGGCATGCAAAGTGGCGTCAATATCAGCGCCTTGACAGCGCTGGCTGAACAATCTCCCATACCCGTCATTGCCGCAGGAGGGGTTGCCAACCTGGAAGACGTACGTCGACTCTACCCCCTGACCCAAAGGGCCAATCTGCAAGGGGCCATTACAGGCAAAGCCATTTACGAAGGCACACTGGATATAGCCCAAGCCATGCAGTGGATTGCCGAACAAGATGCATAGCCCGCCTACTAAGATACTCCCCGTGTCGTTGCGGCACTACTGCCTCTCTGACATGTTTTCCCAGGAATGGCTTAACAATACTCCAGCGGGCAAGGGCATGATACCCTTTGCTTCTTTGAAGGAAGGATGGGCAAAACCAACCAAGGCTTGACTAGGCCATACTTGAGCCATGGCTTACTGCGGAATTGAGGGCAGGCTTATTTGGACACTTATCAAAAAGTGTCCCTTTTACAAACCTGACTCAGCCACATCAAAAAGCCCATGCTGACAACATCCCAGGACCTCAAAGCCCCTTATAGCTGCCCGCAGATTATGTAGTTAGCCTATGCATGGCGTACACAGCAGCCCCCCACAGGCCCGACTCCTCATTTCTGTAAAGCTTCACAGGAATCGAACACAGCAAGTGTCCATGCACATCGCTTGAAGTAAACTCCCGCATAAACGCAGGATGTTGAAGCAGTATCGGATTACCAGCGGCAATGCCGCCTGTGATGTGCACCCCCCCCAATGCCAGAGTTTCCAGCGCATAATTGCGGCATGCACGCCCATAAAAACGAGCAAACCACTCCAGCACGACCTCATTCTGTTCCAGGCCCGCAGAAACCTCACGCGCGGTTAGCCGTTCACCGGTATGAAACTGATGCAGCAGGCGTAACCCCGTACCGCTAAGCACCAGGTCTCCAATTACTTGTGACCTGCCAGTTTCTTGTAAAATACCTTCTGCAAATAACCATTCCTGCCGGTCTACAAAGGGAAACAGTGCGTGCCCCCCCTCTGAGGGCATAGTGCGATAACGCCCCGCCTCATCACACACCAGCAAGCATTTACCAAACCCGGTGCCCGCACCCAACACTGCAACAGGGGCACCTGGTGCTGCGCACCCTTCCTGCACAACCTGCACATCTACAGCAGCAGAAAGACAGGCAAATCCCTGCGCTTCAAAATCATTTATTAACCACGCACGCCGCCCCTCTTGTCCAAGCTCATCAAGGTCAACTGCCCACTGACCATTGGAAAGCTTGCAGTAACGCCCCTGCCTCTCAACAATTCCGGCCATGGCAACAACAATGGCATCGGCATCCCTTGGAGAAAGAGTAAATCCGCTCTCTTCAAGCCTACCCAGTAAGCAGCCAAACGAATCTACATCCTGCGTGGGCAACCAAAGCGTCTTTTCCATCTGCAAAACGCCGTCCTCTCCCAGAGTGCACGCCGCAAAACGACTGTTTGTACCACCGATATCCACTGCCAGAATACGCTTCATGCCCACTCCTTGTACACACACCCCAAAGGAAAGGAATGGTATCATTCCTGCCACCTCTGCCGCATGCATGAGGCTATATATCTCACACGTTACTCATCCTGATGCCGCCGTATATAGGGTTCCGGCAACAGAGTGGAAAGCATCCTTTCCACATATTTGCCGTCTTCCGGCTCAAGAGTAACCAATATACCGCGTCCAAACTCGTAGAGCAATTGCCTATCCGCCGCACTGGGAGGCAACACATGCCCCTGCGCATCCACAGAAACCACCGCACGAATAGCCATATCCCCTTCGGAAACAGCTTTGACAACCGCACCACGCAGGGCAGTAACAGACTGGCTTAATATGGGATTTTCTACATTACAGCCGGTAAATATCGCACCGGAATTTGTCAGTACGGCAGCTCCCATTGGCATCCGGGAATACGGGGCATAGGCATTGAGTGTGGCTTCCTTTGCTTTTGTAATCAAAGCACTACGCTCTTCGGGCAACAGCTCAGTCACAAACCATTTACGGTAAATACGATCATATTCTCCGTTTTCAAGAACCTCAAGCATACCATCGTTAATCATCTTCAACAGTCTGCTCTGTTCATGGTTCACTGCAAAAAAGACCTCTGTCACGCTTAAAGGCGTGCCCACCGTACCAATACCTCCAAAGTCCAGCTTCTTGATGTAATAGTCAGCCGTCCGCTCCGGCCCTCCATAGGCCTCCACCTCATCACGGTATAACGCCCGCAAACCGGCCGCCTTACTTTTGTACAACTTGATGTTAAGCCCACCAAAATTTTCAAGAACCCGCTGCTGTAACGATCCCTGCTCCACGGCAACACGCTGCCCGCGCAACAGTTGTACGTTCCCCACCCGCTTGTGGTTCTTGGTAAACAACATAATCTTAAGCAGCATGCTTGGCCTGTCCGCAAAATGGTACAGCAACTGGCGCTGAACAGTTTTTGCCATGCCGGATGTCACGGTAATGTTCCCTGCAGAAAGTTCTACCAGCACCTGCTCCCACGTAAGCGGACGCAAAATAAGTCTGACCGGCTTATCCCGCAGCACAGCCTGCAACAAATCCACGTCAAAGCCAGTGGGTACCCCCTGCATTTTTTCAAAAGAAAATGGGGGAAACTCACGATCAAAACCGTACACAACTTTTAACGGTGCCGTGGTGGCTGCAAAAGCCATCCTTTCCTGTACTGCCAATACCATGACAAGAAACAAGCACACCGTAAATAAGCCGCTACGGATGCAGCACAAATTTTTCGCAGCACATACGCACAACATGAAGCCACCTCGTTACTCTTAGCTACGGCACATTATATCCTTTTTTCAACGTAAAAAGTATCCGTGCACTTACCTTTATCGGTCAAAACAAAATGCAGTTTACCCGCCTGCAATACCAGGCATCGTCAAAAGAGCAGCGTCCTTGCGCCTGTTGAACAATAAAATACTGCTCTCAGCTTTCTACTACATCCTTGCATGATACTTTAGAGGCTGGCAACATCCTCCACACGGAGGTTTCTATGCTGCCATCCTCACTGCTTGCCATCAGCTCGGCCTTGGGCACCGCCTTACAAACGCACAACGCCATGCTTGCCACGGCAGAATCCTGTACAGGCGGTCTTGCCGGAGTATGCTGTACTGCCATTGCAGGCAGCTCCTGCTGGTTTTCCGGGGGCATCATTGCCTATGCCAACGATATAAAACACCGTGTTCTCGGAGTAGATCTCACACTGCTTGCAGAGCACGGTGCAGTAAGTCGATATGTGGTAGAAGCAATGGCCACCGGTGTCTGTGATCTGATGCACTGCCACGCAGCCATTGCAATCTCCGGTGTGGCCGGCCCAGGAGGCGGCACAGGCGACAAACCAGTAGGGACGGTATGGATTGGCTGGTGCTATCAAACCACGGTATATGCACAGCATTTTCTCTTTGCAGGCACTCGCGAAAAAATACGCCATCAAGCAGCAGCACATGGTATACACGGCATGCTGCATATCCTGAACAGGCAACAGCAAGGCCCCCATACTACAAACGTATGATCCGCACCGGCATCATGGTAGTGAAAAGGTTCGATACACGTACGTTCCTACACGGCAAGCCTCCATGCCAAAGCCACGAAGATCAGTATACCAAGGACTCCTGCCATTCTCGTGTCCGGCACTTTGAGACCGTGATATCGGGCATGGATAGCCGGCAGCATGCCGGCACACCCACCCAAAATACCGCCACACAGCAAGCCGGCAATATGTGCGGTGCTGTCTACCCTCTCACCTTCCATACCCAACATGGCCAGCACCCCCATACCAGTGGCAAAAATCGTCCACTGCGATCTTTCTCTGCGATACCCCTCGGCAGCCCATACCATGCCACAGAGCACCCCTACCCCGCCAAATACGCCCGTAGACGCCCCAATACTCTGATATATGGGGCCGGCAATCAGTACACTACACATATTACCCAGCACTCCTGCTCCCAACGCCAGCACCCATCCGACATCGCTTCCCACACGCCTGCAGAGCAACGACATTACCACACTGCCAAGTGCGATATTGCCAAATAGGTGACGACTGTCCGCATGCAAGGTCAACGCGGTAACAGTACGATACCACTCCCCATCCATAAGCACCCGTAGGCCATCCATGCGTCCCGCATCTGCCCATTGGGCAGCAGAAAGCGTTTCTAAGGCATCAGGTAATAACGCGTTTAGCTGCGGCCACCAACGCATGCGCACACCATGCCACAAGACTAGACACAGCAGCAGCCAAGGCGTCGCGACCGAGCCATACGGCGTGGGCAAATGGGCCTCTTGCTGGCCGGGGCGGTTTTCCCTCTCTACGTGGCCAATCTCACAGGCAGCCACTCGAACCAAGAATACCGGTACATAGATACTGATGCCATGCGAGCCATAAACCATCTGGTATGGAATACCTCGCGCCGCCAGCGTCAATAGCCACAGGTCCATCTGACCAGCCTGCACGTCAATACCATACTCGGCAAGTGCCGGGATAATACTACCCCAGTATGGCAGCGCCTCGCATTGATGCAAAAGCACGGACCAAGCTAACACACTGCATCAGCCCCAGAGCGCATGACAGCTATTTTTTACCATGTTCACCCGCATCACAGTCAAATGTCTCCCCATTGGGCTTGCCATTGGCGGCAGGCTCGCAGTCAATTACCACCTGCTGCTGTGCAGTCTGGTCGCTGGCGGTATCTGTGCGTGTTGCTGACTGGCTGTATGCATAGTAGACACTCCCTTTACCAGAAGCAGCGTGCCACCTGGCAGAACGCATAAAATACTCGCGTAACCCTCGGGCAATGGGCATACGAGTTACAGGTAAAAGCAGCAGCAGCCCCACAACGTCTGTAATCAAGCCCGGTGTTATCAACAAAATTCCCGCCACCAAAATCAGTAGCCCTTCCACCAACTCATTGGCGGGCAGCTCTCCGCTATTCAATATGCGACGGACCTTCAGCAAGGTATTCACCCCCTGTGTTCTTGCCAGCCAAGCACCGGACACCCCTGTCAGGATAACCAACAGTACAGTCCAACCTGCACCCAAAAACTCGCCAACCCGGATAAGCAAATACAATTCGGCAAATGGCACCATGGTAAAAAGCAAAAAAAGTCGCAACAATACAGTAGCCCCCGTTTCGATATTTGCACCTTACATAAATACTTACACTGTGCTCCTTTTTCATAGTAGCGGCAACGGATAGCCGGCGCAACCGCAACTGACAGCAGGCCTTCAACAAATCAAGCCAGCCAAACACACAAGCTCTGAGTCTCTCCGCCATAGCACGACATGATTGCCTGGAGCGCTCTTTAAGGTAAGGTTTTGTCATCCTGACAGCGCGTCCACAGCTAAGACCTCTCTGGGAAGCGAAAGACTTACGCAAAAAAAAGTCCGGACACGTTGTCCGGACCTTCTCCTAGTCATTCTTACGCCTTGCCACCCTAGCCGGGCTGCTTTACCACCGGTTTTTTCACAGCACCGGAACGCAGACAACGGGTACACACACTGACCGTCTTTACCTGGCCAGAAGGCATTTGATGGCGCGCACGTTGCAGATTGGGCATGAAGCGGCGCTTGGTCTTAATGTTGGAGTGGCTTACATTATTGCCGGTCTGGGGCTTTTTGCCGCAGAAATCACATTGCTTTCCCATGACGACATTCCTCCGTATATATAAATCTGATTCATTGATAATTTGGTATCCTGTACCCTTTTGCCCTACCAAAGCAGCACGCACAAAGCGGTAACCAAGAAGGGAGGGTTTTTATACCCTACCCAAAAAAAAGGCAACCCTTTTCTTGACAAACAAAGAGTGTGGCATGTAGAAATCGCCTTTTCGTGAGGATGATATGCCTGAAATTTGGATTCTGTTAAAAGATATCCCGGAGAACGGTAAAAAGTTTTCTTTTGTCGATCCGGCACTGTGGGAAGAACCCATTGCGGAGTTCTCCCTGCCGTATATAGTGCAACGCCCTTTGGTCGCGCAGGTCTTTTTTCTTGTCCAACGTGAAGGAGTCCTCATACGCGGCCGTATTGACGGTGAGCTTGGCATGCCATGTGACCGTTGTGCCGAAGAGGCAAGTATACGTATCGAACATGATTTTGATACCTTCGAACGTATCAGTCACGACGATGCGATGCCTGCCGAGCAGGAAGATTCGCTTGTGGGAGCCGACCCTCAAGGGACAGGAGCTGCCATTGAAATCAGCCGTCTTTTGTGGGAAGAGTTTCTTGTCTCGCTACCTGCAAAACCCCTTTGCACTCACACGTGCAAAGGCCTGTGTCCCATGTGTGGACATAGCCTCAACAGCGGCTCCTGTGCTTGCGATACAGAAAATTATGATCCCCGTCTGGCCGCCTTGCGTGGTCTCACGGTCCCCCGGTAATAACACCGACATATTATTTTTCGTGCTTACGCACGGATGACCAATGCAAAGAGAGGACTATCATGGCCGTTCAACAAAACAAGAAATCCAAATCAAAAAAGAATATGCGCCGCTCTCACCACCGTGTGGCCGTGCCTTCTGTAGTATATTGTGCATGCGGCGAACCTGCTTTGCCCCACCGTGTCTGCAATAGCTGCGGGGCATACAATGGTCGCCAGGTCCTCAGGCAGGATGATGACCGTTAGCACTCCGATAATTGCTGTGGATGCTATGGGTGGAGACAGTGGCCCCTCCACCATTATCCCTGGCGCATTGCAAGCAGCCCGCGACAATGGAACCAAGCTTTTGTTTGTGGGTGATAAAAATGTCATCAAGACAGAGTTGTCCACGTTGCCCACTCAAGATGTGGACTATGACATAGTTCATGCTTCAGAGGTTGCGGGTATGGCCGAAAAACCCTCTGATGTCTTGCGTCGCAAAAAAGATGCCTCCATTCAGGTTGCGTGTCGTCTTGTGCATTCCGGCGATGCCCATGGCGTTGTCAGTGCAGGTAACTCCGGCGCCAGCGTCGCGTGTGGTATGTTTATCATGGGCCGTATTCCCGGCGTTGAACGCCCGGCCTTGGCATCTGTCATGCCCACCGAAAAAAAACCGTGCGTTTTGCTAGATGTCGGGGCCAACGTAGATTGCAAGCCTTATCATCTTTTCCAATTCGGCCTCATGGGCGAAAAATTTGCGCATGATATTCTGGAGTTTGACTCCCCAAGGGTGGGACTCTTGAGCATCGGTGAAGAGGAAGGAAAAGGCAACATCTTGGTCAAAGAAGCGTATGAGCTGTTGCGTGAGGCAAAAAACATCAATTTTGTCGGGAACATTGAAGGACGCGATCTATTCAGTGGCAATGTTGATGTTGCAGTGTGCGATGGTTTTGTAGGTAATGTTGCCCTCAAGCTTAGTGAAGGGCTTGCAAAATCGCTTTCCCGCCTGCTCAGACGCGAGTTATGCACAGACACCAAAGCCAAATTCGGTATGTTCTTGGCGCGCAAGGCATTCCGACGTTTTGCACGTTTTGTGGACTACGCTGAGTATGGTGGTGCGCCTTTGCTTGGTTTGCAAGGCATTGCCATTGTATGCCATGGTGCATCCAGTCCAAAAGCGGTTGCCTCTGCCATAACCATGGCGAGTACCTTTGTTCAGCGTGGCACATATACCCATCTTGTGCAAGCAATCAGCGCCAATAAGGAACTCACAAGCTACGGCAAGGCCATAAAATAACAACTCCTTCATCCGTGAAGCGGCACCGCGTTTGCGTGTAGCTTCATTCTACAGGCCTTGCCAATGACCACACAGAGCTACATTCTCGGGCTAGGTTTATATACGCCGGAGCGCATCCTCACCAATACGGAAATGGAGTCGTTCGTCGAAACCACTGACGAGTGGATAACCTCGCGCACAGGCATCAAACAGCGACACGTAGCTGCCAAAGGGCAGGTTACATCTGAGTTGGGAGCCAAAGCTGCAGAACGAGCCCTCCAAGATGCCGGCCTTGCCCCCACCTCTCTGACGCACATTCTGGTTGCCACCTGCACCCCTGACAGCATGTGCCCAAACACAGCATGCATCATTGAGCACAGGCTTGGCGTTTCCGGCCTCATGGCCGTAGATGTCAACGCTGCCTGTTCTGGATTTTTGTATGCCCTCAATCTTGCACGGGGCATTGTCAGCATGGACAGCAACGCCATAGTGCTTGTGGTTGCCGCAGAGATTCTCACGCGCCGTATCAACTGGCAGGACCGCTCCACCTGCGTACTTTTTGGCGACGGCGCCGGCGCTGCCATCGTCAGTGGGCATCCTGGCACAAAACAAGCCCTTCGAATGGATGACTGCCTGCTCTCCTCTGACGGTTCATTAAGCAACTTGCTCCAGATCAGCGGTGGTGGAGTCAGCGTACCGTATCAACATGGCGACACTGTGGGGGACGAATTTTTTGTACGCATGGAAGGACGCGAAATTTTCAAACATGCTGTCCGCAGCATGGCCCGGGCATGTGAAGAGCTGCTCGAACGCAACGCCCTGTCCTGCGCTGATGTGGACATTTTTGTACCACACCAGGCAAATATGCGCATTATTGAGGCTGTAGGTAAAAAACTGCACATCCCCCCAAAAAAGGTTTTTATCAACCTTCAAGAATACGGCAACACATCCGCCGCATCAGTCCCCATTGCACTGGCCGATGCCCGGAGCAAAGGCCTCTTGCCCCCAGGGCGTACTGTCTTGTTGGTTTCCTTCGGGGGAGGCTTCACTTGGGGCGCAGCGCTTTTGCATACGTAGGTAGGGACAAAACCGTATGGTTAAAATTCAAATTGAAGTTACTCTGTCTTTGAGCTATAAAACCCCTACTTTAATATTTGTCATAAAAAAGGGCAGTCATGAGTGAACCCAAATCCACCGCGCTGGTTACAGGCGGATCACGCGGAATCGGTAAATGTCTGGCTCAAACCTTGGCCAAAGATGGCTTTCAGGTATACTTCACCTATGTAAGCAAACCTGATGAGGCCGAAGCAGTGGCAGAGGGTATCAGGCAGGCAGGTGGACAGGCAAAAGCCTTTCGCCTTGATGTATCTGCCCCTGATGCAGTCGTCGGATTCTTTAAGAATGAGATAAAAGATCAGGTGCGACTTGACGTTTTGGTCAACAATGCCGGTATCACCAAAGACGGCTTGTTGATTCGCATGAAGGATGCAGACTTTGCCCAGGTAATTGCCGTCAACCTGCAAGGCGCGTTTACATGTAGCCGGGAAGCGGCTCGCATCACGACAAAACAACGCCACGGCCGTATTATCAATATAACATCGGTGGCAGGGCAAATGGGCAATGCCGGTCAGGCCAACTATACTGCCGCCAAGGCTGGGCTCATAGGGTTGACCAAATCCATGGCCAAGGAGCTTGCCTCCCGTAATATTACAGTCAATGCTGTAGCTCCCGGATTTATTGAAACTGACATGACACAAGTCCTTGCAGAGAGCATTCGTGAACAGTACCTTGCAGCCATTCCGCTACGTCGGTTCGGCAATGTACAGGATATTGCAGATGCAGCGGCTTTTCTTGCTTCTGAAAAAGCCAGCTACATTACAGGACAAGTGATTGCCGTCAATGGCGGTATCTACTGTTAGCGCAAAACATACACACCCTAGTAACACCCCATTTGGAGGAAATATGTCCGTTGAAGAAAAAGTAAAAAAAATCATTATGGACCAACTTGGCGTTTCTGCCGACGAAGTAACCCCTGAAGCTTCTTTTGTGGAAGACTTGGGGGCAGACTCGCTGGACCTGACAGAGTTGATCATGGCCATGGAAGAAGAGTTCGGCACTGAAATTGATGACGAAGATGCGCAAAAGCTCTTGAAAGTCAAGGACGCCGTCGACTATATTGCCGCCAAGCAATAGCTTGTACGGAAGTATTGTTTATGTATACAGGCGTCTTATGGCAGAGGTCATAAGACGCTTTCCCCTTTTCTGTCTGATTGCAGTCAGCCGCGTTGTTTTGCCGCCTCCAGCCTGCGTAGCGCCGATTCTCGGCACGGCTGTTTTGTGCTCACTGAAGGAATATCACCAATGATTGGAACACGAGTAGTTGTCAGCGGACTTGCCGCCATTACCCCACTGGGTAACGACCTTAAGACAAGTTGGGCCAACCTGCTTGGCGGAAAATCCGGTATTGGGCCCATCACCCTCTTTGACGCTACGGAGTATGCTTCGCGCATTGCCGGCGAGGTCAAAGGGCTGGATCTTGACGCATATATCCCCCCAAAACAAAAACGCCGCATGGATCGCTTTGTGCAATTTGCAGTGGCATGCGCCAAGCAATTGGTGGAGCATGCAGACTATACAGTACCAGAAGAAACCGCACACCGCGTGGCCTGTTTGTTGGGCGTAGGGCTTGGTGGCCTTGATACAATAGAGCAATTTCACTCCAAGCTCCTGGCTGCCGGCCCCAATAAAATTTCTCCCTTCATGATTCCGCAGCTTATCTCCAACATGGCCCCCGGACAAATTGCCATGGCTACCGGGGCCAAAGGTGGCAATGTGGTCATGACCAGCGCATGTGCCTCTGGTACACACGCCATTGGCCATGCTTTTACCGAAATCAAGGTTGGCCGGTGCGATGCTGTTATCACCGGCGGCTCCGAAGCCACCATCACCCCCATGGGCGTTTCTGGATTTACAGCGCTGAAAGCCCTTTCCACCAGTGGCAACCAGACGCCTGAGCAGGTATCTCGTCCCTTTGACGCACAGCGTGATGGGTTTGTTATCGGTGAAGGAGCAGGCCTGCTGCTCTTAGAGTCTCTTGAATCCGCACAGGCTCGTGGCGCCAAAATTTATGCCGAAGTGGTGGGTTTCGGTTCTTCTGACGATGCATTCCATATGACGGCCCCACGTGAGGATGCAGAAGGTATGGCCCGCGCCATACGTATGGCCATTGAGGAAGCGGGTATCACTCCCGAAGCCATCGACTGCGTCAACGCCCATGGAACATCCACCCAGCTGAACGACAAAAGCGAAACCTTGGCCTTAAAAAAGGTCTTTGGTCCACATGCCCAAAAACTGCGTATCAGCGCAAACAAGTCGCAAATGGGGCACCTTTTGGGTGCTGCCGGTGGTGTTGAGGCCGTATTTAGCTGCATGACTCTGGATTCAGGATTTGTCCCCGGCACCCTTAACCTTGAAAACCCGGATCCGGATTGCGACCTCAACTACATGGCAGGAGGCCCCGAAGCGTACCAGGCTGAGTATGTACTCAGCAACTCTTTCGGCTTTGGCGGCACAAACGCATGTTTGGTGTTCAAGCGTTGGCAAGATTGATATTTGATTAGCTTTACCGCATGCCCTGCATGGGCAGACGGGTTGAACAACACAGTATGGAGAGCGGCCTCATGGATGAACTGCTGATTCAAGACCCCGAGGTGGGTCGTGCCATTGTACAGGAACTGGAACGTCAGACCGGTAAGCTTGAACTTATTGCTTCTGAAAACTTTGTATCTCCCGCAGTGCGTGCAGCGCAAGGCAGCGTGTTGACCCACAAGTACGCCGAGGGCTACCCCGCAAAACGATACTACGGTGGATGCGAATTTGTAGATACAGCAGAAAATTTGGCCATTGACCGTGCCCTCAGCCTTTTTGGCGCACAGTATGCCAACGTGCAACCCCATTCCGGCAGCCAAGCTAACATGGCGGCATACTTTGCAGCGCTGACCCCCGGCGATACCATCCTTGCCATGGATCTCTCCCACGGGGGGCACCTAACCCACGGCAGCCCAGTAAACTTCTCCGGTAGGCTCTACTCCGTCGTGTCCTATGGCGTTGATCGAGAAACCGGTCTCATTGATTATGATAGCGTAGCCGAGCTTGCACGCAAACATCACCCCGCCATGATTGTTGCCGGTGCCAGTGCCTATTCGCGAATCATTGATTTTACCCGCTTCCGGAGTATCGCCGACGAGGTAGGCGCAATGCTTATGGTCGATATGGCGCATATTGCCGGTCTTGTGGCAGCCAAACTGCATCCAAGCCCCATAGGCAAAGCACATATGACCACCACAACCACGCATAAAACCTTGCGTGGCCCCCGTGGGGGCATGATTCTTGCCGATGAAGAATTAGGCAAAAAGTTAAACAGCCAGATTTTTCCCGGTATCCAGGGCGGACCGCTGATGCATGTCATCGCAGCAAAGGCAGTGGCCTTTGGCGAAGCGTTGCGTCCCGAATTTATCCGCTACCAGCGGCAAGTGCTTGCCAATGCCGCGCAACTGGGCTCAGCTCTGGCCGATTCTGACTTTACCTTGGTCTCTGGTGGAACAGATAACCACCTGTTGTTGTTGGATCTGACCAGTAAAAATATTACAGGCAAAGACGCACAGCATGCCCTTGATCGCGCCGGGATTACGACCAATAAAAATACTGTCCCCTTTGAAAAACGCTCTCCATTTGTGACCTCCGGCATTCGGCTGGGTACGCCCGCTCTGACCACGCGTGGCATGAAAGAAGGTGAAATGCATAAGGTTGCAGAATGGATCATTGATACCCTCGCACATATGGATAACGAAACCAGGCTAAACGCTATTAATCGCGATGTGGAGCGCTTTGCGCGTCAGTTCCCGCTTTTCTGCCCGCAAACGATGTAACCTGGGCATACGCGGGGGGATACCGGCCGCCCGCCGCAGCCCGCGTATGCTTTCTTCTGCCACCGGTAGACGGTCAACGGATGACAAGTATGCATAACAGACTCCCCTGGCCTCAATATTTCATGGGCATAACACACCTTGTGGCCGAACGGTCCACATGTAGCCGCCGTAAAGTTGGTGCTGTGGCCGTCAAAGACAAGCGCATTCTTGCCACAGGCTATAATGGTGCGCCTTCTGGGGTGGCTCACTGTCTTGATGTAGGCTGCCTGCGCGAAGAGCTTGGTGTGCCCTCAGGCCAGCGACACGAAATATGCCGCGGTTTACACGCAGAGCAAAACGTCATCATTCAGGCAGCCATCCACGGTGTATCTCTTGCCGGATCCGAGGTGTACTGTACAACACAGCCTTGCCTCATCTGTACAAAAATGCTGATAAACTGTGGTATTGCAGGTATATATTATACAGAGGCCTACCCGGATATGCTTGCGGAAAATATGCTGCACGAGGCCGGCGTGCGATGCGAGGTCTTGCCCTACCACGGCCCCGCCCAGGAGTGAGCGTGTCGCTACAACATCCTTTTGCGCCTTTTATGCGTGAGGCTGTCATACTTGCCCAACGCGGGCGTTGGACCACAGCGCCCAACCCCTGTGTGGGAGCGCTGCTGGTTAGAGAAGGGCTCATCGTGGCGCGAGGTTGGCATACTGCCTGTGGTGAAGCACACGCAGAAGTGGAATGCCTGCGCGATGCTGCAAAAAAAGGGATTGATCCCGCAGCATGCACTCTGGTGGTTACCTTGGAGCCATGTAATCACACTGGTAAAACACCCCCTTGCTCCCATGCCATAATTGCCGCAGGTATTCGCCATGTTGTAGTGGGCACATGTGACCCCAATCCCGTGGCACAAGGTGGTATTGCCTTTCTACGCGAACACGGTGTACGTGTGGAGACAGGCATATGCGAACAGGATTGTCGTGACAGTATCGCTGACTTTATCACATGGCAGAGCTCTGCCCTGCCCTATGGCATACTCAAGCTTGCCTCGACACTAGACGGCCGTATCGCCACACGCACCGGCCATTCCCGATGGGTCACAGGCAATGAAGCCCGACAGCGCGTACACACGTTACGCAGCCATGTGGACGCAGTCATTGTGGGGGGGAATACCTTTCGCGTTGACAACCCTCGCCTGACATGCCGGTTGCAAGATGCCCCCAGACAGCCGCTGGCCGTTGTGGTCACATCACGTCTGCCCTCTGCAAAGGCCCCCTTGCATCTATTGCATGAACGCCCACACGAAACCATATTCTGGACCTCTCAATCTGCGGCATGCTCTGCCCCGGCAGAGGCTCTACGACGTTGTGGCATCCAAGTAACAGGACTCACCTGTACCCAAAGCGGCAAATTGGATTTGCATGCTGGTCTTGCGCTCTTGCGTGCCGAGCACCAATGTCACTACACCCTATGCGAAGGCGGTGGCGCACTGGCGCTCTCCATGCTGGAGGCAGGGCTGGCACATGAGCTCGAGCTGCACATGTCCCCCAAACTGCTGGGAGACGACAAGGCCGTTCCACTTTTTGCCGGTCGCGCACCTGAGCGTATGGATCAGGCTTTGGATCTACGCGTTGCCCATGTGACACGCATCGGGCAGGATATTATCCTAGGGCTGCGTCTCAAGGAGAACTAGATATGTTTACGGGAATCATTTTGGGGCAGGGTAAAGTCTTGTCCATTGAGTCCATGGGGAGCGAAACGCGCTTTCGCATCAGCCCGTGCTTTGCGCTTACGGATTATGTGACAGGCGAATCCATAGCCATAAACGGCGTCTGCCTAACCGTAGAGACCCATGGCACAAACTGGTTTTGGGCATATGCATCCACAGAGACACTTTCGTGCACCACCCTTGGCTTCTTGCGTATAGGCAGTCTAGTCAACCTGGAGCGTGCATTGCTGTCGAGTGGCAGGCTGGGTGGGCACATTGTCAGCGGGCATGTAGACGCCATAGCCACCGTAGATACCGTCCGTCCTGCGGGGCTTTCGCGTGTCTATCGCTTGGCCTTTCCCCCAAAACTGGGCTGCTTGGTGGTGCCCAAAGGTTCGGTAGCCCTTGACGGCATCAGCCTGACGGTTAATCATTGTGGAGCGGACTTTCTGGAAGTGAACATCATTCCCGAAACGCAAAAAATTACAACTATACTCCACTGGACCCCCGGTGCCCAGGTGAATATGGAAGCAGACATCATCGGCAAGTATGTACAACGTATGCTGGCCCCGTGGCATGGGTCCGCGCCGAATAACACCGAAGCAGAAAACATACCAACTTCGGCATTGACCATGGATTTTTTACGCAAGCACGGCTTTTAGCCATGCCCAGCGCCCAACAGGACGCCCAATGTAACAAGGAGCCCCTTTATGCCCATCTGCACAGCCGAAGAAGCCATTGAAGAAATCCGCAGTGGTCGGATGCTCATTCTTGTTGATGACGAGGATCGTGAAAATGAAGGCGACCTGACCATTGCCGCAGAATATGTTACCCCCGAGGTCATCAATTTCATGGCCATGCATGGTCGAGGACTCATTTGCCTGGCCATGGCCCCCGAATGGGTGGACAAGCTGCAACTGCCACTTATGGCCCGTCGTAACGAGTCCAAATTTGGTACCAACTTTACCGTGTCCATTGAAGCACGCCATGGCGTGACCACCGGCATTTCGGCCAAAGATCGTGCGACGACAATCCTCACCGCTGTAAAAGACAGTGTCCAACCCGAGGATATCGTTACCCCTGGCCACATTTTTCCCTTACGTGCTCAAAGCGGTGGCGTCATGGTGCGTGCCGGGCAAACCGAAGGTAGTGTGGACCTTGCACGACTTGCCGGGCTCAAACCTGCCGGTGTTATCTGTGAAATTATACGCGATGACGGCGAAATGGCCCGTATGCCCGACCTCACGACCTTTGCCAAAAAGCACAACCTCAAAATAGCCACCATACGCGACCTTATCCGCCACCGCATGCAACCCGGCCAACTTTCGGTACGCCGTGTAGCCGAAGCACATATGCCCACCCGGTATGGTGACTTTACAGTCATTGGATACGAATGCGACCATAACGAAGAAACCCATCTGGCGCTGGTCAAGGGCAACGTCAAAGGTAAAGACCCAGTGCTGGTACGCGTGCACTCTGAGTGCCTGACCGGTGACGTACTGGGTTCGCTGCGTTGCGACTGCGGTGATCAGCTTTCTGCAGCCATGTGCACTATAGCCACGGAAGAAGCAGGTGTGGTACTCTACATGCGGCAGGAGGGACGAGGTATCGGCCTTGCAAACAAAATCAAAGCCTACGCACTGCAAGATCAAGGATACGATACAGTGGAGGCCAACAACAAGCTCGGCTTCCAGGCTGACCTGCGTGACTATGGTATAGGAGCGCAGATTCTGGTTGACCTTGGTGTACGTAAAATGCGCATGATGACCAATAACCCCAAAAAAATTGTCGGAATAGAAGGGTATGGAATTGAGGTGGTGGAACGTGTCCCCATTGAAATGCACGCCTGCGTATTCAACAGAAGATACTTACAAACCAAAAAAGAAAAAATGGGGCATATCCTGGAGCTTGCAGAGCAGCAATCCTGACCTTTGTATGACTACCACCCAAAAAAATCTGTGCTGCGGCTGCCTCTTTGTATAATAGCCGCACACAAGGAGACTTAGAGCATGATGCATTTGAAAACAATTGAAGGACAATATGACGCCAAAGGCCTGAAGTTTGCCATTATTGCCACTCGATTCAACGACTTTATCGTTGATCGCTTGGTGGGTGGCGCTGTGGACTACCTTGTACGTAACGGTGCAGCCAAAGAGGACATCACCCTTGTGCGTCTGCCTGGAGCCTTTGAAATGCCCATCGCCGCAAAAAAACTGGCTGCTTCCGCCAAATATGATGGTATTATCGCTTTGGGTGCCGTTATTCGCGGCGCGACACCGCATTTTGACTTTGTAGCCAATGAGGCTGCCAAGGGACTTGCCCATGTGGCTCTTGAGCAGGACACCCCCGTGGGCTTTGGCCTGCTTACCACAGATTCTCTGGAACAGGCCATTGAACGCGCTGGTTCCAAGGCAGGTAACAAAGGGGTGGAAGCTGCCTCTGCCGTGCTGGAAACCATCCGCGTACTGGAGCAGATCTAACACATGGCTGCCAAAGCTATTCACTCTTCACGGCGCTCATTACGGGCTCTGGCCTTTCAGGTGCTGTACGGTCTTACTTTTTCGCCTGCCACAACAGTTGAACACCTGCGCCAAGCATACTGTGCCTCTCCCGACGTACGCGACAGGGATATCTCCGCAGAACCCGACGGTTTTGCCTGGGAGCTTATCCAGGGCACATGGAGTAACCAAGCAGTACTGGATGACGTGATCACACGCTTTGCCCAAAACTGGCGCGTTGAGCGTATCGGTAAAATTGAGCTGACCATTCTGCGTCTTGCCGTGTACGAGATGCTCTATCGTGCAGACGTTCCCCTGAAGGTAGCCATTAATGAAGGCATTGAACTGTCAAAACAGTTTGGTGATGAAAAGTCTCGTAGCTTTGTCAACGGCATACTGGATGCCACGGCCAAAGCGTTGGAAACAGGCTGCTTGACTAATTATTATCAACACAAGACATAACGCTATACCATCTTGCCGCCCGGCACTGTTTCCGCATATAAACAACGCTGCCGCGCAAGACACTCAATATTCAGGGACGTCGAACAAATCTGGCTCTGTGCGGCGTTTTCCGTAAGAATCAACCTAGAAGGAAGCACACGGCATGAAGTACGATCCTCAAGCCATTGAAAAAAAGTGGCAACAAATCTGGGAATCCAGAGGGATGTTCCACAGCAAACCTGATACAACGCGCCCCAAATACTATGCGCTTGAGATGTTCCCCTACCCTTCAGGTAATATCCATATGGGCCATGTGCGTAACTACTCCATTGGCGATGTATTAGCCCGCTTCAAACGTATGCAGGGTTTTAATGTACTACACCCCATGGGTTGGGATGCCTTTGGTCTGCCCGCGGAAAATGCGGCCATAAAAAATGATACGCATCCCGCCCAGTGGACATACGCCAATATTGATGCCATGCGCACCCAGCTAAAACGGCTGGGCTACTCGTACGACTGGCGACGCGAACTTGCCACATGCGATGCCACATATTACCGCTGGGAGCAGCTTTTCTTCCTTAAATTCATGGAAAAAGGGCTCATCTATCGTAAAAAAGCTGCACAAAACTGGTGCCCCACATGCAACACAGTACTGGCTAACGAGCAAGTCGTAGAAGGCGTGTGCTGGCGTTGCGATACAGCGGTGGAACAGCGAGACCTTGCCCAATGGTTTCTGCGCATTACAGCCTATGCAGAAGAGTTGCTGGTAGACCTGGAAACCCTGACCGGTGGTTGGCCTGACAGGGTACTGGCCATGCAGCAGAACTGGATCGGAAAATCCACAGGTGCCGAAATCAATTTTGCAATAGATGGCAGTAAGCAGGGCATCACGGTTTTCACCACACGCCCGGATACGGTGTTTGGTGCCACATTCATGAGTATCGCGCCTGAGCACCCGTTGATTGACTCTCTTATCGAAGGCCGTCCCGAGGCAGAGACTGTACGCACCTTTGTCAAGCGTATCCGTAACATGGACCGCATTGAGCGTACCGCTGATACCCTGGAAAAAGAAGGGGTTTTTACCGGCAGGTACTGCATCAATCCGTTGGATAACGCAAAAATTCCCATTTATGTTGCCAATTTTGTACTGGCTGAATACGGCACTGGTGCTGTCATGGCCGTACCCGCCCATGATGAACGCGACTTTGCTTTTGCTCGCAAGTATGATCTGCCCATTAAAGTTGTCATCCAACCTGAGGGGCAACCTCTTTGTTCTGCCACAATGGAAAATGCATGTAGCGCTGCGGGCACTCTGGTTGACTGTGGCGAGTTTACTGGCCTGCCCAGTGAAGAAGGCAAAATCCGCATTGCCCAGTGGCTGGAAGCAAACAAAAAAGGAAAGCGTACGGTAAATTATCGTTTGCGTGACTGGAATATTTCGCGTCAGCGTTACTGGGGAGCCCCCATTCCCGTAGTATACTGCGACACCTGTGGTATTGTTCCGGAAAAGGTAAAAAATCTACCGATCACTCTTCCTCTTGATATCAAAACCCATGCCGATGGTCGTTCACCCCTTGACGAGGCCCCTGGCTTTATACAATGCGCCTGCCCCACGTGTGGTGGCAACGCCCGGCGAGAAACCGATACCATGGATACTTTTGTCGAGTCTTCGTGGTATTTTGCCCGCTATACATCAGCCCAAGAAGATACTGCCCCCTTTGACCCTAAAGCCTTGCAATACTGGCTGCCGGTGGACCAATACATTGGTGGGGTGGAGCACGCCATTTTACACCTTCTGTACGCACGCTTTTTTACCAAGGCGCTACGCGACTGTGGATACATGCACCTTGATGAACCCTTTGCCAACCTACTTACACAGGGTATGGTTTTGATGGGTGGTGCCAAGATGTCCAAATCAAAAGGCAATACCGTGGAGCCCTCACAGATGATCAAACAGTACGGTGCAGACACGGTTCGCCTTTTCTGTCTGTTTGCAGCCCCTCCTGAACGTGACTTTGATTGGTCTGATTCAGGCATTGAAGGAGCCCACCGCTTTGTGCAGCGAGTCTGGCGTCTGGTGGAAGGAGTACCTGAGAAACTCCCCCCCATGGCCCCTTGCTCAAGTACTGCCGCGGATTGTGCTTGTCCTACAGCAAAAAATATCCGCCAAAAAGAACACTCCACAGTAAAAAAAGTCAGCGCCGATATTCAGAACCGTTTCCAGTTCAATACAGCTATCGCAGCTGTCATGGAGTTGGTTAACGCTCTATATCTTGCCCGAACAGAACTGCTTGAAAATGAAAAAGGCCGACGAGTATTCAGTTCTGCGGTATCCTCTGTACTCAATATGCTGGCGCCCGTCACACCGCACCTTTGCGAAGAGTTATGGGAGAACCTTGGACAAAACCGCATGCTGGCAGAACAGGCCTGGCCAACATATGACGAACAGGCCTTGATCAAAGACGAGCTGGTCATTCCCGTATCCATCAACGGTAAACTGCGCGCCAAACTCACTGTTTCCGCTGATACAGACAAGGGAACCTTGGAAAAGCTGGCCCTTGAAGAGCCCAATGTGTTACGCCATACCCAAGGCGGCACCATCCGTAAACTCATCGTAATCCCGGGGAAGATGGTTAATGTTGTCGTCAACTGAGCATCCCTCATATTGTCGGGATCCTTTCTTGCCTGTAAAAGCCCGCGCACTATTCCTGTGTTGCCTTGTACTGGTCATGTCAGCCATGGTGCAAGGGTGTGGAGGCTACAATCTGGCAGCAGACGAGCCATCTATTTTAGGCAGTCCGCAAACCACAATACACATCCGCGAGGTTGAAACTCCATCGTTGTATCCGGGCCTGAGCGCCCTCATACGTGCCACGCTGCGTGATGAAATCACCAACCGCAACTTGGCCACTTGGCGAGACCACGGCACTACGGACTATTCCATAAAAGTCATTGTAGACAAAATGACTTTTGCCGGTTCTGCCACGGGTAGAGATAAAGCCAACCGTCTGTTCAACGCCTCTGTAACGCTAAAGCTCGCACTCTATGACGAACACACCAATACCGTTATATGGGACTCCGGACTCGTGGCTGTCAACGAAAGTTACAGGGACCTTTCTGGCTCTGAAGAACAAGCAATGGAGGGGGCAGTACAAAAGGCAATACAGTACATTGTGGACAGAATGCGTTATACCTTTTAGTACATTGCATACATGTAAACAGCCACGCGCCCGGTGCCGGACCGTCGGGCCCTGTATTTCGCTTTCCTGTAGCGCCAAGAGTAATGATCATGGCAAGAAATGGCTTCAGTTTTCTGGCCTGTCCTGATGGACAACTAATACGCGCCCGCATTGCAGAACAACTGCTGGCCCATCCTCAAGAGCATGGCCCATGGGATCGCCATGTGTACTGGGGCGACGAGGGTCTGCCCGCACAATTTTGGGAACATCTGACCTTGCAGGGCCTCTTTGCCTTGCCCAAGGCGCTGATTATCCGCAATGCTCACAACCTGCCTGCGGATGAGTGGAAAAAATTGAGTGCCACACTGTGCCGGGCAGTACCCGCTTCATGGACTTTTTTATGCCTGGAAGTGGCTTTTGAACGCCGAAAGGCAAAAGTGCCGGCCATAATTCAAAAAACCGCCTGCTGGAAGTTTGCCCTCAAGCAGGGCTGGATATGGGAGTCCCCCGGACTGGACAAAAAAAGTCTGTATACTTTTGCCGAGCAATGGGCCCGCAAACGGGGGCTTGACTTTGCCCCCGGAGCCCTTCGATCCCTATGCGACGCTCTGCCCGCTGACGCTGCCACCGCCTGTACAGAACTAGAAAAACTGGCCTTGTTGGCAGATCCACAAGGAATCATCCCTGCGGATACCGCCATACTGCCCCAACATTCTGACGAGCTGGATATCTTTGCTTTTATTCGCGCTGTGCAATCCGGCACGCAGCAGCATATGGTATGGCACAAGGTTCTATCCGCCCACAGCGTTGGGGACAGCATGGTGTTTCAATTTCTTGGCCTGTTACAGCGCGAGGCCCGTATATTATGGCAGCTCCTTGCTGGAGAGCCCGTGCGCCTACCACCCGCTGTGCTGCAAGCCAAAACCCAACTTGCGCAACAGATATCCTTACGCGGAATCATGCGTATATGGGACCTTGCCATGGAGGCAGAAAAAGGCATCAAGTCGGGTGAACGATCTCCTGAGCAGGCCATGGAAGCCCTTATTAGCGGATTGCTGGTGTTGTTTACTCCTCATGTTTCGTCCATGTAATCTCATTTTTGCAGCTTTTTTACAAAAAATTACCTTTTTTACACCGGTAAGCGTCTTTACAGCCTTGCCCACAGTGAGTAACTGCTTATTTATGGTCAACGCACCGCATTACCATGGGCATCGGCAACGTTTGCGCGACAAGCTGCAAAAAGACCCTACGCAACTTGCCGATTATGAAATTCTTGAGCTATTGCTGGGCACGGTTTTACGTAGGCAAGACACAAAACCGCTTGCCAAAAGCCTGCTTGCCCGCTTTGGCTCCCTGCGCGGCCTTATGGATGCCCGCCCACAAGAGCTTTTGGTAGAAAAAGGCTTTGGCCCAGCTTTAAAAAATTTTTGGCTGTTGTTGCACGAATTTCTGGCACGCCACGCAGAATCGCCATTACGTGAGCGGGCTGTACTGGCTTCTTCCCAGGCTGTGGCAAACATGGCGCGTACCCGCCTTGCCGGTTGCCCGCATGAAGAGGTTTGGGTTGCTTATACAGATGGACAAAACAGATTACTGGCTTGGGAACGCGTAGCACAAGGCACGGTAAACGGCTCTGCCATATACCCCCGAGAGCTTATGGAGCAAGCTTTGCACTTGAAAGCCAGCGGCCTGATACTGGTACATAATCATCCCGGTGGTACATCCAGGCCATCTGCCCCGGATGTAGAGGTAACAAGGCTTGTGGCCCGTGCCGCAGAAACGCTTGGTATGGCATTGATCGACCATGTTATTGTCAGCGCCGAAGGGCACTACAGTCTGAAAGATGACGGATTGTTTTAAGATACACCCTGAACACGTTTTTGGCACACGTTTCTGCCCGGTAGTATGGTTGCCGGCAACCAAGAGCCAAATGATGATGGTACCCCTGTAAAACTGAAAGTGGTACACACCAAGAGGGCATCCCGGCCCTGCCACGGCAAAAGGCTCCATGGCGCTGCAAGACAGTTGCTTCGTCTTCAAAAGCCTGTGTATCTGTCAGTTATGTATAGAAATGCCAGAATAATTACTGCCAAGGCGCCAAAGCGCCCATTTGTATAGAAGGAGCAGGTATGAATGATGAGATGACACACGACGACGTAGAAAATCTTGCCATACAGAATGATGATGCCGCTATTGAAGATGCCACAGAGCATATAAATGAACTGGTGAACGATTTTCCCTCGGAGCTTCCCGTTCTGGCAGTTCGTGATATTGTTGTGTTCAATTATATGATCCTGCCCCTTTTTGTGGGTAGAGAAAAATCCGTACAGGCCGTAGACGCTGCCTTAAACGGTAGCCGCTATATGATGATCTGTACCCAGCAGGAAGAAGACGTCGACAATCCTTCAGCCGAAGACCTGCACAAAACAGGTACGGTTGTCATGATTCTGCGCATGCTCAAAGTACCCGATGGCCGCCTCAAAATGGTTGTGCAGGGTATCAGCCGTGCACGGGTGGAAGAATTCATTGCCGAAGAACCTTACCTGCTGGCCAAAGTATCACCCATTGATGAGCAGGAAGCCGCCCCCCCCGATGTGGAGCAAGAGGCCATGATCCGCTCTGCCCGTGAACAAAGCGAAAAAATTCTTTCATTGCGTGGTATCCCCGCAGCGGATGTCATGAGTGTTCTCAACAGCGTAGACGAGCCTGGGCGCCTTGCTGATCTCATCGCAGCCAACCTGCGTATAAAAGTTGCAGATGCCCAAAGCATCCTTGAGTGCGTCAACCCGGATAAGCGCCTCGCTCTTGTTAATGAGCAACTTGTCAAAGAGGTCGAAGTGGCCACCATGCAAGCAAAAATCCAAAGCGTAGCCAAAGAGGGCATGGATAAAGCCCAAAAAGACTACTTTCTGCGTGAACAGATGAAAGCCATACGACAGGAACTTGGCGAAGCCTCCGAAGGCGACGAAGGCGTGGCTGAGCTTGTGGAAGCGCTTGGCAAAGCCGGCCTGCCCAAAGAAGTGCGCAAAGAGGCCGACAAACAAGTACGCCGCCTTTCCACCATGCATCCAGAATCTTCAGAAGCCACGGTTGTACGCACCTACCTGGAGTGGCTTGCAGAGCTGCCCTGGAAAAAACTTTCCCGAGACCGGATTGAAATTCCCAAGGCACAATACATCCTTGATGAAGATCACTACGGCCTTGATAAAGTAAAAGACCGCATCCTTGAGTATCTTTCAGTACGCAAGCTCAATCCAAAATCCAAGGGGCCCATTCTATGTTTTGCCGGCCCTCCCGGTGTAGGCAAAACTTCGCTCGGGCGTTCCATTGCCCGCGCTCTGGGGCGTAAATTTCAGCGAATTTCACTGGGGGGCATGCGTGATGAGGCCGAAATACGCGGCCACCGCCGTACCTATATAGGTGCCATGCCCGGCCGCATCATCCAAACCTTGAAGCAACTGGGTACCCGTAACCCAGTGGTCATGCTAGATGAAATAGACAAGCTGGGGGCTGATTTTCGTGGCGACCCTTCGTCTGCACTGCTTGAGGTGCTTGACCCTGAGCAAAACTTCAGTTTCAGCGACCACTATTTGAATGTACCCTTTGACCTGTCAAAGGTCATGTTCATTTGCACTGCCAACCAGATGGAAACCATTCCCGCACCACTGCGTGACCGCATGGAGATCATCCGCATCCCCGGTTACACCATGCAGGAAAAGGCAAAAATAGCCCGTCGCTACCTGCTTCCCCGGCAGGCCACAGAAAACGGTCTGGATGCGCCAGAAGTGCTTGTAGCCGATGCAGTCATCAGCAAAACAATTGAAGAATATACACGCGAAGCAGGGTTGCGTAACCTTGAACGCGAACTGGGTGCCGTATGCCGCAAGCTGGCACGTCGCAAGGCAGAGGGCGTGAAAGGGCCTTTTCGGGTTACCGCCAAGGTATTGGAAAAACTCCTTGGCGCACCGCGTTTCATTGATGAGCAAAAAGAACAGGAGCTGCTTCCCGGTGTAGCCCTAGGATTGGCATGGACACCGTACGGTGGTGAAGTGCTCAACGTAGAGGCAAGTACCATGAAAGGCACAGGCAAGTTGACACTTACCGGTCAGCTTGGGGATGTCATGAAAGAAAGTGCACAAGCTGCCGTAAGCTATATCCGCAGCCATGCCAAAGATCTGAACGTGCACCCGGACTTTTCCTCGAAGCTTGACATACATATTCATGTGCCAGCAGGAGCCACCCCCAAAGATGGTCCCTCCGCAGGTGTTACCCTACTTACCGCACTTATCTCGGCACTCACCGAGACCCCCGTAAACAGTGACTTATGCATGACAGGCGAAATAACCCTGCGCGGACGCGTGCTGCCGGTAGGCGGTATCAAAGAAAAAATACTGGCAGCCGTAGCCCGAGGTATTGGCAGTGTGTGCATCCCACACCAAAACAAAAAAGATCTAGAGGATATCCCCACGGAGCTATTGCGCAAAGTAACAGTGCATCCGGTGGCGCACATTGATGACATACTTCCCCTGGCCCTGAAGCCACAAAAAAAATAATCCCAGGGCGGGCACGGCCAATGGCTGTGCTCGCCTTTTGCCACTTATGGACATATCTGCACTTGCCTCACAGCACCCTTTGTACAGCAGGCTCACCGGCCAGGTAATTTGGGTCCTTTTTGAAGAACACAACGCTCACCCCCGCGATATTGATGCGTTCATGGATCTGTTCATGCAACGCAAACAACACGATCTCACAGTGTTTGAGCGCCTGCTTGCCGATCCTTCACTCCACCTTGTCGTGAACTATGAAAACATGCCCTACCCCGTGCCAAGCTCCCCAACTTTGTCCACTCCAGCTTGCAGCGGATGCGCTGCAATGCATAATCAAATGCTACCTGCCTCACACCCAGAGCTGGCACTATGGATGCCCCCCTATAGTTTAGGCTGCCGATGTGTACCACAGGCAGCTTGTCCGACGCACAGTACCATCGGGGGGCAACATATGGCGAATCCCCCCCCGCAACGCAGGTTACACTGCGATACAGGCTGGTTTTTTCAGGTACGCTGGTCTGAGTACATGCACACATAGGGCCCTGCTGTAACTCCCTGCCAAATAAAAAAGCTACAACTCTTTTCGCATGGCAAAAAACGATAACGCATGGCAGGATACCCAATATAGAGATAAACACGGCACACTGGCCGGGTATACACGACGCTAAAAGTACCAGACCTGGCAAAACACGGACAGCCGGGCTACTTGCAACAAAAAAAAGAGAGGGGTCCCCAAAGGTGTGGGCTTGCTCTGAGGCCTGAAAGGTATTTTTTGGATAGCGCGGGGGATTACCTGGCAGCTGAAATTCCTACCACTGGAATACACGTACGGTGGTGCCAAGAGTGTTACTCCATCCTGGCACAGCTGAGTGCATTCCATCTCTTGCAAATGGGGATACATCCCAGCCCCAGCTGACGGTTAAAAACGCTCCCAGAGTACTCCAAGTTGCCATAAAAAAAGCATGAGCTCAAGGTATTGATGTTCTCACAGAGACGTCACCCAATATACCCATGCACGAAACCGGGCCCGCTCGGTCTTTTCTGGTTGTACCAGCAAAAGCACTATGCCTGCATACAAAGTGGCCTTGGTAGCCCCTGGTAGAGTCACCACACCTCGATACTCAGTAAAGCAGCCTCATTTCATCATATGCCTGCCTCGTCCACAATGCGCAAGCAAGTCTGTGCCTGATTCAATGTATACAGGTGAATACCAGGCGCGCCACTGTCTATGAGCCGACGAATCATCCGTGCCGCAAATGCTATACCCACCTCTTTGACAGCCTCAGCGCCGCCCTTTTTATCAGCCTCTTCCAACTGTAAATAAAAATGCCCGGGAATACTCGCGCCGCACAAGGAGAGTATGCGACGCACCGAAGCCAAAGACTGAATGGGCAAAATACCTGGCAGCACCGGGCTGGCCACTCCCATGACACGTAACTGGTCAATAAAATGGACATATTCACGTACATCAAAAAACAGCTGGGTAACAATCAGGTCACTTCCGGCATCAATCTTGTGCTTTGTCCATTGCAAATCTTCAGCAAAGGTGAGGGACTCCGGATGCGCTGAAGGATATCCCGCAACCCCTATACACATGTGTGGAAACTCCGCACGTACAAAACGCACCAAGTCAGAGGCATGGCGAAACTCGCCCGCATCCCACCGAAAATCCGCATCTGTGGGAGCATCGCCACGCAAGGCAAGCACGTTATCTACACCTATATCACACAACTGACCAACAAAATTGTATATTTTCTCGCGTGTCGCACCTACACATGTCAGGTGCGGCATGGGCTCTAAGGCAATATCCTGCTTCAGGCGGCGGGTAACCTCAAAGGTATTTTCCTGTGTACCACCACCTGCTCCGTAGGTTACAGAACAAAAAGCCGGTTTCAGGGCCATCAGGCTGTCTACAGTGCCAAAAAAATCAGGCCACATTTCCGGATTCTTGGGCGGAAAATACTCCAATGAATAAAATGGCCCCTCATGGGAGTGGATCAATTCCGCAATATTCACATCAGTATCCTTTGCACGCGGCCAAAAGCCAGTTAGAGTTCATGCACCATTGTTGCAAAGCTGCCCCGGTGAAGGATGATCCCATAGCACCAAGGCATTGCACCAGACAATATACATCAATAAAGCTTTATGCGTCAATATCAACTTTTTTTTATATTGTGATCTGGGTATGTTGCCAGCGCCTCAGGCCAAAGGTAGACAGGTACCTGCACACGCGATGCATCCCGGGGCATGCAAAAAAATCCGTACACCATGGCACAGTCGTGCTCTAGGACAACGTGTACAAACAGAATTCATGGAGGCAGCATATGTTTTGGTGGCAATGGGCAGCTTTTGTTGTTGCTATCTTACTGGCAGGCGCCAGCCTGCTATGCCCGCCCCGGGGAATCCCCGGGCGTATACTACACGTCACATTAGCATGGATCATGCCGTATATACTACTCACAGTAGCCTTTTGTACCGCCTACCTGCAATCCATGTGGCGCGCAATCCCGTTTTTTGTCATTGCATACGGCTTGTATGCATGCTTCATCCGTCGTAAAACTTGATTCACCATGCCAGATCATCTGCCAAATATAGCCAAACATACTGCATCTTGCGCTACGCCCTACTTTGCCCTATAGTTATATATATTATGAAATATACAAGCATGACGCCACGCTTTCATCGGTGGACATGGATACTACGGGCTGCCATACTCACACATGCAGGGCGCATGTTGGCTTGTATCTGTGGTGTACTGCTGTGGTCGCTGCCTATACCGGGTATTGCCGACACCTCCGAAGACAAGGTCGTGGCACCTTCCTCCCCTGCTCCCCTTGCCTGGCAGGCTGTAGCACAGGGGCTTGAGCTTGTTGAAATACAGGCCAACTTTGATGCCTCCAACGGCCCGGTAGCCATACTGCGCATTAATCCGACCGCCTATACACTGGAGTTGCACACCATATCAGAGCCTGGGGGTGCATTGTATACGCCCGGAGAATGGGCCGAGCGCCACAACTTAGTCGCTCTCATCAACGCGAGTATGTTCCTGCCAGACGGCGCTACAAGCACCGGCTACATGCGTAACAGCCTTGCCGTAAACAACAGCCGCATCAATCAACGCTTTGGTTCGTTTCTGGTGTTCGACCCCGTGACCGCCCCCATACCGGAGCCGTCTCCACAAACCGCTCCCACTGCTACCATGCCTGGTGACCCTTTTGCACCACATGCCCTGCCGTCGGCAGTAGATAACTCCACGCCCCTGCCTGCCGTAGACATACTTGACAGATACACCGACGCATGGGAAACGCTGCTTCCCCGCTACCATGGTGTTGTACAAAATTTCAGAATGATCAGCCCCGACAGAACTCCCCTGTGGCCAGAAGAAGGCAGGCTCTTCAGTATTGCAGCCATTGGCAAAGATTCTGCCGGTAACATCCTGTTTATTCATTGTACGCCGCAAGCCACAGTACGCGCACTGTCCGAGTTTCTGCTGGACAGGCTGCCTACCTTGGGAAGCACCATGTACGTGGAGGGAGGAGTGCAGGCAGTGCTACAGCTACGCCTACCTGATACAACAATCACATGGCAGGGGCGCAAGGGAAGCAACTTCTGGTATGCCACCGCCAAGCAATGGCCCCTGCCCAATGTCATTGGCATCCGCAAACGTACGGCCAAATAACCAACCCCTTCAACGAGAGTGGAACTCATGGGAGTATACACCAGCAATGAAGGCGGAAAGAAATGATTTGGCGTCTTTGGCGTACCTAATGGTAATGCTGTACTAGCGTTTCAAATGTAGCAAGGTATTCCCTGGCAGGTATCAAGCCTTGCTCCTTGTCGTTGTCGCACCCCTCACTGCTCATTGCGATTCTTCTTCAGAGGAATGGCTGACGCCAAGCCTGATCTCTTATTTGGTCAAAAGGCGCTGTGCCACAGCTTTTGGCTGCCAAAAAGTTCGACCCTAAAACCCCCAGAGTGACACTTTGAATTCAGCCTGCTATTGGCCCTTGTACAAAAACGCCTTGGCCGGCTACCATACACATCCACAGACAATGCATATGTTACCCCCTTTTATGCTGCCCGCTTCCTGATTTTCGCCTCATGCCCGCAGCTGTATGGGGGAACTTTACAGTAAATGGCATTCTCCTCAGCCACTCAAGGTCCCGCCAATCACAATTTCAAACAACCGCTCTCATACACCAATGCCACGCCCCCGGATAAAACGTCGATGAGATTACGCCAGCTGCCAAGGTACACCTGTTCGCAAACCCAACAGCCTACATCAATAAAACACCGAGTGTTGTGGGCCATGCCGCCTATGCGTAAAATCTGACATAACTCCTCGTATACAGTTGAAAATATGCGGGATATACCACAAAATAAATCTCAACCCATCTTGTGGCTAAGCTCCTAAGGGAATGTAGCTTGCCGGGCAGGCTCTTGCCCACACCTCATTTGCCGTGCTGCCATCATCCAAAAAGACAGGACACTTTCATGCTTGCTAAACAGATGCGGGGCTTCGCCCCTGTAGTGAGAAACGCTCTCCTGCAACATAAAATATCTGTATGGAAGAGAACGGCAAGGAGAGCGTGTCAAAAAAGCCAGCACGCCTATGCGCCGTTATGCCCGTCAGCCCCTTGCAACCAGCTTGCCAGCGTTTCAAGCTGCCTGGCTACGGCACCGGGACCTGTTCCGCCGTGCGTGACACGCCGCTCCACAGCGGCCCTGTAATCAAGCACGGCAAATACGTCTTCCTCAATATGACTGGATACGGAACGAAGCTGCACAAGACTCAAGCCTTCAAGGCCCACGCCGTTGTCCTCGGCCAATGCCACAGCATTACCGGTAATATGGTGCGCATCACGAAAAGCGACACCTTTGCCCACCAGATAATCCGCAAGTTCCGTGGCATTTACAAAGCCGGAAGCCAGTGCGCGCTCCATACGGGCGGTGTTGAAACGCAATGCCTCCACCATACCCGCCATGATCTTCAAAGATGCTGAGACGGTACGATCTGTATCAAGAAAGGGCTCTTTGTCTTCCTGCAAATCACGATTGTAGGTCATGGGCAGCCCTTTCAGTGTGGTCAACAAAGACATCAGTCCACCATACACGCGCCCAGTCTTACCGCGCATAAGTTCGGCGACATCAGGATTTTTTTTCTGCGGCATGATGCTGGAGCCCGTGGCGTATGCATCAGGCAAGAGTACATATCCGAAGTTGGGATTTGCCCAGATAATAATCTCTTCACACAAGCGTGACATATGGGCCATGATCAACGACGCACAAAACTGAGCCTCCAACGCAAAATCACGGTCCGAAACAGCGTCCATAGAGTTGTCGAATACGCCGTACATATTCAATTCGTTGGCCACAAAGTGCGGGTCCAATGGATACGTGGTGCCAGCCAGCGCAGCTGCGCCCAGAGGGCACACACGGGTTCGTTTGTCGCAATCTGCAAGCCGCGCATGATCCCGTTGCAGCATCCAGGCATATGCCAAAAGATGCTGCGCAAGACTCACGGGTTGAGCTGCCTGCAAGTGCGTGCAACCTGGCAGTATGGTATTCACGTGCAGGGCGGCCTGTGCATGCAATGCACTGATCACCGTACGAATGCTCTGCTGCCACTGACGGACTCTGTGAGACACAAATAACCGAAACCCCAGCGCAACCTGGTCGTTTCGGCTGCGTCCAGTGTGCAGCCGTCGCCCCGCATCGCCGACCAGCTCGGTAAGCCGGCTTTCAATATTCATGTGCACGTCCTCAAGCTCAGGACGCCACACAAACGTGCCGGCCTCTATCTCGCTACGAATCTCTTCCAGCCCCTGAGCAATACGCTCCGCATCATTTACGGATATCACACCCTGACGCGCCAACATCCGTGCGTGTGCTTTTGAGCCCTCAATGTCCTGCGCATATAACGCACGGTCATATGATACTGATTCGGTGTATTCTTCCACCAATCCGGCGGTACGCTCACGAAAACGCCCGCCCCACAGCTTGTCCGCGCTCATATCAGTCCCTCTTTTTCAGACCGTATCCTTGGACACGCAGGCTGTTTAAACGAATAAAGCCCGCGGCATCTGCCTGGTTGTATACAGCATCCTCTTCAAAAGTCGCCAAGTCTTCACGGTATAATGAATGAGGTGATTTGCGTCCCACAGGAATGGCATTACCCTTATAAAGCTTCATGCGCACCGTACCGGTTACAACGACCTGAGTCTCATCCATAAGTGCCTGCAGAGCCTCTCGCTCTGGTGAATACCAAAAACCATTATATATGACAGATGCATATCGGGGAATCAAACTGTCGCGCAAGTGCATCGCCTCGCGATCAAGGCAAATACCCTCAAGATCACGGTGAGCGGCATGGATAATTGTGCCGCCGGGGGTTTCATACACTCCGCGCGACTTCATGCCCACAAAGCGGTTCTCCACCATGTCCAGCCTACCCACGCCATGCTTGCCACCAAGCATATTCAAACGTTTCACAATACCTGCCGGAGACATGTTCTCGCCATTGATAGCTACAGGGTTACCCTTTTCAAAATCAAGCAGGACATACTCCGGCTTGTCAGGGGCATCTTCCATAGGTACGGACATGATATAACTACCCGGACCAGGCTCAAGCCACGGGTCTTCCAACTCTCCCCCCTCAAAGCTACAATGCAGCATATTTCTGTCCATGCTGTATAGTTTGCGGCTTCCCGCAGAGATGACAGGAATACCATGCGTTTCCGCAAAATTCAGCAGATCCGTACGTGAGCGGAACTCCCAATCCCGCCATGGTGCAATGACTTTCAGTTCAGGATCAAGAGCTGCCGCCCCCAACTCAAAGCGGACCTGATCATTACCTTTGCCTGTGGCGCCATGCGCTACGGCCTGTGCGCCTTCGGCGTGGGCTATTTCTACCAGGCGCTTGGCTATAAGCGGGCGGGCAATGGCTGTCCCCAAAAGGTAACGCCCCTCGTAAAGCGCCCCTGCCCGCATCATGGGAAAAATAAAATCCCTGGCAAACTCTTCGCGCAGGTCCTCCACATAGGCCTTACGCGCGCCAGTGGCCAGCGCCTTTTGATCCACGCCTTCCAGGTCTTCTTCCTGCCCAAGGTCAGCAGTCAACGTCACCACATCACAGTCATATGTCTTGGCGATCCATTTCAAAATAACCGACGTATCAAGCCCGCCGGAATAGGCGAGCACCACTTTTTTAATATCCTTGGCCATGTATATACTCTATCCTTAGCTTACTAACAGGGTTGCCAAAAAAACAGGCTCTCTTTTCAAGCTTCGAGACTATCAGGCACCGTAACATCGCGGAAATCCCGCAACAGCTCTATGCGCCAACTATCCACTCGAGCAACGCTTTTTGCATATGCAAACGGTTTTCGGCCTGATCCCATACAATGGAAGCGGGTCCCTCAAACACCTCTTCGCTAACCTCTTCACCCCTGTGTACGGGCAGGCAGTGCATAAATTTGGCATCAGGCGCAGCAAGTGCCATCATCTTTGCATCCACGCAATACCCGGCAAAGGCTGCTTCACGTTTTTTTTGCTCTTCTTCCTGCCCCATGGAAGCCCACACGTCCGTATTTATATAGTGCGCCCCTTCTACCGCTTGGGCCGGGTCGTGCGTAAGAAAAATCTTTGCCCCTGCCTGCATGGCCAATCCCAATAAATCACGGTCCGGTTCATACCCTTGGGGAAATGCCATGAACAATTCAAATTTGAAAAAGAGAGCCGCTTCAATCCATGAGTTGGCCATATTATTGCCGTCGCCCACCCAGGCTACACGGAGATTCTCAAGCTCTGGTGTTCTCTCATACATGGTCAGAACATCACTCATGACTTGGCAAGGATGCCCTTGGTCCGTCAGCGCATTAATAACAGGAATCGAACCGTACTCCACAAGTTCTTCAATTTTTTCCTGACCAAAAGTACGCACGATCATCAGATCATTGTAGCGAGACAACACCCGGGCAGTATCACGCAATGGCTCGGAACGGCCAAGCTGGCTTTCTGCGGGGGTCATAAAAATTGTTTTTCCACCAAGATGATGAACTGCTGTCTCAAACGATACCCTCGTCCGGGTAGAGGCCTTTTCGAATAGCATAATGGCGCTTTTACCCTGCAGCAATGAACTCCGGTATTCGGTTTCTTTCATCTCTTTTGCGCGACGCAACACGTTCCATGCCGCGTCGAACCCAAGGTCCCGTATCTGCGTAAAGTGCTTGGTCACGACCTGCTCCCTGTATATATGGTTACTGCCCACTGCGGACGTCGATTCTTTGGACAAAAAAGACTTTTAGAGCCAAAATAAAGAGTTTGTAAAGTACGAGTCTTTCCCAGGTGCCCCTGTCTTCTGATCAACTACCACTTGCCACATGGCGGGCGCGGCCCACAATGCAGAGTCCCATCCCGTAAACCTCTCCCGCATTTGCAAACCCGCAAGGCTCCCCTCCCATGGGGGTACACTGCGTCCCCCTTTGCCAGCCAAAACAGGAAACACTACGCCGGCAGCAACCAGGCTCATACCATAACAGCCTGCTCACTTAAACTATCGCCCCCTCTCCTCAAACAAATTGCAAATGCAACCTGGCGACGCTTATCATCGTCCTCTGTAAGGCATGTGATCTCTTGCAAACAATCCGGTTGCCCTTCGCAAAAAGCCACATACCGGGCTACATCTCTTACCCCCACCATTACCATGACAATCGCCCACCAGCCCCTGCACCTTTGCCAGAGTAAAGGATGCTTGTGTACTACCCAAAGCCAGCGTATACTTTTATCATGCGTCAGTCCCCTTCTTCACCGCAGCATGTCCATACCAGCCCATTGCGACACTATCGCGCTCAACATGCCGCGCGGAAAGGTTCTGTCTCGTTCCAGGTAGTAGTGGAAGAAACAGATCTGTGGATTACAGCTCCGCAGAATATGCACCATGAAGCTGCCATGGTCGTACGCCAGTTACGCGGACATATTGCCTCATGGAACGCCTTGCAGCCCGCTTTTGCAAACAGCCTTGCCCCTGTAAGCGTCCCCCCGCATGCCCCTGAAGTCATCCGGCGCATGGCGGCGGCTGCCAGCCTGCTGGGTGTAGGCCCCATGGCCTCTGTGGCTGGGGTCATTGCTCAACTGGTGGCACTGCATCTGCATACCCACATGGCATACACACTCCCCGAAGCTCCTGCCCACCATAATGACATACTGGTAGAAAATGGTGGCGATATTTACATGATATCATCCGGTCCCCGTACTGTAGGTTTGCTGCCCGACCCGCGCTGTCATGCGGTGGTGGGCTTTATGGTCCCGGCATCCGCCATGCCCACGGCTGTGTGCTCTTCATCTGCCACAGTGGGGCACTCACTCAGCCTTGGCCATGGCGAGCTGGCCTGTGTGGTTGCCCCGGATGCCGCCATAGCCGACGCAGCGGCAACGGCCTTTTGCAACATGTTGCAAGGGCCTGACGATGTAGAACGCGTAACGACACATGCCGCTGCCCTGCAACAGCATGGCATTCGCGCTGTATTTGTCCAGTGCGCCGGGCGTATAGGCGTCTGGGGTGATCTTGAGCTTACAGCCTTAGAACATGGCCCATAGGCAGCTTCTGCCGCACTCTGCCAATACAACCCCTTACCTGAACACCATATAAAAAATCATCTCGTACCCACTATTTTTTTTATATGCCAAAAGAAAAAGAAGCATGCTAGTATCCGTGTTATCAGGATACCCAAGCCTGCCAGTGCATACGCATGGCATGCTTGCCGGGGTAGGGCTATCCCCCCTACAAAAATAACGCCAGCACGACAGGAAGCGCTTCCTCTCACATCCTGAAGCTTCTTGCCGGGAGGAACACAAATAATGCAATGGAAACAATTTTTTACTCCTATCTCGTCCATCTCCCCCGAGCAGGCTGTTGAGTTACTCGCCAAATCCTCTTTTCCCATCAAGTTGCTGGACGTACGCCAACCTGCAGAATACGCGGCAGGGCATATTCCCGGCGCCTATCTCATTCCCCTGGGAGAACTGCCAGACCGGCTTGAAGAATTGGATAAAGAAGTCCCCACACTGGTCTATTGTGCCTCGGGGGGACGCAGCCTTGTCGCCGCACAGTTTTTGGTAGGACAAAATTTTACGGATATCATTAACATGCTCGGGGGCTTTGGCAGTTGGCAAAATCTGCATGAAAACAAAAAATGGATCAGCTTTGGCGACTACACACAAGGACATGAAATATTTGATGACAAAATAGAACTCCATAAAGTTCTTGCCATGGCCTGGGGTATGGAGGCTGCTTTGGAAGAATTTTATACCCGTATTGCCCTGGATGCCCATGAAGCCGGCAAGGCAAAGGCATCCAACATGCTTAACCGGCTGGCAAAATTTGAATTGAGCCACAAAGCCACCATTGAGCACCAATATGCCCGCCTGCCCGGAGACCTGCCTCCACTGCCCCATATGGTAACCGCTGTTGCCGAGGGGGGCATGACCACAGACGAGTATCTGCGTCTCAGCCAGACAGACCTACGCGAGCCCACGCAAATATTGGGGTTTGCCATTATGCTTGAGGCCCAGGCTATGGACTTGTATACTCGCGCTGCTTGCTGGACTACGATTCCTGAAACACAAAATCTTCTGGCCTCCATGGCGCGAGAGGAACAAGCACACATGAGGCAGGTCAGCGCGCTACTTGACTCGTTTCTGACGACGGATATCCAAGATTAGGCCATTTCTGGCAGCCACATGTATGTATTCGGCATGGCTGAAAATCTGTACGCCTCTCTTATCCACACATCGTACTATCCCATGCCTACAAGCTTGCTCTGAATTTCGTATGCCAGCAGAAAACCATAGGGATACTCCGAAACAGGTCAAAAGCCCACTGGACAAAAAGGCGGGATACACGATACGGAAGCTTCCTATATATTGCAGCATGCCCCTTCTAGGCGCTTGAAGGAATGTGTCCGTATTCTTTTTCATAGCGGATGAAGAGCATTCTGCCCTCTCCTGTACCTGCAACGTTTTACGTATACATACGTAAAAACAGGTCCTGGGGTGGAATGGGGTGCATCTATCTGCTCCCACTATATATTTATCTTGCGATTACCCTCGCGCTGAAAGATATGGCATGTCATATATGTAGTCGTACATATATGAACCCTACAACACTCGGCGCTATGATATATAACGCTACTTTTTTGCTTCCTGAGCAGTAGTTATCTCTGCCCACTGAAAAAGCAGATGCAGAACCATGGAAATGTTATGATTACTGTCACATTCGGCGAACTGATGAATATCCTGCTTAAAGCACAAGATCTTGTTGTTCCCACCATTGCCGGACACAGCAAACGCGTTGCCATTTTTTCACGCATGCTGGGCGAAGTCATGGGGTACACCCCCCAACAGCTATCACATCTGGAGGACGCGGCAAAACTGCATGACATCGGCTGCTTTGCCTTGTCCATGCGAGAAAAAAAGAACTGCAGGAATTTGATATGCAGTCACCGCAGAAACACTGTGCAGTCGGCTATCTGTTGCTGAGCCAGAGCACTCTTTTCCCCCACATTGCTGATATTGTGCTCTACCACCATGTGGAGTGGAGCTGGGCAAACAGCCAAAAGACGCTTGAAATACCTATCCCCGAAAAAGCCTATATCATCCACCTGGCAGACAGGCTCGATATGCTGATCAATGACAAATACAGCATTTTGGAACAAAGGGGGACCATTATGCATGCCATACAGGAAGAAAAAGGTAAAACTTTTCATCCTGCTGTGGTAGACGCCTTTGTCGAGCTTGCATACCGGGAAAGCTTTTGGCTATGGGGAATAAGTGGCCAAGCCACCGAAGGTATATCACTCGATAAGCCCGAAGAGTCCTCTGTGCCCTTGAGCACAAAAGAGCTGCTGGACTTTATCCGCATACTGGCATTGATCATTGACTACAAGTCGCACTTTACAGCCACCCACTCCAGCGGTGTGGCCGCCACGGCCGCGGCCATGGGCGAAATTACGGGCTTAGAAGACCCCCTCAATCTTACCATTGCAGGTTACCTGCATGATCTTGGCAAACTTGTTGTCCCCAACGAGATACTGGAAAAAAAAGGCCCGTTAAACAAGATGGAACGTGCCATTATCAACAGCCACTCCTTTTATAGTTATTCACTGCTCAACGAAGCTCCCGGGCTACAGCATATTGCCCGTATCGCCGGCCTACATCAGGAAAAAGTTGATGGCACAGGATACCCTTTTCACCCCTCCCTCGACGACTTTCCCATGCCTTCACGCCTGCCTGCCGTATGTGATGTCTTCACTGCCTTGGCAGAAGACCGCCCATACCGTAAAGGCATGACCAAAGAGCAGACCTTGGAGACCATGCAGGGCATGGTAGACGGAGGGCATCTTGACGCCGATTGCTTCAAGTACTTATTACGTCATTATGAGCAATTAAATGCCATCCGCACAGCTGCTCAACAAGAAGCTACTGAAAAATATAACGACTTCTGGCAACGCATAGATCCTATCATGGCAAAAATACTCTGACCGCAAACGGGGAAGTGCCAACACGTACCTTAGCCATAAAAAAACTGTCCCCGCATACAGGTAAGAGGAGAAAGACAGGATGTTGCCAAGCTCGTTGTGGCATACTCCGGTACACCGGGATTACCTTCCGACCTCGAACATGCATTCAATAGTATTACGCCCTTTATACAATTGCTTGCCATTTTGTTGCCTTACCGCCCTAACGGAATTTGATAATGGCTTTGGTAGCCGCTACCAGTATCATCCAAGCAGCTCCTTTGCCTGCAAAAATATGCTCAGCAGACGACATCTCCATGCTATAATCTGTCATATTTTCAGGTGGAGGCATAAATGGCATTACACAGCCGGGAGCGCATATGGACGTATGGAGTTTGGTTGAAAATTTGCCTCTCCCCCCCGCTAATTGATGAAGGTACGCTCTTTTACCAACCGAATATTGATGAATTCGCATAATCATCATGAACATTCAGTACACCATTACTCATGAGGACCACACAGCTCGTTATGGTATGCAAATGGGTATGACCGCAGGACAGGCGAGCCCCGTTCAATCAGACTTCGCCTGTCCTTCTTACTATACCAGCGTATGTCAGAGCTATACAGTCTTGTCCGCAACACCCGCTATAACATTTTTACCAGCGATAATATGTATGTCGCGCTGGGGAAAAGGAATGCTGATGCCCTTGGCATCCAACGCGTTCTTGATCTGTTCTATAAGGCGAAAGCGTACAGTCCAATAGTCTGCCGTGGGAACCCATGGCCGCACAACAATATTTACAGAGCTTTCCCCCAGCTCAGAAACAGCAATGGTGCAGGGAGGGTCGGCAAGGACTTCCGGCTGGGCCTGAACCACTTCTTCAATGGTTTTACGCGCCAGCGCCAAATCATCCTTGTACCCCACCCCCACCACAAGATCCAAGCGGCGAGTGGGATTGCCCGTTACATTAACGATGACATCACCCATGATTTTACTGTTGGGCACTATGACACGCTGGTTGTCAGGCGTCCGCAATAGGGTGGTGGACAGGGTAATCTTCTCCACTGTCCCGGAAACGCCAGCCACGGTTACATAGTCCCCCATGATAAAAGGACGATACAACACAAGCATCACCCCGCTGGAAAAGTTGGAAAGATTGTCTTTGACAGCAAGGCCCAAGGCAAGACCCAAAGAGCCCAACAGCGCAAGGAGCGAAGTAGTATCAATACCCACATGTCCTGCCGCGGCAACGCCTACTACGGCCAACAGCGTATAATACAGGGCACTGCGTAAAAAACCACTCAGCAGCTTGTTCACACCTCGCAGCTCCAACGCTTTTGCCACAAGCGTTGCCAGCTTACCGCTTAGCCATGCTCCCACCAAGGCAATACATATACCCACAAGTAGATTAGCCCCGTTGCGCAACAACCAGCCTTGCGCGGCGTACAGCATTTCCCATAACACTCCCATCTCTATGGCAGGTTCCATATATACTCCTCATGATATTTAGTTGCCAGGGTATGGTCCACGGCACATACTTTTTTGCAAAGGCGCCATAGCTTGTACCACCCTATTTGCAAAATAAAAATATGACACTGGTAACCTCAAGTCTGACCCCAAGTAGGGTATATAAAGGAAGATGATGTTCCGCAAGCCTGTATAATCATTGTACCGCATACAATAACGCGTAGAATACTTACGAGGATACCTTCATGCCCATACATCACTTCATACCTTGGTACGGCCTGCGCTGCCTCGCATACGCCAGCATCACAGCTTTTGCTCGCACTTCTCTGGCCTCGGTATCAGTAATATTCTGTTTCGGGGCTCTGCTCCACATGTCATCCTCTACAACCTTTGCTGCAGGAACATCCAGACCTGATATGCATGTGGGCTTTACCTTACTCTCGGCATGGGACACGCAATCTAGAGGACGCATTGAGGTCGGAGTATGGTATCCCACCAGATCCGCACCACTTACCATCCAAGTAGGCAAACACAGTATGCGTGTTGCACGTGGTGGTACCCCCGAATCCGGACACTTTCCTGTCATCCTTCTGTCCCATGTCATGGCGGGCAATGCGTTGATACATCATGATACAGCCCGGGCTCTGGCTCAAAAAGGATTTGTCATCCTGGCTCCCACACACCGACATGACAACGAATATGATACGCAGGCACTCTTTACGGCCAACCATATCCCAAACCGCCTGGCAGATCTGAGCATGGTGTTTGATTTTATACATAAAAAAACAAAGCTGGGCGCAATAATGGACACCAACAGACTGGGAGCCATAGGTTTTGATACTGGCGCCGCAGCAGTGCTCATCATGGCCGGAGCCGAACCTGCTCCCCAAAAATATCGCGAATATTGCACCGAAACAACGACAGACTCGCCGTACTGCTCGCAGTGGACCACACAGCGACTACAACGCATGGAGAGCAAACTGCCTGCTCTATTACAACAGTATATGTTACCCCAACCGGCTATCCGAGCCGCCGCGCTGGTAGCCCCGGGCTATGCGTTTTTATTCGGCAAAGAGCAGCTTGTTGACGTCAACATTCCTCTGCATATTTTCAGTGCTGAATATGACAGCGTCAACCGCGGCCATGCCTCAAGCCTGCGTGACAATGTGCATACCACTCCCCACTTTTCTATCCTGCAGTCTGCGGATAATTTTTCACTGCGTGCCCCTTGCCCTGTCGCTCTGCGTGCCACAGATGAGGTGATGTGTATCGACCGAGCAAATACAAACAGGCAAGCCGTGCATGACACCCTTAACACTGCGCTGGTAAAATTTTTTCTGCATACCCTGGGTACTCCCTCGGATACGCTCCCCCAATCTGGACTCTGAGTTTGAGCCACAAGGCTCCAACTGCAAGCACTTAATTTTTCACGCATAAAAAAAGCCGCATCCCCTGATGCGGCATCGTATGGATAGCATAGATCACACCTCATCAAGATCCTGGCAGACTCGAAGCAACCTCGGTGGCAGCAGCGTTCCGCGCAATCTGCAAATCTGAAAGAACCATGACCGGCAAACGGACGTGATACCAGTCAGTAATCAAAGTGCCATCTGAAAAATGCCACTCCCCCGAATGTGCAAAATACGAAAACAGCGCCGATTCCATGGGAGTTTCCGGTATATCCGGCCTACGCAACACCCGCTCACGAGAAAAGATGATCAAAGTTTCAAGCAAGCTAAAGTAATATCCACTAGTTACAGCACACCGTAACACATCAGGAAACTGCGCTGCAAAAGGTGAGTCTCCTATGAGAGCTGTATCATACATCGCCCTCTGATCAAGCATCTCTCCAAGCCCCCACAAACATAACCGCGTATCGTCAGCATCGCTTTCCGCGGACCGAAGGCTCCGAATAGTATATTCAATTAACGTTGCATTGGCAGAAATTATTGGCATTGCCACCTCTTATCTTTTATTTCCTATATATGTTATACTATAATTATATACTATATCAGCCCCCCTGTGGCATCTCACAGCCAAGCCTACCTGCCATGCCCACGGGTCTAACCTGGCCCCTCTGCCCCAAGATACACTAGAGAGTGCCATCAAATTACCTTAACCACAATGCAATGCACCGAATTTGAATTGCCGCGAGAAATG
>CAZQKM010000007.1:82591-92057 GCA_964593925.1 uncultured Desulfovibrionaceae bacterium | reverse complement strand
ATAAAGTGGGTTCACCATGACTACAATACCGCCTGCCTTGAGTATCGCCCAAAATGCGATCACTGTTTGGGGCAGATTGGGCAGCATTAAGGCAACGCGGTCACCGGGCCGCAAACCATGGGCTCGAAGATTGGCCGCCATTATCTCTGCCTGCTTTTGCAAGGCAGCATAGTTGAGACGGTTGTTACGAAAAATCACTGCATTTTTGCGTGGAGACTTTTGGGCAGCTTCGTCCAGAAGTGCAAAAAGCGCTTGTTCCTTGTATTGCAGGTTTGCGCTATGTTCTCCTGCCTGCTGGTCGGCAATCCAGGGAAATTGAGAAGAAGAGGCGTGTGTGTTCATACGTTACTGGAGTTACAGAGTGTATATGGGCTGGGTTCTTTGTGAAGGCTGCTGCGTACAGCCCCACTGTCACAATAAATCCTGGTGTTATCAGGGGGTAGCCGGGCGTAGCGCTGTTACTGTGGCAACGGCCTTGATACCCTTTTTTTCACCGGTAAATCCGAGTTTTTCTTCAGTTGTGGCTTTTAGATTAACACTGTGGGGGGCTAGTCTGGTCAGCCGGGATATATTTTTATGTATCTGGTCGTGCCAGGGAGCAATTCGAGGAATCTGTGTTATAATGGTCAGGTCCATGTGGGTGAACACAAGGCCTTGGTTGTGGGCTTTTTCCAGCACCTCTGTGAGTAACACCGCACTGTCGGCATTTTCAAATGCCTGATCCGAGTCAGGAAAAATCAGGCCGATATCGCCCATTCCCATGCATCCTAAAATGGCATCCATAAGCGCATGCAACAGTACATCCCCGTCAGAGTGGGCCAGAACAGGTGGACCCCCTGCAATGGGGACGCCGCCCAGTTTCATGGGTTTGCCCTCTGGGCTGAAACGGTGCACATCATACCCCCAGCCGGTGCAAGGGAGCAACGTTTGTTGGTCTGCGGATGATTCCAGCACGTTCATATCCTCTGGCGTAGTAATTTTGATATTGTTTACCTGCCCTTGTACTGTCTGTACAGTCTCCGTAAAACAACGCTCCATGGCTGAAGCATCGTCTGTTACAGACCACCCCTGCGAGCGGCACTGGGCATGGGCATGGAGAAGGGCATCCTTTTGGAAGCCTTGCGGGGTTTGCGCAGCGACCAACGTTGTCCGGTCAGGTGTGTGCGTTATCGTATTGCCGGTAATGACTTTTATGGTGTCAGTGACAGGGATAACAGGTACCACCCCTCTGGCGCCGGCTTGTAGCGCATCAAGGACACTGTTTGCAAGGGTTGCCGAGGCAAAGGGGCGTGCCGCATCATGGATCAGCACTGCATCGCATTCCTTTGGGACCATGGCGAGGCCGTTGGCCACAGAATCCTGACGTCTGGCACCGCCGTGTGCGAGAAGCCAGGGGAGTCCCAGAGACTGGTCCGGGTCAAGGGTGTGCAAAAGCCCGGAGGCTGTTTGCATCTCTTCATCAGAAAAGACAAAAACAAGTCCTCGTATGCGTGCCACACGAGAAAACATACGGGCTGAGTACCAAAAGAGTGGAGCGCCGTTCCAGAAAAAAAACTGTTTTTGCACTCCGCCACAGGATTCAAGCATGCGAGAACCCTGTCCCGCGGCTAACAGAATAGCCCAGGCGCGCATATCTCACCTCGTGCTTTCGAAAAAAATAGAGGCGCACAAGGCGCCCCTTGGTATTATCGTAAAAGGGAGCCGGGCTATAAGCCGGGTTCTGTTCTTCCCAAGAGGGGAAGCAGCCGCCATTCCTCTAGGGTTACAGTTACCTGCAACCTCAAGCAGCCTACCCGAAGACAACAGCCGGGCCGGCTTTTACGTCTTCCTATTTGGCCTTGCTCCGGACGGGGTTTACCTAACAGGAGCCGTCACCGGACTCCCTGGTGAGCTCTTACCTCACCGTTTCACCCTTACCTGTGCATGCACAGGCGGTTTGCTTTCTGTGGCACTGTCCGTGGATCACTCCACCTGGGGGTTACCCAGCGTCCTGCCCTGTGGAGCCCGGACTTTCCTCTCCGTGCTACAGCACGCAGCGGCGACTCGCCCTGCTCCCAAAAGTTACACTATTACACTATTGCGTGGCGGTGGCGTCGCAAAAGTGTTCACACCAGTAAACCAAACGCTGACAGTTGGTACAACTTAAAATCTGTGTGCCTTTTTGCAGATCGATAAAGCTTTGGGGGGGGATGGCGATGTTGCAGCCAGAGCAGATACCATTTACAACAGGCACGATAACGGGGTGGTCCAGGCGCTCACGGATGAATTCATAGCGAGCCAGCACAGGAGCAGGTACCATGTCGCCTGCGGCGGTACGCTTTTTGTCAAGCTTGGCCAGCTCTTTCTGGGCTTCATCAAGGCGTACCTGCAAGCTTGCTTTTTTATCATCCAGATCTTGTTTTACTTCAGAGTAAGTCTCTTCCAACTGGGCAAGAGCGTCATTTTGGCGCAGTAACTCTTCCGCAAGCGCAAGCTTTTCTTCTTCACGCAGGCGATTAACCTTTTCCAGGTTGTCCATCTCACGCATCATGGCGTGGTATTCTTTGGTATTTCCCACAAGCATTAGCTTGCTTTTGCTCTTTTTTACACGCAACGTGTCGTCTTCAATCTCCGTACCAAGGCGACGCTCCTGCTCTTGTAGGTGCTCTATTTTTTCCAGCAGGTGGCCTCGTTGTCTTTCAAGAGCCGAAAAGCGTCCGGTCAATGCTTCTACTTCTTTGGGGGCATGCTCAAAGTTTTTACGGATTGCCATGATTTCGTTGTCAACCTTTTGCAAGGCAACAAGCTGCTCAATTTGTTTAAGATACAGGCTCAAAGTGATTTCCTCCTAAGGACTGCAAACGCCGGAGTGAGCCGGGTTTTTTTACGTCGCGTTACTCGCTAAGACACAGAGCAGAATTTTATGGGATCCTGCGCGGGTAGGAATGTTATATCCAGTTCAGGAGCGGCGTTTTGCAGTTCTTTTGCAAATCGACGCATCATTTCTTCTTCCAGTAAAAAATGGCCTACATCCATAATGTAGCCTGTGCTATCCAGTGCGGTGTGATACTTGACATCACCAGTGATGAACACGTCCGCACCACGGGCAAAAGCTGCCTTTGCCAAGGAGCTGCCCGAGCCGGTGCAATATGCCACAGTCTGTATGGTGTCTGGGCAGGGGCCGCAATTGGTCCATGATGTGCCCCCCGTGATGTGCGCCAACCGTTTGATAAAATCCTGCGGGGTAAGGGGGGTGGGCAAGGTGCCGATAATACCAAAACCCAGTACATCTCCATCAGGGCCTTGTTCCACCGCGATTATGGGGACACCGGGGGGGAGTAGTTTACGGATACCTGATAGAGCTGAATCCGTCGTAATCCTTGCACTGTCAAAGCATACGGTGATGCCCCCTTGAAGGTGATGTATGCGTTGCAGAAAGGCAAGGGCCTCAAGGGCTGTGATGATTTTTTCCTCTCTGGAGGGAATAAAGTAGGTACACAAGGTACTGGCATGGGTTTTTTCAAGTACTTGGCATTGCTGCAAACCAAGCTCCACAGCCAGCCAACCTACCGGCCCCCTGGGATTTACATCAAGTGAGGTATGCGCTGAATAAAGGGCGATATGGTTGCTGAGCAGCAGTGAAACCGCGTGGTGGTAACCATTTAACTTGTTGAGAGCCTGTGGCTTGAGTGCAAGGGGGTGGTGGGTCAGGATGAAGTCTACGCCCTGCGAAATACTCTGCGTAATGGTTGCCGGGGTAGGATCAAGGGCGACAGTTACTCGTACGACATCATCCCGCGTTGAGGCAACCTGCATACCACAATTATCCCACTGAGCGGCTCCGTGCAGGGGGGCTATGGATTCAATTAATTGTATGAAATCGTTCTGTCGCATGTGCATCCTACTATGCGTGGCAAAGCGTTTTAACAAAAGTGGCCGCTATGCTACATTTCATCCCTGTTTTGGGGTGCCATCTGGCCCTACAAGGTAAAATATTCTTACCGTAAGAGTGGAGTGGGGGCTGAAGCTGCGTATGCCTTTGCCCGGATGCATTCTTACCGCCTTACTACCCTTCAAATTAAAGGGAGTTTAAATACACCATGTGGATAGCTTGGTCAAGGAGGTGCTTGCATTGCAGAGAGGCTAAGAATCGGCCCAAGTACAGGGTAAACCGGCTGGCTATGCGGAAAATACACTGGAATCCCTGGGGGATTTTATGCTTGCATCAAGGTAGAATGTGACGTAAACGTACATCCCATTGAGTTGTGAATCATGCTCATGAATTGCGGAGAGGTAGCGAAGTCCGGCCGTAACGCGCTCGACTCGAAATCGAGTTACGGGTTAATAGCCCGTACGTGGGTTCGAATCCCACCCTCTCCGCCATTTTTACTTCCTAAAAAATTCGCAAAAGGCCGAATCACAAGCAATAGCAATGTGATTCGGCCTTTTGTTATCCATACTCGTTATTTCCAGCTTCAGATTATCAGGCGATCAAATGAACCGGTTGAATTTTTTATGCCAGAAAGCGGAATTCTCGCCGAGTGACATGCTGCGCTATCTCATTTCGAAAGTTGCGGATAATGAAGATTATTCTGAAGATCTGATTTTTGGGATAGGGGATAAACCGGAAAGAATGGTGCGCTGCTGGGCAAAGCTGCCAGAAAGTGAAATACGATCGTTTGAGGCGGCTAAGGCGGCTTAACCTCATTTAGCTCGGACGACGACGCTCACTTGTTCTTCGTGTCGTTAAGCATGAAGAATTCCAGGACGCTGGGGAACTGAGTGGGTTGATTTCCGTAATACCGGCGATAGGCAATTGCGCGGAGCTACCCAAAGAAACGCAAGCTGTAGAATGGTTCATGAAACTGAAAAACAAGTAAATTCTCAACGAGACAGAGAGGCAATGCCGAAACAATTCCGGCGAACTCAAGGATACGCCCAATTGCATTAATGCGGAGGAAGCCAAGGGCAGACGCTGGGGCCAACTGGGACCAACGGGTAGGGGTGCCTAAATTTTAATTGAACAAATGAAAAAGCAATGCGAATGGCATCGTTCCGCGTGCTTCCGCGTGTGGCGCATTATTAAACTGACGCACCATATTACTAACGTACATTCCTGGCGGCGGCAATTGGGAATCGCAAATAGAGGCAAGCTATACTGAATAAGCGGGGTCAGCGATAATGGTAGCGGCAAGAAGCGACAAAAACAGCATTTTCTGTCACCTTGTAAATCAGCCGGTGCTCATGGTCGATTCGCCGCGACCAATAGCCGGCAAGATCGTGCTTCAGCGGCTCCGGTTTACCGATGCCGGCAAAAGGTGTGTTCATGATATTTTTTAGCAAACTAAAAATTTTTGCTGCTTTTTTTGCATCCGACTTGTTCCAATAAGCAATATCTTCCACTGCCTGCTCGGACAGTTTCATATTCACAGTTGTTCCAGCTCTTCAAAAGTGAATACTCTGGTTTTTCCGGCTTCAATGTCGGCAACGGATTTGCGCAAACGATCCGCATTGAACGGATTACCAAGCAAATACATGGTTTCCTGCATGCTGTTGAAATCTTCCAGGCTCATCATGACCACGGCCCCGACCTTCTGGCGGGTAATGATCACGACGTCATGGCCCTCAATAACCTTGTCCATGGTGGCAGCAAGATTCTGGCGAGCAGCAGTGTATGAAATAGCTTCCATAATGACTTCCTTTAGACAAAAAATAGTACATGTACATGTTTCTGTCAATGTCATGAGGTGCTATGTATGAGTAACAAGCTTGTAAAAGGAACGAAAAAGCTCACAACGGCCAACACGCCGAGCAATGCGACGGCCTTTTTGATTGAACGAGACGATCAACGGCAAAGTAAACACGGCGGAAGGCGTATCCATTGCCGGCGCGGATCAGGCGGGCACGGACGGAGCGGTGGAGTGCGCAGCAGCCATGCCTCTTGTCTGCCTTGTTGACAGATTTAATGAAGTGGTCTCGACGACTTTGAGCTCAAAAATGTCTTTCTTCCGTCCGCAGGCAGGGAAGGCGGCAATCGTGATGGACCCGCAACCCGCTGATAACGCGATTCTGATCACCATGAAGCGCGATTCTTCCGGCGTGGATTCTGGCAAAAACGATCCGGTTCAGCCTGACAGTTTCCGCACGTTCGACCAGGCCGATGCTGTCTATGAACGTGGAACACCTGAGCCGAGAGGCTAGAGCATATAGTTGAGAATATTACAAAAGAGAAAGCGGTCGGGGGCAAGCTCACATATATCAGTAGGTACGGTTGCAAATACTATCCTCGCATTATCAAAAATCCTTAGCAGCGCTCACTCATTTCTACATAGGACTGCATATCGTGATTGTTGTTACGCTAGTAGGATGCTGCTTCGTAAAAGGTGGCAGGGAAAATTTTTCCCGCTTTACTTGTATAGAGCAGAAGGGGGCATTTTATGTACAACTCTAAAAAAACACTCCTAGAAAAAGGAGTGTTCTTTTTTTGCATCATATCAGCCTCACCATGAGGTGGGACGAGGAGATGTTCTTATTTGCTCGCTTGGGTCATGTATACGCTGGAATCAAAACCCATACTGCTTACAATGTTACCACCAAGGGTAACCAAGCGATATTTGGCAATAATTTCATTAACTGTGGCAGTCACCATTTGCAGAGAAGAACTGAACAACTCGTTTTCAGCATCAAGCACGTCCAACAGGCTGCGTTGGCCCACACTGAACTGCTCTACATACATATCACGGGTTGCAGCGTTATATTCCACAGCTTCGGCAAACAACCGCTTTTGTTCTTGCGCATTTTCCAGAGCATACCAGGTGTTACGGGTTTCCTGTATCAATGCTTCGTTGACGTCCTGGAGTTCCACCACCGCCTGGCGCTTACGAGCACTTTCTGCCTTTACCGCAGCATAGTCAGACCCGCCACGATAAATATTCCAAGCCATACGCAGTTGCAGAATGGTGTTATTAGACCATGAGGTGTCGCTTTCCACCTGATCTTGGTAGTCACTGGAAGCACGGGCTGAAAAAGTGGGGTAGTATTCTGCTTTTGCCCTACGGATCCGTTGCTCGTTTTCGTCAATTTGGGCTTGTTGTGCGGCAATTTTGTGGTTACCGGCCAAAGTGAATTGCAAGGCTGACTCAAACGTGTCAGGAACGTTTGTGGGCACGTCAACCCATTCCACTTCTGGGGCATCCATGCCCACAATGCGTTTATATCCGGCCTCTGCCCTTAACAACTCTTGTTGAATATTGCTCAAGGATGCACGGGCACGAGCTAGTCGGCCTTTGGTTTGGGAAACGTCTGCAAGGCTTATGGCGCCAAGGCGCTGACGCTCTTCCTGCGAAGCCAGGATATCTTCGTGGTTTGCCACGTTTTGCTCGGCAAGACGCACAAGATTCCGTTGGCGATAGAGCTCAAGGTGGGCACGGATGGCTTCCAGCGCTAACGCCTCCACATTGTCCAACAAACGGCTATCAACGTTCGCCAGTTTGGCTTTTTGGATACCAACTTCGCCCCCTACCTTGCCGCCATCCCATAGCAGCTGGGTAAGTGAAACACTAATGTCGCTTCGCTCATCCCAATCATCATCGTCGTCAGTTCTGCGGGTACTAAGATTGTCTGTTTGTTCTACACCATAGCCGGCATTAACATCCAGCCTAGGAAACCAGCCACCCCTGGCACTGCGCACATCGTGCTTCGCTGCAGCGGCATTTTCTTTAAATGCCTTGATGGTTGGATTACTACGAAGCGCTGCCTCAACGCTCTGTTTGGCAGTGACACCGGCAAATACGGGAGTCGCTGATAAGATAAGGCTTATGACAAAGAGTAGTGCGCTACTTCTACAGAAAATTTTAAAGAATTGGAGGAGGTTAAACATAAGCAATTAAATCCTTAAAGCTCTATTTGGAGTACTTAGGCAAAAACAAGGGGAGGCTACTACCTAAATTTACTACTAGTTTATAAAATTTTATTACCTACAAATCGCACGAAAATCAATAGTTGATGATGCCAAAAATTTAGATAATCTGAATAAATAATACGAAGGCCGGCATTTGGCGTTTCAGTACGTATCTATAATGTAAATGTTATACCTGTATGCCTCTTTTGCGGGTGCAACTGTTGCATAAAAGTCAGTAAATACTCGTATCTCTCATGGGGGCACAAGATAAAGGTTTTCACGGGTATGGCAGCATACCGGGCAGTTTCGGTCATCGCTTTTACAAGCAAAGCAGCCAACCGCAGAGTAGCTGGACTGGCCCCTTGTTTTTGGAAGATCTCTGGCCAGTTAGGGTGTCTCCAGTATGTATTGCCATGGGTGCATCTGTTCTGTCGCCTCTGCGTTTGGTGGGATACTTTTTTGAAAATATTTTTATGCAAAATACGATCCATATCTATTTTTTGGCACTTGCCAGGATGCGCCATTTTTATTGATTCATGGAGTATAGAAATGCTGCTTTTGCCATATTCTTTACAACGTGACAGGTGGCAGCGCGACTATTTTTGCCTTTGCATGTACGCCTTGCAGCGGTGGTTGCGTGGGGAGCACTGAATAATGATAGGGTTAGAGATGGAATCCGACAGATGCGGGGTTTGCGATAATGAATTTTGGGGAATTTGTTGCAGTCAGGGGGGAGCCTTTTTTGTGGGGGCGCAGGGCTTGGGGGTAAGCATATGAACCCGTATCTTTAGTGAGCATTGTTCCTTTGGGCATGGCGTGTTCCTTTGATTGAGAATCGAAGCCGTGGGATAGGTGCATACCAAGTGGACAAAAAATTTTGAGATGTGCTGCTTAGTCGTATACACTACTTTACAATAGTCTCATAAGGCGTATATTTTTATAGGCTGGTTTTTCGCGAGCGCATTATATTGAGGTTACTGAAACGGAACAGTGTTATTTTTAGGAGAGTTTCCTGAATGGCTGACAATGAAAAAAGTAAGTCACACGAAGCTGGTAGACAGGGGCGGCCTATACATACGCCCAACGACAGGCATCGGGGATCTGCTGCGGACACTGCTTCTGAGTATAAAAGCAGTATCTCCCGACATCCTCTCAAGGATGGAGTCAGGGAAACGGATGTAATGCGAGCCGGTAATATGGCAAGGGATCCCCGCAGTATACATGGCGAAGGGGAACAGCTTAAAAACGTACAAACTGCATCGCCTGACGCAAAGATAGAGCGTGCAAGCGCTATCCCTGCAAAAGACGCTGGGGAAAAAAGTCCTGTCGCAGCCGCTGGGGCACAGAGTTCCTCGCCATCCGGGACAGCAGGAAGCAGGTCGGGATCTGGTGGGGCAGGTACTCTTGGTGCTCCATCTGCCCCTGCAGCCACTCCTGCTGCAAGCAGGCTAGGCAAGCCTTCCGTTGGTTCGACCGTCGGGCCATCGGGGCAGGGAGGAGCCCTTGGGAGAGCCTCTGATGGGTCAGCCATGGCATCGCCTGACGCAAAGATAGAGCGTGCAAGCGCTATCCCTGCAAAAGACGCTG
>CAZQKM010000007.1:0-82491 GCA_964593925.1 uncultured Desulfovibrionaceae bacterium | reverse complement strand
TGGGGAAAAAAGTCCTGCCGCAGCCGCTGGGGCACAGAGTTCCTCGCCATCCGGGACAGCAGGAAGTAGGCTGGGATCTGGTGGAGCAGGTACTCCTGATACTTCACCTGCCACTGCAACCACCCCTGCTGCAAGCGGGCTAGGCAAGCCTTCCGTTGGTTCGACCGTCGGGCCATCGGGGCAGGGAGGAGCCCTTGGGAGAGCCTCTGATGGGTCAGCCATGGCATCGCCTGACGCAAAGATAGAGCGTGCAAGCGCTATCCCTGCAAAAGATGCTGGGGAAAAAAGTCCTGCCGCAGCCGCTGGGGCACAGAGTTCCTCGCCATCCGGGGCAGCGGGAAGTAGGCCGGGATCTGGTGGGGCAGGTACTCTTGGTGCTCCATCTGCCCCTGCAGCCACTCCTGCTGCAAGCGGGCCTGACAAATCTTTTGTCGGTCCGGGCTTCGGGGCACCAGGGCTGGGAATCCCCATTGGTGCGGCGGCCATGGCACATAGTTCTCCAGGGATAGAGCATACAGTCACCCCTCCTGCAAAAGAAGCTGGCGAAAAAAGCTTTGCGGCCGTTGCACAGGACGCCACATTGCCTGGGGGAGTGGGAAGCGGCCCTGGCAGCGCCGGTCCTTCGGCCTTTACTGCAAGCGTGCACGGTGGTGTCCCTTCTGCTGCGCCGGATAGAGCGGGAGGCTCCAGTGGCACGGCAGCCATGGCGCACAGTGCCAGTGGGGGAGAGCGTGCTACCGCCGCCTCCTCAAAAGATACCAGAGAGCAGAGCTCCAACGCTGATAAATTGCAAGGATTTGTGCCGCCCAAGGGTGTGGACTATGAGCACCCCCTGTTGCACTGCATGGCGACGATGTTTCGTTTGCTGGGCAAACCAGTATCGGCCAATGTTCTCAGATCTTACCTGCCCTCATATGAGGGGCCGTTGCAGCCGGCTGCCTGTATCCGTTCTGTGCGTCAGGCGGGTATGGAAGCACGCATAGTGTTGCGCTCATCCGTTTTAGATATTTCGCCTCTTACCTTGCCGTGTGTGTTATTGCTCAAGGGGGGAAGCTCTTGTGTGCTGACAGCGCTAGGTGAGGAAGAAGCCACGGTCATTTTTCCAGAAGCTGGAGAAAACGAGCAACAAATTCCGTTGGAACGTTTGGAGAGCGAGTTTACCGGCTATGCCATGTTTTGTGCCTTGCAAAAGCGTTTGGATCGCCGGGCAAGTAACATCAAACTGTTGAAGACGGAGCAATGGTTCTGGGGAACTATCTGGGGTTTCATGCCCATTTACAAGCATGTGATCATTGCCACGCTGGTAACAAACCTGCTTGTCATCGCCGCACCACTTTTTTTCATGAATGTGTATGACAGAGTTGTGCCCAACAATGCCATTGAAACACTCTGGGTGTTGGCCGTGGGCATTATTATTGCCTATTTATTTGACTTTTTGTTGCGTAATCTACGTAGTTATTTTGTGGACGTTGCGGGGCGTAATGCCGATGTTGTGCTGGCAAGCAGGTTGCTGCAGCATGTGATGGGGATGCGCCTGGACCACAAGCCGGATTCCACCGGTACGCTCAGTAACAATCTGCGTGAATTTGAGTCCCTACGTGAATTTTTTGGTTCATCTACGTTGCTTGCACTGGTAGATGTACCCTTTTTGTTCATATTTATTGCAATAGTATACTTTATTGGTGGGCCTTTGGCTATTATTCCAGCCATTGCCGTGCCCTTGGTTACAGGGGTGGGCATTTTTTTGCAGTATCCTTTCCAACGGGTTGTGGAGTCCGGCTATCGCGAGGCTGCACAAAAAAATGCGTTGCTTATTGAGATCATTAATGGGCTTGAAACGGTCAAGACCTCGCAGGCCGAGGGGCGCATGCAGCACTTATGGGAACGTGTGGTGGGCATGAGTGCCGCTTCAAACCAGCGAGCCAAACGTCTTGGCAGTATTTCGGTAACGTTTTCAATGCTTGCAGCTCAGTTAGTAAGCGTAGGGGTCATCATCTGGGGCGTGTACCTGATTGCCCAGGGTGAGTTGACCATGGGAGGGCTTATCGGTTGCAATATTCTGGCGGGTAGAGCCATGGCTCCGCTCAGCCAGGTGGCGGGCATGCTTTCACGTTTGCAGCAATCGCGCATGGCGTTGAAATCGTTAGATTTATTGATGAATACTCCCCTGGAACGTTCAGAAGAGCAGACCCATTTTGACTATTCCACCTTGCGGCATGACATTGCCCTGGAACAGGTATTTTTTAAGTACCCCAACGCAGAGAGGTACGCTCTGGAAGATATCTCGCTGACTATCCGGGCAGGTGAACGCGTCGGGATCATAGGCAGAATGGGATCGGGCAAAAGTACCCTTGGCAGGCTGACAGTGGGGCTGTATCAGCCACTGGATGGTGCCGTGAAGATGGGGGGCGTGGATATCCGCCAGCTGGATGTGGCCGATCTGCGTGCCCGAGTGGGATTTGTCTCTCAGGATAATTATCTGTTTTATGGTTCTCTGCGTGATAATATTGCCCTGGGGCATCCCAATATAGATGATAAAATGATATTACGTGCAGCCACTCTGGCTGGGGTTGTTGATTTTGTGCAGGCCCACCCCGCAGGATTTGGTATGCCTGTGGGTGAACGGGGCATGGCGCTTTCCGGTGGTCAGCGGCAGGCTGTCGCCATTGCCAGGGCGTTGTTGCATGACCCGGATATTTTGATTTTGGATGAACCAAGCAGCAACATGGATAATGCTTCAGAAACACTACTCAAACAGCGTATTGCCTCTATCATCAAAGGAAAGACACTGATTTTGGTCACCCACCGTATGAGTATGTTGGATCTGGTGGATCGACTGGTTGTGATAGAGCAGGGCAAAATTGTGGCAGATGGTCCCAAAAACTCCGTGCTTGGCGCTTTGGGTGTGGAACGGGGGCAGAGTATGTCACGGGCTGTAAAACGCGGATAGTGTTGTCTGTCTTGCGTGAACAAGCTGAGGGAACGGAGTAAAAAAATGGCCAGACCCAGAGATGACGGCTACCAGTTACAAGATTTGGAATATATGAGTGAAGTGGATGCCGCCTTACGGCGTAAAGGACACCCTCTTGCCTTTATTCTATCCGGCAGTGTGGTTTTGTTTTTTGCTGTAATGCTTCTTTGGGCGCATTTTGCGGTGATTGACGAAGTTACACGGGGAATGGGGCAAGTCATTCCGTCTCAGCGTATACAGGAGATCCAGAACCTTGAGGGGGGTATCTTGCAGGAGATACTTGTCCGCGAGGGGCAGATTGTTGAGAAAGGGGATGTTTTGTTGCGCATTGATAACGAGGCGGCAGCCAGTTTTTATCGCGATGCGTACGCCAAGTCTCTGGAGCACAAGGCTGCCATTGCGCGCCTTGAGGCAGAGCTTGATGATTGGGCTGAAATCAAGTTTCCCGAAGAGGTACGAAGTAGTGCACCGCTGGTGTTGCAAGACCAGGCATCCATAGCCGCGGCAAAGCGTCAGCAGCAGCAGGTAGAGTTGCGTGTGCTGCAAGCACAGCGCGAGCAGAAACTCAAAGAAGTGCAGGAGATGGGCTCTCGTAAGCTTAACCTCGAACGTTCACTGCGTGTGGCCATGGAGCAGCGTGCCATTGCACGCCCTTTAATGGAAAAAAAGGTATACCCACGCGTAGACTACCTGACTTTGGAGCAAAAAGTAATTTCATTACGCTCTGATATCGACTCTTTGGCCTTGAATGTGCCGCGTGCGCGGTTTGCAGCTGATGAAGCCAGCGAGCGTATCCAGCAGCGCATTGCTGAATACCGTAGTGAAGCATTGGATGAGATAAACAAGCGTAGGATAGAGTTACGCTCATTGCAGGAGACTCTTGCTGCCGGTGGAGACAGGGTAACGCGTACCGATGTGCGTTCTCCCGTACGTGGAACGGTAAAGCAGATAGGCATCAATACCATCGGTGGTGTTATCAAGCCCGGCGAATCCATCATGCAGATTGTGCCACTGGATGATACCTTGCTTGTTGAGGCGCGTATCAGGCCGCAAGACATTGCTTTTTTACACCCGGGGCAAAAGGCGACAATTAAAATAACAGCGTATGATTTTTCCATATACGGTGGGCTTGAAGGCGATGTGGAGCAAATCAGTGCTGATACCATTGCGGAGCAGGACGGCCTTACGTACTACTTGGTAAAGTTGCGTACAAAGATGAATTCCATAGCCTATCGCGGGGATAACCTGCCCATTATCCCCGGCATGATGGCCAGTGTAGATATTTTAACCGGGAAAAAGACAGTTCTCGACTACTTGTTAAAGCCGATTTTGAAAGCAAAGCAGAATGCGCTCAGGGAGCGTTAATGAAACACAGCAGCGGTGCCTTACTGAGGGCTATCCTTGGATATGTACCTCATGTATGGCGACTGTGGATGCCACATCGCCGGAATCGCTTTGCGTGTAGTCGTGTATGGATTGTCAGAACTCTGTGTTGTGCCGTGCTGTTGCTAGGCTGCTTTGTCAGGATCGGTGCGCATTATCCCTTGCCGTTATTGTTTGTTGGTGCAGCGGTGGCTGCCAATGCTGGAGAACGTGGGGCCGACGCTGGCGGCTCAAGTAGTGCGCTGAAAAAAGAAATCCGTCCTTTTAATACTGTAGCGTTTCGTGGTCCTTTGAAATCATTACCCAAATGGGAGAGGGTGCTGCGCGAAAACAAACGTAACCCTGTGCTACAGCGGAACACGTTGTCCCATGGTCCTTCTGGGGCCTCGGGTAGATCTTGGAGCGGTTTACTCCAGCAGGCGAAAGCTTCTTCAGATATGGAAAAAGTGCGGCTGGTGAACAGTTTTTTTAATCGTTGGCCTTACAGGTTGGATATTGACGTATATGGTGTAGCAGATTTTTGGGCGACGCCCTATGAATTTATCCGTTATTCCGGTGATTGCGAAGATTATGCTATAAGCAAGTACTTCGCTCTGCGCAAGCTCGGTTTTTCTGCAAAGGTGCTGCGTATTGTAGTACTCATGGACACCATCCGCGGGATTGGGCATGCTGTGTTGTTGGTTTATATGGAAGATACTGCGTATGTACTTGATAATGTAACTGATCTGGTGTTGCCGCACGCTCGGTACACTCATTACCGACCACACTACTCAGTAAATGAAAATTACCGCTGGGCACATGTTCCAGTGCGGCCTGCCTCTAGGCAAGGCGGATAGAAACAATAACATCGTGGAGACTACTATGGCAGAAACCACTTCTGGTAAAAACCACACTCTACGCGGAAAAAGAGGAACAGGGAGAACAAAACCCAAACAGATCTGGTTTGGTATTATCACGCCACTACTGATTATTGTGGGTGCTTGTTTTACCGTGTTGCTGAGTATCCGTAATATCAATGTGGAACTTGAAGACTCTATCCGCAAGCAACAGCTTTTGGTGGTAGACGGCCAGAACAATGTCGTTACCCTGTGGCTGGAGTCATTTGTCAATCAAGGCAACCGCTTGATCAATGCCGATTTGTTCCGCCTGTATGCGTCGGAAGTAGACTCACTGGGTGGTGATCTTTCCCAGTTGCTTGACGGAAGCAACACTGATCTTGCGGAACAGTTGCCCATGATGCGTAATTTGCTACAGGAGTTTGTGGGATATTCTGAGTTTGTCTCTGGGCGTATCATGAACCAGAAGGGCGTAAGCTATATAGCAACCAATTCTGCGATACAGCCGCTTTCTGTACTACAAGAGGGGTATACCCGTAAGGTATTTGAGAAGGGCGAGCCTGTTTTTTCTAATGTTCGCCTTGCTTCTACCGGGCTTGTGCTTGATATGTTTCTGCCCATCTATCCGCCGCAGTTTGAGGATAAAGAGCATAAGCCTGTTTCTGTGTTGATGCTGACAAAAAATGTATCCAACAAGTTGGCAACAGTATTGGGGGCTGCACCGGGAGGTGTGGTGATTAAACTTGTACAGCAGGGAGGCACGCGTGTTGAAGAAATAGCTCCATGGCTTGCAGAAGGGGTGCGGTCGGTTGCTGGTGTAGAGATCTCTGGAGACGAGCTGCCTTTTGCGATGCGTTCGTCTATTTCCGGAGGGGGAGCGGTGTATTCGTTTGGCAAGCGCGTGCCCGGACTGGACTGGTGGCTGCTAAGTGAGCTGGATGTAGTTTCTGCCAAGGAATCCATCAAGCAAAAAGTGAATATCGTCTTGGGATTCGGGGCGTTGATTTCGCTGGTGCTGCTTTTTTTGCTGGGCACATTGTGGTGGTGGCTTGTGGGGGTCGAAAGCCGTACCGTAGCGCGGGAGATGAGCGATCTTGCCGACAAGGTGGAAGAGCAAAAGCATTTTCTTGATAGCATCAATGGTACTATCACAGATTTGATCTGTCTCAAGGATGAACAGGGTGTCATCCGCTATGCCAACCGGTCTTTTGCCAGTGCTGTGGGTCGACAAGTAGAAGAGATGGAGGGACTTGATTTTGCTGCGGTGTTTGGTTTTGATACTGCACGCAGGGTTACAGCCACAGATGAGCAGGTGCTCATGTCTGGTGAGAGCATGATCATTAACGAGACCATATACCTGCAATCCAAAAAATACCATTTTCAGATATCAAAAACCCCTTTCCGCGGTGGAAAACGCGGTATGAAAGGATTGGTGTTTGTGTTCCGCGATCTTACAGAATTGCTTGAGGCGCAGGAACGTTCACGTAAGCTGGTGCAGCAGACCATAGAAGCACTGGTGCGCACCATTGAGTACTCTGATCCGTATCTTGCCGGTCATTCACGCATGATGAGCGAGCTTGCCATTCAAGTTGCAAAGAGCATGGGCTTGTCAACACAGGAGATAGCCACAGTGGAGGCGGCAGCCAACCTGTCACAGGTGGGCAAGATGTTTGTGCCCAAAGAAATTTTGAATAAGCCCGGGATGCTGACTGATGAAGAAAAGCAAGAAGTCGAGCGCCATGTGGAGCATACCAGAACGGTGCTTTCGGATATTGAATTTGAGCTGCCGGTAATGGACGCCATTGTGCAGATGAATGAGAAGCTGGATGGTAGTGGATACCCGGAACACCTCACGGGGGAGGCCATAGGGTTGCCGGGGCGTATTCTGGCTGCCACCAATACTTTTTGCGCCATGGTGCGTCCCCGCTCGTATCGTCCGGCAGTGCCACTGTCCGAGACGTTTGGCGTGTTGGAAAATATGGCAGGGCAGTATGATATTGAGGTTGTCAGGCGACTGCGTGAAGTAGTGGAGTCCGCTTATGGTGACAAGCTGTTGCGTAGTCTTGTTCATGTAAAAGAGGCCTGATGACAAGACAGCATGATGTACAGTAAAATATCCGGCAAAATCACCAGGTTTTGCCGGATATTTTGTGGCCATATGCAAGCATTCAATACGACATCACGGCCGTTGAATAGTAGTCAGAACGCTGGAGGCTTTATGGGGTACGCATGTCCTTGGGCAATTGTGCGTACCAGGCGGCAAAGGCCTCTTGAGCACGCTGGGCATACATGAGTTTGCGCATTTTTTTAGGGGCCCTACGGTTCAACGCAGGGGTAAGCCCAAAATTGATGTTGGAGGGCTGAAAGGTTTTTGCCTCGGTACTCAGGTGCGCAGCCAATGCGCCTAAAGCACACTCGCGAGGGAGAGGAGGAAGGACATGGCCCTGCTTGCGGGCGGCAAGCATCATACCCAGCCACATGCCATTGGCTGCGGACTCCACATACCCCTCCACCCCGGTAATCTGACCGGCGAGAAATATGTGTGGCCGGGCTTTCAACGACTGGTCTTTTGCAAGTGTTTTTGGAGCATTGACATAGGTATTGCGATGCACAGAGCCATAGCGGACAAACTCTACATGCTCCAGACCGGGAATCATACGAAAAATTCTGTCCTGCTCATCGTACGTAAGCTTTGTCTGACAACCCACTAGGTTGAACATACTTTTGTTTATGTTTTCAGCGCGTAGCTGAACCACGGCAAAAGGGCGTTGCCCGGTGCGCGGGTCATCTAGCCCCACTGGTTTGAACGGGCCAAAGGCCAGTGTCATCTCGCCCCGTTCGGCAAGGGTTTCTATGGGCATGCAGCCTTCAAAGTGCACCTCTTTTTCAAAATTTTTTGTGGGTGCTTTGCGGCCGTGGATAAGTGCCGAGCAAAGTGTGTGGTATTCTTCCTGCCCCATGGGGCAGTTCAGATAATCTGTGTCTTCCGGGCGATAGCGCGACCCCCAGAATGCCTTATCCATATTGACGGAATCAGCTTGGATGATGGGGGCAATTGCATCATAAAAATATAGGTGAGATGCCCCAAGCGTTTCAGCAAGGCTTGTGCTCAGGCTCTCACTGGCTAAAGGCCCTGCGGCGATTATTACTACATCAAACGGTGCGAGCACGGGGTCATCCAGTGACATGATTTCACGCCGTATGACATTGATTTCAGGGCTCTTTTCCATAGCACGGGTCATGGCCTTGCGAAAAAGAGTCCGGTCAACGGCCAGCGCCTTTCCGGCGGGAACTTGCGTCTCTTTTGCTACCTGTAATACCAGGCTACCGAGTATACGCATTTCTTGTTTCAGCACACCAACGCCTGCCTCGGGTTCATCGGAGCGCAGTGAGTTTGAGCAGACCAGCTCCCCCAGCTCAGGCTCGTTGTGCGCGGCAGAGTAGCGGTGGGGCTTCATTTCAAAAAGGGTTACGGCAATACCGGCTTGCGACAGTTTGTGTGCGCATTCGCACCCGGCAAGGCCGCCACCGACAATAGCCGCGCTGTGAAAAGTACTCACGGCATGGATCTCCTGATTATGAACGTGTATCATATGCGCCATGCCTATGCCACTCCGGGGCATAAAAGGCAAGGCATACCTGGGCAACTGTTTATGGGATGGAAGCAATGGCGGTTTTGCAACGCGTGGGGCTTGTGTGTCTTTTGGGGTGAGACATACATCAGAGAGAGTTGAAGGTGGCGGGGCAGTAACTGGCGGACTCGCAGCGCGAGCCCGCCAACAGTGTCAATTGCCAGATGAGGCCCAGCGGATAAGTCCGAGGGAATGGGGGTCAAGTAGCAGGGGATGCGAGGGCAGTGCTCTTACGGTAAATCCAAAGCGTCCCGCATCAACGGGAGTGGCCTGCCCCCGATAGATATGCAGGCCGTCCGGGGTTTCACCCACCGGCTCCATGAGGGAAGTATTCCGACCCGCAAATGCGCCGTTTTGGTCAACAGGACCAGCATATATTTCAATGCAGACATCTCTGGGGCGGATGCCGTTAAGGGCTATCTGTGCTTCAATGGAGACGGGGTGCCCTACGTGCAGATGATCCTGGGCATGGATCTGCACAGAAGCTATGGCCAGTTGCCCCCAGCGGGTCATCATGTCCATACGCCAAGCCGCCAGCTCTCGGGCCGGGGCAAATCCGTCCCGGGTCAGACGCAGGTAGTTTTCATATGCGGGCAGGTATGCGGTGGTTTTGTAGTCTTCCACCATGCGATGCGAGTTAAAGCGGGGCCCAAGCTGGCGGATGGCTTTTTTCATCCGGCGTACCCAGGCCCTTGGCATGTCGCTGCGACCTCTTTCATAAAAACATGGAATAATGTCATTTTCCAGAACATTATAGAGCATGTGTATTTCCAGGGAGTCTTGGTATTCGAGGTCATCGTATTCCTCACCTTTACCAATGGCCCAGCCAAGGCTGTTATCCGGCAGATGCGCTTCAGCCCACCAGCCGTCTAGCGTGCTAAGTTGGAGTACGCCGTTGAGCATGGCTTTCATGCCGCTGGTGCCGCATGCTTCAAGGGGCCTGCGGGGGGTATTCAGCCAAATGTCGCAACCAGCAACAAGGTAAGAGGCTACATCCATGTTATAGTCCTCTAAGAAGACCATGGAGTAACGACACTCTGGTATGCGCTGCATAGCTATAATTTCTTGAATGAGCTGTTTGCCAGCCTGATCTTGCGGGTGGGCTTTACCTGCAAAGATAAATTGTACAGGGCGTTTTTTGTCGCTCATGAGCCGAATGAGGCGCTCTTTATCCTGCAACAAGAGGTTGGCACGTTTGTATGTGGCAAAACGGCGAGAAAACCCGATGGTAAGTGTTTCAGGATCAAGCACTTCTTGTGCATCCTGAAGTTCTGCCTTGGGAGCCCCCTGTGCCAGTCGCTGACGAACCAGCCTGTTGCGTACATAATCTACCAACCTGGCACGCAGCCGTTCATGCGTACGCCACAGTTCCACATCAGCAATACTGTCTGCCTGTCCCCAGACACGTTCGCAGTCAGGGTCTTCGCGCCAGTTGGGGCCGATATGGCGGTCAAACAGGTGTTGGATATCCGGGGCGACCCACGAAGGAGCATGGACACCATTGGTTAGGGCGCCGATGGGGACATCTTCCACCGGGCACTGTTGCCAGACCTGCTTCCACATATTGCGCGAAACATGCCCATGCAGTTTGGATACTCCATTGTTGAAGCGTGAAAGGCGTAATGCAAGTACGGTCATGCAGAAGGGTTCGTGATCGTCATGGGGGTTTTCACGCCCAAGGGCCAGAAAGACTTTAAACGCAAGCCCAAGTTCCTGGGCATACGATTCAAAGTGTCGCTGCATTAGGTCAGGAGGGAAACGGTCATTTCCGGCCGGCACCGGGGTATGGGTGGTAAATACGGAACTGGATGCAGCCAGTTCTTGTGCTGCCTCAAAGGGCAGGCCGCTATCTTTCATAAAAAGGCGTACCCGCTCAAGTCCGGCAAAGGCGGAGTGCCCCTCATTCATGTGGATGACTTTGGGGGCCAGGCCCAGTGCCTCCAACGCTTTAATACCACCGATGCCGATGAGAATTTCCTGCCACAGACGCATCTCAAGCCCGCCCCCGTATAGTCGTGCTGTGATTTCTCTAAAATCTGGCGGGTTTTGGGCGATGTCGGTATCCAGCAGATATAGCGGTACTCTGCCCACCTGCGCTTTCCATATGCGGGCATACAGAGGGCGCTCGCCTATGTTCAACGATACCACAGCAGGCTCGTTGTCTGGTCCTGTGGCAATGGTCAGGGGAATCTGTTCAAAGTCGTAGTCAGGGTAGCGCTCCTGCTGCCACCCATCGGACGTCATGGCCTGACGAAAGTAACCTTGGCGATAGGCAAGGCCAATGCCAATGAGTGGCAGATTGAGGTCGCTGGCTGATTTTAGATGATCACCAGCCAGGATGCCCAATCCGCCGGAGTACACAGGAAGGCATGAGGATACGCCAAATTCAAGGCTGAAATATGCTACCACCGGTTGGCGTGTTTCTTCTTGGTGGAAGTCCGGGTCCGGCGGGGCGCTTAAATATCGGGTCAACTGTGCGTCAGCTTCGGCAAGCCGCTCTTTATATACAGAATCCTGCGCCAGTCTTAGGAGCGTCTCTTGTGAAATGTTATTGAGAAATTGCACCGGATTGCGTGATGTGCTCTGCCAGAGCTTGTGGTCAATCTGCGAAAACAGGTCTTCAATGTCTGCATTCCAAGCAAATAGATAGTTATATGCCAGTCGTCGGAGTGGCTCCAGGCCTTGGGGTAAATTGGGGGTGACACTGAGTATTTTTATGGGAAGCATACGCGACCTCCTGTGGAGCGCTTGAGGAAACACCATGAGAGTAATACGGCACAACAGACGACTGTGTATCGCCTGTCGTGCAGGATACTACAGCGTATGGCATGGTATCAGCAATATAAAAACGGCGGCTTTTTTTCTGGTGTTTAGACTTGCCGCTAATATGACGTAGTGCTAGTATTTTATTTTTTCCGCCAATAAAATAAAAGAGTAACGTGGCGGGTATACCAGCTTTCAGGAGTCTTCACGGTGGATGATACACATGCTGCAGAGTGCGTTCCGCCTCAGGTGCCTGTACGTTTTTGTTATGTAGGTGAAGCCGGGGCCATATATGCCCCCCATGGTACGGAGCAGGCACCCGGGTATGCAACGCCATGCTCGGCAGGTCTTGATTTGCGGGCGTGTATACAGGATGCCGAGGTTATCATTTTGCCTCAAGGTCGCCTGGCCATACCGGTGGGCATTGCCATAGAGCCGCTTGCCCCGGGTATTGCCGGTTTTGTTTACTCGCGTAGCGGGCTGGGGACAAAAAGAGGACTGACAGTAAGTCAGGGGGTGGGGGTCATAGATCCTGACTATCGGGGCGAGATCATAGTTTCATTATTGAATACGTCCGGCATGGAGCAACGTTTGCAACGGGGCGAGCGTATTGCACAGTTGGTGTTTCAACCTTTCTATCAGGCTGTACTGCAGTGTGTACGCGTACTGGGTAGTACGCAACGTGGTGGCGGCGGCTTTGGTCATACCGGCAGCATGTAAGTCCGAGGCGGAGACGCCGGACCAGGAGAATAGCATGACTTCGTTTGAAGAGCTTAAGCAGCGTGAAGAATCGTTGCTTTGCAGAACATATGGGCGCTATCCTCTGGCTGTGGACAGCGCTCAGGGGTCGATCCTGACAGACTTTGCAGGGCGTGAATATATTGATCTGCTCTCTGGCATTGGCGTAACCAATCTCGGGCATAGCCATCCTGCTTTGGCCGAGGTGCTGTATGCGCAGGCCGGCAAGCTGGTACACCTGTCCAACCTGTTTTACCAGCGAGAGCAGCTTGAGCTTGCAGAAAAACTGCTTGCTCCGGCGCATTTTGGTAAAGCGTTTTTTTGTAACTCGGGGGCCGAAGCCAACGAAGCGGCCATCAAGCTGGCTCGCCGTTATGCACAACGTATCCAAGGGCGCGAGAATGCCGGCACGGTGCTCACGTTGAGTGGCGCTTTCCATGGCCGTACACTGGGTGCACTGGCAGCCACAGGTCAGGCGCGGTTGCAGGATGGCTTTGCTCCCGTACCGCATGGCTTCAGGCAGGTCGACTGGGGAAATATTGCAGCGTTGCGGGCAGCCATGGATGACAACGTTGTAGCCGTGCTTGTAGAGGTTGTGCAGGGAGAAGGGGGCATTCGTCCCATGGCCGAGGGATATGCCCGCGAAGTGCAGGCCCTGTGTCGGGATGGCAGAGTGTTGTTTATGGTGGACGAAGTGCAATCTGGATTGTGCCGCACCGGCAGGTTCTGGGCGTTTCAACACTATGGGCTTGAACCGGATGTACTCACCAGCGCAAAGGCCTTGGCCAATGGGTTGCCCATGGGGGCCATGCTGGCAACGGATGACGCAGCACGCGGATTTGAACTGGGGAGCCATGCCACAACCTTTGGCGCTGGGGCACTTGTTTCTGCCGTGGCAGGAAAAGTACTTGATATAATGCAGCAGGAAGACCTTGCGGGGCGTGCCCACCGCGTGGGCGAAGCGTTTATGGACGATATCCGCGCCATGGCTCAACGTGTCCCGGGAATGATCAGCGAAGTGCGGGGGCTTGGCCTCATGATAGGCATTGAGTTGACCTTTTCTGGCAAGGAGGTTTGGCAAGCATTGTTGCAACGAGGCTTTGTGGTAAATCTGACACAAGAACGGGTGTTGCGTCTTTTACCTGCCCTTACAGTGCCCAAAGAACATCTGCGAGCTTTTGCATGTGCCCTTGAAGCCATTTTGCAAGAACGGCGGGGGCGCGACTAGCTGCTTGAGCCTGGCACTGGAGCACGACGTTTGCCTGTAGGCTACGATGCCCGGGATTTGTAGTGTAAAAAATTTTATGGTGACCGCAGGTGACAAGGTGCCTGTTTTGGTATATACTTGTAGCGGTAGCAGATGTTGTGTGATGTATACAGTGAACGCCTTTTGGAGGGTCCCATGGACGTTTTGGAATCAATGGGTGTAAGAAGTAGTGATTACGACTGGCAGGTAATGGGCGCAAAAATTATTTCCAGCACGCTGGATTATATGAACGGCGCGATTTCTCAGCCTGAACCTATGGATAAAGAAACAGTGGGCGCTGCTGTTGTCTCCAAAACACTGGACTATATGAACGGCTCTTCTTTGGGAGGTAGCGGAGGCATCTCGGAATCCTATCAATTGAACAAGGATGTGTTGAGTGCCGCGTACTCTGATGTGGGCGCCGTTATTGACATGTACTCGTAGTGTCCCGCCAGGTATTTGAAATTTGTGGCAAGCCGCAACCCCTGTGGTTGCGGCTTGCTTGTGTCTGACAAACAGGCCAGTGACTACCCGGTATGTAAAGGTGGTTTGATATCTGATATGGCGCACAGTTTGTGACTCGGCTTTTGCATGACGTCCATGTATTTCATGGGGGCAGGTCCATGTCTTTTAGGGAGTCGGCAAATGACAGCAGTAAAAAAAGAGAGGGAATGGCTATGGCGGAACTGATTCGAGTTGATATCATTGTACCCGACAGTGCCCTGGAGGTTGCCACAGGGATACTGGCTCTGCATCTGCCGCAAGGATGGGAAGAAGACTGTCTGCATACGGGCGAGGCCGTACTCCGTATTTACATAGATAGTCCACAGGTGTGTGACGAGATAACAGAGGCGTTCAAGGCACGCTTGCCCGAGGTGAGCATCACGCGTGAGCACGTGGCAGAGCAAGACTGGATGGCTGCCTGGCGTGAATACTTCACCCCTGTGCAGGCAGGAAGCCATTTTTTGGTAGTCGCTCCATGGATGATGCAGCATGCGGCAGAGCATTCTCGACGCAAGGCCATTGTCATTGAGCCCAAAACAGCTTTTGGTACAGGCCATCACTTCACAACCGCCCTGTGTCTTGGGGCAATATCTGAGTTGGCTGACGCAGGCCGTATCACTGCGGGGATGCGTTTTCTTGATCTGGGGACTGGCTCGGGGATTTTGGGCATTGGTTGTGCCATGCTGGGACTTAATGGCGTGGGTGCTGATATTGATCTACTGGCTGTGGAAAACGCCTTGGAGAACAGGACCATCAATAATGTGGTCGAGGATTTTACTGTAATTCACGGTGGGATTGAGAGTGTGTCTAATGAGCGCTATGATCTTATCCTGGCCAATATCTTGGCAGAGCCGCTACGGGAAATGGCTGCGGATATCACCGCGTTATTGAAACCTGAGGGATGCCTTGTATTGTCCGGATTGCTGGATATACAAGCGGACAGGGTTGAAGCTATATACAGGACTTTTGGCTTGCCCGCCGCACGATGTGTGGTGCAGGGGGACTGGGCGGGGCTTATTTGGGACTAGTACTTGAAGCGTGGATTTTGGTCGGGGGGCGTGTTGCCAGTTTGCCGTAGGCCGAGGCAGAGAACGGGCGAGGCCCAATCAGTAGCAACTGGCCATGTTATGCCATCATATACTGCATTCCAGGGGCAGTCATATGCTTTCGGATTGGGGCGTGGTCCGGCGTAGGTGTTTAAGCACCCGCTGGGCAACAATATCAGGTGAAAGTTGCGTCAGGCAGGCCACGTCGTGTCGTGAGCATGTGTTTTTGTTGCAGTGCTGGCACTCCAGCCCCAGGATAATGCTGTCGTGTTCTTCTGAAGGAAATGTCCATGAGGCAGTGGTGGACCCCTGGATGGTTAATGTGGGGGTGCCTACCGCCACGGCAATATGCCGAGGGGCAGAACAGTTGCCAAGGTGCATGCGGGCATACGCAATACATGCGGCCATTTCTCGTAGGCTGAGGGTGCGCTGGGGCACAATGAATGCCCCGTTGCACTGGGCGGCTTGCATGACAGATCGGGCTTCTTGCTCTTCTCCCGGGCCAAAAAGTAATAAAAAGCGCAAATCAGCATGCTGCCGGTACAGGCTGGACACCGCTTGTCCGTAATGTTTGGCAGGATACCGCCGGGTGACACGGCGATGGGTGGGGTCAAGGGTGACAAGAGTGTGTTGTGGTGTAATACCCATGGATGTCAGCAGGGCACGTGCAGCATCAAGTTCTTTGTCCGTCAGGTATATTCGAGGTTTTTCTCCACTCCAGGCAATCCCCAGGGGTTTCATGATATTGGCTTTGGTGCGAGCGGCGTAGCCTGGCTCTAGGGGATGCTGGTGGGTGAATAGCCAGCGGCTGTGCCATGCCGGGGGATAGCTGAGCCTGATCTGTGCGCGGGAGAGGGCCAGTACCCAGCGACACCGTGGGAGCTGTTGAAAAGCCACAATCATGTCAAAGTGTTCAGAAACCAGCTTGCCATAAAACATGAGCTCTTTAAAAAGATTGGAGAGCTTTTTTTTGTCCAAACTCCATATGGTATGAATATATGGATTACGTTCGAGCATGGGAGCGCAGCGTGTTTCGGTCAGTACATGTAGCTGGGCATGGGGAAAACGTTGCGCGAGTAGCTCAATGGCTGGCGTTGCAAGTACCACATCGCCGATTTGGCGTAATTGGCAGACAAGAATTTTACGTATGTTGCCGTCGTTAATGTCGGGATATGATACGGTAGCAGTTGTTTGTTTGGGCATTGGTAGTGTCTTTACTCAGGGCACAGAAAAATTATGGGCACAGAAAGCATGCCCATTTGCTACTATCAAGGCGTTATTGATATCCCGAATTATGTGTAAAGTACAGTGTAGCTCATTGCGTTCTGGGCTTGAACACTATAGTGTCATTTCGCCATGAATCGAAGAACACAATTGATGGAGTTTTTTAGTGCCATGCATGGCTGTCTGGGGTCCTGCAAGTGGTGGCCCGCGAACTCTGCCTTTGAGGTGGCCGTAGGTGCGATTCTTACACAAAACACCAGCTGGTCCAATGTGGAAAAAGCGCTCACGGCTTTGAGGGAGGCAGGTGGACTCACAGAGCAGGGGCTTGCAGCCATGCATAGGGCAGAGCTGGAAGCATGTATCCGTCCATCTGGATTTTTTCGGCAGAAGGCTGCTCGCCTGTACGGATTTGTAGCCTTTTTGCAGCGCCATGTGCATGGTGATATCTGCGCCTTGGGAGAGTATTCCCTGGAGCAGGCTCGAAGCATGCTGCTGAATGTAAAAGGTATTGGACCTGAGACAGCAGACTCCATTTTGTTGTATGCATTGGATATGCCAACCTTTGTGGTGGACACGTATACTCTGCGAATTTTTTCGCGTCATGGATTGGTGCCCGAAGATATATCCTATGAAGAGTTACGTGCATTTTTTATGGATGTGTTGCCGCAGGACAGTGCGCTATTCAACGAATACCATGCCTTGTTGGTGTGTGTGGCCAAAAACTGGTGCCGTAAAGCAAACCCCCGATGCAGCGAGTGCCCGCTATCGCAATTTCTTTTGCATGAGGTTGTTTGCTGATGTGTAGGCGATGGGTATGGCTGGGAGGAGTACTGGCTTTGTGCTGGGTATGCTTTGTTGCTGGTGTTGCCCATGCGCAAACTGATATTGCGCGCAGTCTGAACAAGGAGCAGCAGCGGGCCCGGGAAAGAGAAGCTCAGCTCAAACGCCTCTCGCAGCAAGAAGTTCGCGTTGTCAAAGATGTGCAGACCATTGAAAAACGTATCCGGAACCTGACGGGAAGCGTTGCGAAACATGAAAAAGAGTTGGCAAAGCTAGAAGCAGCTTTGCAGGCGGCCGAGGGAAAGCTGGGCGCGTTGACAAAGCGGGCCAAGGCTGTACAACGAGATTTAGACAGTTTGTTGGAAATGCTGTGGCCGCTCTATATACGGCGTGACAGCAGCGGAGTATTTGGGGAAAGTGCAAGTAGGGACTATGCATGGACCAAATCTTTATATGAAGATGTGGACGCCCGGCAGCGTGAACTTGCAGAACAGCACGCCGCCATTAAAAAGGCTTTGGCACAAAAAGAAACCTTGACTCAGGCAGCGCGTGAACGGCTTGAGGTTGTAAATGGTGACAAAAATAAGCTGTTGCAGGACAAGCTGCGGTATCGGCGCAAGTTACAGGCCATCAAGCGTGACAAGGCCAATGCCGAAGAAGAGCTACGTGCAGTTCTTGGTTTGATCCGTACCCTGAACTTTAAATTGGAGGATCGGGGGGGACAACAAGAGATAACAGCTCTGAAGGGCAGGTTGCCGTGGCCGGTACAGGGAGAGGTTCGGCTGCCCTATCGGCCCAAGGGTTCACCACCGGTGCGCGGGCTGGGTCTGCGTGTACGTGGTGCTTTGCCCGTTAAAGCCGTGGCATGGGGCAAGGTGATGCACAATGATGTTCTGCGGGGATTTGGTAGGGTGGTTATCCTGATGCATGGTACCGATTATTACAGCCTGTATGCCTATCTTTCGGAAAGTTCCGTAAAGGTGGGAAAGAATATAAAACAGGGGGAAGTGATCGGGACTACTGGCTACTATCCTGATGTGGATGGGGATGGACTGTATTTTGAATTGCGTTTTCATCAGAAAGCAATTAATCCTGAACAATGGTTATTGGGAGCAAAGTGAGCTATCTTAGCCTGCTCGGAGGTTTTATTATGCGTTTGTGCTTATGGGCAGCCAGTTGTCTTGTCTTTTTGATGCTGGCGGTATCCATTGAACCCGGTAGTGCTGCGGATGAGTCTGGAGACCTTGAGGCATTCAGACGGTTCAGCCAGATATTTGATATTGTTGAACGGGCTCATGTCAACGAGGTTTCCCGGGATGAGCTGCTGGAAGGAGCCATCCGGGGGATGCTGGAAAACCTTGACCCCCATTCAGCTTTTTTGGATGCTTCTGAATATCGTGAAATGCAGGAACAGACTTCCGGGGAGTTTTTTGGCATAGGTATCGAGATCACAAAAAAGAACGAGTACCTGGCCATTGTGGCACCCATTGCGGATACTCCTGCTGCCCATGCTGGACTGCATGCAGGAGACTTGATTCTTGCAGTGGACGGCAAGCCCACTCGTGAGTTGACACTGCGCGAAGCCGTAGGCCGAATCCGTGGGCCCAAGGGCAGTATCGTGAAGTTGAGTGTGCTGCAGGAGGGGGCCACAGCACCCAAAAATATTGCTCTGAAGCGTGATGCCATTCCGCTGATCAGTGTAAGATCTTTGGAACTTGAGCCCGGCTATCTGTGGGTTCGTCTGGCTTATTTTAACGAGCGTACCGTAAAAGAGTTGCATGAGGCCATTCGTAAGGAGAGAAAACGCGGTGCCATTCAAGGACTCATCCTTGATCTGCGTAATAACCCTGGTGGTGTGCTGGATCAGGCGGTCCATGTTGCTGACACCTTTCTTACAGAGGGAAATATTGTAACAATCAAAGGGCGCATTGAAAAAGAAGCCCGTGGTTTTGAGGCCACCTCACAGGCCACGGATGTGGAAGCACCCATGGTTGTATTGGTCAATGGCGGTTCTGCCTCGGCATCTGAAATTGTGGCCGGTGCCTTGCGTGATCACCGGCGTGCTTTGCTGGTCGGTGAACGTACCTTTGGTAAGGGGTCGGTGCAGCATGTCATCAAGCTGCCCGACGGTGCCGGGGTCAAATTGACTGTTGCGCTGTATTATACCCCTGATGGTACATCCATACAGGCTGAGGGCGTTGTCCCTGATATCCAGCTGCCGTTTGTGCGTCCTGTACAAAAGGCGGATGCAGAAGATCAGCCCCTTTTTGGTGTGTTGCGTGAAGAGGATCTGAGAGGCCACCTTGCTAGTGGCGGAGATAAAAATGCTCAGGACACCGAGCACGACAAAAATGTGCAGGAAAGTCTTGCCCGTGATAATCAGTTGCGGATGGCATTGCAACTGGTCAAACAGTTGCCGAGGCTGCGGAGTATCCGCTAGTTTTTAGGTAAAACAAGCAACCCAGTAGACAAAAAAGCGAAAGAAGCAGCCGTAAAGGGCACGGGAGACCGCGCCCTTTACTTTATGGCTGGTAAGAGTACAGCGTGTTATGACAAAACCCGTAGATCCCGGGGATAATATCCTTTTGCGCATAAAGCGTTTGCTGAAGCGGCGTATATTTGCCAATAAGCGTGTGAACCGCAATAGTATTTTGAGCAATGGCGGGATATGGCACCATCCCAGTTTTTTGGCGTTGGTAGCATTTTTATGCGGTGTGTTGCTCACCGGTGGTCTGGTCTTGAGTTATGTCAGTCTACGTTTTGTAGACAAAGAAGACCAGCACCGGGCTGATGCAAGCCGAAGCAGGACGGAGGTCTTGCCCTCTGTACGTGATGTGTTGGATCCATCCAGTCTGCCGTATGAAGAAGCCCTTGGTGGTTCTTTGGAGCAGGTGGTGAAACAGGCAGACTATGCTTTGCTGCGTACTTTGGAGCGGTTGGAGGTAACGCGTGAATCTTTGCACCTGGAAGATGTAGAGATGCGTTCCCATGAGGGCGAAGAATATCACTTTCAGCGCCTTGGTATCCGCCTGGGCAAGCAGCAGGAGCGGTTTATTTCTGGGATGATAACAGCGTTGGCCACATGGGCGCCGGAGGCCTCGCTGCGTCAGAACAAAGATGGATTATACGGTATTATCATAAACGGTACGCCTACTCATGAGCTGTCTCTTTTACCCCCGCTGGTAGCGGATGTTGGGCATGCAAAAAAAGATGATGGCCTTCCTTCAGCAGACAAAGCTACGGGAACAGTTGTGCGTCGTCCCGCCACTGTGCAGACAACCACGAATGCGGGTCGGGGCCGGATTCCTCTACTTGCCATTGTCATAGACGATATAGGCGAAAATATGCGGGCTGTGCAGCGGTTGGTGGCTCTTGAATATCCGGTCACGCTTTCTATCTGGCCCCATGCCAGTCATGCACGCCTTGCGGCGGAAACCGGATGGAAAAAAGGGCGCGAAATCATGATTCACCAGCCCATGGAACCGTTGGGTTATCCAGAAGTAAATCCCGGGCCAGGCGCACTTTTTGTGAATATGACAGGGGAGCAGATTCAGAGCATACTGACAGAAAATTTGAAGCTGGTTCCGCATGCCGTGGGCATCAATAACCATATGGGGTCACGGTTTACGCAGAACAAGGCGGGGGTAAAGGCGGTGCTTGGAGAGTTGTCGCGTACAAATCTTTTTGTACTTGATAGTGTTACCCATGGTAATTCGGTATTATTCAATGAAACCAACTCATTTGGGATGCCTGCGTACCGAAGATCAGTGTTTCTGGATGTAGTGCGTGATAAAAAGAGTATTGTGCACCAGCTTGAAAAAGCAGCACATATAGCGCAACGTGAGGGTACGGCCATTGCCATTGGGCACCCTACGCCGGAAACGTTAAGTGCGCTGGAAGAATGGCAGCGCATACGCAACCGTGAGGTGCGTATAGTTGACGTCATGTCGCTCAGTGCGGCGCAGACTATGGAGTGATTCATCTCGGGAGTTTTTGTATGTTGGTGGGATAGGCCTGCCCATCATTATTATTCAGAGGATTGGTTATATGATGGAACGAACTCTTGCGCTTATCAAACCCGATGCAACCGCCCGCAATCTTGAAGGCGCCATTCTGGCAATTATCCAGGAGAATGGTCTACGAGTGATTGCCATGAAAAAAATGCGTTTAACCAGAGAACAGGCAGAAGGCTTGTACCACGTGCACAAGGGACAGCCTTTTTTTGAGGGGCTGACGGATTTTATGATATCCGGTTCCATTGTTGCCATACTCCTTGAAGGAGAAAATGCCATTGTTCGCTGGCGGGAATTAATGGGGGCTACAGATCCACAGCGCGCTGTTCAAGGTACCATTCGCAGGCGGTTTGCGCAAAGTCTGCGGGCAAACTCGGTGCATGGCTCCGATAGCCCGCAGAGCGCAAACTTTGAAACAGGGTATTTTTTTAACGCCATGGAGATTACAGGCGCATGAGCTGTACAGTTTTAGGGTGCATTGGCTGTGGCAATATGGGGAGTGCCATTTTGCAAGGTCTTGCAGGCACACAAGATATTACCTTGCTGGGCGTCGATCACAAAAAGGACCACTTGGCCGCGTTACATGCGACAACGGGTCTTGAAGTTGTCTGCGAGGCATCTGCTCTTGCGGCGCGTTCCGATATAATCCTGCTGGCTGTAAAACCAGATCAGGTATGTACAGTCATTGAAGAAATTTGTCCGGAATTACGTAGCGATAAAGTACTTGTCTCCATTGCGGCGGGGGTGAGTCTTGTAGCCATGCGCCAAGCTGCTTCAGGAAAAGTACCAATGGTGCGCGTCATGCCGAATACACCAGCCATGGTGGGACGCGGTATTTATGGCATCTGTTTTGATGATCCGACTCTGTCCAGTCACACTGCACACACCGTACAGGCCTTGTTCAGTAGTATAGGTAAGGTAGTTGTGTTACCCGAAGGCAAGTTTGAGGCCTTTTCTGCTGTAGTCGGCTGTGGGCCTGCATATGTGTTTCAGATGATGGAAGCGGTCATTGAGGCTGCCGTGACTGTGGGATTTACCCGGCAAGAAGCCACAGATATGGTCAAAGAGTTGTTTGCCGGTTCGTGCGCGCTTGCTGAGCAAACCGGTACCCACCCCTCACTTTTGCGTGAGATGGTGACGTCGCCTGCAGGCATGACCATTGCGGGTACCAATCAGCTGGACCGGACTGGTGTGCGGGGGCACATCATTGACGCGGTGCTTGCTGCCTACCAAAAGGGCAAGGAGATGCGGCGATAGTGGTGCGTCAAAATACGTACGTAATGCGTGTCACAAGCGGCTCACCTGTCTAAGCCCACTACGTACGCGTGGTATTGTCTTCTGTTGAAAGTTTTATCCAAGTCCGACAGTAGGTGCGTCTTCCGTGGTGAAAAAAATTACGGGGTATTTACGTAAAGGAGACAAAGCTGACAGGGCGTGGCACAAGCGTCTGTCCAAGTTGTTTTGGCAGTGCAGTGCTCGCATGTAGGGGGCCGTATATGTGGCCCTTTTTTGTTTTTGGAATATTTTACAGGGCTGCGGTCTTAAAAAAACAGGTCTTCGTCGCTGGGAGTACGGTTCCAGTGGATTTTTTTGGAATGTTTTTTGAATTTGCGCAGCAGGACATACATGGCTCCAGAACCGCCGTGTTTGGGTTGGGCTGTACAAAAGGCCAGCACTACACGTTTGAATGGTGCACGCGTCAGCCATGTTTGTACTTTTTCACGTAGTACACCGTATCCGTTGGGGCTGTTTTTGCCACGGCCGGGAATAAGAAGTACGCAACGCATGCTTTTATTGTAGCTCGTGCGGAGAAACTCTGTCATGGATGCATAGGCCTGAATGATGTTCTGGCCGTGCAGATCTAAATGCCCCTCAGGACTGTAATGTCCTGCACGCATTTTTCCAAGCACCAGGGGGTCCAGCCCCTGCACATGGGCCTGGACGAATGCGTTGGTGTACTCAACTTGAAAATGTATATCTTTGTATAAAGAGTCTTGTTCACTGTCACGGAGTGAGTGGGCAGGCGTGACAGGTTCCGGTTTGGGGGCTATTTGACGGCCACGGGTGCCGAGTGGGGCAACACCAGCCATGGCAGTACCAAAAAGAGTGTGGTCATCGGTCTGCTTGCCGGTTTGCCTGGACGATTTTGGGTGCGCGGGCTTTTTGTGTTGTTTCTTTGGGGTCCACTTTTTTTCTTTCATGGTTTTGAATGCCTCATGTTCGCATAGTGGCATGCCTTCTGTTCGAGCGGCAGAAAGCCTGTTTTTCCGGGGTTCCTCTCTTGGGGGGGCTTTCTTTTGCTTTCTGTTTTTTACCAGCGCCTGCTTGAATAACGCTGCATCGGTATCTTCTGGCTGGGGAATATCACTGTCTTTTCTTGCCACTTCCTGGAGTGAAGGGAGCTCATGATCAAGGTCGGCAAAAAGCGTATTGAACGTGTCATCCATAATATGTACCCACGGGTATATTTGACTCCTGCGTGCGGAGTGTCAAGCAAAGTGTAAGGTTGGTGCCCAAAGGGCATGCAAAACACTGGAGCACGGAGAGATGGAATGAAACAGTAGGGCTTGCATGGCGAAATAAAGGACGGATTTTCGCGGAACCGTCCGAGCACAGGGCGAGCGGGATTAGACGAGGGTTGCCTTGTACCTAAAAGAGTCTATCCATGACCAGGTGCGTGGCATACCCCAATACAGCAGCACAATAAAAGGGTGCACTGGACTCCCATGGAGTTTCAAACAGAAACATGGGAAGCAGGACAATGGGTAGCGGCACCATAAATATGGCCCACCAGCTATGCGTCCACCCCCTGTGTTTGCCCAGCGCCGGCAACATGGCAAAAAGTCCCAGTAGGGCAGCCCATTGATATTCTTTGTGCAAAATAAGTATGCCGTCCACCAGGACCATGATGGTATAGAAAAGATCCTGCCCTTTGGAATGCGTATCTGTATCGGGAAACAGTGTACCCAGAAGGACCAGGGCCATGAGCGCGGCAGCCATGGTAGGCGAAGGACTAATGCTGCCAATGTGGACAAACGTACCCAGTGCGGCACTGCCCGCAATGGCACCACCAGTGAGATGTGCTTTATATCCCGGCATGGCGCTTTCCATACTGTCCGGCAAATACCCGGGTGGAGGTTGTAAAAAAGGTCTGGTTACACATCACATGCCACAGCGTAGGGACAGCCTGCTTCCACAGAGGACAGATGGGGCAGGATGACGGACTTTTTCGTCACACCGCGAAACCTTTTGGCAGGATTCCCCCAGGAGGTTTCGCGGTGAGGTATTATGTAACAAAATTGGCGGATTGCACATGCCATTAGATAGCTTCGCCAGCATCCAGTTGAGCAATTTGCTGCTCAATGGATTTAGCAAGTTCATCAGGCAGGCCCATGATGTCCACATTCAGAAATCCCCGCACAATGGTAGATGTTGCCTGGTCTTCATCCATGCCTCGGGCCATGAGGTATTCTATTTCTTCCTGTGCGATTTTACCCACCGCGGCTTCGTGCGAGAGTTCCACACCGTCAACAGAGGCGTCCAGCTCTGGAATGGCATGGATACGACCATCACCCAGAATCAATCCTTTGCATTCAAGATGCCCCTTGGCAGGGACGTTGTAACCGCCGATAAAGCCCCGATTGAGTATTGTCCCGCCCGTGGTCAGGGTACGGGCAATGATCTCTGCCCGGGTGTTGGGGGCGTTTAGGATAATACGGTTCCCCGCATCCACATGGCTACCGGGGGGGGTGACCATGACCGAGTTGAAGCGTGCCACAGATCCTGCTCCATTGAGCGTGATGCTGGGGTACATCTGTAGATCTTTTACGGGTTTAAGCAGAATATAGTTGGAAAGAAAAAGTGCGTCTTCTTCCAGAACACCAGCGGAGCGGGGCCGTACAGCCGTATCCGTGCCCCAGTTATGGATCATGGTAAATGTCAGTTTACCGCCTTTTTTGACATAAAATTCAGAGATTCCTATGTGTGCGGCATCTCTGGCACAGTGTGCTGTGGCGCATCCCGAAAGAATATGCAGCTCTGCGTCTTCTTCCACAACAACAATGTTGTGTACGTTCTGCGCAAGGCCGCTATCTTTGATAAAGAGGCTTGACTGTACAGGGGCAGCCACTTTTACGCCTTTGCGGGCGCGGATGAAATATCCCCCGTGCAGGTGTTCATATGCGGCTTTGGTATATTCATCCTTATGGGGGTCAACCATTTTCCACCAGTATTCGGGCAGTCCATCAAAGGCTTTATAGGCGCTTTTGATATCCATGACATCCAAGCCTTCCTGGTATGTCTGACTATGGACCCCCGAATGATTCATGTGCATGAAGCTGCCGCCCACATTGCGATCGTTGACATCAATGCCGGCATAAAGCAGGCGTTGTTTGTCTTCGGCAGACAGTGTTCTTAAGTCGGCAATAGCGTCAGCCTGGCCACCATCAAAAGTGTAGCGAGAAAGATCAATGCTCATGGCTACATGCTCTCCTTGATGTTTGTCGGGGAAGGAGTAAGACAGCGCAGGCATTCTTCGTAACCGTGTTTGGAAATATGGTCGAGAATGTCATGAGGTCGTGCCTCACAGCATAGTTGCCCGTTATACATCACCTGCCCCCGGTCAGCGTTGACGTATTCCATTATATAGCCTGTATGTGTAATGATGAGCCCCGCTGTTTTACAGTGCGCCAGATGCTCTTTTATAGTACAGCTTGCTGGTTTGACGCCGTCTAAAAGGCTTCGTGCCGTTTTGCCGATAAGCGCCATGTTTTCCAGGTCAACTCCTGATTCCGGCTCATCAAACAACACAAGATCGGGTTGTTGTGCCATGAGTTGGAGAAGCTCCGAGCGTTTGATCTCACCACCGGAAAATCCGGCATTGATATCGCGTTCAAGAAAATTTTCAAAGTTAACCTTGCGGGCCAGCCCTTCTACATCCACGGAACGCCCTTGCCCGCACATACGAACCATGTGACGGGTTTTCAGACCATGGATGGTTGGGGGGCGCTGAAACGACATACCTAGGCCCAGGCGCGCACGTTCATACATGGGCATATGTGTAATATCCTGCCCTTTAAAAAGAATAGTGCCATGGGTGACTGTATAGTTGCCAAAACCCATCAGAGTCATGAGCAGGGTTGTCTTGCCAGAGCCATTGGGGCCAAACAGAATAAATGTTTCGCCGGCATCAATGTGCAGATTGATGCCTTTGAGCACCTCAGTATTGTCAATCTCCACATGAAGATCGGTAATTTCAAGCATGTATAGACTCCATTCGCGGGTTTTCTGCGGCATACGCGTGTGTTCCAGCAAGAACATATGGGCGTGTCATTGCCGCACGAAATATCTGGTTGGCCGTGTCAGTAGCGGCACGTAGTTATGCTGCATACAGGCGTGCAAGTCAACGCAGGTGCTCCCCCGTAATTTCACCGGATCGAAAGATATTGGGGGTGATTCAAAAGGAAGAGGCCACCCAAGGCTATTTTTCATAAACCCGCCGCAAGAGTTGCGTACCTGCAGCTGGACTTTGGTATTTCAGGTGGGTGCCGTTTTGGCATCGGGTAAATGTGTCTGATGGGTATTGCTCGCTTCCCGTAGTAAGGCGGTAGTATCCTACAGCACTTCGAGAGGGTAAAATGGAGCGACTCTCTCCGCCAACTATCTTTGGGTACAGTGACTTCTTGTACTGGGCAAAGCTATCGAGTTTCAACAAGGCTGCCTCTACGTTGTTATTAACATCCTGCGCTGATTTTTCACCAGACAGCCAGTCGGAGATGAGTTGGATTGGGGGGGGCGGGTTGTCCGGGGGTAAAGGTCAATTTACAGCAATATGCAGTGGTCGAGCCCATATTTTGTAAGCATTGCTGCCACCATATAGCGGCCGGGGCATGACGTGCCCCATACTCCGTAATCTGGAACGCTCCATATCATTTGCTTATTTACGTTTTTTGTTTTGGAGCAATTCGGAAAATTTGCCCAATTGTTCTCCAAGGGGCCTTCTTATTTTTTCTTGCTTATAAAACAATGCTATTTTTTCGGGCTAATGGCCGAGCATTTTGGTGTGTCTCTGGCAGCTGGAGGAAAGATTGGTATTCAGGCTGTACTACATTAATATTTTTAAATAATTAGAGTATTTTCTATTATCATTTTGCCGTTGGTGGAGAAGGGCTCTCAATGTCTCTGTGGATGGTCTGGTTATTTTTTGAATGGTAACTGGAACAAGTATTGCTTTTATGCATAAAGCGTATTGGTTTCCGTACTCACGTGCAAACAATATGAGATGCCAAAATATGAAATGAGGAGAGGTGCATGGGCAATTTGGGATGGTTTTTTGCCGGGATGCTTTTGATTGCCGCGGGACTATTTTTTATCTGCTACATCAAAAGTAGAAAAGGTATTTTCACTTGGAAAAATATCGGGTGGGGCATTGTAAGCTACAGTATGGCAATTTTGACAGTAAATGTGTCGTATCTCAGTTTTTGGGAGGAACAGCCCGAGGCGGGGGGTAAGCTTGGTTTATTGTTGGGAACCATCACCTTGGTTTGTTTGTATGTTTTGTATCGTATCCTAAAAGCGATGCCCAGCGGGCAAAGTGAGGATTAGCATGAATCGACGTGAATTTTTATCCATGGGCGCTTTGGCGGCGTCTGCTTTGGCGGCGTCTGAGCTGAACGGGATTATCCCCGACAAAGCTCAGGCCGCTACTCGTACGGATTCCTGGTACAAACAAACCGGGCAGCCCGAGCGTTTTGATCATAAGCAAATTATGTTTCTCAGGCCGCTTTGGGATCAGGAGTTTCGGGAAAGGCGAGCGCTTATTCCGCAACGCCCGATCAAGCTCGACGAAGAAATGGACGGCATTGCCCTGAATTACGCCGGATGGTGGATACATAACCTGGGAGCTTACGCCAACTCCAGCGGTATGTGTACTGGCGGGTGGCCTTTTATGGATCCTCTGATGCGCTGGGATTACCCAGTACAAGCCATGACCACCAAACTGGCCGAGGGGTATTCCAAAGATCGTCTTGAGCCGCGGGGTACTCCGCTGATTTGGGATGATGAGCCTGCCCCCAACTGCTACCAGGCCCCGTCCGACGTCTTGACACGCAAGGTCAAAAAGGCTGCGTTCTTTTTAGGTGCAAGTGATGTGGGTGTGGCCGAGTTGAACTCTTTGTGGGTCTACAAGAATATTTTTAATCCGCAAACTTGCGAGGCCATGGCATGGCCGAAAGATCCTGCACAGTTCAAATATGCTGTCAGCATTGCTGTTGAAATGGCGGAAGCCCCTTGCCGAGATCAAGGCAGTTATTTTTCGTCGGCCGCTACTGGACTTGGGTATTCGCGTATGATCGAAATATCCTCCTCTCTGGCAGGGTTTATACGCATGCTCGGCTATCCGGCTATTCCCACCGGGAACGACACGGTGACCTCCACCCCCATAGCGGTGGACGCTGGTCTTGGTGAAGTCGGACGTTATGGTCTACTCATCAGCCCGATTATAGGGACAAGGGTACGCTTGGCCACTGTGCTGACTGACATACCGCTGGTTCCCGACAAGCCTGTTCGTTTCGGCGTGGAAGAGTTTTGCGAAACCTGCGGTAAATGTGCAGAGACCTGCCCGTCCAAAGCCATTTCTTTTGGTGAGCAAAGCGATATCATACGCGGCCCTTACAACCGGCCAGGTTTCAAGCGTTGGATGGTGGACGCGGAAAAGTGTTTTAATCAATGGCACGCCAACCGCTCTGCCTGTAATATTTGTCTGGCTACCTGCACATTTAATAAACGTACTAATGTTTGGTTCCACAAAGTTGTGCCTGAAATGGCTCAAAAGCTCAATTCAGGGACATTGAACTCTCTTATGGCCAAAATTGACGATTTTTTGGGCTACAGCACGCCCAAGCCCTTTGACTTTTGATTGATGTTTTTCAAGACAATTAGGCACATAAATATATCCAGAAAGGTAGCAATAGGCTGAGCCATTGTCACCGGATTGGTGCAGGGTATGACTCGTAGAAAATTTCTCCGTTATTTTTTGGAAGTTGGCATTGTCGCTTCTGTCGTCTGGATAGCTGGAAAAATTCCCGGATGGGCTTTTTTTATCAGGCCGCCAGGATCGTCCCCGGAAGACGAATTCATGAAAAGATGCATCAAGTGCGGTGCCTGTGTGGCGGTTTGTCCCAGCGGGGCCTTGCGTCAGCGCGATTTATCCACGCCTGTGAAGGCCATCGGAACCCCTGTATTGATACCTAGTCGGAAAGGTGGATGTCTAGCCTGGAAAACAGGATGTAGGCGTTGCATGGAGGTCTGCCCCAGCGGAGCCTTGAGTCTAGCTGGGGTGCATAACCTCAAGCTGGCTAATCTGGTCATGGAACAACCAGAACGCTGTGAAAACTGTATGGCTTGTTTCCAACGTTGCCCAATTCCCGGTGCGGTACTCTTTCCCAACCCTTCAGGAGGCGATCCGTACCGCTCCGAACAAAGTATTCCAAGCTTTTTGAAGCTTAAAGATTCCCCTTTGAAGCCCTACTTTGATAATAATGTCTGCGTGGGATGCGGAGAGTGTGTGGGATTGTGCCCTCAGGTACTTTTACGGTTGGCACATGTTGACGAGCCTGTTCGATAGGCCTCAAGCGATTAATGGCAATGAGGAAGATATGAGGAAAAAATCGTGCGTCACTCCTGGCGTCTGGACGCATCGTCGCGTCCAGGTTCAAGGCGCGTTTCTGGCACTCCTGCTGGCAACGGCTTGGTTCAACACAGGCTTTACCGGGTGTTCTTATCTACGTATTGGCCCTGTCAGGCTCTTGTGCCCTGTGGGGTTTATCGAGCTTGGGTTTTCTTCAAGGAGCATTGCTTTAGACCTTTTGCCGGGATTTATCCTCTTTTTGGCAGTGGTTATCCTGTTGGGGCGTGTATACTGTTCGTGGGTATGCCCGGCATCTTTTATCGCGGCACAAAGCGCCAAGGCCGCAACAGCCTTGGCTCCCGAAAGGGTCATCCGCTCTGTGGAGCAATTGGCTCAAAAAACAAGAAGTTCCAGTCACCGGGTATGGCAAGCGGATCAGCGGGATGCGCTGGCCATAGTTTGTGGACTGTTTTTGGGTATATTTCTTGCCCAGTACCCGGCATGGAGCACGGTTTGCCCGGTGGGAGTACTTTCGCGTGGGATCATCAGCCTGATACGACATAATGTTGTGCGGGCGGACCTTATGTTGCTGATCTTGCCCGTGCTGGGGGGGATGTTTCATCTTCGAGGTTGGATTGCCTTATGCCCCTTGGGGGCTTGCCACACGGCTGCAAGCACACTGAATACCACCATGCGGGTTAAGGCCGCTACTGACTGCAATCAGTGCGGGCGTTGCGCCCGGGCTTGCCCTGTGGGGCTGACATTTGACGCGGTCAGCAAACGTTTTGAAGATGCCGTCTGCCTCAAATGTCTGCGATGTAATGAAGTATGCCCGAAACAAAAAAATAAGAAAGCCACTGTCTGACCCGCTGAAATATGAAGAGCATGTATCAAAAAAGTCGTAATATATTTTTTTAACGGGTTCGTTTCGCAGCTATAGTAGCATGGAGTTTTGGAACAAAACTGAGAGGATATCCCATATTTCGGGGCACAAAGGGGGTACAGGATGTGCCGAGCCAGGTGTTTTTTTTTGTCCGCCGAAGCAATAGTTCAGGGGGTACACTACAACAACGTGATGCCCCAGGATCCGGCACATCCTGGTATACTTGGACAAAGATTCGCTACCCTGATGTGGCTTATGTGTAGTAACTTTTTTACAAGCACCGTAGCAGCCATACTCGATGCTGACGGATGCTAAGCCCAAGGGTTGGTTTTTAGACCCATTTTCTGCATGCGTTTACGCAATGTGCTATGGTTCATGCCCAATAGTTCAGCTGCACCGCCTTTACCGGAAACCTTGCCTTTGCTTCGCTTGAGGGCAGTTATGATATGTTCGCGGATAAGCTCTTCAAGCGGAAGTAGTTTTGATTCGTCTTCTGAAAAAGAGCTGGAGACCGCGTGAGGCAATAAAGGGAGTCCGTTCGCTTCACCCGGCATAAAATGTGACTGGACTCCGGGAGTGATTGGCTCGGCATACCACAATGGACTTTGCGGCATGTGGAGGGAAAGATCCAGATTACCGTGTCTGTGCATAACTAGGGCACGCTCCACGGTGTTTTGCAGTTCCCGTACGTTGCCCGGCCAAGTATACCTGCAGAGACGTGCAAGGTTGGCCAGATCCAGTACCGGCGGAACCAGATACATTTTTTTTGAAAAATGGTGTACAAAGTAGGTGATGAGCGGGGTGATGTCTTCGGGGCGTTCTCGTAGCGGGGGTATAAGAATGGGAAAAACATTGAGCCGGTAGTATAAGTCCCTGCGAAACGTTCCCTGCTGAACCATTTGTTCGAGGTTTTTGTTGGTTGCTGCAATAATGCGTATATCCACTACAAATGGTTTTGTTCCGCCCAGGCGTTCCAGAGTTTTGTTTTGCAGCACCCGTAATAGTCGAGTTTGCGCGCTTAGAGGTAATTCTCCCACTTCATCCAGAAAAAGAGTGCCGCCATCGGCAAGTTCAAATTTGCCGGGAGATGAATGGGCGGCTCCGGTGAATGCGCCTTTTTCATGTCCAAAAAATACGCTATCCATAAGTGTATCGGGAATAGCCCCGCAATTGATCTTAACAAAAGGCCGATATTTTCGGCTTGAGACGCTTTGCACGGCGTCAGCTACCAATTCTTTTCCGGTACCGGTTTCTCCGCTAATGAGCACGGTACTGTCCTTGTCAGACAACAGGGTAATGGACTCGGCCACAGGTTTTAACCCCAAGTCTAGGCCGATAATTTCATGGGTTTCCGGCTTGGGCGAATTTTTTTTAGGGGGGTGGGCCGGACCTTTACTTTGCAAAGGCGTTTGTATGGCGTTTCCAGATCGCAAAAGGTTGCTTATGACCAGCGTAAGAGGAGAAAGCAGGAGGCTGGCCAAGTGCTCATGGTGTTCGTTGAAACAATGGGGATAGGGGCCGGCAAAGGCAAGATAACCCAGTACATCGTCTCCCAACCGCATATGGAGGCCGAAGTAGCTTCTTTTGACATTGGGAATGTAGTCGCTGATACGCTTGGCGGTATATGGAGCTATAGGACCTTCGCGGCTGTCGTGAAAAATGTTTATGTCCGGCCATTTGTCGCGATTTTTAAAAAAATGATCCTGCGTCGCGCTAGTGGGAAAAAATGCGTTGGTGTAATAAAAGCCGCTTTCGTTTGCTATGAACAGTATTTTCAGGCCCTTAGGATCCTCGGAGTACTGTTGCATCAGGCAGGCCGCAACGGGTAGGCAGGCTTTCATGGCTGTCAGAGTGTTGGGGATGACTTGTTCCATATCAAGGCTGCTTTTCATAGCCCGCATAACGTCATGTAAAAAAATATAGTCTTTATTCATGCTGAAGCCTTGTAGTGCTTTTCACCCAGACCGTAAGTGGTACCCTTGTATTATAAAAAATTGTGAACCAGGTAGTATGCAGGATGTATAATTTTATACTTAATATTATTATGAGTATCCATTTGTCCAAAAAAATCAAACATGTTTCTCACCAACAATACATCACTTAGTCCATGGATTACATAATAGCAATAATGATACGCCGCTAAGTTCATTGTTTGTTTGTCATACACATTACTATGTTTATTTTTAGATGTACGATGCCTGTTTAAATAAGATTATTTTATATATTTATTGGATATAACTGCAATCAGCGTATTGATTTTCATAATATATGAACCAGTATGCAAAATATGATATCTTCCTGCAAATTAAAAAATTTTTATATTTCATGTACTGATGATGCAGTTTAAACGAATGCATATTATTCATCTATGAATTCATAATACATGTCATAATGATTACGTAAAAGATATATGTATATGGTGATGAATAATGAGTTTGCGAGTTAATGTTCTGGTGTGGATGTATATTTTGTAATAAGTGGCTTTGTCAATGTATTTTTTGCGTACTATATAACTTTTTGCTACGGTATCATTTCGATAATAACAGTCAAGAAATATTTCGGTAAAAAATGTTTTGCTCATTATAGTCATTATGAAGCAGGTACTGCATTTTTTACATGCGTTGCTTGGAGCTATTTCTTCAGGGAAGCCGCTGTGGGCGTTGCGCCAGAGAGGGCGTAGACTATGTGTGAGCCTGCATGTGGCTTTGCGCGGTATACACCAGAGCGTTCAGTCGGCGGAGACGTATGGATGCCAGCACCTCAGTTAAGGCGTGTGCATGGCGCTCCAGATCTTTTTGGGTGCCGGAGTTATCAATAACAAGGTGGCAGGCGCGTAATTTATCCGGCTGTGACCATTGCCAGGCATCCATGGCGGCAATGGTTTCCTGGTGCCAGCCTCGTGTTTGGCGCAACCGTTTGTGGCGTATGTGTGTGGGGCTGAATATCCCTACCAGTATATCTGCCTTGTTGCGCCAACCAGCTTCGACAAAAAGTGGTACCTCTGCCACGGCAAGTGGTGCGTCCTGATGGGTCTGCCAAAATTGTTCAAGATGGTGGCAGACCACCGGATGGATGAGGGATTCCACCTCATGGCGCAGGGAAGCACTGGATTTTATGGCCTGCAACAATGCCTGTTTATCCACAGGCACAGAGTCATACGGTACAAACCGTCTGCCAAAGCGTCCGCGTAATAAGTGCCAGCCATCACCCCCGGGCGCATATAGAGCGGCTACGCAGGCATCCGCACTCCAGACTGCAATCCCCAGATCCTGTAGACATCGCAGTAGGGCTGATTTGCCACAGGCAGGCAGCCCGGTAAGTACCACACGTTGAGAGCGGGAGCCAAGCGTACGGATGAGCGCGATGAAGTCATCGGGCGGGGGCTGGCAAAACGACATGGCTTTTTGAGTAATGGGATGGATGAAGGCCAGCTTCCATGCATGCAGCATTTGCCGTGTGGCGGTCAGTTTCAGGGCAGGGTGCAGGGCAAGCTCGTGTTTGGAGGGCATGCCATGGTATAGAGAATCACCCCAGAGGGGGTACCCTAAGTGCTGCATATGGACGCGTATCTGGTGGGTACGGCCTGTGTGGATGCACACGGCAGCTAGCGCCCAAGGGCAGGGGCTGGCATCCGAAAAAAGTACTCGCCAGGAAGAGCGTGCGTCTCGACCGTTACGGGTTACGGCCATACGTACCTTGTGAGTTGGATGTCTGCCAATGGGGGCATTGAGCTCTCCCGAATCTGCCGCGGGAACGCCTTTAAGCAGGGCCAGGTATTCCTTGTGTACTGTACGGGCGGCAAAGGACTCAGCAAGGCATAGTCGCGCCTGTTCGGTAAGAGCCACCAGCAACAGGCCGCTGGTGTCTTTATCTAGACGATGCACAATGCCCGGCCTTAGACCTGCCTGGCTTTTCAGCTCGGGAAAATGATGTACAAGCCGATGGGCGAGTGTACCATCTGGCCTGCCCGGTGCAGGGTGTACTGTCAGGCCTGCTGGTTTGTTGACCACAAGGATATGGTCGTCACGATACACAATATCCAAATGGCCACACTCGGGTGCGAGGTGTGTCTCTGGGCGGTGGAGAGAAAAGGTGAGGTGCTGCCCCTGCTTGAGTTTATTTTTGGGGCGGGTGCACGGCATACCGTCTAAATACAGGGAGCCCTTAAGGATTGCCTGTTGGATTTTGGATCGAGATACTGCATCCTTGGCCAGCAACGAGGCCAGGAACGCGTCCGCTCGCAGTCCACCAGCATGGGGGGGCACTATGGTGTCCAGTAGGATTTTTGTATCCAGTATTTTTTTATTTTGCTGCATGGCTGACTCGCGTTATCCTTGACGAAAATATGGCCCCCATACTACGTATAATCAGAAATAATTTGAATACGCTGTTTAACTGTATGCAATTTTTAAGGAGAGCACATTGGCTGTGTACGCGGTGGACCATCCGCTGGTCAAACACAAACTGGGCAGGCTGCGTCAGCATGACGTATCTGTGGCGGAATTTCGCGCACTTTCCAACGAAGTGTGTCGCTTGTTGACGTATGAGGCAACCCGAGACCTTGCTACAGAGCATACCCAGGTCCAAGGTTGGGCTGGTACGGTAGACGTGGAGCAGATCAAGGGAAAAAAAATTACAGTCGTACCCATTCTGCGTGCTGGCCTGGGGATGCTGGATGGCCTGTTGGATATGATTCCCGGTGCCAAAGTAAGCGTTGTGGGAATGTTCCGTAATGAGGAGACCCTTGAACCGGTACAATATTACAGCAAGCTGGCCAATGCCCTTGATGAGCGGCTGGCCATTATTATTGACCCTATGCTGGCCACGGGTGGTACATTGGTAGCAACCATAACAATGCTTAAAGAAGCTGGTTGTAAAAATATCAAGGGCCTTTTCCTGGTAGCAGCTCCAGAGGGTATTAGGCGGGTGGAAAAAGCACATCCAGATGTGGATATTTATGTTGCTGCGGTAGATGACTGCCTTGATGCCAATGGATACATTCTGCCCGGGCTCGGAGATGCCGGCGATAAAATTTTTGGTACTAAATAGCTGGCCAGGCACAAACGGTGGACTAGAATATTTCTATCCTGCTTTTTTTGGGGGGTATATGTTTTTTTTAGGGTATGAGCGTGCTCAGGCACGGAGTTTTTTTGCAGGGTGGATGATATGGTGACTGCCCCCGCGGACTATACATTTCGATTAAAAGACAGCCTGCTGGGCGCGCAGATGCTGTTTGTTGCTTTTGGTTCCCTGGTGCTGGTACCCTTGCTGACCGGGCTTGACCCTAATGTAGCCCTGTTTACTGCGGGGGCTGGAACGCTGGTGTTCCAGTGCATCACCAGACGGCAGGTTCCTGTTTTTTTGGCTTCGTCTTTTGCATTCATTGCCCCTATCACACATGGAGTGAGTGTCTGGGGGGTGCCTGCTACCATGGGGGGACTTGTGGCGGCAGGGGCTTTGTATGTGCTGCTGGGCGGGCTTGTCAGGATAAAGGGTATCCAGGCCTTGGAGCGGGTGCTGCCCTCTGTTGTCACGGGGCCTGTCATCATGGTCATAGGGCTGGTCTTGGCACCTGTGGCGGTGTTTATGGCCATTGGTAAAAGCGGTGACGGTGAGATGGTGTTATTTCCCCGGTGGGAAGCACTTCTCGTTTCCATGACAGCACTTGCGGCAACCATTGGCGCGTCGTTGCTGGGGCGGGGGATTTTGCGATTGATCCCCATCTTGTGTGGCATTGTGGCAGGGTATGTGGCTGCTCTTGCTCTGGGGATGGTCGATTTTACCAAGGTCATGGAAGCTCCCTGGCTGGCCATGCCCAATTTTGTGGCCCCTGTGTTCACCTTTGAAGCGATTATTTTTATTGTCCCTGTGGCCATTGCCCCGGCCATTGAGCATGTGGGTGATGTGTTGGCCATAAGCTCTATCACCGGCAAGAACTATCTTGAAGAACCTGGTGTGCATCGCACCATGGCTGGCGATGGTGTGGCCACCATGCTGGCTTCCATGCTGGGAGGACCGCCCAACACGACGTATTCCGAGGTAACAGGTGCTGTGGCATTAACCCGTGCGTTTAACCCGGGTATTATGACATGGGCTGCCATTACAGCCATACTGCTGGCTTTTGTGGGCAAGTTGGGTGCGTTGCTTCAGACCATTCCCACGCCAGTCATGGGCGGAATCATGATACTGCTGTTTGGTGCCATTGTGGGGGTGGGTATCAATTCGTTGATACGTACACAGCCGGACCTTATGAACCCTCGCAACCTTACCATTGTCTCAGTTATTTTGGTTTTTGGTGTGGGTGGCATGGCGTTTCATGCCGGAGAATTTTCTCTCAAGGGCATTGGGTTGGCCGGTATAACAGGCGTGCTGCTCAACTTATTGCTCCCCAGGCCTGTGGCATCAGGCAAATAACCTGTGGTGAAACAGACAGAAGTACCTCCTGTGGCGTGTTATGATGAGGGGCGTATGTGCTTATTTGTTGGAGTATGCATAAGGCTGGTCCACGCTTGTCTATACAGCAAAAATTTTTTGGATATATGTCGAATTACCAGGGCCTGGCAGGCAGTTTATGCGAGCATGCGTAGGCAGAGACTACGCTAGTGTTTCCTCAGCGGATCCGCAGGGACAAAAGGCAGCCGTCAGGAGCCATAACCCAGAATAAGTGCGGCTATGGCCTGCCAAGGGTATTCATGATGGCCTGAAAGACATCCTCGACACCCATCTGTGTGGTGTCAATGACAAGAGCATCATCCGCAGGACGCAACGGAGCGAGTGCTCGGTTGCGATCCATATGGTCCCGGTTGCGGATTTGTTCTGTCAGCGTGTGCAGGTCTACAGTCTCTCCAGAAGTAATGAGTTGCTTGTGGCGACGCAGGGCTCGTTCTTCCGGGGTGGCGTCCAGAAAGAACTTGTGCTTTGCCCGAGGAAAGACTGCTGTGCCCAAATCGCGCCCTTCGGCCACCAGCGAGGTTTGCGCTCCCAGCATTTGTTGTGTTTTTTTCAGAAAGGCGCGCACAGTGGGCAGGGTGGCCAGTGCAGCGGCTGACCGGGCCACTTCTTCTGTACGGATTTCAGGGCCGATTCGGGTGCCATTAAGCTGAAGTACTGTTGTATCTCCTGCTCCAGACAACAAAAAGACAAATTTGTGTAAAAGCCCTTCCATATCTGCCGGTGCAAGTTTTTGGGCCGTGGGGCCAAGCTTCCAGGCAATACTGCGAAACATGGCCCCCGTGTCCATGTAAGCAATACCCAGGGCTTGCGCCACTTGGCGGGCTACTGTGGTTTTACCGACGCCCGCAGGGCCGTCCAGAGTGACTACATATTGCTCAGCCATGAAGAATCTCTTTGAGTGCCAGGGCAAACATGTTGTTTTCATGGTGGGTGCCGATGCTCAGGCGTAAATGTCGGGGCAGAGCATAGTTATGCAGAGGGCGGATGATGATACCACGCGCGAGCAGGGCTTCGAATACCGCCTGTGCATCAAGGGGGCATGTCTTGGGCAGAGCAAACATGATGAAGTTGGCGGCAGAAGGATATACGGTACATCCTGCCTCGCACAAGGCGGTGGACAAAAAGTGTTTGCCGTGGCGGGTGACTCGCAGCGTTTCGGCATGGAAGTCTGTATCTTGCAGGGCGGCGATACCCGCGTGTTCAGCCATAATGTTGATACTGAAGGGCAAGCGGACTCTGTTGAGACAGCTGGCCAGTACCGGATGCATGATGCCGAAACCCAGTCGTAGTCCTGCCAGTCCGTAACTTTTGGAAAAGGTTCTCAAGATGGCCACTCCAGGAAACGCATCAAGGTGTCCAAGCATGGAGTATGCTGCGGGGTCATCGGTAAAATCCATATAGGCTTCGTCCATCACCAAAAGGCATGAGGGCGGCAAGCGACGTGCAAAAGCCAAGACTTCTTCTATGGGGGGGCAGTATCCTGAAGGGTTGTCCGGGGTTGTCAGAAACACAATGGTCGTCTGCTCGTCCACGGCAGAGGTAAGTGCATCCCAGTCAAAGGAAAAATCGTTTCGCAGGGGGGCTTGTTTGAACGTGACACCGCAAAATTTTGCCTGCAGTTCATACATGCTAAAGCATGGTTTGCAAGCTACGATGTTGTGCCTGCCAGGGGATGCCTTGACACGTATCAGCAGGTCAATGACTTCGTCTGAACCATTGCCCGGCACTATGGTTTCGCAAGGCACGTCATATTTTTTGCCAATGGCCCGTACAAGGTCAGGGGTGCCGGATTGGGCATATCGAAAAGCACTACCGGCATGAACGCGTAACGCCTGTTGCACCAGCGGGGGAGTACCCAGCGGGTTTTCGTTGCTGGCGAGTTTGATGACTTGCAAGAGTCCGTACCGCTTTTTGATTTCATCAATGGAAAGACCTGGGGCATAGGCTACGCGGTCTGCAGCTTCGGTACGTATGCTGGTGACAGCTTCAGGTGGGCAGGTGGCACCCCGGGGGGCGTCGTCAATCATGGCATACTCCTTGGTGCAGAGCCGATGGTAAACATAAAAAAAGGGGCGGTTCTTGCGAACCGTCCCCGTGTATATTTCTTAACGGAGCGGAAAGTCCGCTGCTGTTATGCTTCATTGTCAGGTCTGGTGGTCAGGACAGGGATTCCTGCGCTTTTTACTACTTTTTCTGCTACGGAACCGAAGAGCATACGGTCAATACCCCTACGGCCATGTGTACCCATAACAATCAGATCCACATTTTCTTGCTCTGCCATGGCTAGGATCTCTTCAGCGGCGTAGCCGTTGGAGACTCGTCCCACGGCCTTGATACCCTCGAAGTTTTCGGCAACAAAGGTTTCCATGGTTTTCTCTGCACCGGATACAATTTCACCAACCAAGGTGTCAATGGAAGCCGTAGGCACGTGGAAACCTACGTATTGGCTGAGCGAAGGGGCGGCATAAAGCACTATGACCTCGGCGCCCAGGGAGGTGGCGAGTAGGTAGGCATATTCCGCTACTGTTTTGCTATGTGCGGAAAAATCGACTGCGCAAAGAATTTTTTTAATAGCAGGCATACAACCTCCTTGCCTGTGACAGATTCGGTATGAGCATTAATTAAAGGTATCCCATTTAATATATCGAAGAATATATCGAATACTACAGGCAGATGCAATAGACAGGCGGAATGTTCTGCCGTATCACTAGAGACATAAGTATATCTTGTACGGCATGATTTGCCGCTCTCAAGACAATAATATGCTTATAGTTCGGTTGGTTACAGGAATGTGTACTCCTTGGCAAGATTATTGCTTATTTTTTGTAAACCCCGAACAGCAAGGGTGGACCATGAAGATTACAAATGAACAATTGCAAGCACTATTACAGCAGGAAGAGGCGCGTAAAAAGCAGCAGAATGCGGTAGCACCCGGATTTGATGCTTTGCTTTCCGGCAAATTGCAGAAGTCTGACAGCACACAAGCTGTATTACCGCCTCCTGGAGCAGGGGCGATTCCTCCGTTGTTGGCAACACAGCAGGTCCAAGGGGCAGAGAGTACTGTGCCATTGGCGGAAGCGGCTGACAGACTTGACCATATGCTGGATAGCTGGGAGCGTTATTCCCGTTTGCTTGGCAACAGGACGGGTGTGGACCTACGTGCGGCATACAGTACCCTGGAAGGGATAGACCAAGATGTTTCCAGCCTGCGCGAAGCAATGCCCGATCTGGCAGAGCGTCACCCCGGCATGGGACGTATGGCTGATGAGCTTGAAGTTATGACCGCTACAGAACGCGTGAAGCTCAATCGTGGCGATTATATGGCATAACACACTGTCACCGGGGCTGATCCATTTACGGGATTCGCCTGTATGATGCGTGTTGCCGGTTTTACAGGGGCATATCCTGGGTATTTATGCCGGCCTGGACGCGCCTGGAGGCATTTTTTGTCGGGTGTTTCTTGAACTAATATTGTATGCCGTTACATGCCTGTAAGCTAGGGGATGTGGCAACGGTAGTACGCAGAGACAACGCGGTTGTGGGTAGTATCCCGCAACCGCGTATTTGTTTTACCATGCAGTGTGCTTTTGGGGGATCCCCTGCATCAATATGGCATATCATCTTCTGATGGGGCCATCGCCCGACTGATCAGGAGCAATCCTGCTGTTGGCTGTTTCGGTATGCTGGACGGTTATGTGTTTTCAATACCTTGGACCGTGGTCACTGATGCGCTTGTCTCTTGTATCAATGGCACTGCCGGGGCAGGGTTTTCTGTGCCTGGCGCAGGAGCAGGCAGTGCAGAGTCGGCTTGAGGCTGCTTGTGCTGCTCTGGCAAAGCAGGTTCGGTCTGCTCTCCGGCCTCCTTGGGAAGGGGAGTTGCGCTTTGCGGTTCCGGACCGGAAGCAGAAGGCTCACTGGTGGGAACTGCCGGGGCAGGGTTTTCTGTGCCTGGCGCAGGAGCAGGCAGTGCAGAGTCGGCTTGAGGCTGCTTGTGCTGCTCTGGCAAAGCAGGTTCGGTCTGCTCTCCGGCCTCCTTGGGAAGGGGAGTTGCGCTTTGCGCTTCCGAATCGGAGGCAGAAGGCTCACTGGTGGGCGCTGTTGGTTTTGGGCGGTCCGTAGTTTGGGCACCAGTGGTGCGCACAGCCACTATGTATTCCTGATCAGCAATCCATTGCTGGCTTATTTGTTGTATATCCCCTGGCTTATTGGCCCAGGTATTCCAGTGTTTGCTACGCATGGCGACGACCACTCTGGAGTATTGAGCCATGGCAGCATCAAGATCCGGCCACTGGTCGAATTCCAGGATGTTGCTTTTTGCGTAATAGGCATATGTGCCGGAATACACCTTGTATGTAATGGGTGTATATCCCTTTTGTATATATTCACCCATGAGCAGGCCTTGCGAGCGGGGGCTCATGACACGATCCAGCGAAGGAGCTGTGATCAGACCAAGGGGCTGAATCCAGGCTGTGCAGAACAGCACCGCCATTAGTAATGCCCCTCTGCCACCTGCTCTGGGGGCGGCTGACCATAGGAGTATGGCACCCAAAATACATCCAGCAGCCAACGGCCACAGACCCTCAAGGGCCAAAGGCCAGCGCACAGCCTGCATAATGGTTTGCCATTGAAAGGTCTGGCCCAGTTGCAGAGTGATCAGCACCACAGCAAAGGAGGCCAGCAACAGGGCAAGCAGATGTATGAATCGCTTGACACGCGTATCCGGCAAGGCGAGCACAGTGTAAGCTGTGAGGATGGCCAACGGGGCAAAAAGTGGCACCAGGTAAATGACGATTTTGATACTAACGGCGGAAAGTATACCTATGCCGCTGATGAGCGCAATCCACAGATAGGCCATACCTTCGTTTTCAGGTTTGCGAGATGCAATGATAGTCTTGTAAGTGTTTTTGCTGAACAAGCGAGATATGGGGAGCACGCACAGTACCAGCGTCCACGGCAGCCATGCTGCGGGAAGCGCAACAAGATAGTGCCACCATGGCTGTGCATGGTGCCATGTATCCGTGGCTCGACGGTAAATTTGATCTTGAAAAATATTACGTAAAAAGTCTGGATGCTCTGTGAGGTAGGCAGCCATGACCCAGGAGAGCAGTATAAGGAGCATGGTCCCAAAGCCATAGGCCACATCGCGCGCACCAAGACGACCGGGAGTACCCCGCCAGAACAGAAAAAACACAGATGTGACAATGGGAAAGGCCAAGCCCAGAGGCCCTTTGGTCAACGTGGCCAGTGCCGCCAGTATAAAGCCGCTGATGATCCAAAATGGTGCTTCTTTTTTTTGCCAGCCCTTGAAGAGGCATACATGGCTGATGGTAATCAACGCACCAAACAAAAGATCCATACGAGAATAATGTGTGATGCCAATAAAGTAGAAGATACTGAGTAGCACCAGACCAGCTCCGAGAGCTACGTGCTTGTCAACCTTGGCCACGGAGCGCGCCATGAAATACGTGGCCCATAGGTACAGCACTCCCGAGACAGCAGCACCGGCAAAAAACAGACGCGGTTCAATGATGCCAGGGGCCGTTCCGGATATTCCCAGGGTGTTCAGCACATACTGAACGCCTGCAAGCAACCAGAAATATACAGGGGGTTTGTCCGGGTAGGGTACGCCGTTCAGATGCAGGACAATCCATTTACCGCCATGGGCAAGATGTTCAAACACATTGGCGTAGCGTACTTCATCAGAATACCACAGTGCCCGTGCATCAAGCAGAAAGAGGGTCTGCAGAATGAGTAACAAGGTCAATGGGATCAGGGGCTGAAAGGCCAGAATAGCAAAAATATGTTGCCATGCACTCCTTGGGGAAGTGGTGGTTTCTTGCGCTGGGTCATGGCATGCGTTGTCTTGAGCAGCGGCCTGCGGCCCAGTATGCGGTATGTTGCTGTTATCCATCATGATTCTTCCTGTTGAGCTGGTTCCAGATTGTGTGCATGAGAAGGGCTGAAAACATACCCATCAACGTACCGAAAAAAACGTCACTTATATGGTGCTGCCCCAGATATATGCGGCTGAAGCCCATCAGTGCAGCGTAGTTGCCCAGTAATGCGGCAAGGGCTGGTCCCCAACGTCTTGAGGTCATGCAGGCAAGTGGAAGAGAGGACCCGACAATCTCCGTTGTGTGGCCCGAGGGCATGGCATGATTGCCTGAATTGAAGACAAAAGGCATATACAACCCTTCCGCGTCGGGTCGGGGCCTGCCAATGGCTATTTTACAAATGCGGACAAGCAGAAAAGACACAAGCAACTGCGCAATGAACCAGGCAAGTACAAAATTACGCCTGCGTTGCACTACATGTAATGGGGCATTTTTTACGTTGCGCAAGTAAAGCACTGCGTATACTAGGTACAAAAAAGGGTTGCCCCAGTCTGTCATGAGCTTTATCCAATAGGTAAAATCGGGGTTCTGATAGCGATAGCTTCTAAAAAATACGGTAACGGATTCACCGACACCAACACTGAGCATTACCGCGCCGAGCATGAGAAACATGGGCAGCAGAGTCAGAATATAAAGGGCCGGCGAGTATGTATTGCGCATGGGGTCTTATAGGCTGAAAAGTCGCGTAAGGGAAGGGCGCCAGGCATGCTTTTTATGCCTATTTTCCAGAGCCATACTGCGGACTTTTTTTACTAACCCAGCCCACTTACCTGAGGGGAAAGAGATGATATCCTTGTTGCGGAGACGTTGGGCCATGCCCAACGGGTATCGCGATGCATTGCGCATTGGCTTGCCACTGGTAATCAGTATGGCTTCGTCCACAGTGATGCAGTTTACAGATAGACTGTTTTTAAGCCAGTATTCCATGGATGCCATTGCGGCGGCATTTCCTGCTGCTATGGCTAATCTTTTGTTTTTATTGTTTTTTACAGGTGTATCAGGATACACCAATGTTTTTATTGCCCAGTATTGCGGATCGGATGCGCCACATAGGGTGGGGGCGGTGTTATGGCAGGCAATATATTTTTGTCTTGCAGGCGGCTGTATGCTGGGGTTTTTATGGTTTGTGGCCCCATGGCTGTTTTTGTTGGCAGGACATTCGCCTGCAATCATGGAGCTTGAAATCAGGTACTTCCGCGTATTGACCATGGGCTCTATTTTTATGCTGTTTGGCGGGGCTGTGGGATGCTTTTATTCTGGGCGTGGAGTTACACGTCCTGTCATGCTGGCCAATCTTGTGGCCATGGTCATTAATATTCCGCTTGATTACGCGCTTATTTTCGGTGCATGGGGCATGCCTGAGATGGGTATAGCAGGAGCAGGAATCGCCACGGTGGTAGGGTGGGCAGTTACTTTTATATTTTTGGCACTGCCCACATTCACCCAGGCACATGATCGTCTTTTTGGCGTGTTACGTAGTTGGCGGTTTGACCGGCAGCTTTTTATGCGCATGATGCGTTACGGTTTGCCCAGCGGGGTGAATTGTTTTTTTGAGATTTTTGCAATCATGTTTTTCGTGTTTGCTGTGGGCAGATTGGGTGGGGTGGAGCTTGCTGCCACAAATATTGTTTTTTCCATCGAGTCCATTGCGTTTTTGCCTCTGTTGGGGCTGAATATTGCTGTCAGCACCATGGTGGGGCAGGCCATTGGCGCTGGAAAGCCGGATAATGCGGCCATAGCCACATCCAGTACGCTGCATCTGGCCTTGGGCGGAATGTTATGCTCTTGTATATTGTTTGTTGTCTTTCCCGGAGTATTATTGGATTTGTTCCGACCACAGGATATGAGTGTCGCAGATTTTTTGCCGGTACGTGAGCTGGGCACTATCCTGATGCGATTTGTGGCTTTTTATTGTCTGGCAGATGCGTATGCGCTTGTCTATTTTGGTGCTGTAAAAGGAGCAGGCGATACAAATTTTGTCATGTGGGCAATGACCGTAAGTTGCGTCTGCATGATAGTGGTCATGCTTGGTATGCAGTGGGTGATGGATGTCGATGTGATAACGCTGTGGGTCATACTGAGTGTGTATGGTCTGGGGCTCTGTGCAACGGCTGTGGCCCGGTATCACAGCGGCAGGTGGCGTGGCATGCGCGTGGTGGAAACCCCTCCTGGACAATGAAGATGAATCGTGCCGGGGTGTATGTACCAATACACTTGATGCATTGTTGATAACTGCCACTGCCTGGTTTCAGTTTTGCTCTGGAACAGAAAGCTTGCCGAGCACTGACTGTGTTTTTTGTGCCATGCGCGGGCTTGTGCCGCGTTTCCAGTCCACCTTCAACGTCATGTATACCCGGTCACAGTCTGCCTCCAGACTGGCGAAGCAGTGAGAGACACACTGCATAACCTCGCTCCATTCTCCTTCAATAACCGTACCCATGGGACCAAGCTGATGTGGCAGGCCACTTTGTTGGATAATCTGGAGAACTCGGGCGACATACGGGCTGAGGCTGCTGCCATGGGGCGTTATGGGAAACATGGAAAGTTCGGCCATGACGGTCATGTCTGTATCCTCCATCAGAAGGTGTGAGGTATAAAGGAGAGGCTGTTACTTGATGGATAAAAGAGCGGATCAAACTAAAAATGAAAGAAAAATATTGCAAGACCTGTACAAGCAACAATTTTATATACAACAGTTCCTTACTTTTCAGCAAGGGTATACACCGTCATTTGGGAGTTGTGCAGTTTTGAACCGGGGCTTTTACATATTTGAGGAAAAATTTTTTGAGCAGACTGCCCACTGATGTATACGTGTTTTGCTCTGTGTCTCATATTCACTTGCCCTCGGCGTTGTCTGCTCTGCCTGAACTGCTAAAAATACGGACCTTCAGCGTTGTACTGCGTAATGTGTGATTGAAGCACTCCACGTGGGAGTTGATTTTGGTGTGTATGCGCATTTGTTTAAGCGTATTGTACCTTGCAGCAGTAAGCATGGGGCTTTCTGTTGCAAGGTGGTAGTGTCCGATCCATCTGGAAAGCCTGTTCCACTTTTGAGTGGATAGCCTTGCGGCAGTCCAGAACAATACTACAACATAGCAAATTATAGGACTACGGCTGCAAGCACTTACAAAGAGCATGTGCAGGCAGGCGATGTTTCGTTGCATGACAGCAGATATTTGCTGTGGCTCTTGTGGATCTGCCGCTCAGGGGTATGCAGAGCCCTGCGGGGTATTGCAGAGTACGCTGTCCATATGACGTATTTTTGCAAGGGTACGTTTGGCAATGGCTTTAAAGACGTTGATTTCTGACGGGTTATAGCGCAGCCTTCCAAAACCCAACCCTGCAATATCCATAATTTCGTTATACAGATAGGGTAAGTAGAGCGGATCCTGGCGTAGAAACATATGTACCTGCCGTAGGGTTTCTGTAATGCTTTCGTGGTGTTTCGCGGGCTTGCGGAGTAATTTTTCCAGCTTGCGCTGCACATGTCGCAGTGAGGTGCGCCACTGCTCCTCGCGTGGTTCCCACGTAGGCTGGGTACAGGGGATCATAGCCTGCTGTAGCCCCAGCCGTAGTTTATTCAGTCCATCGGGGGGCGCGTTGAGGACTTCCCGGGTGAGGATGTCTTGCGGCGTGACGGTTGTGGTTCCTTTGATAGGCAGTCCTCCGCCATAGATGTTGAAGGCCTCGATATTTTTTAAACTGCAAAAATCTTGTTCCAATTCGCGCGCCGCGGACAAAAATTTGTTGTTGGTCTGTATGGGGGCACCTGCCATATCTTGTGCAGGTTGGCATATTTTTAGTCGTGTCGTGAAGTGTCCGCGGGCATGGCTACGGTCTCCCTTCCAGCCCAGGTCCTGGCCAAGCAAGGCAAAACGGCGGACTCCTGCCCAATGAAGCAGGCGAACCATTGCCACATTGACGTTGCTACCCGCTTCCAGCACCAGATCATCCGCGCCCCCGATAAAAGTGCCCAATCCCCCTACCGTCCATAGGGGAATGGCAGGCCCCGGATAGCGTTGTACAACCTCCTTGCGGACTTTCGTGGAGTAGATGAGCGGAATGTTTGCTGTCCACTCCGGATCAAGGCGTTCATAGACCGAGATCATGGATTCACCCCAGTCAATGGCAAGGCACAGATGCGGGGTCAGCCCTATGCGTTGGCATGCCGGCATGGCCTGTAGTGAGGTGGCAACAATTGCTTGTGTTTGTGCTGCGGCAATATCCGGGCCATGGGTTTCAAGCGAGGGGCCCGCACCTACCACCAGCGCCGGAAGCCCTGCCAGCATATTTTTGAGCGGGTTCAGGCTACCGTTGCGCAGGGCATTGCGAAAATTGTCAAGCTCATTGGCAAGCATGGTATCCTGCACATTGCGTAACGTGGCCATTTCGAGGGCAAAGCTGTCGAGCATGCCCTGCAAAATAGCTGTCCAGGTGGCGTATTGATGAGACAGTTGTCTGCTGGGCAAGTCCGCACACATATGTATACTGCCAAACAGGTACTGAATATCCAGCCTTCGGATCACCTGGTGGGCCACTATACGATCCGGGACAAGTACGGTGAGCTTGCCCGATACAAGATATGGGCTGAAGTCGGACTGCGACAGACACAGGGCCAGCATGGCCGCGTCAGGCTCCATGAGCAGTATCTTATGGGAGTGTGGGGTATTATTGAGAAGATGGATCAAGCCATACCCGATATTACAGCCCACAACCACTGTGGCACTGCGGGCCAGGTTGTTTCTGTCACTGCCGGGACCGGAGTCTTTGCTGTGGGATGCAGGAGGAATCCAGTCTTTATAACATAGGCTAGGGGGGAGTGCATCAAACAAGTACTCCCCCTGAGGTAGTTGCAGGTCAACCATATCCCACCTGTTTTTTCCCATACGCGCGAGCAGGGATGCAATATCAGGAGCCAGCTGCTCCAGCCACTGAGCTGCGGGGCGGCACGTGGCGGCCATTGCCTGCATGTTCTGGGTAAAAAATGTTGTGTTGCTCATGAGGACTGATTAGCAAAAAGCTTGCCGATCAGGATGTTTCTTTTTTTTCTGTAAAGATACAAGGATGTTGTAAAGGCTATATGGGGTGACTGGCTGATGGGGGCAGGGCATGTCAAAAAAATAGCATATGGAAGCAGAGTGGCGGACGTACGATTTTGGGAATTTTGAAAATTGCTACGTACGCAGAAACGTACTGTACGGGCAAGGACAACGATGTTGTCATTCTGCCTTGGAAAGAGCCGGGTAATTGCCATGCCCGGAGAAGAAATAAAAATATCCGCTTCAGCCATCGCTTTTGCGGATATTCTTGGGTTTTGGGGGTTGATGGTACGAGAGAGGAGACTTGAACTCCTACGCGCAAAGGCGCTGGATCCTAAATCCAGTGCGTCTACCAATTCCGCCACTCTCGCACATCACACAACATTGCTACCTGTATGAGGTTACCATACCTGAAAGCGCATATTCAATACCATCACTCTTGTATAAAGGCAAGCAGGGCAGTATATTTGATTTTTTGTCACGCTTTGTTCCTGTTTTGAAATGGGTATTATGCCCCAGCCCTTGATTTGCGTGGATCTGTCAGGGGGGCAATGTATCTCATAGAAAAAACAAATGTTGCTTTTAGAAAGCTCGTAAGCCGGCAAGGCAGGTTGGTTTCTTTTTTTAGCTGTTTGTTCCGAAGCATGGCTTCAAGAGAGAAGACAGTCTTGCGGAAGCATGGCAAGAGGTCATGCGTAGTGCTTTTATGGATCGGGGGCAGGTACAGGACATTGAGTAGGCTGTCAGCGTAAAAAATTTTGCAACTCAGCGCTCAAACGCGTGGCTTCTTTTGCAACCTGCTCCCAAGCGGTATCCAAAGATGCCGCTTTTGTAGCTGCGGCCTGTTCCAAAGCCTCTGCATAGCTCCTGAGCGTTTCGGCGGCCACAGTACTTGATGCTCCCTTCAGTGCATGGGCAGCCTTGTACAGCTCAGCATGGTTCCTGCTTTCATACAATTTTGCCATTTTTTCCAGCCGTGCATCAAAATCACTGGCAAAGATGGACAACATTGTTTTGATGATTTCATCATCTTCGTATCGTGAATGTAATTGAGTATAATCTATACAACTCATCGCAGGTATATCCAACTCTATCAGTAAGTTTCTGCGCGAAGTGTGGTATGTTCAAAGCTACTGAACCATGGGGACACTTCAAAGAACTGGCACGCCTTTTGTATGGGGGCAAGCTGGTAACTATTCAACATCCTTTGCCAAATGTCGCAAGACGCTTGACAGACAGCCTTTTGTCAGAAAATCAGAAAACTGGTTATACCTCAAGACTCCCAAGGGGCTGCTGTGCACACGCACACGAGTATGTCGTGTAGTACAAAAAAGCCACATGACACAACCCAGGCAGGTCTGTTTTTTAAAAAGGTATCCGGTATATTTTTTGATCTGTACCAAACCTGCCGAATTTGGCCTACACAAGTAATATCGTATGGGTAGTGAGGGGCATCTCTGTGAGCTGCACTGATTCGTCGTATCCTGGGTGCGTTGTTAAGGGGAGTGAAATATGGTAGCCGCGGGTAGAGTGGATCGAGCACGTTTTACATATCAGACACTCCAACGTGTATGCTGTGTTGATTAGACAGAGGCTAAGGAGATCATGAAATGGCGGACTCCCCGAAGATTCTTGTGTGTGGCGGAGCAGGTTATATTGGTTCGCATATGGTACGTACGCTGCGCCATGTCGGGTATCAGGTTATCGTGTTCGATAATGTATCTACAGGACATCCAGAGGCTGTAGCAGGGGTGGAGTGTATCCGTGGAGATCTGCTGGATATTCAGGTGCTGCAACAAGTTTTTGCACAGCATTCTTTTGATGCGGTGATGCATTTTTCTGCAAAAAGTCTGGTGGGAGAATCTGTTGCCAACCCTTCGATATACTACAAAAATAATGTGACAGGGTCTTATAATTTACTTGAGGCCATGCGCACCTCTGGGGTGGGGTGTCTTGTTTTTTCCAGCACAGCGGCAGTATACGGTAATCCCGCAGCCGACCGAATTAGCGAAGCGCACCCCTGTGCGCCAGTAAATCCCTATGGCCGTACCAAGCACATGGTAGAAACGCTTTTGCATGATTATGCGTCGGCATACGGCATACGTTCGGTGGCATTGCGATATTTCAATGCAGCCGGGGCAGATGAGCAGGGCGATATTGGTGAATCGCATACTCCTGAAACACACCTCATACCTAATATCCTGTTGACTGCACTTGGAAAAAACAAGGAGCTGCACCTGTTTGGCGATGACTACCCAACGCCTGACGGAACATGTGTGCGCGATTATATTCATGTGACGGATCTTTGTGGCGCGCATCTTGCGGCACTGGAATTCATGCCGCGAAATGAAGGGGCGCATGTGTTTAATCTAGGGAATGGTAATGGTTTTTCTGTGCGGCAGGTTTTGGAAGCAGCAGTACGTGTGACCGGTAAGAAGATTGCGCACAGTGTGCTGGGGCGTAGGGCCGGAGATCCACCCATATTGGTCGCGGATGCGGCACGTGCCCGCAAAGAGCTTGGGTGGGCTCCCAGGTACACGGATATGGAGCAGATTATTGAAAGCGCATGGCGCTGGCACCGAAACCAACGGTATTGATGGGTTTGGTAGTGTAAGGATTTTGATCGATCTAGTACGGCAGCTGGCAAAAAAAGTAGCAGAGATGTTTGCTAGGGCCAAAAATGTTTTGATATCATGCCAAGGCCTGTAGAATGGTGTCTGCCGCGCGGGATGCAGCGCCCGGCTTGCCCAGCATGCCGCGTAAGGTTTTAAGCTCATTGCGTATGTGAGCCGTAACTTCCGGGGTCTGTAGCCAGTGGAGTGCATGTGCCGCAATGGTGGCACCGTGTGCGCTGTTTTGCAGTAATTCAGGAAATATTTCGCGTCCCATAATCAGATTGGGCAGACTTACAAAGGGTACTTTGATCAAACGTGCGCCTACGGCGTACGACAAGGGCGAAACCTTGTACGTAACCAGCGTGGGAGTACCTATAAGGGCGGACTCAAGAGTTGCCGTGCCCGAGGCAGCAAAAAGCATGTTACAGCTTTTCATTAATGCATACCGTTCTTTGGGGCCGTGGATTGTCAGTGGTACGGATGTGTTCCAGAGCTGGCGCAAGGTATCTGCTTGCACCCCTGGTGCACATACACAGTGAAAGGCAAGATCAGGGCATTGTTGGTGCATCCGTGTTGCTGCAGCGGCAAAGCGAGGCATCAGGGTGGTAATTTCTTTTTTGCGGCTCCCTGGCAGCAGACCGATACGTTCTGGCACAGGGGTGATGTGGTCAATGGTCTGCCAGTCAATCATGTCCATGAGTGGATTGCCCACGTAGTCAATGTGCATGTTGTGGCGGGCATAAAAGTCAACCTCAAAGGGCAGAATGCTGATGACCCGGTCAACGTGTTCACGGATGAATTTGACTCTGCCAGTACGCCATGCCCATATTTTGGGGCTGATATAATAATACACGGGAATGCCCAGCTCTTTGGCATAACGGGCAACACGAAAGTTGAATGACGGGGCGTCCACCAGGACCACGGCAGTTGGCCTTTTGCGGACAAGCTCCTGCTGAACCTGCTTGAGTATACCGATAATGCGTGGCAGATGGGTGAAAACTTCGGTAAGACCCATGACAGACAGTTGCTCTACCTGAAAAACATATTCAAAGCCCGTTGCACGCAAATCAGGACCGCCTACGCCTGCAAAGCGCAGTCGAGAATCTTTTTGCTGTAATGCACGTACCAGATTTGCTGCATGCATGTCACCGGACATTTCAGCAGCACTGATCCATAGTAATCTGTTACCTTTGGTCATAATTTATGTCTTTTGTGGTCGACGAAAGATACGGCTGGTCGGCAGATGGTTATACAGACGCATCAGCAGTGCCACGGCCAGCAGTGAAAGCAACAACCTGCCCCACAGTGTGGCAACCATATGGGCACCGATAAGCAGCATGAGCAAGGTATCCTCGATGAGCGCGTGGGAAAATCCCATCAGCGAAAGTGAGGCAAAGATATCTTTGGGAGGCACCGCTCCAGAGCGTGCTTCATGAATGATAAGACCACCACCGTATGCAATGCCCATGGAAAGTCCGATGACAGTGATGGTTGCAGCACTTTCGCCGATGCCGAGAAGACGCAGCACAGGCTTGAGCAGGGCATTAAGTCTGCCTGTGATTCCTGTTGCATCAAGCAGCCGCATGAGAGCCATGAGTGCCAGGATTACCCAAAACAGGTAAAAAAGTGTTTCTACCTGCCCCGCTGCCCAGGCGAGCAGGTTGGCAGGCGCCTGCTCGGGTTGCCAAATGAGGTGGGCCGGTTCCTGCATTGTGGCTGTCAGGCTGAAGCATACGGAGAGTATCCAACCAAAGAGCAGAGCAGCCAGCATACGCAGCAAAAACTGTCCGATGAAGCTTGCTCCGCAACGCTGGGCAATTTTGCACTCTACAAGCAGGTTATGGGCGACCAGAATCATGGTGGCCAATACGGATACCTGCGCCACGGAAAGGGGCTCCAGGGTGGGAAAAATGGCAGCATAGACAATGATGCCACTGTAAATATTCACCAGAATGGCCGTGGCCCAGACAATGCCCAGCTCGGCAGGCAGACCCACAAGGCTCATGAACGGCTCAAGGGGCAGGGCAAGGTATTTAACCAGCCCAAGCTCGCTTAGTATTTTTACAGCCAGGATGACAGGGATCATCACCTTGTACAAATCAAAAGTGACAGCGAGCGCATCCGTAAAGATTTTTTTAATATACGATATGGCATAGGGGCACATGGAGCTGTTCCTTGTACAGTATATCCCAATGGTGGATTTCTGGTAAAAGTTAGCCGGCTCAGCCCTTGACAGAAGGGGGCGCAGGTTTTGGCGCGTGCTGAAAGATATAGTCGCGTAGTGCCTGAATCCATGGCCTGGGTTTTACGCCTGTTATATCGGTAAAGAGTGTATTATCCAGTACAGAGTAGACAGGCCGTGGGGCTTTTTGTGGGTATTGGGCAGATGGTATGGGGCGTACGCGGCAATCCAGTTGTGCCAGCGAGACAGCTTCTGCTGCAAGTTCACACCAGGTGGCTTGTCCACTACCTGTAAGATGAAAAAGTCCTGTGGCGTTTTTTTCAAGCAACAGGCGCGTATTATGCGCCAGGTCAGGGGTATATGTGGGAGAACCAGTCTGGTCATGGACCACGGTAATTTCTTGCCGGGAGGTGCATAAATTGAGAATGGTCTGTACAAAGTTTCCCTTGCCGGGGCCGAACAACCATGCGGTACGGATAATGGTTAACTGAGAAATATCCATTTGCAAAAGCGCTTCTTCGCCAGCAAGCTTGGTTATACCATACACACTTTGGGGGGCTGGTGTGTCTTCTTCTGTATACGGGGTGCGTTTGTCTCCCTTGAACACAAAGTCGGTGCTGTAATGCACCAGATGTATCCGGGTGGCGCGGGCAATGCGGCCCAGCGCAACAGGCAGGGCTTTGTTCAGGCGCAAGGCCGCGCTGGTGTCGTCTTCTGCCTTGTCCACCTGGGTATAAGCCAATGTGTTAAAGAGTACATCGGGTTTATGCCAGGTGATGTAGGCTTCCAGCGAGGGTGAATCAAAAATATCGACATCCTGCCTGCCGTGCGCTTCCACATGCCACTGGGCTTGTTCAAGTTCTGCCACAAGGGCTTGGCCAAGCAGGCCGGTGCGGCCACCTAGTACAAGTGCTTTTGGGGGGCTCATAGGCGTTCTCCATACCAGTGAGACATGAACTGTCTGTATGTGCCGCTGGTGACACTTTTTACCCAGTCTCTGTGGTCCTCATACCACGCAATAGTATGGGCAAGACCGGTTTCAAAATTATGGGCGGGTTCATACCCGAGCTCTCGGCGAGCCAGTGAGTAGTCCATGGCGTAGCGCCTGTCATGGCCGGGCCTGTCTTTTACAAAGCGGATCAGAGTGTGCGGCTTGCCTGTGAGGCGCAGAATGTCTCGGACAACAGCGAGGTTACTGCGCTCAGCGTTACCGCCAAAGTTATAGATGGCACCGTCTGTCCCCTTGCGTAAGGCCAGATCAATTCCCCGGCAATGATCCAGCACATGAATCCAGTCGCGAATGTTTTCGCCGTCACCATACACGGGCAGGGGGTTTTCTTCCCAGGCATTGCTCAGCATGAGCGGAATAAGCTTTTCTGGAAATTGATAAGGACCGTAGTTATTGGAACATCTGGTGATAATGGCCGGAAAATCGTATGTCTCAACAAAGGCGCGCACCATGAGGTCCGCACCGGCTTTGGATGCGGAATAGGGACTGTTGGGCAGCAGGGGGTGCGCCTCAGTAAATGGATGAGCCTGCGGGGACAGAGAGCCGTAAACTTCATCAGTGGAAATATGCACAAATCGCGCAACACCTATGGTACGCGCTGCCTGCATGAGTATCTGAGTACCCAGGATGTTGGTAGTCGCAAAGGGTGCGGGGTCGGCAATGGAGCGATCAACATGGGATTCTGCTGCAAAGTTTACAATGGCATCGGGCTTGTATTGCTTGAGGATGCGCTGCACGGCTGCGGCATCGGTGATGTCAGCATGTTCAAAAAAATACCGTGAACCAGCATACGTATCGGCTATGTCGGACAAATTTTGAGGGTTGCCCGCATAGGTCAGCTTGTCAAGGTTGACAATACTGGTTTGCGGGTGGTTGCCCATCTGGCAACGGATAAAATTGGAGCCGATAAAGCCGCAGCCCCCGGTGACAAGTAGTCGCATGCAAGATCCTTCATCGGGTTTTGAGTACTATACATACTCGTAGGTCTGGTACACGGTCAAACTGAATTTTTTACGTTGGTGGAAGGGAGCTTTGATGCAGAACCCTAAAAGGCTTGCCAATCCGCAGTGGCTCTCGTTATCATCCTTTGCCCCGTATACTCCATACTTGGCGGTGGGCAAAATGTCAGAGGGCAAGGTGGTTTTGTAGGTATGAAACGGGGAATTCTTCTTGCTGCTTTTGGCGTCGGTAACAGGCAGGCGCGTCATACATTGCAGCTTTTTGACAGACAGGTCCGGCGACGCTGGCCTGATATACCGGTGCGCTGGGCTTATACCTCTGCACTGTTGCGTCACCGTCTTGCAGCTCGTCGTACAAAATCCGACTCCGTAACAAAGGCGCTGCATAAAATGTATTTTGAAAAGTATACGCATATTGCTGTACAGCCGCTGCATGTCATACCCGGAGTGGAGTATGACGGGCTTCATGCGGCTGCCATGGCGCTGATGTGCGGGGCTGGTCGGGCAGAGCTGAGCACTGTACCCCGGATGGAGGGCAGTGCCTTGGAAAGCCTGTGCTTTTCGCGCGTGTCTGTGGGAAGACCTCTGTTGTATGAGCATTTGGATATTCTCCGTACGGTTGACGCCTTGCTTGATAGTCTGCCCCGGGAACGCGCTCCCCAGGATGCTGTTGTGTTTATGGGGCACGGTACATGGCATGCCGGTGAAAACCGGTACGAGGCGCTTTTTACCGCACTGCGCAAAAGAGATCCCCTTGTGTTTGTTGGTACCATGGAGGGGAGTCTTACCATTACGGATGTGGTGAAGGGCTTGCGCCAGGTCGGTGTAAAAAAAACCTTTCTTTTGCCGCTACTTTCTGTGGTGGGGCGCCATGCGGTGCAGGATATGGCCGGTGAGGGTGCCGACTCATGGCGCTCGCACATTGAAGGCGCTGGGATGGAGTGTGTGCCGGTATTGCGGGGTATGGTGGAGTATGCAGGCCTTGTGGATATCTGGATTGAGCACCTTGCGGATGCGGTGAATCAGCTTGAGGTATAGAAAAGTGGTATGCAGTGCGCTTTGGATTACGCCCATGCCACCGGTGCCCTTGGCTCGTGTGCCTGTGTGGCTGGCTGTTTCAGCGATTAGGGGCTGCACTGTGCAAAGCTGGTGTGCCATTGCGTTGCAACATGCGGCTAGATCAACTTGCCTGCTGAACGCTTTTATGCTGGAATAATGCATTGACGGTGAACCTGCCTGATTGCATTTTTATAGTTTTATCTTGTTGAGTATCATCATGGATATAAGGGCGAATGAATAATGAAAAAGTATTGTTACAAGCATGTTGGTATTGTGGGCTTGTGTGCCTTGATGCTGGCTGTAATGGGGATGTATGGCGCAAGCACGGCACAGGCACGGACCATCACGGTACCTTTGGCTGCCGGCAGTGGACAAAAAAATCTGCCAACCACCATTGACGAAGCCCGTGCGGTGGCCTTTAAACGCGCTGTATGGGAGGAGACACTTGCCATTGTGGGCAATGACCTTTCCGGGGCACGCAAGGCGTTGTTGCGGGAACACATTGCTTCGAGAACGCAGCTTTTTGTGCAGGGCTACTCTGGCTTGACCCGCGAAGCGACTGACTCCGGCTCACAGATACGCATTGATGTCGAGGTGAACCTGCAGGAACTGAAAAGGGCGTTGCGCTCCATGGGCATGACACGGTCCCGACAGACGCCCATTGGGTATAGCCTGACCCTTTCCGGCCCCAAGGAGGCCTGGCAGGAACTTGGCAAGTTGCAGATCCTTTATAACACACGAGTGGAGCAGGCCGCGCCTGTAACTCTTTTTCTTCAACGTACCGGTGCGCTTTGGACAGGCCAAATGGGTGTTGCTGGTGGGAGAGATGTTGCTTCTGGTTCAAGCCTGACAGAAGTGTGGGAAAGCCTTTGGGAAAAGTATTTTTTGGGTACGCTTGGTGGAGGCGTTAGCACTGGTGGCAGCGGTGTGTTGATGCTGCATGTCCGCGGGTGGTCGCTTCCTGATGGTGTCATCGCTTTTGACAAAGATTTGGATGCCCAAAGCAGCGGGCTTGGAACTATCGCACTTGTAAAAGTTGAGATGCGTCCTGCCGGTATTTCTGCTCAGTGGGCGCTGCACGGGATTAATCGTGCTGCGTTTGAGGCACGCCTTAAAAGGATGTTTTCGGGCAAAAATCTTGTCTGGAGTCTGTATACAGAATAATGCGTCAAGGCAAACTCCCGAGGCGGATGAGCCGCCTCGGAAAATGCCGTGTAGCGGGGTAGTCGCACAGGGCGACCTTTTAATCGTCTTTTTCAGATTTTTTTTCCGAAGTAGAAGGCGTGATGTCGATTTCATCAGGCTCTGTGGTGGCCCTTTTAAAATTTTTGATTGCGCGACCCAAGCCGCTGCCGATTTCCGGCAATTTTTTAGCGCCAAACACCAGCAGGATAAGAACAAAAATCAAGAGCATCTCTTGGGGACCGGGCCAAAGCATAATTATGCCTCCATGAGAAAAAGTAATATGCAAAGACCATACACGTGCCGGGCCTTACAGGTCAAGAAACCCTGTGATCAGGGTGTATGTAATACACGATATGGAATAAGAGTAATAAAATGCATCCTGCGTACCCGGGGCAAAACATGCCTGTGGCTTGGAGGAAGGTGCTATGCGTAGAATTGTTGTGGTGGGCGGCGGGCATGCTGCGGCCAAAGTGGCAACCAGAGTGCGCCGCATGGTAGATGCTGTGGAAGTAAACTTGCTTGTACCCGAAAAATATACTGAAAGTACGGGACCTTTTGGTGCCTACGCCAAGAGTCTCAGACCCTCTCGGGAACTTTTGAAGATACGTGAAGTAGGCGTTTTGGAAACTGACGAGCTAGATATCGACTTTGTTGCGCGTGAGGTCCGTGTCAGTTCCCAGCGAGGGCGTCTGCCCATACGTTTTGATCAGCTTGTGCTGGAAATTGACGCCATACCGCGTATGCCTCGGGCTTTGCATCGGTGTGGCAATGTATTTTTATGGCCTGCGGGTGACCCTGGCGCCTTGGACGCTCTGTTGGCCCGGCCCGGGATACGGAGTGTTGTTGTGATGGGCGGCAACTGGCGGGCTTTGGAGCTTGTGGGGCTGCTGTTGCAAAGTGGTGTGGCAGTAAGTTGGGCGCGTACCACATCTTTTGAGTCCATGCCCCTTGACGCTGACATGTGGTTTCATGTGCAGAGGCTACTTGTGGAGCAAAGTGCTGGAGCGGTTCAGGTCCATGACTGGAGCTCTTTTGATGGGGAAGAAATCAGGATGGACCTGGGGGCAGACGGCTCGTTGTGTGCTGTGTGCTCTCCTGAAGGCTGTCGCCTTGAGGCAGAGGTATTTTTTAGGACAGAGCCCCAACGTGCTGTACATCCCATAGTTGCCAACGAGGGCATTGAACTGGCCGAAGATGGCTTGTTGGCAGTAGATGAAAATTGCATGTCAGGCATTCCCGGAGTATATCTGGTAGGTAGCGGCGTGTCCGGTGGTAGTCTACGTACCAAAGGGCGAACAACCGTTGCAGGTAGAGAGGCGGTGCTGGCTCAGGCACGTCATATTGCAGATGTCCTTGCCGGAGTGGCTTCTTCCCCTATACCCCCGGTGGGTTCGATAACGCAGGCATTTCCCGGGGGCCTGCTTTTGGTAGCAGGTATGAGCCTTGAGCAGGCGCGTTCAGAAGATGTTATTGTGGAATCTGCCATGTTGGCCGGGCCTTTGGACTCTGTGACGAACGAACGTGATGTGGCCGTGAAGTTGACAGTGGAAAAGGCGTCACGTCAAGTTGTTGGTGTGCAGGTTGTAACCTGGGGCGAAAAGGGTGGGGCTGAGGCTGCTGCCGCCGCAGGGGCACTGGCAGTGCATGGCAAGACCACTGTAGATACGCTGGCAGCACTTGATATCCCTGGAGCGGGTGGCAGGCTTTTGTGTGCTGTGGCGCGTATTGTAGTCAACAAGATGCTGGGCAAGGTATACGGCATAACTCCTGAGGAGCTTATGGCTTCGCGCGCTGCAGGGGCAGAGTTTTTTACCCTTGATCTGCGGTCTGTGCCTGAATGGAGAAAAGCGCATATTAGTGGTGCATATAATATTCCCCTGCCACAGCTCAAAGAGCGTTTGCAAGATGAAGTGCCGAGATTCACGCCGCTGGTCATCGTGGGGCAGCGCTCTGAGGATGCCTGGAGTGTTGGCTGTGGCCTTGCTCAGTTGGGAGCAGACCACATATATGTATTGGATGGTGGCATGGATATGTGGCCTTTTGATACATGTGCACAGGACTGATGTGTGGGAAAAATACTTACAATGCCGGGTACGGCCTGTACTTTGTATATGGTGGGGCGTTGCCTGTATGATGAAGTATTGAACCCCGGACTGCATGATGCGTTTTTGTGTACAGAAGTATTGCGCCTTATGGCGACCTATGACCGAGGTATGCAGCGTTACGACGATATGGCCCTGTCGGATGGGGAGTTTGCGCGCATGCTCGAAAGACTGATGACCGCGGTATCTCCACCCGGCTCCCGCTGTGCGGATTTTTATGCCGGGTGGGGCAGTATAGCCGAGGACAAGTTTGACTCTGCAACAGAAGATATGCCGTGTGTCCATGCAGTAGGGAATATATGCATATTGCGGCTTCCGGAATGTAGAGGCGTTTGTCATAAATTCCGGGCTCGTCATGCTAGGAATGCGGTAGAGTATGTCGTAGGCCGGGTATAATATCAAAAATAGTGATCTGGGGGTGGGCAGTGGCTGATGCCGATGCGCATACAGAAACAATGTTGGTTGCGGTACCTTTACTGCATCCGGTAAAAGCGGGAGCTGTTTCAGGTGTGTTGGCTCTGCCCGGGGTCAGATACATAGACCCTGGTATTATGTGGCAACAGGGGGCGGGAGCGGATGTTGCCCGGCTGTTGAGGCCCGGTAACCTGCCTTTTACCGGAACTGCTGCCAGAGCATGCCTGCATGAGCTGACACAACTGATAGACAGGGTTGGAGTACCGCGAGACCTTGCCATGCTCGCCCTGCATGATGAGCAGGCTGCCGCGGCTGCCGTGGACAGCCTGCGTGAAATGGCATCTTTGAAGGCTTTTATGGCGTCTGGCGGTGTGCATTCTCAAACGGCAAAAGCTGTGCTTCCAAAGCGGGATATGTTGGTGGAGGCGCAAAAAACGCTTCTTTTGGCATACCGTCTGGAAGAGAGCGCGGGGCAGATTGCCGGTTTGCAAGCGCAATATGAAAGCGCACTTGTAACCATGAAGGAAGTGCTCGGTGTAGAGGGTAGCGATGACTTGTGTGGTATGGCCAATATAGACGCTCCGACGGCATTTTTTGGTGGGGTAGATATGGCTGTGCTTTCGTGGCGTGTGGTGCTTGATAATATGGTGCCCTTTGTGGAAGAAAAAGCAGTATTTGTTACAGAGCATGCTGCCATGTCTTCTGACTTGGCACTCTTGCCCGAAGCTTGCCCGTTGACACCTGAAAAGGCCGTTGACATATGTAGTGCGTGGGATGAGAAGACTATGCGTACCCTTAATGCACGGCCCATGTATGTGTATGCTCCCCTTTGGCACCTTTTGGGGCAGGATGCACCCACATCAGACAGGATATGGCAACAACGCTCCTTTGGCGTTGTCTTTTCTGCACCTTGACCGTACTGTGCTCTACCATGTGTTTTTGCATAGCCTTTTGCAAGGAGCCTTGCGGCAAAGGGCAATAGTGTGCAGTGGGGACTACCGCAAAAATGACCGTCAGCCGATGCCGCTGGATATCCTGTCATATTTTTTACAGGGTATATTTATGCGGAATGCTTGGCGACAGGCCAGGCAGGCAAGAGGAAAGGGATTTTTTTATGGCCATGGGATACATGGGGAAACACGGAGAGTAGAGTGTACCTGACAGCGCAATACCTTACTGAACGATTCCCCCGTGGCATGTACGGTGTTATCTTTGATTGCGACGGGGTGTTGTTTGATTCCCGGGCTGCCAATATCAGATACTACAATATGGTGCTTGGCTACCTTGGGCTTGCGCCCATGAGTGCTGCACAGGAAGAGTACGTGCATATGCACACGGTGCGCGAATCTCTGTTACATGTTGTTCCCCGGGATATGCATGGGCGTATTCCATGGGCCTGCGGCCAGGTGGATTATATGTCGGAGATTGCTCCCACCATGGAGCCAGAGCCGGGGCTGGTAGCATTTTTGACGTTGCTGCGGAATAAAGGAGTGCGTATAGCCATGCACACCAACCGCACAAGTAATGTGAGCCGGGTACTGGAGATGTTTGGGTTGGAAGATTTTTTTCATCCTGTGATGACCGTGTCGTGCGTTGCAGCCAAGCCCGACCCCGAAGGGGTGCACAAGGTGTTGGCGTCGTGGGCATGTGACAGGACTGCTGTGACCTTTGTGGGCGACTCGTTGTTGGATGCCTTGGCCTCGCACCGAGCACAGGTTTCTTTTTGGGCCTTTCGCAATGAGGCATTGCAAGCAGAACGGCATATTACCGGATTTTGTGAATTGTACGACAATTTTGTAGAATATTTTGACCTTGTCGGCCTGTAGTGCGGCTGTGTACTGTTTTTAGCAAATATGGTATTTTTTGCTTGATTCCCGGCATTGGGAAATGGAAGTATGGTACCTGACGGCAGTGCCTGTTTCAGGCAAGGAGTTTAGCAGGAGGGCTCATGGATACGCTGGTCGTAAATTTTATTTCTGCTGTTGTCATTGTAGTGGATTCGGTGTTGCAAATGTATTTTTGGGTGGTGCTGATAGCAGCGGTTCTTTCGTGGGTCAATCCTGACCCATATAATCCTGTTGTCCGTGTCATCCGCTCGCTTACTGAGCCTGCGTTTTACAGGATCCGTAAGTGGCTACCCTTTGTCTATCGCAGCGGGATGGATTTTTCTCCGGTGGTCCTCTTGCTGGCCATCAAGTTTGTTCAACTGTTTGCCATTCGCTCCATGCATATGCTCATGCCGGGTGCCTACTACTAATAAGGAATCACAGGATGGTAGTTAGTAGAATTGATATTTTGAATCAGCATTTTGCCAAGGCATTTTGGGGCTACAGGCTTGCTGATGTTGATATATACATGCAAGATGTGGCCGATGCCATTGGTGAACTTGGTGAGGACAAGGCCGTTCTTGAGGCACGCGTTGAAGAGCTTGAAGCGCGGTTGAGAGAATTTCAGAGAAGAGAAGAGGCGCTGCGGGATACGTTGCTTGCAACTCAACGTATGACGGAAAATATGAAAAGCAATGCAGAGCGAGAGGCAGAACTCATTCTTGATGCCGCCCATGCCAAAGCAGACATCCTGCTTAACCAAGAACAGATGCGTCTTGCCAAGATTCGAGAAGAAATAGCAGAGGCTAAAAGGATGCGGGCACAGTTTATGATGCGAGTGCGTAGTGTCGTTGACGAGCACTTGCGGCTTCTTGATCCGGAGGATGCAGAAGAGACAGAAGGGCAGCAGCATGTCCGGGAAGAAAGCAGCACATCCTGACAGACGGACCCCACATGCCTTGTTTGGGAAGAAGAGAAAGAATCGCTTTTTTCGGATGTACCGGAAAGATATTGGTATACATAACATAAATAAAAGAAAGGAGACGAGTTTCATGGAAACGCGAGACCTTGAACTGCTGGAAAGACTGTCGTCCCGGGACTCTGAGCTCAAAGCCTTATGGGAAGAGCACATGCTTTTTGAAAAGCAGATTGAAAAGCTGAGCGGTAAGCCCTTTCTTACTCCTACAGAAGAAAAGCAGATGAAAGAGTTGAAAAAACAGAAACTCGATGGAAAAACAAAACTGTTGAGTATTCTCGACGGCTACCGGAGTAAGGAGCAGTAAATGGAGGCGAGCGGGGCCCGGATCCTGTTGGAGTGTCTGAGAAAGGAAGGTGTGGAGGTATTGTTTGGCTACCCCGGCGGGGCGGTCATTGACATTTATGACGAGCTTCCAAATCATGATTTTCGCCATGTGTTGGTACGCCATGAGCAAGGTGCCGTGCATGCCGCGGATGGGTATGCGCGTGCTTCGGGCCGTGTGGGGGTATGTCTGGTGACCTCCGGCCCCGGAGCCACCAATACTGTCACAGGGATTGCCACTGCCTATAGTGATTCCATACCCCTTGTTGTGTTGACCGGCCAGGTACCGCGTGCGCTTATCGGCAATGATGCTTTTCAGGAAGTGGACATTGTGGGTATCACACGCCCCTGTACCAAACATAATTATCTGGTAAAAGATTTGGCAAGCCTGCCGCGTATCATCCGTGAAGCGTTTTATCTTGCCCGGTCCGGCAGACCGGGACCCGTTCTTGTGGATCTGCCCAAAGACATCATGGTGTCTTGCGGTGAGTATGTCATCCCTGAAGAGATCAAGTTGCGTAGCTACAACCCTACATATAGCCCCAACTTGAACCAGCTGCGGCGAGCGGCGGAGCTTATCCTTACGGCCAAGCGTCCTTTGCTTTTTTCTGGCGGTGGGGTTGTGGGGGCTGATGCCAGTGAAGAGCTGGGCAAGATTGCTCGTATGCTACAGATTCCAGTGACCTCAAGCCTTATGGGGCTTGGGTCGTTTCCTGGTGATGACCCACTTTTTTTGGGTATGCTGGGTATGCATGGCACCTTTGCGGCAAATAAAGCTGTTAACAGTTGTGACGTGCTTATTGCTGCAGGAGCCCGTTTTGACGACAGGGTTACCGGAAAAATTTCCGCCTTTGCCGCTGATGCCAAAATCATTCATATTGATATTGATCCGACATCCATAAGGAAAAATGTGGCTGTAGACGTGCCGGTGGTAGGCGATTGCCGCATGGCGCTTAAGGGTTTGCGCGAGATTTTGGAGACCCGTCTTGGTACTGAAGGTACCCCACCTGAGGCCTGGCGGTCTTGGCTTGCGCAGGTGCATGAATGGGGGCAGGGGCAGCCCTTGGGATATGAGGAGGCTTTTTCTGAAAAAATCAAGCCACAGCAGGTTGTTGAAACCGTTTTTGCAATAACCAGGGGCGAATGTATTGTCTCCACAGAGGTGGGGCAAAATCAGATGTGGGCTGCACAGTTTTTTAAATACCGTAAGCCACGCACCTTATTGACCTCAGGGGGCCTTGGTACCATGGGGTATGGTTTTCCTGCTGCCATTGGTGCGCAAATGGCGTTTCCTGACACCTTGGTCATTGACTTTGCCGGTGACGGCTCCATTCAGATGAATATTCAGGAGCTTGCCACAGCGGTATGCAATAAACTGCCGGTAAAAATAATTATTTTGAACAACGGCTATTTAGGCATGGTCAGGCAGTGGCAAGAACTTTTTTACGAGCGTAATTATTGCGCAACATGCATGGAGGCCCAGCCCGATTTTGTCAGGTTGGCAGAAGCATACGGCGCAGAGGGGTATCGTATTACCCGACAGGCTGACCTTGAGCCTGTCTTGCGCAAGGCTCTGACAAGTCCAGCCACAGCCATTGTTGATGTGCGCGTTGAGCGTGAAGAAAACGTATATCCCATGGTCCCGGCCGGTGCGGCCTTGGACGAGATGCTGCTTGTGTAGGAGAATTCCATGCGTCATGTACTTTCCGTTTTGGTGGAAAATGAGCCCGGTGTTCTCTCGCGCGTTGCCGGTCTATTCAGTGGTAGAGGGTTTAATATCGAGTCGCTGAATGTGGCCCCTACCCTTGAGGCAGGTGTGTCATTAATGACTCTCAGCACCATTGGTGATGATCAGATCATTGAGCAGATCATCAAACAGCTGCGCAAACTGGTAACAGTGATAAAGGTTGTGGATTTTGAGGACATTGCCGCCGTAGAGCGGGAAATGGTGATCATGAAGGTCAATGCCGAAGAAACCCGCCGGGCAGAAATTTTGCGCATTGCTGATATATTCCGCTGCAAGGTGGTGGATGTAAGCTTGCACGATTTGACACTAGAGGCCACGGGAGACCATGGCAAGGTGCAAGCCATTATCCAACTGTTGACCAAGTTCGGCATCAAGGAAATAGCCAGAACAGGTACTGTTGCCATGAAGCGTTCCATGCAGCAGGAAGCGCCATAACAATTATCGTCTTCGGTAACCCACTTTAAAGGCGCTTTGACCTTTCAGGTGGGTTTTTCCATAGAGAACCTAAAAAACTTTGGGAAAGACTGTACTCTGGTTACAGTAGGGGAGTAGAAATGAAGGTCTATTACGAACAGGATGCAAACCTGGAAGTGCTTAAGGAAAAGACCGTAGCCATTATCGGATATGGTAGCCAGGGACACGCCCATGCGCAAAATCTACGTGATTCCGGCGTACATGTCATTGTGGGGCAGCGACCCGGTGGCCCCAATTTTGATTTGGCAAAAGAGCATGGTTTTGAGCCCCTTGGTGCAGCCGAGGCCGCTGCAAAGGCCGATATCATTATGATCCTGCTTCCTGACCAATATCAGGCCAAGGTCTATGAAGATGATATCAAGCCCCATTTACATGCGGGAAAAGCCTTGGTTTTTGCACATGGTTTCAATATCCATTTCAACCAGATTGTGCCCCCCAAAGACGTGGATGTCTTCATGATTGCCCCCAAGGGGCCTGGGCATTTGGTCCGCAGGACTTACACGGAAGGCGGGGGTGTGCCATGCCTTGTGGCTGTATATCAGGATGCAAGCGGGCAGGCGTTGGAAAAAGCACTGGCATATGCCATGGGAGTCGGCGGGACGCGTTCTGGCGTTATCGCAACCAGCTTTAGTGAAGAAACGGAAACTGACCTCTTTGGCGAGCAGGCCGTGTTATGCGGCGGCATCAGCGCTTTGATCCAAGCTGGTTTTGAAACGCTTGTTGAAGCGGGCTATCAGCCTGAGATCGCATATTTTGAATGTCTGCATGAAACCAAACTCATCGTTGACCTGATCTATGAGGGCGGTCTTGCAAAAATGCGTCATTCCATCAGTGATACCGCAGAGTATGGCGACTATGTGACTGGCCGGCGCATTGTAACCGAAAAGACCAAAGAAGAGATGAAGGCTGTACTCAAGGATATTCAAGAAGGACGCTTTGCCCGTGACTTCATCATGGAGTGCGGTGCAAATTACCCTACATTTTCAGCACGACGCCGTATTGAGGCCGCACACCCCATTGAAAAGGTGGGAGCAAAGTTGCGTGCAATGATGCCTTGGCTGAAGAAATAGCCTTTCATACAAGGCAATCTGTCCATAAGGGCCCTGGATGAGACGATATCTTTCCAGGGCCTTTTTGTATGCAAAAGTTCTTTATTACAGGATGATGCAAATATTTTCAGGAGGCATCCAGCCTGCCCGAAATTGTGCAGGCGTGGTAAACCGAAAGACGACTCCATGGAGAGGGCATTGGGGGCAAATACTGGTTATAGCGGTGGCTGTCCTCCCAAAGAAGAGGGCAACAGGATGGCACGCACTTGCCAAGGATACAAGTTGAAAGACAAGGTGTTTGCCTCGTTGACCAAGGGAGTGGGGGAGGGGCTTTCAGGTGAGGTGAGTATATCCTCGGCTTTTTTCAACATCACATCCGACAGCCTGGTGGTGATGTGCTGGCGTATGGTGGATGAACCGAAATTGGCGGCTATGAGCAGGTAGTGTTGTCCCACAGACACCTGATCGGGAGGCAGGCGCAGCATGGTAGTAGCCACGCCAGGAGCATTTGCTGGGGGGAGAGCCGCCAACTCTGCAAAAGGGACTCCCAGCTTTTTTCGTACGGCAAGAATACGCGCGACATTGGCGGCATACGAGGTGTCGTCCATGAGCTGGACCGGCAGGCTATCATGTAACATTTGTGTTTTGGGCAGGCTTTGGCGTGAAAGCGCAAGATTGCGGTTGGTGGCATCCAGTGCATATGCCCCGTGGGCCAGCAATTCAGGATGTTTCTGTATAACATCCTGGGGCAGGCTATCCACAGGCAGAGGCATGCTTCCTGCCAGGTCGCGTCCATCCAGCATGAAGCCTCCGGGAAGTAACGCATTCCATGCCGTCAGTAGAAGGGTACCGTGTATGATTTCACGTTGTCGGCTGGCCAGGCCTGAACGCTGGTCGAAAAGACCCAGCGCATATGCGGCCACTCCACTGGAGGTTACACAAAAGGCATTACGTGCGACGCTTACATGCAGAATATTTTCCGGTACCTTGCGACGGAGCTCATCCATGATACTTCGCTGGATGGCAGAGCCCTTTAGCTTTTTGCCCCGCCAGGGCAACATGGGTGCCGGGCCGAAAGGTGGATGATCTAGGTGGGGCAGGGAATAGTCTATTCCATTTTCCCACAACACGGGGTGTACCAGTCTACGGTGATCTATACCAGCAGCGTGCAGCATTTGCAAGGAAAGGCGTAGCCCCTCGGCATCACCGGTAAGCAATGCATGGGCGGCAAGCGGAGAAGTGTACCTGTCTATTGCCATATCCGGACCGCTGGCAAGCAGGTCTGCAAGCAAGGGGAGCTGTAGGCCATCGGTGAGTAGAGACCAGCCACCATAGCGGCGTATTTCAGCGCAGACCGTCTTTGTGGCGTCTGACAGTGGACTGGCAGGAGCACGAGAATCATTTTCATCAATAACCGCACCAGCAAAAGGTTCCATGCTAAAACTTAGCAAGGCCATGCCCAGTTCGCCTGTTTGCTGTATGATCGATCCAGATAGGATGCGGCGTGCGTTTGCAGAGGGATCTGTCCAGTTGAGCACAGGGCGTGAGGCATTTTCATGACTCAGATAGAGCCAGCGCCGGGTATTACCGTCGATGCCACTTATTTCACCGGTGGCAGCCCAATACAGCGGGACACCATTGCGCATGGCAGCTAGTGGCGGCGGCAGTATGTTTTGAGCGCGTAGCTGTTTAAGAGTTTCCAACTTGAGCAGAACGCCTTGCCATTCCGAGGGAGGGTGAGGCAGCAGCTTCCAGAGCTTTCGAGGTACTTCTATCATGCAGTAAAGACCCGCGTAGTCTTTTTTGCCCCGGGCTGCCAGAAAAAAATCCGGACCCATGCCGGTGGCAGCGGGCAGGAGCATGCCGCCAAGGACAGCGCCATGTGCGTTGGCCCTTTCCATAAGCTGCATGAAGTCATTGGTGTTGCCGTAATTGTCTGCAAAAGTATATTGGATAATGTTTTTGCTGCGGGTGGAGGTCAGGCTGTATTCCCACAAATCGCCTGTGACTTGTGCAGGAACGGGCAACAGCCCACGGATACCCATCTGCTGTAGTGATTGCCAGAGTTGAGGGTCGCCCAGCACCTGGAACACAGGCTCATTGCTTTTACTGAGAATGGACTCTGGCCGTACAGTCAACCATGTATCCGCCTCGCCCAGTATTCCTGTAGCATCAGGGTGGAGTGCCGATTTACGCCATTGCAGATGTGACCCGGAAACAATATCAACAAAACGCTGTGACTGGGCAAGCATAGACTGTTTTAGAAGCCACTGAGTATACCCGGGATCAGCGCGTGAGATAGCCCCGGGTTTCTGTGGTGCAGCGCACCCACTAAGCAGGAGAGGAAGCATCAATGCAAACCCCATCAAAAGCAGGCGGTATTTTTCCAAAGGCCCGCTTCGGGGGGATATTGTCAGAAAGCATTTATATGAGGGGGGAGGCATACGATACTCCAGTGCTGATATAGAGAAATTTTTTGGCGGGGGCTGGGTCGGACAGTCGTGATGACAATCTACATGGATTTAAAATAATTCTATGCGGGTATGGCACAGGTGTCCAAAAGCCAGCGACCTACGCTGAAACAAAGTAGGAGTATACCTTCCATACGGCCGATACGTTCGCGTAAAGTAAGCATCAAAATGATGAGTATAACAGTGAAAGCGCTGAGTGCAAGGTTGGGAAGCGTGGATGAGGACAGCTCAAGGGGATGTAGGGCGGCTGTAATGCCGAGTACGCCGGCAAAGTTGAAAATATCGCTTCCCACAAGGTTGCCCAGCAACATCTGGTTGCGTCCTCTGTACGAGGCCACAAGGCATGTCACGAGTTCGGGTAACGAAGTACCGGCGGCGATAATGGTTAGCCCTATGATCCACTGGCTGATGCCAAACCATGTGGCAATGGCTGCTCCGCTGTCAACAACAAGCCTGCTACCACCACCCAGTGCGGCAAGGCCGAAAAGAATACTGCCGGTCACCTTCCATAACGGAAGCTCGGGTTGGGAGAGGCCTGGCGCAGAGATGATATTTTTGTGCAGGGGGTCCTTGCTCAAGGTACTATTGATGGTGGCAAGTTTCTGCCTGCTTTTGAACAGCACCCATGCGATATATACGCAGAATGTCGTAGTCAATAGCAGTCCGCCCCACTGCGGGATAAAGCCGAATACAGTGGCATAAACCAGCAGAAGGCTGATATATGCCAGCAGTAAGGGGGCATCGCGACGTATGATATGGTGCTCTGGAGTAATGGGGCGTAGGCATGCCACCCCCCCCAGTATAAAACCGAGGTTAAAGATGTTGGAACCTACCACATTGCCTATGGAAATGGATGAGTGCCCTTTAACCGCTGCGGTAAAGGAGACTAAAAATTCCGGCAATGATGTGCCAAGTGCTACAATGGTCAGGCCGATGACAAGTTCGGACAGGCCCCAGCGTCGGGCAAGGGCAGAAGAGCCTTCAACCAGCTTGTCAGCTCCAAGCCACAGCAACACGCCGCCAAGAATAAGGAACAATATGTCAAGCGTTGGCATGGGAGAAGTACACTATCGGGTTTTGTATGGTAAGGAAAGAGGGCATCACAATATATACTCGCTTTTTTCATGATATTGTCAAGCTCAGGGAAGCGTGAGCTACAACTTACGTGAACATTTCAAGATATGCCTTGTAGAGTCTGGGGTTGATTTTGGTAAATGGGGTGAAGTCCGCAGTTAGCTCCATACCGGGAACAAGCGCTCGTACTACGGGAAACTGAAGGTCTGCCCGCGTAATATCCACGTAGACTGGAGGGGTATTGTTGGCGATGAACATTTGTTCAAGCAGAGCCAGGTCGCGGATGGGGTCGCCAAGGCTTTCATCTGGCAGATCTTCTTGTGCTCGTATGGGCAGGTTTGGCAGGGGCGGTCCGGACCTGGTGCCATTGGGATAGGGATAGGGGGTTTCCGTCAGGCATGAGACAATGGCCCTAGGCCCATTAAGTCCTGCACCCGTGGCTCGGGCAATTCCACCCTGTGGGCTTGTCACAAACGCTTTATAGCATGGCACGCCGAATCGCGTAGTAATATCCTGAAACTGTACATGGATACCACGTGCTTTGTAGTCTTCAAGCAGGATATGGAGTTTAGGGTCTTTGGTGGTCAGCGTGAAGCACTGTGATTGATGGTAGGGCATGGTTGCTTCTGCATCACGTTCGATGATTTCTGTCAGTGCAGCTACTTTGGCCTCTTCCATGATATTGCCGCAGGCAAGGCCGGTGGAGCCGGGGGCGGTATATAAGGAGACTTCGCCAGGATTGCAGAATAGAAAAACCATCTGCATGGGGACAAGTACGGTAACGTTGCCCCAAAGGCGCGGAGAGTGCCCTGCAATCCAGTGCAGGGGTTCATCCTCATAGGGGGCTTCCAGTGGAAAGTCATTGGGATTGACAGCCTCGATGCCTTGTGCTGCCAGTTCACTGTATGAAGCTACGGTAACGGGGCAGGGATGCATTCGATGTGCTATTTCAATGCCTTTGGCCGTACGTTTCATGGAGGGATACGCTGAAGCACGTTCCACCATCTCCATGGCGTAAGAGGCACGAGCGTCAGCCAGCGAGAGGCCCCGGCCATATGTGATGGCACTGCCTTGCAGTGCATGGTTGTTGGTGCTGGTCTCGACTTCTATGGCTAGACGCCACTGCCGTAACAGGGCAATGGGGCTGAGCGAGGCTTCGTGGCGCATTTCAACCCCATCCAGTATCGTATGCTCCAGTAGGCGTTCAAGGGCGAGCGTGGCAGTGGCCTGTGCCGGTGGGCGTTGCCAAGGGGTATTGTGTGATTGAGTTGCCACTTTATGGCGTACATCGCCCACAGAGACAGTGGTTTTGGGTAGCCATATGGCGGGTACCTTGGCAAGGTCAAAAAGTGGAGGGAGTTCGTCATCATCCGGGTGAGGGAGCAGGCGGTGTTCGTGTATATTGGCACGGAATATTTTGGTCCACTGGGCATGCAGAGCACTATCAGGTTGCAGTGCCCATTTGATATACGGAAGCGGAGTGTGGGGCTTAAGCGCTTCGGCAGCATCATCAAAAAAGTTTTCGCGCAGGGCAAAAAATCGAGGGGTCAACAAGCACAACTCATAGAGCAAGGCAGACAGGGTGGGGGCGCCCCCCGATGCCTTACGGATCATGGAGCGCAATTTTTTTTGTTCAAATCCTGCAAGTTTTCTGAGCAACCACAAATGCATGAACTCATCATGCGGGTGTTGCTCCAGCCATACGAGTCCGTCAGATACAGTCGTGGCATGCGGTGGCTCACACGAAAAATATCCCGTTGTGGCCTCTGTTCCGGTATGAGTATATCTATACTGCATGCCGGCTGTGGCATGGTGGTGTGGCGTGTGCATGGTGTCTCCCTCGTTCTGAACAAAGATAGCGTGTTTTGGGACGGGGCGAAAGGGGTAAGGAGACTTCTACTGTATTTTATCATACTTTCACTTACTTTCATCTGAAATCCGTCTACTAGCACGGCAATGAGGCATGCGATACAAACCATCCCATTGAAATACATTTTTTTTTGAACATGTGGCAAGGTATGGCGACGGAGGGTGCTGGAAAGCATTGCATCGCTTCTTGCTGTCATGCAAGTGAGGTATATATGCCCCTAAGGCTTACTTGCCAGAAATTTTTCAGCCGTCTTGAGTTGCCAGGACAGCAGTTTTTTTGGCTGGCCCAACGCGACCAGCTCGGTACAGGTTTTCTCGGAGGCTTGCAGGATCATGGCGATGAAAAGCAGATAGCTCCTGCTGTTTCAGACTGTCAGAGGTGACGGCTTGGCAGAACAGCAATGAAATCAGGTACATTTTTTGTGGGCCGTTACCCCATACTTGCACTTTTATGGATATGCCGGGGGCGTGCAATACCTTTATGGACTTTGGAGAGGGGGGCGGCGAGTGGAAGCTTTAAGAAGGCATCCGCGCGAAGGACTTTGGCATACGTTGGGTATTTGGCAAATGGAGAGGACGTACCCATGGTTTTGAGGCATTCCGAAAAGAGCGTTTCACGTTAGTTCTAGCGCCACTATACAGCATCGCTCCCGCAGAAAAGATCGCACATGTCAAGCCCGCGCTTGCAGGGGGCATGTCCATGACCAGCCATTGGCAATCTGAAGCATTGGCAGCATGCGGATATTGCGGGGTGTTTTTTTTGAATGCCTCGGATTCACGGCAGGCAGCGCTTAGCTGTATAGCGCCGCCAACTATTTTGATTTCATGGCTTACAATAACACGCCAGTAACCGGGGTGTAGCAGGTGTTTTTGCCGGACCATTTCTTCTACAATATTCATTAGTGAGGCGCGCACATCATCTGTCAGAGCGAGTCGCGTCAACGCTTCCGCAAGCCGTTGCTTTAGTCGTTTCGTATCCAGAAAAGCTGCATTCCACGAGAATACAGCCAATCTGATGGCGTTTTCAGGTCCACCCAACTCATTCTGTACAGCCAATAGCGGTCGGCAAAAAGCGTACAGCAGGTCAGAAAATTCCTCGGACTGGGTTTGTGCCTTGTGGGGTTTTATCTGTCTGATTTGTGTTGTCATGTCTTGTCCGGGTATTGTTCCATGCTAAGGTGTGCCGCCGAGCCGCGAGCAGGTTGATGATGGATCTGGGGAGGTTTGTATAATATTCATTATTTACAGCGTGTTAGGATTGTGTCTGTCCGCTTGTGCCGATGAAGCCTAAAGTATCATGTTGTTTTTACCGAAACAACTGACAGAAAGAGTGCGTTGTGTGCGGGCGTGCCCCATATACATTTTTTGGGATTTGTTTTAGGGTGCTGATATGCGTAACATATTGATAAGTATTGTTATACTTTTATTATCCATGGCCGGGGGGTGCGGTTTTTACCGTTCTCAGGTGCCAGTGGCCACAACGTATCCTGCTGAGGGCCAACATAAAATGCAATCTGCCGGTCATTGGCAGGTGCTGGCCGTGGATGTTGCGGACCGCATTGAAAAAGCGCTGAATGACCGCGACGATCTGGCGACCATACCATTATATGTACGTTCTCCCGGCAGCAGGCCTTTTGCAGTGGGCTTTTACCGGCTGCTTACTTCTGAGTTGGTTTCTCGGGGGGTTCAGGTGGCGCTGAATAAAGAAGAAAATATTGTAAATGTAGACTATGATGTATATGTGGTGCACCATTCTCCACGGTTCCAGCGTCCCCCCATAGGTAGCTTTACAGCCATTGCCGGCGGTGTTGCCGTTGCCCGGGCGCTAACCGCTATGACAGACTGGATACCAGTTGCCATAGGGGCTGGTGTACTGGCAGACCTTGGTGCCGGAGCCATAGCCCGGCCCTCTGACAAAGAGGTGGTCATCACCACAAGTATGTCTCATAACAACAGGTATGTGGTACATACTTCTTCGGTATATTACATTAATGACCCGGACTGGGAACACTTTTCCGGGCCGGACGAAAGTGGCACGTTTGTGGAAGAATTCGGTTCGCGTCCTGTGCGTGTAATGAACAGGTAGTGGACAATATTGTACTGCATGCAAGGGGAAAGCTTATGACCGCCATACTGGTATGGATTCAAGAAGCAGGAATGGTGCGCGTTGCGCGTGCGCTTGTGGTGTGTGCTGCGGCCATGCTCTTTGCGGGAGTATACCCTACGTCTGGCTGGGCGGTGGTGAATGGCGCGTCAACTAGGGTTCCGGAGCAAATGGAGAGCGGGCTTTCGCCTTTTGCTGCGGGCTCGCCATTGACAAAAGCTAACTTTCAGGCCGCAGATACTCTGCATGCGGCTCTTGCCAAAAGAATAAATCGCAATAGCCCCATGTTGGTTGCCTCACTGGTTGAACTCAATGACTTTGATCGTAGTTCGACATTTGGCAGACTGGTTTCCCAGCAGGTGGGCTCAAGGCTTGGGCAATACGGCTATACGGTCTTGGATGTGCGGCTGGGGTCAGATCTGGTTGCCCGGCGTCAAAAGGGTGAGTTTATGCTAACCCGAGAGACGGCACGTATGCTTGAAACACGATATGCCGCACAGGCCGTGTTGTTGGGCAACTATGTGGTAGCCAGAAATGAGGTATTTGTATCCTTGCGTGTTCTACGGTTGGATGACAGATCTATCGTGGCTGCGCACGAGTATAGTCTGATGAACAGCGGTGTGGTGCGTACGCTGCTTGCGGATCCGGGGGATGGCGATACGGGGTCTTCGTGGGCCGATTTCGCCCTGCGCCGCCGCGTTTTTTCTTCTGATTAGCCCATCGCGGCATCCAAACGAGCAGTTCCTTTGTAAACAGATGGGTTTATGAAGGGTATCCGGCATTGTATCTTTGGAAGGCTAGGAATACAGTGCCGGATATCTGATGTGCTTTTTCCTCCGCTGCACAACGTTTTTGTGGTATGGATTGCAGCACAGGCCAGATCCGCCAGTATGCTGGGGGGACCATCATGCCGTATGCTTCATGTGTCACCCCATGTAAAATTACGGGATGGAATATCGGTATCCGACATGTATGCCATGGTGGGCATACGTCTTTTGTCGCCGGGCAAGTGCAAATCAGTGAAGTGTGGGGAATTCTGGTGACTTGCTTTTTATGATACTGTCAGGCATGATTCTCCCTCGGTACGTCCATGTAAAAGTAAACCTTGACGCAGAGTGTTTCTTTTTATAAAAACATCTGTTCATTTTTTTGTAAGGAGTGTTCCCGATGAAAAGAACATATCAACCGAGCAAGATTCGCCGGAAGAGGACCCACGGGTTTCGTGCCCGTTCCAGTAGCCCCGCTGGCCGTACCATTTTGCGACGCAGAAGAGCCAAGGGCAGAACAAAACTGTCCGCATAGTGCTGGCTCGTTCCAATCGTCTGACCCGACGACCTGACTATGTAGCCTGCTACAATACAGGTCGTCGCTATTTTTCCAGGTATTTCATTGTTTTTGTAGTAAGGCGTCAAGACGGTGCGTGTGCATGGCGTTGTGGCCTTGCCGTAAGCCGCAAGGTCGGAAACGCCATTCGTCGTAATCGGGTGAAGCGTGTCCTTCGAGCCTTTTTGCGCTTGCATCAGAATGAAATGCCCATGGGTATGGATGTGGTAATTGTGCCCAAGCGTCGCCTTGATCCCGGGCGTGTTACTCTTGACCTCGTTGCAGAGGATCTTTTGCCCCTGATATATGAGGTCTGTGCCCGACAGGGCTGTGGAGCAAGTGGCAAATATCATGAATATTGATCTGCGTCATATTGCAGTTTTTCCTATTCGGTTTTATCAATGTGTCATTTCGCCGTTTTTACCGGCGTCGTGCCGTTTTGTACCGTCGTGCTCGGCCTACGCGGTAGAGGCTGTTTTGCAGCATGGGGTTTTCAAGGGGAGTACCCTTGCCCTGCGACGTATTCTGCGGTGTAACCCCTTGTGCCCCGGCGGTTATGATCCTGTTCCCGGGTCCGAAGAGCAAAACGCAGATCGCGTCAGGAGTTAGTAAGGTCCATGGAAAGCAAGCGTCCCTTTATAGCGATAGTGCTTTGTCTTTTGGTATTGGTAGGCTGGTCATATTTTTCTGAATACATGGGTTGGGTTCCCAGGCCTGCTCCAGCGCCACAGGCGGCATTTGAAGACGGTAGAGCGGAGACGCAGACATCTGTTACCCAGTCGTCGCAGCCGGTTGTAGTTCCGTCTTTTGTTCCCACGGTGGGGCGCAAAGTGACGGTGGACACACCTTTGTATACCGCAGTGTTCCACTCTCAAGGGGGGATACTGCAGAGTTTTCAGTTGAAAAATTACCGTGAGGCCCTTGAAGAAGATGCGCCACTGGTAGAATTGGTCCCCCCGGCAGCATCCGGCAAGGCCCCTCTTGGAATGCTGCTGAATGGGCAGCCTACCTGGAAACAGGCAGATTGGCAGTTTGATGGTTCCGATCTTTTACTGGAAGGTGGGCAGACTGGTGTGCTGCGTTTCGTGGGAGAACTGGAAGGCATCCGTTTTGAAAGGGTACTGACGTTTGACCCTGCAACATACCTGATCCGTGAAAACATCCAGATGCTTGATACAATGGGCATTTCTCGCGATTTTCGCTTGGGTGTGAGCATGAGCACAGGTTCGTTGACCCCCGAGGCTAATGCCTCGTACAACGTGACTGGCCTTGCCTGGTATCAAGACGGTATTGACAAGGAGGCTTCGGAGGATACACTGCGCGAAAAGGGCGTAAAAGCGGACGAGGGCGTGGCATGGGGGGGGACCATGTGTAACTACTTCATGGCCGTGATAGCGCCCGTGGGTGAGATGCTTCCCTTTAAGGGCTTGTTGGAAGATGGTGTGTACCGTAGCGTTGTTGAAAAGGCTGGTATAATATTGCCCGCTGGAAAGACTGTAGAGTTTGCCGTAGACTATTATCTGGGCCCCAAGCAGAGTGATGCTCTTGCCTCAATGCCAGGTAAACTTGACGAAGCTCTCAACTATGGTTGGTTTACTTTTTTTGCCAAGCCTCTGCTGTTAGGCCTTGCATTTTTTTACTCCTATGTGGGCAACTATGGCGTGGCCATTGTCTTGTTGACGGTGTTGGTAAAACTGCTTTTTTGGCCTTTATCGCAAAAAAGTTACAAATCCATGGAGCAGATGAAAAAACTGCAGCCCATGGTGGCAAAGATAAAAGAAAAATATGGCGAAGACCGGCAGCGTATGAATCAGGAGGTCATGAACCTGTACAAAACGTACAAGGTCAACCCCGCGGGTGGCTGTCTGCCCATGTTGCTCCAGATTCCGGTGTTCATAGGATTGTATCAGGGGCTGCTTAATGCCATTGAATTGCGTCATGCGCCGTTCATATCGCATATTCCGTTTACGGATATTGTTTGGCTGGCGGATCTCTCGGCGCAAGATCCGTTTTATATTACACCCCTGGTGATGGGAGCCACCATGTTGTTGCAGCAGCGTTTGACGCCAGCACCGGCTGACCCTACTCAGGCGAAGATATTGATGCTTATGCCCGTAGTGTTCACCTTTATGTTTTTGAGTTTTCCCGCCGGGCTCGTGGTATACTGGCTTGTCAACAACCTGCTTTCCATTGGGCAGCAGTGGTGGATGCTTCGGAAATCTTAGGCTTCGCCTGCAACATGTGTTTTAACTTGAGGTGAAGGATGGAAGGTTTTAAAGAGTTTCAGGGTAAAAGTCTTGATGACGCCATTAAAGAGGCGTGCAAGTACTTTGATGCTGACCGAGAGAAACTTGAGATTGAGATTTTAAATGATGCAAAGTCAGGTATTTTTGGTCTAGTGGGGGCTCGTAAGGCTCGAGTTAGAGCAAGGCGTATGCTTTTTGACCAAGCTGGTACCGGACGATTGAGAGCCACTGGTGCAGCAGGGGGACAGGGTCAGGCAAAAGCGCGGCAGGCTGATAGTGGAAAAAAAGAGCGCAATGGCCGTAAACCCCAGACAGCTCAACCCCGTGTTTCAGGTAGTGCTAAAGATGATTCTGACGTGCCAGAGCAGGAAAAACAAGCATGTTCTGCAGTGGGGGAACAGGCTGAAAAACTGCGTGGCGCGCAAGGGAGTAAAGATGGGGGGCCCAAAAAGGGGCATGCTGCCGGAGGCAGTAAGGCAAGAAAAGGCCCTTCCGATGATATCTCTTGTCAAGAGGGCTGCAAAGATTCCAGCGCCGCCGGGAGTGATGTTGCCCGTGCAAAGGCAGGACAGCCTGCGCATGATGTGGCACAGGAGGGGGGCCAGGAAGCTGCTGAAAAGAGTGGCAGGCAATCGGCCAGGCGCCGTCCACGTCGTAAGCCCGAAGAGGGGCATCGGCGGGAACGTGATGCAGGCAAGCCAGCACCTCGTGAAGATCGGGAGGCAAGACCTGCCGTGCAGGAGGAGGCGGGACCGCTGCAAGATGAGGATTTTGCTGATGCCCCTGTGAGAGAGGTTGATCTTGCGACTTTTGATCAGGAACGTCTTGTTTCTGTTGTGCAGGAGACTGTGGCCAAGCTTGTCTTGCCTATTCTTGATGATGCAACGCAGACTGTACGCGTTGAGGCCAATCGCATTAAGGTTTTTGTTGACTGCGGTGATAATTCCGGTTTGCTCATTGGACGTGAGGGGCAGACTTTGGCGTCAATACAGTACCTTGTCAACCGTATTGTGGCAAAAGAGCTGGGGGCACCGCTACGTATTCAGCTTGATGCCGGAGACTATCGGGAACGTCAGGATGAAAAATTGCGTGAGTTAGCACTGTACCTTGCAGATCGTGCCAAGACCCTTGGCAAGCCGCAGTCCACGCGGCCCCTTAGTTCTTACCACAGGCGCATTGTACATCTGGCCTTGCAGGCAGACACTGATATCCAGACCCGCAGTAAGGGAGAAGGCTCCATGAAGCGGGTGGTTATTCTGCGTAAACGTAAAGCCTGATTTTCAGGTTTCATATGAGAAATAAAGGGAAATCGTATGAGGTTTCCCTTTATTTTTTTATGAGCTGCTTTATTAGCCGGTCATTTTTTGCTGTGTACGCTGGGCTGTACTGTTATGGGCAGGTCGATATGCCAGATATTATCATAAAAAACTGTATGCACAGGGATAGAGAGCATGGTCAAACATGATTTTGATACCATAGCCGCTATAGCGACACCACTGGGTCAGGGGGGGGTAGGTATTGTCCGTATCAGCGGGCCTTGTAGTGGCGCAGTACTTGAGAGCCTTTTTTTGGCTTCGCACGAAAATTTTACGGGCTTTCGTCCTCGAGTGCTTCATCATGGGCATATCCATGATGGTCAGCAGCGGGTATTGGATGAAGTGCTTGCAGTCCATATGCCAGGTCCGGCAACCTTTACCGGCGAGGATGTGGCGGAAATTCATTGCCATGGTGGTCCTGCCATCCTTGTCGCAGTGCTGGAGGCAGTATTGCGTAAGGAGGTTCGCTCTGCCCAGCGCGGCGAATTTACCAAGCGCGCTTTTTTGAATGGCCGTATGGACCTGACACAGGCCGAGGCCGTGGCTGAGATGATTGCTGCACCTGCCGTGGAAGGAGTACGCCTTGCTCAAGCTCGCTTGGATGGTATGTTGGGCAGGCATATTCAATCGTTGAGCCGCAGACTCGAACAGTTGCGCCTGCAACTGTGTGTGGCTGTGGACTTTCCTGAAGATGAGGTGGAATGCCTTGCCCCGGAGGCCTTTATGGCAGAGGTTGCCGAGGCTGTGGACGCTGTCACTGTGCTTGTCAACAATTACGAGCGGGCGCGCTGTTGGCGTGAAGGCGCACAGGTGGTGTTGGCCGGACAGGTCAATGCAGGTAAATCCAGCTTGATGAATGCCCTTTTGGGTAGGCGCCGGGCCATTGTAACGGATGTGCCGGGTACAACACGGGATTTTTTGGAAGAACTGATCATGCTTGATGGTCTTGCCGTGCGTCTGGTGGATACCGCCGGATTGCGTGAGACAGGTGATATCATAGAGCGCGAGGGGATCAGTATGAGCCGCGACCTGGTAGCTGGTGCGGACCTTGTGCTGCTGGTGGTGGACGCACGGCAGGGGATGGGGACACATGAGGCTGAATTATTAGCGGACATGGCTCCAGGGTCTGTTCTTGTTGTTTTAAACAAGCTGGACACCTTGTCCCCCCAGGAATGCGATGCCGTGGCCGACTCCTTTGCACCATTGCCCGTGGAACGTGTGTCTGCACTGCAAGGGTATGGGATGGAACGTCTTGCTTCTGCTGTGCGTCATATGGTGCTAACTAGAAATGGACTTTGTCATACTGATGCGGCCTGTTCTGATATGGCACCCAATATGCGTCAGACGGAGGCCCTCAAGCGAGCACTGGGCGAGCTTACGGCTTTGAAGGCAGATATTTTGGCCGGAGTGCCCTATGATTTGGCTGGGGTACGCCTTGAGACCATTTGTGGGGTATTGCAAGAGATAACGGGTGAGACAACACCGGATGAGATTCTGCGTCAAATATTCGATACATTTTGTATAGGCAAATAGCACCGCCTGCGATAACAACGTGTCAGGATCTATTGTGGTTTTTTTGCTGCGCGGCTTTGTCTGCTTATCCATGCAAAAAATTTCATACCATGCCGGAAGAGGTTCGTCTGTTGGCATTGTAGGTAGCAGGAGCTGTAATATTTTTGCTCTTAGCGCCTGCCTGGGGTTGTACAGGAATGTGATGCAGGTCATTTTTTTATGCCGGCGGGGGCGTAGTATCTGCCCGAAGACTACGTTTATGTAGGAGCTGGTTGGGGGGGGCGTGAGCACGCAGAGTCTTGATACGATATTTTTTGTAGCATGCCAGGGGGCTACGAGAGGCACATGCCGTTTTGGCCTTAAGATGCCTGATTCATTTTTATTGCAATTGCAAGCTGTGGCAGAGCAGAGCGGCTGGGATGCATTTTTGCGTGCAAGAATACGAGGTCCCCTGCGTAGGCATCATATGTTCTCCATTGCAGTTACGGCCTGTCCCAACGGCTGTGCCAGACCGCATACAGCTGATATGGGTATTATCCGGGCATCTGTACCAGGCGTGGACAAAGCTGTCTGCACAGCGTGCGCACGCTGTGTTGGTGCGTGTCCGGATGAGGCCATTGCCATGTCTGGTGGAATACCTGTTTTTGACCAGCAACGCTGCCTGGCCTGTGCCCGGTGCCTGCGCCGTTGCCCTGAAGGGGCCTTGTATGAAGCCAGACAGGGATGGCGTATACTTTTCGGAGGGCATTTGGGGCGTCGGCCACGTCTTGCCCTACCCATGCCCGGCCTGTATGACGAGAGAGCGGTGGGACATGTTCTTGCCTATGCCCTTGATGTATATAAGCAGCAGTATCACGGTGGGGTACGCTTTGGCACGGTGATACGAGAGCATCAAAAAGGCCTTGAAGCCTATGTCCAATCCTGTACCAACTCCTCCTGCTTTGAGTAAGATTTGTTTTTTGTTGCCTGTGGCTCCTTTTTTGGCGTTACTGCTTTGGGGGGCACACCAGTTGCGTATGGGGGAGGTGGGGCTTGCGTTTGCCATGGTGTTTTTGGCTTGTATGCTGTGGTTGCATAGTGCTTGGCTACGCTTTGCCGGGGCAGTGGCTCTTATGACAGCGGGATATGGCTGGGCTGCAACTGCGAGTATGCTTATCCAAAGCCGTATGGTAGTTGATGCAGACTGGCATCGCTTAGCCCTGATTATGGGGGGAGTCATTTTGTTTACCTGTTTTTCCATGGTGTTGTTGCTTGGAGACAGAGCAGCACAACGGTATCATCGCAATGCCGACACCGCCGGTCTACAGGCGGTTACCTTTATTCTTGCCGTGATGTTGCTGTGGAGTATCCGCCAAAGAGCATGGGATATGTCGCCGCTACTCCTGGAGCGTTTTCTGCCCGAGTGGGGTGGGCTAGAGGTTGTATTGGCAGGTGTATATGCTGCATGGAACAGTCGAGTCCTGTATATCCTTGTGTCTACGCGGCACCCCCTTCATATCTGGTTGTTGTTTCTTGCCCAATTAGCGGGGGTGGTGGGAGTATCATTCTTGACAAGGAGCTTCCTCTAATCATCCACATTGCAGCATGCCAGGCCCTGCCTAGAGGGGCCGGCCGGTGCATGTTAATTTGGCTTGAGATGGGTATTTTTTGATGCATTCCAGAGTGGAGCTCTTTGCCATACTGCTATATGGGTGAGGCAGGCATCCGGATACCCAAAAAATATGCATCCCACTTGCCATGACAGACGCAAGGTGCATGGTGCTGGTGCGGCAGCGTATGTGTTCATCCGACTATCTGTGTCTGCATACTGACGGTTCTGTGCTGCCCATGGGCGGGTAGTTGGCGGTTTTCGCTATCTGCTTGAATATGGACCGGTGTTTTGTGTCACAGTTTGCCGGTGTTGTTACGGCGGGCATCCCTTTGCCTATGGAGTCAGGAGGGAGGCCTGTACACAGCCCAAGTCCTGTCTAGAAGTATGCGGGTATGCCTGTTTATGGGGAATACTCCTGACAAGAGCCATTGAACCATGCGTGGTTCCGTGTCTGTAAAGGTATACGCACCCTATGGGAAATCTGCGTTTTTTTAAGAGAGTACTGGTGTGAGCATTTCAGACTGTGGGTGTGGCACTGATATTCCGGTGGGCTATCTGATATTTTTTGGTGTAGGCCGCATACGAGTGCAAGGCTTACGGGGTTTGCTGGAGGCGGCGGTTTCGTGTATGACGACCCAGTCGACATGTTGCGACAATGATTTATCCCGGAAACCCGCTTCATGAAGAATATTCCAGAAAAATACTCCAGACAGTATAATAAAGAAGAGATAAACGCTCTGCCGGTTAGGCATTATACCGGGCCTGTTGCTTTTGTGGATACTGAAGAAAAATTGCAAGATGCCCTTGCGGTGTTGTGTACCGAGAAATTGATTGGCTTTGATACGGAGACGCGTCCCAGCTTTCGAAAAGGCAAAATGTATCTGCCGTCGCTTATCCAGCTCGCCGGGCAGGATACGGTGTTTCTTATCCACTTGGGATGGGTTCCTTTCAACCAGGGGATCAGAGATATCCTTGCAGACCCGTCCATTATCAAGACAGGCGTTGCAGTGCGTGACGATATCAGATGTTTGCA
>CAZQKM010000006.1:0-92598 GCA_964593925.1 uncultured Desulfovibrionaceae bacterium | reverse complement strand
CCGGAGTCCCCTGCGAAGGTGGCCCCCACAAAGGAGGCGTCCCCTCAAACTCCGGCCTTCACAGTGGCATGGGAGCCATTTTGGGTGGAGCAGGAAGATGCTGAGGGCAATATCCGATTTCTCGTGTGCAAGTTTTCTGCAGTGACTGAAAATGAGCGGCTTTTATGGGAAGTGGGTTCCAAAAAAGTGGTGTTGCGTGATGCCATATTTTATTACCTACGCAATAAGCCATTGTTATTTCTGGCAGAGAAAGCAAACGTGGATATGTTAAAAAATGATGTGCTCAGTGTGGTGAATCAGTACCTTGAAAATGGTCAACTGCAGGATTTGCTTATAGAAAACTATTTGGTAAAATAAGCTATGTCGGTACAAAGCAGCCTGCCGGTGCTGTTTGTTCAGATGGGGCATGTGCAGAAGATTACCCACCAAGAGCAATCGCATCCGGAAACTCAGCAGGCCGCTGCACAGCAGGCGGTTGCAGACACGCTTAAGCGTGAACAGCAGCAGGTGGAAAAAATTCAGGACTCCGCTAACACCATGCTGAAGACAGATGCAGATGGGGGAAGAGGACGTGGTGAGGCGCACGAGCGGCATACCGAGCGGGAGGCCTGTGCTTCTGAAGAAGAGACCCAGGGGCAAGGGCAGGATAAAGACCCTTGGACAGGTAACATCGTGAATGTGAAAGTATAGAGTCTGCCCGTCGGATTGGCTGGCCTGCCTCGGGATGCGCCAGGCCGTATGATGGGTATGATGTTTTTGCCACTCTCCAACGTAGCTTTTGTCTGGAAGTTCCGTCATGCAGTTATCATTTTGGGCGCTTATTTTTGTAACAGCGGCGGAGTTGTTTCTACTTGCCATACTTGCGCTATTTTTTTCTCGCCTGCGACGTTCTGAAGACACTTTGAATCAGCTACAGGCCAATCACGAAAAACTTCTGGCTCGATTGCATTTTAACGCAGAGTTGGAACAAGAGCTGGTGGCATCTTTTGCCCAACGGCAAGAGGAGTTGCGTGGCTTGGACAGCCGCCTTGAGCAGCGTGCCGCAGATTTACGCAAGTTGGTAGAACAGGCTGAAGGCATCAGCCGTAGCCCATATTTTTTGCGTGAGCTTATTATGAATGGCCGGCGTAAAGGCCGCACTGTGGAGCAGCTTGCGCGCGCTACGGGCCTGTCTGTGGATGAAGTAGATCTGATCATAAATAATACGACCATGGAGTAGGCTGCGAATGCGATGTCTGCGGCCTGTTCTCTAGAGGTCGAGGCAGGAGCGTTGCGGCTGCGAGAACAGGCTGGAAAAGAGATATGGTGCGCATACGGCGACATGGCGACCGTCATGGCGGTGGGTATACGGGAACCGAGTCTAGGTCTGCCCTGTTTCGGCAGGGTAGGCGGGAAGGTGACCGTCTGCGTGGAGTGTTGCTTTCAGAGGTACGTGACGGCCATGCGTGGGTAAAGGTAGATGGTAGCAGATTGCTCGCGCGCCTTGAGGTGCCTGCTGTGCCCGGGGAGTCCCTGGAATTTATCCTGGTGCGTTTGTACCCGGAGATTGTTTTGCAGGCTGTCCGGAGCCAGGGCGGGCAGGATACATCGGATTCTGAGATTATCGCTCGCTATAGGGCTGCCCGGGATATATTTTTTGGGCATCTGCACGAGACTGTTTTTGATGCTGTTGGGCATATGGCATCGGAGACGCCTTTGGCGTCGTCAGCTACCCGGCATGATGCCTTTGTGGATGCCCTGACGGCGGCACCAAGTGCCATGTATGCTTTTCGGGATGTTTGTGCTGCATTGGCCCCGGTGCGGCATGTGCTTGCGCAGCGGGCAAATGGCCACATGTGGCTTGCTCCGTGGCGTGTAGCCGGTGCAGACTGGGCAGAATTTTTTTGCTTCGGGCACGGGGGTAGTGCGGACAAGACTGGGGCAGGCAAAGAAGATTTGGCGCGTGTGCTTGTGGCTGCCCGTTTTTCTCGCCGAGTGGCGGGGCAAGTACTTGTGGACATGCGCATGGCGGCAGGTGTGGCGTCTTTTCGCGTGTATGCCGAACACCCCATGGCCTGGATAGAGCCTGAGGCTGCGGGGGCCATGGGTGGGGGGCTTTGTTCTGCCCACTGTCTTGGTGTGGAGCGTTTGCGTTTTTTGCCGGGTGATATCCCGGCTTTTTTGCTGGCGGATACGCCTGGGCCCTACCATGGACTACATGTTCGTGCCTAAGGGGAAATCGGACTGAGCAATGCAACACACTGTTGATACTAGAGATGTTTTTTTACCTGTGGATCTGGAAGATGCTCTACGCCCTGCGTATGCCCCAACGGATGGCATGGGACCATTGCCCATGGGGGCCGAGGCTCCATGGCTTGCCCCCTTGGCAGGATTTACTGATATTGCCTTTCGCCTGCTATGTCGAGAGCTGGGGGCCCGGGTGGCGTGTTCCGAGATGGTCAGTGCCAAGGGGCTGATATATGGCAGCCCTGGTACGCAGGTGCTGCTGAAGACGAGCCCACAGGACACTCCTTTGGTTTTACAGCTTTTTGGTGCAGAATCGGCGGTCATGGAGCGTGCCATGGCGGCATTGCTGGAAAAAGGATACCGCTGGTTTGATCTCAACATGGGGTGCTCTGTCCGCAAGGTGGTGAAGAGTGGCTGCGGCGCGGCGATGCTTCGCGATGTGGATGCCGCAGTGGATGTGGCAAGGGCCATGTTGGCCATGGCGGGTGAGGGAAAAGTGGGCTTCAAGTTTCGCCTGGGGTGGGAGCGCGGGTCCGAAGTCTATATTGATCTAGCCCGCAGGCTTGAGGATATTGGTGCAGGCTGGGTGACTTTGCACCCGCGGTATGCACGGCAGGGGTTTGGTGGTACAGCGGATTGGAGCGCGCTTGCCCGCCTGAAAGAAGCTGTGACCATTCCCGTCATTGCCAGTGGTGATTTATTTTCTGCACAGGACGGGGTGCGGTGTATGCAGCAAACTGCTGTGGACGGCGTGATGTTTGCTCGTGGAGCACTGGCTGACCCGGCGATATTCAGAGATTTTGTTGCTGCTTCGACGGGAAAGGGCGTAACGGAACCTGGACCCGAGCGTACGATGTTCATAATCCGGCGGCATGTGGCGCTGGCGCGAGAGCTGTGTACAGACAAGAGTGCGTTACTCAAAATGCGTACCTTTGTGCCTCGGTATATACGCCGGTTTTCCGGGGCACGCGCATTACGCAATCAGCTGTCGTCTTGCTTTGCATGGGAAGAGCTGGAAGAAATATTGGATTCGTTTTTTGTACAATGGCAGGCGCAGGAATGCCCGTTGGGAGAAGATGGTGCAAGGGGGGTACAAGCCTCCTGTAATTATGGTGGGGATAACAGTGTATGTTAGTTAAACGTGCTGAAACAGCCGGTTTTTGTATGGGAGTGGGGCTTGCATTGCAAAAGCTTGATCGCGAGTTGGAAAGCGGTGCGGGTATCATTGCCACTCTGGGGCCTATTATTCACAACCCTCAGGTGCTTGAGGCCTACGAAGCACGGGGGGTGCGCTGCTACAATGATCCATGGGAGGCCAAAGGCGGGCAAAGGGTGGTTATCCGCGCACACGGTATCCCCGAGAAGATGGAAAAGTGTCTTGCCGATGCAGGAGTGTCGCTGGTGGACGCTACATGCCCCAAGGTAAAACGTGCACAACTGGGTATTGCCGGGCAACGTGATACAGGGAGGAGGTTATTGCTTTTTGGTGAGCACGACCACCCCGAGGTAAAAGGGTTGTTAAGTTATGCAGGAGAAGGGGCGCTGGTTTTTGGTTCGCTGGGAGAATTGCAGCAAATGGCACTTCCTGAGCCTGAAAAATATTTTTTGGCTGCACAGACAACACAAGATAAGCGTGCTTTTGCGAAGATAGTACAGTGGGTACGAGAGCGCCTGGGGGATGTACCTATACTTGAAACCATTTGTGATGCCACACGAGAGCGGCAGGACGAGGCCATCGCCATTGCGCGTACCGTGGATGCAATGGTTGTGGTAGGAGGCTTCAGCAGTGGCAATACCCGGCGCCTTTCCGAGGTGGCTCGGATGCAGGGGGTTCCTACATTCCATGTGGAAACCCCTGATCAGCTCCCGCTGGAGGAGTTTTCCGCCTATACAGTAGTGGGATTGACTGCCGGGGCTTCCACCCCAAAAACTATTATTGACGAGACGCAGAAATTACTGTCCTCTATGTGAAGCTATCAAACAGCACTGTGGTAGATACGGGGAGGGCACATGTCTCAGACGAATATTCTGCTTGAATCCGGCACTAATGAGCTCGAGATCGTTGAATTTTATCTGGATGAAGAGCCAAGGAATTTAGAGGAATCTATATATCGCGGATACTATGGTGTCAATGTCGCCAAGGTGTTGGAAATTATCCGCATGCCTAATGTTACAGAGCTGCCAGAGGTGCAGCACCATTCTGTGCTGGGGGCGTTCAATCTGCGTAGCCATATCATTCCCTTGGTGGATTTGAGCGCATGGCTGGATAAAAAACGTATTGTCAACGATACTGCCAAGGTGGTGGTCACGGAATTCAATAATGTGACTACCGCGTTTCAGGTTTCGGGGGTCAACCGCATTCATCGCATTAGCTGGGAAGAGGTGGAACCGCCCAATAAATATGTGGCCAGCCTGTCTAATAGCTCTATCACCGGTGTGGTGAAGATGGAAGGTCGCATTATTTTCATCCTTGATCTTGAGCGTATTGTTGCCAGTATGAATCCGGATTTAGCCTTGAAGCTTGATGAAGCTGTGGACTGGAAGATCGGCCCCGGGTACCGGGCTTTGATTGCCGATGATTCGGGACTCATCCGCGAGATGCTCAAAGATTTGCTGCAAAAAGCTAATTTTGAGGTGGAAGTGGCAACCAATGGGCGTGAAGCCTGGGAGAGGCTGCTGGAGCTGAAGGGCAAGGGCGAGGCAGAGGGGCGGCCCATAACCGACTATGTGCAGGTGCTTGTTTCTGATATCGAAATGCCCAGTATGGATGGTCATAACTTATGTAAACGCGTCAAGGAAGATTATGGGTTGCGTCGGTTGCCTGTGATTCTTTTTTCGTCCTTGATTACAGACAGCTTGCGCCATAAGGGAGAGGCTGTGGGGGCGGATGACCAGATTTCGAAACCTGAAGTGACCTACCTTGCCAGGCGCGCACAGGCGTTGATTGAGAGCCTTGTAGTGAACAGCCAGCAGTCTTCTGATTAGTCTTCTGACACTTAGGTGTGTGCGGCCTTTTGGCACACGGCTGGCTGCGCTGGAAGGATGTGCTGTACATATTTTTTGGGGTGTTTGGGGTGTCCCTGTAGCTTGTGTATGCCGAGCCTTGGGAGTTTGATACGCCAGCTTGCCTCATACATCGTAAAGTCTCCGGTTGTGCCTATTAAGATGTGGTCACAGAGTAGATGTTTGTGGGCGCATATCTAAAAAATACCACTCCAAAAGATGGGCTGGGCCGGATGCAGCCTGGTACCGAGGATGGCATGTAGCCCCTTTGGCAGTATACTGTTCTACAGTACTCGATTAAAAATACGTTCCAGATCGCCTGTTTGCAGTGTTCCCAGTCTGCCTAGCGAACGATAGGCCTGTGCATTTTGCACCATGCGAGGCACGTCAGCCCTGCGTACGTGCCAGTGGGCTAGCCGTGTAGGCGCGCCCCAGCGCATGAAAGCCCCCCGCAGCGCTGCGACACCTTGGCGTGGGCTATCTGTTTGCCATACGGCGCGGGCAAAGCGAGTAAAGATGTGTGGCTCTTTATCGCAGACTTCTTCCATCCATGGCGGAAAGAGTACGGCCAGCCCTTCACCATGGGGTATGGCGGGGTAAAAGGCGCTCAGAGCATGCTCCAGCGCATGGGCAGTCCAGTCCGTATACGCAAAACCAGCTTCGGTCAGGCCGTTGAGTCCCCATCCTGCTGCCCATGCAAGATTGGCGCGGGCTACTTCATGTGCAGGTTTTTGTTGCAGACAGTCCAGCGCACGGATAATGGTGCGTAGCAAGCCTTCACACAGGTGCAGTGTGGCTTCTTCATGAAAAAAATCTACGTGTCCATGGGCAAGGCGTGCACAAAAATAGTTTTCCATCACATGGGTCATGGCATCTATGCCGCCGGCAAGGGTCAGGTTCCACGGCAGAGCAGTTTGTAACAGCGGGTCAATGATGGACGCTTTGGGGGATGGGGTGGTCAGCGACCATTTTTTTGCCAGGGCCTCGTTGGTGATAACAGCTTTGCCGTTCATCTCGGAGCCAGTGCCAGACAGGGTGACTACCGTGACGAGTGGTAGCGCATGCTCAACGGGTGTGCGCTTTTCTACAGTGGCCCAGTAGTCTTTCAGGTATACGCCCGCGGCAATGGCTTTGGCACAGTCAAGTACGCTACCTCCGCCGACTGCCAGCACGCCGTCAGCGTTGCAGGCTTGAGCGGCATGGATTCCTGCTTCGACCTGTTGCAACGAGGGGTTAGGGAGTATACCGGAAAATAATGTGTACGAGATGTTCTTGGCCTGCAATGATTCGACAATCCGGTCATAAGCCCCATTACGGAAAATTGAATCAGAACCGGTAACCAGTAAGGCATGGGTAACACCACAGGCTATAAGCTCGTCTCCGGCCCGGGCAATAGTACCCGGGCCAAAAACGATGCGTGTAGGCATGTGGTATGTAAAAGCGTCCATGGCTCTAGCGCAGCCTGCCGGCGTCCAAGGGTTCCATGGTTGGCACCGTTGCTGTAACCCGGTGTATAATCTGCTCTTCTGATGCCGCGGGAACCTCTATATTCCAGAGATACTGATAGGATTTTTCATCCAAATGTGGCTTGGGTGTGGATTGTAGCACCAGTTCTCCGCCCACACGCAGGCGTGGCGCGGCATCTTGCACTTCCACACGCACGGGCTTGGTGCGTGCGTTGCTGATGACAATGTTCCACGCCCAGTTGAGTACCTGTTTTTTATTAAAGATATATCCACCAGAGCTCGCCTGTTGCTTTTGCAAATTCATTGTGGCGCTGACCAGCGGATCATTGCCAAAATGCAGTGTCTCTTCCTTGCCGGCAAGCGTAAATCTACGGCTACCTGTAGTGGCGTTGTCTACAATCAGGGTAGCCATACCGCTGGGGAGTACGCGTGCTGTAGGCAAGGTCACATTGGCGGTAAGGAACGCGGCAGGCGAACGGGCAGGGCGAGTAGTGTACAAAAATTCTGCGGCCCATGTTTCGTTCAGCACGGCGGCACGCAGTTCACCACCAGAGGGGAGTGACATGGTACCCAGATCCCAACGGGCGTATGTTGTGGCCAGCTCACGTTTGGGGGGCATTTTTTGATGTGAAGTTCTGGGCGCTTTTGCGGCGAGTTCTTCAGCTTGGTCGATCTCAGCAATGTCCATGCTGCTGTTTTTTAGTAACGGAGAGGGGTAGGTCCGCTCTTTTCTGATATTCCACTCTGGCAGCACTGGAGGGGCAAGGCCGATGTTGGGCGGCAATGTGGCTATGGCAAGCTGCACATTTTTCCAAGGAAAACCCATATTTTGCCAAAGGCTGGCAGTATATCGGAATTCCACACTATTTTTTTCAGGCATGGCGTGTAGTGTATACACCGGGTTCCACCCGCAATTGGATGTAAGATAGGTATAGTGTGCGGTTATTGGCTTAATGGGGGACGAAGTAAGATAGGCGGTAACGCTCCAGAGTTGTTTTTTTAGTTTTTTCTTCCACTTTTTTAGTTTTTTTTCAAGCATACTAGATGCTTCTTCGGCCTGCGCAAGCTCGACATACAGGTCAGTAAGGCGTTGCTGCATGGCTGCATCAAGGAGCTCCAGTTCTGCGGTACTATTCATGGACGAACGAGTCGTTTGCCACAACGCAATACGGGTTTCCAAGCTTGCTTTACGGGCTGCAGCTTGCCGTGCAGCCTGCAAGGCAAGCTCAAATTTTTGTTTGAGTTCTTCTTCAGAGGCGCCGATGGTTCCGGTAATACGTTCCCAGCGTATGTCGGCGACTGTATACCCGGGCACGGTGAGTGAAAAGGTATCAGGGGCGGCCTGCTCTGGAAGATAAAAAGTCAATGCCTCAGAAGGGGCCAAGTGTTGCGTCACCGCGAGCTGGGCACTTTGGGGGAACAGCGTTACTGTGTGCGGTGCAACGATCCGGGCTGCGTAGGCGACGCTAACGGACAGGCACAGCCACAGATACAGAATAAAAGTATAGAATATTGTACGGGTAGGACGCATGTGTTTTTCTCCGGTTGTATGCTTGTGGACAGAGTACGCACAAAAATATTCCCATGGTATATGTATCTCGCTGTGCGAAGATGCTGGAGATGCGCATACATGGTGCGAGCTTTCAGAAAGCCGACAGAGAGGGCATACCTCTATAGCTTAAAACATTTGTCTCAACAGGTCTTCACCATATTTTCCGGTGTCTGAACTATGGCGAGGGGTCCGCCCCTCTACCATTGTGGGTTGTGTACCTTCCTGAAATGGCAGGAAGTAACTTGTTTTTGAGCCTGGGCCGGCAAGATTACCAGTGTTGCCATCAATGCGTGCCTGCACGATGCCGGGAGGGATGGGAAAGTCCTGTACCGGATACTGTTCTTCAATGGCACTACGGTAGCCCACGGCAATGGGCAGAGCGGCACGGGCACCTGTTTCCAACCTGCCCATGGGGGTGAAATCGTCAAAGCCCACATACGCCACTGTGACCAGATAGGGCGATAGCAGCACAAACCATGCGTCGCGTTCGTCATTGGATGTGCCGGTTTTGCCTCCCAGGGGGCGTTTGAGCACACGGGCGCGAGCGCCTGTGCCGTCGCGAACGACCTCCTTCATCAAAGAGGCCGTGATATAAGCATTTTGTGGGCTGATAGCTTCAGTCAGATCAGGTTTGAAAGTGCTGATGGGCTCATCCCAGGCAGACTTGATGCTGATGATCATGCGATGTTTGGCGAGTATGCCGTCATGGGCAATGGCTGTGTAGGCCTCTGCAAAGTTTAAAGGCGATACTGCAATAGAGCCAAGGCTGACAGATAGATCAAAAGGAAACGGCCCTTCGAGTCCCAAGGTTTTGGCGCGCTCTACGATGGTGGGGATACCAATGTCTTGGGCAATGCGGATTGTGCACAGGTTGCGTGATTTGGCAAGCGCGGTACGTAAAAGTGTGGGACCATAAAACACGCCTGAAAAGTTTTTGGGCCGCCATGTTTTGGCAGTGGCTTGATCTGTGTAGACAAAGGGGGCGTCCAAAACCATGGAGGCAGGCGTGTAGCCGTTGTCCAGGGCGGCAGAGTATACAATGGGTTTAAAGGAAGAACCCGGTTGCCGTTTGGCTTGTACAGCACGGTTGTACTGGGTATCTCCAAAGGAATATCCGCCCACCAACGCGACCACGTCGCCGGTATCAGGCTCTAAGGAGACCAAGGCTCCTTGTACTTCGGGCTGCTGGGCAATGGCCAGCGCCAGCGGGGTCCCAGGGGTAAGGGTTGTGGGATTAAAGGTTTCTTTTTTTGCGTCAGGCACAACCACTTGGGCCCAGACTACGTCTCCCGCCTGTACAACGTCACGGGCGTCTTTGATGGCGGCTACTGAATCTGTGGCTACACGGGGGTTCGGCGTACGACACCAGTGCATGGTCGAGACATCGATATTACCGGCGTAGGCGCCAAAACGTACCTTTGCATTTTTTTTCGTGACTTCAGTTACCAGTACTTTTACCCAGGCATCGGCTTGCAGCGTTTCGGGAGCCACAGGATTATCCTGTAAAAAGGCAGTCTGCTCTTCTTTCGAAGCCAGGTGTACCAGCGGGCCGCGCCAGCCGCGGCGTTTTGAGGAAGCCTCCAGGCCGTCGCGCATGGATTTTTCGGCAGCTGCCTGCTGTTCTGGCTCCATGGATGTATACACATGCAGGCCCGATTCATATACTGCATCTTCGCCGTAACGTTCCAGCTTGATGCCTTGCCTTTGCATGTTTGCTTCACCCAGGTATTCGATGAGCCTGCGGCGGACCTCCTCCAGGTACCATGCACCTGTAGTCCATGAGGGGTCGGCCATGGGCGCAAGGACCAGTTTTTGCTCTATGGCATTGTCGTAGGCTTCTTGCGTAATCCATTCGAGCTTCAGTAGGCGTTGCAGTACGTACATTTGCCTGCTGACAGCGGCTTCAAGATTATTATACGGGTTATATTTGGAGGGAGCCTGGGGCGGGCCTGCAAGCAAGGCTGACTCTGCAAGAGTCAGTTCATTGACGTGTTTTCCAAAATAGGCTCGCGCAGCCGCCTCTACGCCATAGGCGTTGGCCCCCAAGTATATTTGGTTCAAATATATGGTCAGAATTTCATCTTTGCTAAGATAGCGCTCCAGCCGATAGGCTAGAATAGCTTCTTTGATTTTACGCTCATAGCTACGCTCTGCTGTCAGCAGTAAGCTTTTGATAACTTGCTGGGTAATGGTAGAGCCACCCTGCTTGATGGCTCCCGCTTGCACATTTTTTACAAAAGCACGTAAAATTGCAAAAAAATCAATACCTTCATGCTTATAGAAAGAGTCGTCTTCTGCGGCAAGAAAGGCCAAAGCCAAGTGGCGGGGCACTTCGTCCAGTCGGACAAGAAAGCGTTTTTCACGGTAAAAGTAGCCGATGATGCTGTTATCGCGAGCATATACCGTGGTTACCAGCGGGGGACGATAGTCTGTAATACGGGTGAAGCCGGGCAGATCTTTTACCGCCCACATATAGATACTACCCAGCCCCAGAGAGGCTAGAAAGGCCAGAACAAGCGTACCGCCAGAGAAATATATGAGGAAGCGTTTCATTTTCATAATTATGGTCTATTGTGTGTGCCCGCAAAGCGGGTATGCGTTGCCTTTTAGGTCATGCGTGGGGCCAAGGTCCCATGCACGGCGCAAGTTGCTAAAAAGAAGCCGCAGTGCATGCTCTTTCACATCCAGCGTATCCATGGCATGACGTACAGAACGTGACTCCAGATATACCAGACACTGTTTTGAAGCAAACATGGTGAGCATGCCGGAGGGCATAAACCAAAAAGGAAAAAGGCGGCAATACCAAGGCCGTGCTTCGCCAGGAAGCATGCACCCCGATGGAGAAAGCAGTTTACACCGTCCCTCTTGGTCAGAGGCAAGGCGTAGGTGTACCTTACCTAGGGGAAAGGTGCTTTCAATGGTGGAGGTATCAGCGGGAAAAAGACGATTCATACAGTCAATGAAAGGCTGCGTATTGGGTTGAGATTCCACACTCTGCGGCGGGATGCCGTGATCCGACATACGTTGCGCTTCGCCAAGGGAAAGAGGAAAGCAGACTTCTTCGTTACCCGGGAGCATGGCGCAACATGAATTGAAGCGCTTTGCGCAGCGTGCGCAGACCGATGAAACCGAGGCAGTATCTAACGGTGTCATGGCTAATACCGTCCTTGCTGTTGCTTGGGCCAGTTGCCGGTAAAATTGCGTAACACGATGATTGTGAAGGGGCGTCCAGGAGCTTGGCGATGGGTGCTTTGATAGCGGATAACCTCATGCGAAGCGAACATGTCTACAAGTTGGGGTTTGATACTGGTGTCTTTTTGTACATAAATGGCGTCCCACCCTTTTTTGTCTTCAGGCGTGGGCCACAGGTCGTACTGGTTCATGCGCCTACCAAAATCCGCGCAGTAGGTGATGGGCTGGCCAGGCGCATAGAACGCCAGCGCGGCGGTAATGTCGTATGACTTGGAGAAATAAAAGACCTTGTCCGGATTCGGCAGGCTTTGCTGCAATGCCTCCAGCTTGTGGCCAAGATCATTCCATCCCTTGAGGCGCACGGTGGGGTTATACTGCGGCGGCAGTGGCAGCAGGTTTTGGGCATACATCAAGGTAAAAACCAATACCCCCATGGCGATCCAGAGCCGGCGCAGCCGCAGCCGCAAAAGACGTTTGCCTGCCTCGCGTACCGTGTGGCCGCTCCATTCCAAGGCGTTTGCACATAGGATGATGCCCGCGACATAGCTCATGGCAGCCCAGTTGGCATAAATACGGGTATGAAAGCTCCAGACAACAAAGAACATCCATAAGGGCCAGAATGCCGAGGAAAGCAGCAGGGATTGGCGCACGTCATTCATGTCGTTTCGCAGGCCGCTGTAGATGTCACGACCAAAGCGGGGTAAACGCCATACCCGCAGGGTACGCCATGCACCTATGAGCATGAATACAAACCACCATGGCGTGATAATGCCTATCTGCGAGCCCATGTACTCAGGAAAGCGATCAAACCGGATAAGCGGTTTTGGGTCATTTGAGGCTACACCCGCAAGGCTGGCCACATGGCGAAAACCCACAAAATCGTATTGCATGTTCCACATGAGGATAGGCATCATGCCCGCCACGGTGCCTAGGCTTAGCGAGAGTAACAGCCGGGGGAGCAGACCGTTTGGAAGCAGGCGTTGACGCTTGAGCCCAACTACATACAGCAAGGCCACGCCCACCATGGCCAGCATGAGGTACTTTGCCAGCAGGCCCACAGCAATGCTTACTCCCAGCAGTGTATACGGCAAGGGATTACGTGGAGAGATAGAGACCCAGTATAGGCACATGAGTGCCGCTGTCCAGCATACCAGAAGGGGGCTGTCCGTGGTCATGAGGATGCCGGAGGCAATGAAAAGCGGCGTAGTGTTGGCTACCACAAGGGTCCACAGGCCCAATGAGGGCCGGCGCATGAGGTTCCCTATGCCCGCATACAGGATAATTTGAGCCAGACACGAGTGCAGTACCGCCGCAAATCGCACGCCCAATTCGGTATTGCCAAACACCCCGGTCCACAGGCTGATAATCCATGCTATAAGGGGGCCCTTGGAGTAGTAGGACAGTTGCGGACGACGAGTCCAGTCCCAGTACTGTGCTTCGTCTTGCACCAAGTCAAGCTGGCCGGAGGCAACAAACCAGAGACGTACCAGCGTGGTGGTGGCTATAATGGCGACAGCGCACAGGGCGGGTCGACGTATCCAGAGTGGAGTTTCTTTTGCCGAAATCATCAATGTAGACTCTAGCGGCTTGACGCAGCCCTGTCTAGTGTCCGAAATTTTTTATGATGTGGTGCAGGTACAAGTGATGCATATGGCAGTCTTGTAGAGCAATGTTCTATTGTGGGGCACTGCCTGACATTGACAAAAGCTCTAGATAGTGTGCATGGTATAATATGCCATTGTGCGCGCGAGAAATACTTTGCGTATGCAGTGGCGATATTTTTGCTGGAGGGTTGGAATGGGTAAAGCTGCAAATACATTTGATGTGGTGATTGTGGGCGGAGGGCCCGCCGGCCTTTTCGCCGCGTACTATTTGGCGGAATACTCCAGCCTTTCTGTGTGTCTTATCGAACGTGGTAATGCTGTGCACAAACGAGGATGCCCCATTAGCAAAACGCAAAAATGCATGCGTTGCAAGCCGTGCCATATCCTTTCAGGCATGGGGGGAGGAGGACTGTTTTCCGATGGGAAGCTCAACTTTATCCACAAGCTGGGCAAGACGGATTTGACGCAGTTTCTTCCACGCAAGGAGGCAGAGGCGCTTATTGATGAAACAGAATTGATTTTTAACCGTTTTGGTATGGATGGCCCCGTATATCCTGCCGACATGGAAGCCGCTAGGTTGCGCCGCAGGCAGGCAAAAAAACACGGCATAGATTTGCTGTTGATCAAGCAGAAACACCTTGGCAGCGACTGCCTGCCTGATCATATCGCCCAGATGTGTGATTACATAGCCGATCATGGTGTGGTTATCCGGACCGGGGAAGAGGCCCGGAACGTGATTGTGGAAAAAGGCCGGGTGAAGGGATTGGTCACCGACCAGGGGGAATATGTTTGCAAAGCGGTGATTCTTGCCCCTGGACGAGTGGGCGCAGATTGGGTGGGTGAGCTTTGTCGCTCCTTTGGGCTACAGGTCAGTCAGCGTGGTATTGAAGTGGGTGTGCGGGTGGAAGTGCATAACGACATCATGTCTGAGATCACAGATATTATTTATGATCCCACTTTTTTTGTGCAGACCAGAACATATGACGACCAAACCCGTACGTTTTGTACCAACCCTGCGGGCTTTATCGCGTTGGAAAACTATCAGGAATTTGTCTGTGTCAACGGGCATGCTTATCGGAACAAAAAGTCAGAAAATACCAATTTTGCTTTTCTTTCCAAGGTGGTGCTGACTGATCCTGTATCGGATAACACCGGTTATGGTACGGCCATAGGCAGGCTGGCCTCCATTATTGGTGGTGGAAAGCCTATCTTGCAGCGCTTTGGTGACTTGAAGCGGGGGCGGCGTTCCACATGGAACCGTATCCAGAAAGGTTACATTGAGCCCACATTGACCAATGTGGTCCCTGGTGACATTGCCATTGCTTTGCCGGAGCGTATTGTGACCAACTTGGTAGAAGGGTTGGAGCAGCTTAATCACGTGGCGCCTGGCATCTCCAATGAAGAAACATTGCTGTATGCGCCTGAGGTCAAGTTTTTTGCCACACAGGTGGAAACCGATAATCAGCTTGAAACTGGTGTTGAGGGGCTTTTTGTGGCTGGCGATGGCCCGGGCGTAGCTGGCAATATTGTTTCTGCTGCTGCCACAGGGTTGATCCCTGCCAAAACACTTGCTGGCAGGCTGTAGCCATAAAGTATGAGACTTGCCGAGCTCGTTTGTTTTTTGGGCATTTGAAAAACGATTCTGACGCATTATGGGGAGTATCGTCTATCGAATCGCTGGATAAGCCCGGGGCAGGATACTGTCGACGTACAGCGTCCGACTGTACATGAAATACAAAAAACAGGCACCATTTTTATGCCATTCTGCAGCACTACCAAGAGCCGAAATGCGAGAGGGCACACCAGGCCATGCACAGCAGATTACTACACACTTCGCAGACTGCGTTGGCAGAACTCCACTGCCTCTGCGGCAAGTTGGGGTGCTTCTGGCCAATAGACTTGGTGGCGTCCCAAGGCAATAAGCATGACAGCAATCAGGGACGCTGTGGTGGGTACGTTAATGTCAGCGCGTACTGTAGTATCGAGGATTCCTTTTTCAAGGCAGCGCACCAGGGTTTCCTCCAGCAGTGCGTATATGCGGTCCATGACATTTCGGGCATTATCCATGATTGTATAGGTACTCATGATGACTTTGAAGTCTGTCACACGTTGCGCCATGAATTTATCGAGATCAAGAATAAGGGTTTCGATAAGGCAATATCCACTTTTTTGCCGCTGCTGCACATTGTCCGCGAGGACTTTGAATTCATCCAAAAAATGATTGATGATGCATTCGAAAAGCTGTTGTTTTGAGCGAAAGTGTCTGTATATTGCCGCGTCTGTCACATTGGACATTTTTGAGATCTGTGCAATAGTGGTACCCTTGAAGCCACTTTCAGCAAAAAGCGTACGTGCGTTTTCCAGTATGACGGGCTTTGATGAGGCCATGGTTCCTGCTTTTTGAGAGAGGTGAAAAAGTTATTAAACAATCACTTGCGGGATACGTCAAGCGACTTTGTTGATGCAGTTGCCGCTAGTATGCCCTGGGGGCCTTGTGTAAATCCCTGCCACACGTTTTGTCCATAAGGTATGTTGGTAATAATAGTGCCTTATTCCAGGGGGCGGGACGTGTGTATTTTTTTTGAGGCTTGTATGTGGCGAGTCTCTGAGAGGTTTCGGTGGTTCTCACGGTTGTCATTTTTGTGGCCGATGAAGCGCAAGGTGGGCAAGGGGTCGCTGTTGAGGGAAAGTTTGCAATGTAAAACAGCTACCTCACTACTTGCAAGGTAGCTGTTTTGTATCAGAGAGCTGTGATGAAAGCCCTGTTTCAGTAACGGTAATGGTCAGGTTTATAAGGTCCCTCTTTGGGTACGTCGATGTAGGTGGCTTGTTCATCGGTGAGCACGGTGAGCTTGGCACCAAGGCGGGCAAGGTGTAGACGGGCCACTTCTTCGTCCAGCTTTTTAGGCAGAATGTACACCTCGTTTTTCAACGAGGGGTTAGAGGCAAGCTCAAGTTGCGCCAGCACTTGGTTGGTAAAGCTGTTGGACATGACAAAGCTGGGATGCCCTGTGGCACAACCAAGGTTTACTAGGCGTCCTTCTGCCAGCACAATAATGGAGCGCCCTGAAGCCAACGTCCACTTGTCCACTTGTGGTTTGATGTTTAGGCAGCTGCACTGAGGTGAGTTTTCTAGGTAGGCCATGTCAATTTCATTATCAAAGTGGCCGATGTTGCAGACAATGGCTTCGTCTTTCATCTGTTCCATATGTTGGCCGGTGATTACCATAAAGTTACCGGTAGCTGTCACAAAGATGTCACCTTGTGGGGCGGCTTCGTCCATGGTGAGTACTTCAAAGCCTTCCATGGCTGCTTGAAGCGCACAAATGGGGTCGATTTCAGTGATCAGTACGCGTGCACCAAATCCGCGCATGGATTGTGCACAGCCCTTACCCACGTCACCATAGCCCAGTATCACTACGGTTTTGCCGGCAATCATGACATCCGTGGCACGCTTGATGCCGTCGGCCAGTGATTCACGGCAGCCATAGAGGTTGTCAAATTTGGATTTTGTAACCGAGTCGTTTACGTTTATGGCGGGGAAAAGTAGTGAGCCTTCTTTTTCCATATGGTAGAGTCGGTGTACGCCTGTGGTGGTTTCTTCGGACACGCCTTTTATGGACTTTGCAATGTGCGTCCACTTTTGTGGATTTTGTTGCACGCTTAGGGCAATACGGTCCATGACAACTTGAAATTCCTTGTTGTCATAGGCTTGTCGCAGTATGGCGGGGTCTTTTTCAGCTTCTACTCCTTTGTGGATCAACATAGTGGCGTCACCACCATCATCCACAATCAGGTCCGGCCCAGATCCATCAGGCCAGGTAAGCGCCATTTCAGTGCACCACCAGTATTCTTCCAGTGTTTCTCCTTTCCAGGCAAAAACCTTTGCCATACCGGAGTGGACAATGGCTGCGGCAGCATGGTCCTGAGTGGAAAAAATATTACATGATGCCCAGCGGATATCAGCGCCAAGTTCATATAGTGTTTTGATCAGCATGGCTGTCTGGATGGTCATGTGCAGTGACCCGGTTACTTTAAGGCCCTGTAAGGGCTTTTGTGCACCGTGTTTTGCTATAAGCTCCATGAGGCCAGGCATTTCGCGCTCAGAGAGCTGCATTTCTTTATAGCCGAAGTCCGCTTGGGAAAGGTCTCTGATTTTGTGTTCCAGGCTCAGGTCTAGGGGGATGGCCCTTGTGGCATCTGTCATAACAATCTCCTAGTCAGGTCTTATGTATCGTTTTCAGCAACAATCAGGTGGATGGAAAGACCTTTTTCCACCCGATGCAGGTCATTGTGGCGTAGTATGAAGCCCGCGTGGAGCAACTTTTGAGTCAGCGCCATACCTTCAAATCCAAGCCAGCGATCACCGTATTCGGTGCGCATTCGCTCATTTTCGTGCCTGTCAAAGTCGGCAAGCACCAAAGTGCCGCCTTTACGGAGTACTCGTTGTACTTCCTTGAGTGATGCCCCGGGGTGGGACAGGTGGTGCAGTACCATGCTGAGCACTGCAAAATCAGCTTCATCATCGGCTAGTGGTAGATGTTCCAGGTCACCAATGCGTAGAGACACACGGTCTGCATCGTCTTCAAAGCGCCGTCGGGCAAGCTCTAGCATGCGTGGAGAGCCATCTACGCCGATAACCTTTTCTGCCTTCTTCATCAGTGTCCACAGCATACTACCGGTGCCGCAACCAAAATCAGCAGCAACTTTGCAACGCGGCATATGTGAGACAATGGTTTTGGGCAGGTTGAAACCACCCATGATTTCTCGGCTGAGCTGGTCCCAGTCTTCGGCAATGGCATTAAAGAACTGACGTGTCTTTCGCGAGCGGTCCTCTATGATTTTTCGCGCCATATCAAGATCAGACTGCAATGTGGTATCTTTGATGACAAAGGGCATTATTGCATTGATAAAGTCTCGCCCTACACCTTGATCCGGCGCGGAATAAAACACCCATAAACCGTCGCGGCGCGAAGTGAGCAGGCCTGCGCCGGTCATGATTTTTAAATGGCGTGACACGCGTGATTGGCCCATCTCTAGTATGGCCACGAGCTCATTGACGCTCAATTCAAAACGGTTCAGCACGTTCATAAGCCGTAGGCGGGTTTCATCCGACAAGGCCTTGAATAATCCCAATGCAGAAGACATGCGTATTGATCCGAGAAGTATTTTTAGTTTGCTTGATGATTATGAATCAAGAAAAATTGATGTAACTCTATCCAAGTTTGAGAATACAGTCAATAGATGCTTTCCTGATATAAGAGGCCCCCTTGGCTTCTGCCATGGTCTTAGCTCGTAAAATAAGGCTTGTATCCTACACACTGCATGCTATGCTGCAAACAGACGCGTATCGGCGTTTTTTGGAGAAGAGAACATGTACGAGACCTATGCCCATGACATACGTGATGCCTTGCGTCGTTTTCTTAATGAGCGTGGTAATGGTCTTACCCAGCGGCTCACACTGCTGTGGCAACAATGGGTAGAGATCATGGGCCCGGACATAGCGGCACTGGCCATCCCTTTGGGGCACCGTAATCATACCCTGATTATTGGGGCTGAAGACAATATGGCGCAGCAAGATCTGACGTACTGCACGCAGGAAATATTGGAGAGGGTCAACGATTTTGTGGGAGAAGCATATTTTAACCGTGTGCAAGTGGATCTGCTCATGGGCAAGGCGGATCTTGCTCGCGTGGCCCCCCCGCGGCAGACGGTGCGGCGTCTGCCTGTGCCCGAACCTGAACATCTGGGGGCATTGACTGAAATCCTAGATGAGGATTCGCCTGTTACTCGTTGTTACAAAAAGTACGTACAATTTTTCAAAGAACGGTCATAATAGCAGCGTGTTGCCGTGTATGTACTCTGGTCTGAGACGTGTTACGCTGCATGCGCTGTAGCCACTCGTGGGTGTGCGGTATGGGTATTTGGTGAAGAGTTGTATTTTTATTTTATTTTTTACTTGACGTGCTGTGTAGATTCTGCCAAAAGAATTTTCCGCACGGCGTAAAATAACGTAGAGCGAACCAAGCGTCCCCATCGTCTAGCCTGGCCCAGGACACCTGCCTTTCACGCAGGCGACAGGGGTTCAAATCCCCTTGGGGACGCCAAATTTGAGTATTATGAAGAGCCTCAACGAGTAAAAATCGTTGAGGCTCTTCACTTTTCCTGTCCAGCTTTGTTCCCCAAAGTGTAAAGAGGTGCAGTTGCATCCAAACCTTTTGTGGGTATCAATGTACTATGTATATTTCGATACACACACGATTAACATACTTGAATCATAAATATTTCTGTCCAGATGGGCATCTCTTGGTCCAACGAAGAACAAGAAGTAATACCCCACATCAGGAACGTTCGCTACACCGGAAAACCCAAAAAACATTTTGACGGCGGTGGCCTGTTCCTCTTCGGTACTGCCAGTGAAAGCAAGCTCTGGCGCATGGCTTATCGCTTCGAGCAGAAGGAAAAGCTTTTGAGTTTCGGTGAATAGCCCACCGTATCACTTAAAGATGCCAGAGAACGCCGGGAAGAAGCCAAAAAACTGTTGGCCAAGGGTATTGATCCCAATGCCCGGCGGAGTGGCTTCTTCTGGAAAATAATTTTTCCAGCTTTTTGGCGCTCATTTGCCGGTCTTCATCACCAACGCGCTTGTATTGCTTGCCATACGCGGCGTAAGGTGTTTCCTGGCCAGCAAAAAGGACCTTGACGCACTGTATCCCCTCGACCATCTCGGTGGTGATCTCGGGGTAGATTTTCGGTTCTATATGCGCGGCAATGGCCTGAGAAATATCGCGTATGGTTTTGTCCCCGGCATTCAGGCCCAGAGCTGTGCCGTCGTCACGGATACCGAACCACAACGCATCTTCGCCATGCTTGTTCAGCATGGCCGACAATGGAAATAATCCCCTCTTTGAGCTGTCCAAGGGTTTTCTTGAATTCGGTTAGTCTCATTCTCGCGCATGTATTTTTTCCATAAAAGACAATGCCAGAGGCGGCGGCGTCCAGCAAGAGCCGCCTTAGACTACTCTCCATAAATCCAATCATTTTTCCCCGATTGCTTGCCGGTGAGCAGGCAAACTTCGGAGCTAAATATCAACCTGGCACCCGTAACCATCAAAGGCACCGGTTCTTTCGTAGCCCCCGAAACGATCAGGATAGCCCAGTTGCTTGAAAATAATTCGAGTTTTTCCCAAGCGCTGAGCATCGCATTCATGGGTATGCCCGTATATCCACAGGTCAGGCCCGTATATTTCAATATAGCGACCCATTTCGTATGAGATAAATGCCGGTTCAAGCGGACTCAGCAAATACTGATGCAACATCCGTAAGATTTTTGCCGTGTATATAATATTATCGACTTCAGCTTCCAAGAGGTGCGCAGGGATAGTTACAACTTTTGGCAAGACGGCTCAGAGGCGCCTTGGGAGGGGGGAATATATTTGAAAGGCGACGCTCCCTTTTGGGGGGAGCGCCGCCTTTTGTACAAGCTGTGGTGAAAAAGGAATTTTTGTATTGCCGCAGGCGGCGCAGGCGTTCTGCTGCTATGGGACCTTACGTTTATTATGGTCCGGCTGGTGTGGGCTGCCCTGGGGCGCTATTTTGTTCTTCCAAGGCTTCCATAGTCTGCCAGCCACCGCCCATGGATTTATAGATGCGCACCAGACTGGCCACCACAGCACCTTCGCACACTGCGAGCTGGTCTTCATAAGAAAGCAGCGAACGGCGTGCTTCCAGTACATCACTGAAGTCCACAAGGCCATTCATAAACCTGTCCTGTGCCAAGGCAAGTGCTTCGCGGGCGGCAAGAGTGGCCTGTTCCAGAGCTTGGTGGCGGGCCTGCTCTTTGGCATAGTCGGTCATGGCTGTCTGGACTTCATTCAGGGCGTTCAGCAAGGTTCGTTCATAGCGGTAGAGGTATTGTTCCTGCAAGGCTTCGGCCACATCTATATTCCGCCGGATGGCTCCGGCATGGAATATGGGCCAGTTGATACTCGGCCCAAAGCTGTACATTTGGCTGGCAGTGTCAAGCAGAGTGCTCTGCTTTAGCGATTCAAGCCCTATGGAGCCTATGAGACGCAGTTTGGGGTACAATTCTGCCGTGGCCACGCCGATCTCTGCTGTTTTAGCAGCTAACAAACGTTCTGCCATACGCACATCGGGTCTATTGCGCAAAGCGTCTGCAGGCACGCCCACCGCCACACTGGGGGGAGGCGTGGGAATGGCTTTTTGTGGCTGTAGTTCTTCATGGAGCGTTCCCTGCTGAAGGCCTAGCAGCAACGCCAGTGTATTCATGGTGCTGTCCAGCCGTGCTTGCAGCACGGGAATTTCTGCCCGTGTACTCTCAAGGCTGTAGCGGGCCTGTTGTACGCCCAAGGCGTCTGTCAGGCCGGATTCATGACGCGACTCCACAATTTCAAACATTTCCTGCTGTTCTACCAAGTTGGCTTGCGCCACGGTAAGACGAGTTTGATATGTCCGGACTGAGACATAGGTGGAGGCGATTTCTGCAAGCATACTCACGTACACGTCGCGTAACTGAGCTTCGCTGGCGGCAAGCTCTGCCCCGGCTGCTTCCACAGCACGCCGTGTACCACCAAAAATGTCGATTTCCCAACCAGCATCAAAACCCATTCGGTACAGGTGCAGCTCTTCGTCGATATTTCCGGAGTTCTCAGCGCCTTTGCCTGTGGACAGGCTGGCGGCAGCATCCAATGAAGGATACAAAGCCGACTTGCTGATACCTAGCCGTGCGCGTGCAGCCCGTACGCGTGCCCGTGCTTCCTTCAGGCCCAGATTGCTTGTCACAGCCCGGGCCATGAGGCTATCGAGCAGTGGGTCTTCCAACACCTGCCACCACTGTGTAAGCTTTTGGGGCGTTCCCTGCTCCTCTTGGATGCCGGAACCTGCTTCAAGACGCCATGGAGATAGTTCTGGCAGATCGGGGGCGCTGTAGTCAGGTCCTACGGCGCAACCGCTTGCCAGCAAAAAGCTTGGAAGCAGCATTACTATGCTGGTTTTACAAAGTTTTTTTAGCAAAGAAGGATATCGTATCATGGGTGTTCCTTAGGTCTGGGAGGACTTGGCGCGTCTGTTACTAAACCATGCGGCGGTAGCTGTACGCATGGATTCAAAGGCTGCATACAGTGGGGGAATAAAGAATATACCTATCATGGTGGAGGCCAGCATGCCCGCAAACACGGTCATACCAATGGACTGGCGACTACCTGCCCCTGCTCCCTGAGCAACAACCATGGGGAACACGCCCAAGATAAAGGACAGTGCCGTCATGAGTACCGCACGGAATCTGATGCGTGCACCAGAGGTGGCAGCTTCCAGGATGGAAGCACCCGCCAGCCGCTTATCCCGTGAGAATTCAACTATGAGGATGGCGTTTTTAGCGGCGAGCCCCACCAGCAGTACCAGCCCGATTTGGGCATAGATACTCAATGGCATACCGGCAAGCTTCAGGCCGGCCAAAGCGCCACATGTGGCAAATAAGATGGAAAACATGACCGGTAGGGGGGTTGTCCAGCTTTCATACTGAGCCACCAAGAACAGATAGCCAAACAGCAACGCCAGTGCCAGAAGCAATCCTGCCTGCCCTTGGGTTTGTTTTTCTTGATAGCTTTGCCCAGACCATTCATAAGCATATCCCTCGGGCAGTGTGTCTACAGCCAATTTTTCAAAAAGATCCATGGCCTGCCCGGAACTGAATCCGGGTATGGGAAGGGCGATTATCTGAGCTGAAGGGAACTGATTATATCGTTCGGCGCTTTGCAGGCCCAATATGGTCCGCACTGTGGCGATACTGCCCAAAGGCACCATTTGCCCGTTGTTACTGCGTACATGCAGACGGCGGATATCGTCCAGTGCATCGCGGTAATCCGCATCAGCCTGTATGATTACCTGAAACGAGCGTCCTAGCAGGTTGAAGTCATTCACATATCTTGAGCCGAGTTGTGCCTGTAGCGTGGCAAATACGCTGCTTACCGGTACGTTCATGCTTTGAGCCTTAGTGCGGTCAAGGTCAATATATGCCTGAGGTACAGTAGCGGAGTACGAGCTGAACGCAGCGAGGAATCTGGAGTCGTTGTTGGCTGCAACGAGCATTGCACGCAGCGCGGCCCCCAATTCTTGTGGGGTTTGGCCTTGTGTTGCCAGAAGCCGGAAGTCAATACCGCCTGTCAGACCCAAGCCTGGAATGGAGGGGGGCATCATGACGCGGGTATTGGCATAGGGGATATGCTCAAGCGCAATACTCAACTTGGTTTGCAGGCTGGCCGCATGCAATGCGGAGTCACCACGCTCTTCCCATGGAGCCAACTTGCCAATGGCCAGAGCTGAGTTTGTATTGATACCGCTTGTCAAGCCAAACCCGGAAATACCGACAACCGTCTCAAAGCCTTCTGTCCCTGCAATGATCGTACAAACCTGTTCGACCATGGAGATAGTTCTGGGCGTGGCAGCGGCGTCGGGCAACTGGATATCTATGAACAGCCCCCCCTGGTCCTCGTCAGGCACAAAACTACTGTGTATGGTCTGCATCATGTACAAGGTCAGCCCAGCTGTCAGCGCAAACAGCAGCCCGGCTACGGCAAGCTTGCGGACAAGCCATGCCGTGCTGGTGACAAAGCGGTTACGGCACTTGTCCAGCACGATGTTAAACTGTGCCAGGGGGCCGCGCTCTGCCAAGCTGACAGGGCGCAAGAGTAGCGCACATAGCGCGGGGCTGAGCGTGAGGGCATTGACGGAGGAAAAGAGCACTGCCGTGGAGATAGTTACCGCAAATTGGCGAAAAATGTTGCCTGTAATGCCGGGTAAAAAGCCGATAGGCACAAATACCGCAAGCAATACCAGTGTGGTGGCAATGATGGGACCTGTAACCTGTTGCATGGCTTTGATGGTGGCCTCGCTGGAAGAGAGTCCTTCTTCTGCCATCAGACGCTGTACGTTTTCAACAACCACAATGGCATCATCTACCACAACACCTATGGCGAGGATAAGTGCAAACAGCGTAAAGGTGTTGGCGCTGTAACCCATTGCCATGAGTACGGCAAACGTACCCAGTAGTGACACAGGAATGGTCAGGGTGGGGACAAGCGTGGCCCTGAAGTCTTGTAAAAAAACATAGGTAACAATCATGACCAGGGCAAAGGTCAACAGCAGCGTCAACACAATTTCTGTGAGCGCAGCACGAACATAGTCCGTGGTGTCATACGCCAACCTGTATTCCACATCATCTGGAAAAAATTGAGAAAGTCGTTCAAGCTCTGCGTTCAACCCGTTAATGGTCTCCAGAGCATTGGCGGTGGGGCTCTGGTATACACCCAAGGCAATGGTGGGCTTACCATTATAAGTGGCAGAGGTGAGGTATGACTTGGCCCCCAGTTCCACCCGGGCTACGTCACCGAGACGTAGTACTCCGCCTGCGGCATTGGCGCGCAAGATGATGTTGTTAAACTCTTCAACCGTGGCCAGGCGCCCTTTGGCCTGGAGTATGAATGTGAGCTGTTGTCCTGGCGGAGATGGCTCTGCACCCACAGTCCCTGCTGCGGCCTGAATATTTTGCGCACTTATGGCCTGCATGACTTCTTCTGGGTTGACTTTCAGCGCAGCCATTCTGTCGGGGTCGAGCCAAACCCGCATGCTGTAGTCTTTGGCCCCAAAGACCATCACGTCGCTGACACCGGCCACGCGACTTAAGGCATCTTTGACGTTGATACTGACGTAGTTACTCAAAAACAGAGAGTCACGGGTCTTACGCGGAGATATAAAGGAATATACCACCAACATGTTCGATGATTTCGAACGAATGGAGACGCCTTGTTGCCTGACCTCAGGGGGCAGGACAGGTTCAGCCAAGGCTACACGGTTTTGTACGTTGACCTGTGCTATGTCAGGATCGACATCTGGCGCAAAGGTGACCGTAAGCGAGTACATACCGCTATTGTTACTGTTGGATGACATGTAGATCATGCCTTCCACACCGTTGACCTGTGATTCAATGGGCGCGGCTACAGTATCTGCAAGTACCTGTGCGCTGGCACCGGGATAGACTGCCGAAACCTCAATCTGAGGAGGCGTAATCTGAGGGTACTGGGCAATGGGAATGGCAAGAAGCGCGACCAAACCGGCCAAGCTGATCACCAGCGAGATGACCATGGCCAGCCGTGGACGGCTTACAAACAGGTTGGCGAACATGGGCTACTCCTGGTCGCGTGAGGCATCAAGTTTGGGGGCAACCGTTTTGCCGATACGGGCTTTTTGCAGACCGTATACAATGACGGTTTCGCCACCTTCAAGTCCTTGCTGCACCGCCCAAGAAGGTCCTACTGCGGTGCCTGTGACAATGCGGCGCATGACAACGGTGTTGTTTTCATCCACCAGCAGTACATAACGACCATCTTTGTCTTCCTGCACGGCGGCTTGTGGTACCAAGGGGTATTTTACGGGTTCGCTTTGGCGCAGTTGTACTGTACCATATGCGCCGGGGAGCAACAGTTGTTCCGGGTTGTCAAACTCGGCACGTATGGCAATGGTGCCGGTTAACGGATCAATTTCATTATCCACAAAGTCCATACGACCTTGGCGGGGGTACTCTGTTCCGTCGGAAAGCAAAAGACGCAGGACAAGAGCCTCGGAAAGAGACTGCTCGCCAGAGGGAAGCTGCGTGAGTCGCCGTTGCAGTTCCAAGTATTCTTGCTCATTTAATGAGAACACAATGCGGATAGGGTCAACCTGTACAATACGGGCCAACGGGCCTGTCGCAGGGGTGACAAGGTTGCCGCGGGTTACCTGCACTCGGCCAATGCGACCATGGATGGGGGCAGTGATGGTAGTATATTGCAGGTTTAGCTTGGAACGCTCAAGAGCGGCTAGGGCTGCGTGCAATTGTGCCTTGGCCTGTAGGTGGTCACTGACAGCGGCGTCTAGGTCTGCTGCTGCTACGCCGTTTTTGCGTGTTGCCCGAAGGCGCTGAAGGTATTTCTGCGCCTTGTCCAACATGGCTCGCGCTTTGTCCACAGCGGCGGAATCAGCATTTACTTGAGCCTTGTATAGATGCTGCTCAATGACAAAAAGAGTATCATCTGCGTTGACCTCACTACCTTCGTCAACATTGACAACCTCAAGGTAGCCTTCTACGCGAGGCTGCAAGTCTACGGCTTGTATGGCTTCTACGCGACCCACATAGCTGGTGATCGGGTTAGTCTCTTGGATTAGGACCTTTTCTACTGTGACGGATGGCGGAGGTGCTTGTGCTGTGTCAGGGCCAGCATGGGCAAGGGGGGGGGACGTGGCAAACCATACCAGAGCCAGGGCTACGCAGGCACTGCGTATGGCCATGATATGCCGTTGGAGGAAAAGTGTTTGCATCACATATGACAGATTATGATTTTGCATAGTCAGATCCAGAATATACCGCATCGACAAAGTTTGTCCGGTACGGCTGATTGCTGGGAGCAAGCTCCCTGTTGAGAATGTCCACGACCTCGGACCAGTACCGCATATGTTTTTCACTGATAACAGTGGAAAGTTCAATGAGCTTTTCATCTAGCAAGCGCTCTGAGTCTGCCAGGTAGTCTTGCAGTGCCGGGGAAAGAGAAATACACACGGCACGTCTGTCTGTTGAGTGATGCTTGCGCACCAGTACGCCCTTGCGGAGCAGAACGTTCACCATGGCAGAAGCTGAGGGGGGCGAAATATTTGACTGCTTGGCCAGCTCTGTCAATGAAATGCCCTCTGCCTTTTCTTTGGTATAATCACGAATGGTCATGACCATGCATAGTTGGCGGTGGGTAAGGCTGCTCAGTGGGTCATTACCCCGCTTGTCTGAAAGCTTTTGAAAACTGTAATTACTTATTGCCACGGCAGATCTGATGTGGCGTTTCCAAAGGGGGTGGCATTGTCTTTTATGCATGGGGTAAAGCTCGTATTCCAAAAATAGTTAGGAAAATCTAAATACACGTGGGGGTATCAGGTGTCAATGGTCGGAAGCTAAAATATATCTAAGTAGTACATGGCCTTGTGGGGGAATATCCTAGAGGCACTGCCTGTAGAGACTTACACGTAAACAGCCCGCGTTTTGGGGTATATTGTGGGGGATACAAGATGCTCCATGGTAGAAAATTGGCTTTTGGACTTGCGTTTTATGTGTGCGCTGACATATGTTCGTAGTGTGAACATATGTTGATACAGGGCCAACTGTTACGAGATTGTATCGTGATATCATGATTGGTTTGTGTCGGAAAGTTACCGGCCGGGCAGCCGACCCAAGGGTACGTCAAGCAAAATGCGAGCATTGTAGCATGTCCGGATATTCGTGTGAAGATCATGAGCTTTTGAGCCGCATTGCCTGGGCATATTATGTGGATGGCATGACGCAGGCCGAAGTGGCTGGGTGGCTGGGGGTCAGCCGCATGCGTATTGTACGCCTTTTGCAACGCTGCCGCGATGAAGGGTATGTGCAGGTTGTCATCAACACGGATAGAGCCGTCTGCAATGAGCAGGAACGCCGCCTGGAGCAGATTTTCGGATTGCGGCGTGCAGTTGTGGTTCCCACCTCTCTTGCCCCGGCCCACTGTAACAGTAATGTGGGGCGGGCTGCGGCGTATTATCTTGCGAGTGTATTGCGCAACGGTGCTTCACTGGGGCTTGGCTGGGGTACTACCATGGCTGTCGCGGCTTTGGACATACCGGTAGAACCGGCGGAAGAGCTTACTGTCGTTTCGCTATACGGAGGCCTTCCGCATAGCATTATCGTTAATCCTTATGAAATTGTAGCTACTTTTTCGCGTCGCCTGAAAGCATTGCAGACGTATTACATTGCTGCGCCCATGTTTGCCCCTACTCCAGAGGTGTGTGCTCTGCTTAAGTCTCAGGAGCTGTTCCGTGTGGTATATGCGCGGGCAGTGGCGGTGGATGTGGCTCTTGTGGGGTTGGGCGAACTGACAGCCACAGCGACAAATGTTGCGCTTGGTGCCATCACGCATGAGGAGTTGTCTTCGCTGACAAGGGCAGGGGCTGTTGGTGAGGTATTTGGGACCTTTGTGGATAGGGCTGGTCAGTTGGTAGACCATCCAAAAAACAGATGTTTCATGGGACCGGGGTTAAATGAGGTTCGCCATATCCCCTTGCGTGTTGCCGCAGCCGGAGGCATGGAAAAGATTACCATTATTAAAGCTGCGCTTGCGGGGGAATTTGTGGATGTGCTGGTCACAGACACGGATATCGCGTCGGCCCTGATCATGGCAGAAAGTGGAGGGAAATCTGATGAATAGGGAAGCGTTGGTGAGACGGTTACAATCCGGTACCTATGACCTGCTGGTCGTGGGTGGCGGGGCCACTGGATGTGGCATTGCGCTGGATGCGGCTACGCGGGGACTCAATGTAGCCCTTGTGGATCGGGGAGATTTCGCAGAGGGCACAAGCAGTAAAAGTACAAAACTGGTGCACGGTGGGGTGCGCTATCTTGAAAAGGCTGTGCTCAAACTTGACAGGGAGCAGTTTGGCCTGGTGCGTGAAGGCCTGAAAGAGCGGGGCCTACTTTTGGAGAATGCGTCGCACTTAGTGCATCCCCTCAAGTTGTTGACGCCGGTGCATTCAGTCTATGAGGCCAGCTATATATATGCCGGACTTGTGTTGTATGATTTGCTTGCAGGCAGGCGGGGGCTCGGTCGCAGCAAAGTGATAACCGCCAAAAAAGCTCGGGAGTTGTTTCCCACATTAAATATGGAAGGCTACAAGGCTGCGGTTATGTACTACGATGGGCAATTTAATGATGCCCGCATGGCCGTGACGTTGGCCCGTACCGCCAATGCGCATGGAGCAGTATGTGTAAACCATGTGGAAGTAACAGGTCTTGTGCATGAACAGGATAAAGTACGTGGGGCATACGTACGTGATTCGCTGAGCGGTGAGGAGTGGACCATCCATGCACGCGGCGTGATTAACGCAACAGGCCCCCTGGCCGATACAGTGCGTCGTATGGATGAGGCACAATTGCCTGATATTCTGAAGGTAAGCTCCGGTATCCATATAATGTTGGATGCTGATGTGGCGCCCGCTGATATTTCGTTGATGATTCCGCGCACAGAAGACGGCCGCGTGCTGTTCATGATCCCTTGGATGGGGCATGTGCTGTTCGGCACAACGGATGAACCCGCCTTGCCGGTACACGCACCTGTGCCGGAAGAAAAAGATGTGGACTACCTGCTGAGATATGCCTGCCAGTATCTCAAGCGCTCTGTTACCCGTGATGATGTGCGTGCGGTGTGGAGTGGGCTGCGTCCGCTGGTTTTTGCACCTGGCAAGGGCAGTACACAGGAGTTGGCGCGTACGCACGTTCTTGATGTAACCCCCGGTGGTCTTTTAAGTATTACCGGGGGCAAGTGGACCAGCTATCGGCGCATGGCTGAGGATGCTGTGGACAAGGCAGATGCACTTTTCGGTTTCAATCTTCGGCGTCCATGTGTGACAGAAGGACTCAGGGTGTTGGGTTCGCGTGCCCTTGTGCCTGGCGCTCATGCCGAGCTTGCCCGTGAGTATGCCGTATCCGAAGACTTGGCCGCTGCCTTGTACACTACATATGGAGATGAGGCAGTAGCGGTGCTGCAGGTGGTTGCGCAGACCGCCCTGACAGGGCGCTTGCATCCTGAGCACCCCTATATTGAGGCAGAAGTCGTTTATCAGGTGCGCCACGAGCTGGCGTTACGTGTAAGCGACGTATTGGTGCGGCGTCTACCGCTGGGATTGGTGAATATTGCCCATGCTGTTGAGGCTACACCTGTGGTGGCGCGTATCATGGGCGATGAGCTGGGGTGGGATCAGACCCGATGTGAGGAGGAGGCCGAGGCCGCCATAGCCCTGCTGCACGGTTGGTTTATGCCGCATGAGGGCAGGGGTTAGCGACTGGGGCTAAGAGTAACACGGCATAGTGCCGTCAAATCCATGCAAAAATGCGGAGGTGGTATGAAGGAATTACCCTTAGGCAAGGAGCTTCTCTCGGAGTTTATGGGCACCATGGTGCTGATTTTGTTTGGTGCTGGCACGGTGGCGATGACGGTGCTGTTTGGTGATGCCTTGGGTATCACATGGGCCAACATTACTTTTGGGTGGGGGCTTGCGGTTCTTTTGGGTATCATGGCTAGCTTGCCTTCTGGTGCGCATATCAACCCCGCTGTTACCCTGGGGCTTGCTGTAACAGGCCGTTTTCCCTGGCATAAAGTCATTCCATTTACCTTGGCCCAGACAGCAGGTGGTTTTGCAGGCGCAGCGCTGGTCTTCATTGATTTTAAGGCCAAATGGTTACTGGTAGATCCTCAACTGGCCAGCACTGCGGGAGTTTTTTGTACATTTCCTGCTATCCCTGGTTTTATGCCCGGTTTTATTGATCAGGTTATCGGCACTGCTATTCTGATGTTCGGCATTTTGGCCGCTGGTGACTTTGCTGCTAAAAATAACGTGGGCTGGATAGTACCATTTATTGTGGCCTTGCTTGTGGTGGTCATTGGTATGAGCCTGGGCGCCATGAACGGGTACGCAATCAACCCTGCTCGTGATTTTGGCCCGCGCTTGTTTGCCTTGCTTGCCGGCTTTACGCAGAGTAATTTGATGGATCTTTCCATTGTGCTTGTGCCCATCCTCGGGCCCTTTGTGGGGGGTGCTCTGGGGGGGAGGATTTATGATTACACCACGGGCGCCATCTATAAGGCGCAGGGACAATAACTACTGTACAACTCTCAAAAGGGAGGCCCGAATGAGTAAGTATATTTTGGCACTTGACCAAGGCACTACCAGCTCTCGTGCAATTTTGTTCAGTCGTGCGGGTGATATAAAACAGATTTCTCAAAAGGAATTCACGCAAATATACCCCAAGCCAGGTTGGGTGGAACATAATGCCAATGAAATTTTTGATACGCAGTCATGGGTTATGGGCGAATGCCTCCAGCGTGCCGATGTGAATGCCGGAGAGGTAGCTGCCATTGGCATAACTAACCAGCGCGAAACAACCGTGGTCTGGGATAGAAAAACTGGTGCCCCTGTCTATAATGCCATTGTATGGCAGGACAGACGCACTGCGAGTGTATGCGATGAGATGAAAAAACTCGGGTTGGCTGAGACCATTCGTGAGAAAACCGGGCTTGTCATTGATGCCTATTTTTCTGGCACCAAGGTCAAGTGGATTTTGGATAATGTGCCCGGAGCCCGCGCAAAAGCAGAGCGCGGTGAGTTATGTTTTGGTACCATTGATACGTGGCTCATCTGGAATCTGACAAAAGGCAGAGAGCATGTTACCGACGAGTCTAATGCCAGCCGTACCATGCTGTTCAACATCAATACCGGTGATTGGGATGACGAGTTGCTGGCGCTTATGGACATACCTCGCACCATGTTGCCGCGAGTGGTACATTCATCCGCCATGGTGGGAGAAACGCATCCTGAGTTTCTGGGCAAGGCAATACCCATTTCTGGGATTGCCGGTGATCAGCAGGCAGCGACCTTTGGAAACGCCTGTCTGGACCAAGGCATGGCCAAAAATACGTATGGCACTGGTTGCTTCATGCTGATGAATACCGGTCAGCAGGTACATATCAGCAAAAATAATCTTTTGACCACAACAGGTTGGCATACTCCCGCAGGTCGCGTGTATTGCCTTGAAGGAAGTGTATTCATTGCCGGGGCCGTGGTGCAGTGGCTGCGTGATGGATTGGGTATTATCCAGAGTGCGCCCGAAGTAGAGCAGCTGGCGCTCAGCGTGCCTGATAATGGTGGTGTAACGCTGGTGCCTGCATTTGCCGGTCTGGGGGCGCCGCACTGGGATCAGTATGCCCGGGGGACTATGGTGGGGGTAACCCGGGGGACCACCAAGGCGCATATAGCTCGTGCCGCACTTGAATCCATTGCCTTGCAGACCCTGGATATTATGGATTGTATGCAAAAAGACGCGGGTATTAGCCTGGCCGCATTGCGTGCGGATGGGGGTGCAACTCGTAACAATCTGCTGATGCAGTTTCAGGCAGATGTTTTGGGGGTACCTGTGGAGCGTCCCAAAGTGACAGAGACCACGGCCTTGGGGGCTGCATACTTGGCTGGGCTTGCAGTGGGTTTCTGGAAGAGCGAGGATGAAATCACTGCCATGTGGCAGCTTGACCGCAGCTTTGAGCCGCAGATGAAGAGTGGCACCCGCGAAGCGCTGGTCCATAACTGGAAGCGTGCTGTGGAGCGCGCCAAGGGCTGGGCAGAAGGCTAAGAACCTGGCGAATATATGATTTGGACACAGGGCGTACTGTAATGGTGCGCCCTGTGCTGTGTAAAAAGATGTTGGTGCTTGTGGCTCCGCACCGCTGCCCAGTTGTTAGAGATTGCGCATGATCAGCATGGCAGCGCTGAAACCCGCAATCAAAAAGACAAGATAGCGTGTATACCCTTTGTCACAGCGTGCGGCTAGAGGGCGTGAGGCCAGGTACCCCAGCGGTACGGCAGGGGTCAGCAAAAGCGCAAGCCGCAACTCACGCAGGCCGATCTTGCCCATAGATATCAGAGCCACTTGGGCCATGATAATAGAGATAAATCCTACGAAAGCCAGTGTACCGCGTAGCCGTGGGCCAGGCTCATGTTGCAGTGCAAGGGCCAGTGGGGGGAGGCCCACGCCGCTCACAGTCCCCATGAAGCCGCCCACAATACCTGCGGAAAGGAGCGTGGTGCGACTGGTGGGTAGAGTAATGCCCAAAAAGCTGATGCCAATGGCACATAAGATGAGCACACCAAGCAAGAGAGCTGTTTCGCGTTGCGGCAGGCTGCCAAGGATGGCCATGGCGATGAGCGTGCCGATGAAATAGCCGCCAATGGTACGCTTTACATTGGGCATGTGTACGTCCTTGCGGCCGTGATACGTCATGAGCGCTGTCATGATGCCTACAAGCAAAACCACGGGGCCAGGCAGAAAGACCGGGTCAATCATGCTGAGCAGCGGCCCGATGAGCAGGGCAAGGCCAAAGCCCACAACTCCTTGGGCAAAAGCACCGCAGAAGACAGTAATAAATGCAAGTATGAGGCTTTGCAGGGAAAGGGCAGGGTCAAACATGGTGATGCCTGTTTGTGGGGGTGATACCGCGTATACGAACGGGAGTGTACTGTGTACAGCTAGCTAACGTCACGTGGTGTTCCTGTCAATGCCTTTTGCATGTTCGCATGTGCTTGTGGCGTAAACCGTATGACGCGATGTGCCGCGGCGGCAGGCTGTCTTTTGTGCTCTGTGCCTAGACGCTGTGGGGGCACCCGTATTCATGTAGCTTACCAAAATATCTACATGGACATAAAATGTTTGGAACCAGCCAGGGGTCTTTCCCCGCAAACCTGCCACGGAAGCAGCACGGTGGTTGCTAAGTACGCTACTCCAACGTATACAGGCGTGCTTTCAGTGAAGTATAGCATGCCCCGGAATCTTTCAGAATATTGGGAAAAAGCTGCTTGCAGTGGGGGACCCGGGTTGTGTTTGTCCGGAAAGATAGCAGAAGAATGAGGAGAGTGAATATGCGACGAGATCAACGTTTTGTGCAGGCAGACAAAGAAGCCATATTTGCACTGGCTGTGTATGGCTTGTATTTTTTGTGGTGGTATGTTTGTGCCTATGGCATGGGCGGCGGGGATCCCGAGGAATACGCATATGTATGGGGGATGCCGGAGTGGTTTTTTTATAGCTGTATTGTGGGATATCCGCTTGTCTCCATATTGCTTTGGCTCGTGGTGCGGGTGTGTTTTTCTGACATGCCGCTGGATGACGAGGATGATATTCCCGGTAGTGAGCCTCGCCCTGATGCGGCAGATGCGAGGGCGGACAGATGAGTACGTCGTTGCAGTTGGTTGTTCCCATGGTGTTGTACCTGGCGTTTTCCTTTGCCGTGGCCTTATGGGCGCGGCGTCGTACATCTGTGCAAGGTTCGTCACGGCATGTGCTTGAGGAGTATTATATCGGCGGACGCTCCATGGGTGGCCTTGTGTTGGCCATGACCATTATTGCCAGCTATACTAGTGCCAGCAGCTTTGTGGGAGGGCCGGGTGTTGCCTACAGCCTAGGGCTGAGTTGGGTATTATTGGCAATGATCCAGGTGCCTACCACGTTTTTAACCCTGGGTGTTCTGGGTAAGCGCTTTGCCATTGTGGCACGCAAAACCGGTTCAGTGACACTGGTGGACTATCTGCGTGCCCGCTATGAAAGCGATGCCGTGGCAGCATTATGCTCTGTGGCACTACTTGTGTTTTTCATGGCAGCCATGTTGGCTCAGTTCATTGGTGGTGCGCGGCTGTTTCAGACTGTGACTGGGTATCCCTATGTGGTGGGCCTGGCCCTTTTTGGGATTACCGTGGTGCTTTATACTGTTGTGGGCGGATTTCGGGCTGTTGTACTGACAGATGCTCTGCAAGGCATTGTCATGGTGGTGGCCGTAGTGGTTGTACTGCTCGCCGTTATCCAAGCGGGTGGGGGGATGGAGCGTTGTATTGCAGCTCTCAAGGCGGTGGACCCCGGGCTGATTACACCCACTGGCCCGGATAATGCAGTCCCCAAACCTTTTATGCTGTCCTTTTGGATTCTGGTGGGGCTTGGCGTGTTGGGGTTGCCCCAGACGACACAGCGCTGTATGGCTTATAAGGATGCCCGTGCCATGCATACTGCCATGGTGGTGGGTACGTTTCTTATTGGTTTTATGATTTTATGTGCTCATCTGGCAGGGGCACTGGGCCGAGCAGTGCTACCTGGTCTGCCTGCCGGGGACCTTGCCATGCCTGGTATGATCGTAAACCTGCTGCCCCCGTTTTGGGCCGGGGTCTTCATTGCCGGGCCCCTGGCCGCGATTATGTCTACTGTGGACTCTATGTTGCTTATGGCTTCTGCAGCCATTGTGAAGGATTTGTACATCCGGTACAGGCTGGGGGGGGACGTATCGCGTATGAAGCCTGTGAGTGTTCAGCGTATGAGCCTTGCCTGTACTGGTGTTATCGGCTTGCTGGTGTTTCTTGCGGCTCTGGAGCCTCCAGATCTGCTTGTCTGGATAAATCTGTTTGCCTTTGGTGGTCTTGAGGCGGTGTTTCTGTGGCCTGTTATTTTGGGCCTGTATTGGAAAAAAGCCAATGCCACTGGTGCATTATGTTCTATTGTGACGGGAGTGGGGGTATTTGTCGGACTGACCCTTACCAAGCCCCATATGGGCGGTATGCACGCCATTGTGCCTACGACACTGGCGGCATTGGGCGTATTTGTGATGGGGGCTTTCATGGGGCCAGGGGTACGCTCTGAGGTAAGGGATTTGTTTTGGGGTAAAGAGCGATAGAGTTATAACAAGTCCGGGATCTTTGCCTGTAGATTTGCAGGCAAAGATTCCGGGTAAGGCAAAGAGTAGAGCATACGAGGGAAAGCGGGTTCAACCGTTTTTCGGATATCCTTGCCCTTTGCTTTTGTATTTTTTGTCCGAAGGCCTACTTTTTTTGCAGGCCGGGGTGCCCCAGCTCAGGGGCATTTTTTGTGGCATTGGATGCCGTATCAAAAAAGATAGGCACCGTACTGTCACCAAAAATAGCCTGGCGTATGGCTGGCTCTGGAGTGTGGCGAACAGCTGTGCGCTGTACCATATAGAACGCAATGCCCAACACTATCCATATGGCCAGCAAAATCCATGGTTCTGTACCAATAACAGCGGGTGATCCGGGAATGGTCAGCAGGCCGAGAATGATAAAAGAGGCAATGGCACCAAGTATGGTGAGTGTGTTGTTTGTCCCCCGTGCAGCCAGTATTTTATAGCAGGTGAGACAGGTAAAGATATAGGCAATGATCGTGCCTACGGAGCACATGTCTACAATCCAGCCTACCACAGCACGGCCGGCCCATGGTGTGAGCAGGCTGATTCCCAAGGTAAACAAAATGGCATTGTGGGGGGTGCGGTACACGGGATGGACCGCGCTGAACCATGGAGGTAGGAATTTGCCGCGGGCAATGGAAAAAAGCAGACGAGTAGTGGCAAGATAAAATCCGTTCATGCCGGTACACACTGCGCCGAGTACGGCTGTACCAAGTACGAGCCCCCCCAGTTTACCCAGCGCCATGTGGGCAACGGTTCCTGTTGCCCATGCGTGTTCCTGCATAAGCAACTCCGGGTAGGGAATGATGGACCCTACTGAAAACGTGACGCAGGCATAGAGTACTGCGCCGACGCCAATGGCCGCAAGCATGAGTATGCGTGCTTTTTTAGGCGAAAAGGCAAATTCTTCTGCAGCTTGGGGGATGGTATCAAAGCCTACAAAGAGAAAGGGGGTAATGGCAACAATGGTGATAACAGCAGCAAGGGGAGACTTGTCTTGCGCAAAATATGGGGCCAGGTTGCTCAGTGAAAAGGTTTGGGCACTGACTACGCCAACTGTAAGAATGATGACCCCGCATGTAAGGGCAATGGCCAGGATAAGCTGGATGGAACCGGCAAGACCCACCCCGCGGTAGTTCATGAGGCCAAAAAGTAGAATGGCGGCAGACATGAGCAGTACTTCACCAAGGTATACCTTCCAACCTGCAATGGTATACAGATAGCCAAACTCGAATACACCGGGCATCAAAAATCGGGCAAGCAGCGCAATGGCGGATGCGTTGATTGCGACAATGCTAAGGTAGCCAAGTACCAGAGCCCAGCCACAGATAAAGGCGGCTGTGGGGCCGAAACCTGCATAGGCATAGGCAAATTCGCCGCCCGCAACAGGGTAGCGCTCAATGACCTGGCTGTAGCTGAGCGCTACAATGCCCATGATAATACCGCCGATGGCAAATCCCATGAGTGTGGCCATGGGGCCGGCTTTGGGTAAAAAAGAAATCGCGGGGAGTACAAAGCATCCCCACCCCACAATACAGCCAAGGGCAAGAGCCACGACCTGCCAGGGGGTCAAACTTTTTTTCAGGGTATCGCGTTGTGCGTGTTGGGTATAGTCAGCCATGGGTACTCCTTGGGGATGGTCCACGTGCAGGGAGTGTCTTGTCAAAATCTACCGGGTGGACGATGGTTATCAAAGGGGCAGCTCGCCATACATGCGGACTGCCCCTGCACGTCTACTCTTTATGAGGCTACACAACTGCGTATCCCGGAAGAGGAGGGCTGGGCTCTGCCGGAGCGTACGTCCGGGTTGGGATGATAGGTACGTACTGTGACAACTTTGTTTTGGGTGTAGAAGTCCACGGCATCTTTGCCCTGCACCTTGCTGGTACCCACAAGGGAGCCTTTGATACCGCCAAAGGGCAGATAGGGGTGGGGCGCACAGATACCCACATTGACGCCCACCATGCCTACGTTTGCCTCGCGGGTGAACGTTTCTGCATAGTGCATGTTCTGTGTAAAAATACAGGCACCGTTGCCAAACTCGGAACTGTTGATCAGGCGTATGGCATCATCCATGTCCGCAACCTTTACGAGCGAAACCAGCGGGCCGAATACTTCTGTGTTGAATACCGGGTTGCAGGGAGTGACGTCCTTGAGCACGGTGGGGCCGACATAATAGCCATTTTTATCTTTGTCGGGTATTACGGGGTTTCGGCCATCCAGCAACAGTGAGCAACCACCGTGGGCAAGGGCGATATCTACATAGCGTTCAACATTTTCTTTGGCTTTCAGGCTGATAAGTGGCCCCATGTATACGCCGTCGTCCATTGCGTTGCCGACGATCACGTTTTTGGATGCTTCAAGAATGCGTTCACATATGGTGTCATATATTTCAGGCACAGCCGCTACAATGGAACCAGCAAGACAGCGCTGCCCGGCCGAGCCGTAGCAGGAGTTGAGGAAGTTCTCTATGAAGATGTCCATGTCGGTGTCTTCCATGGCCAGTAATATGTTTTTTGCACCGCCCAGCAGCATGGAACGCTTGGCATGTTCTCCTGCGGCCTTGGCCATGGCTTTGGCCGTGGGAGTGGAGCCCACAAGGCATACCCCGGCCACACGCGGGTCAGTGTACCATGGGCTCACCACTTCCCGGCTACCGTGTATAACGTTGATGACTCCTGGTGGGATGTTTATTTCCTTAAAAATTTCAACCATTTTTTGCATGAATAATGGGGATTGTGTCGATGGCTTGTAAATGAATGTGTTGCCGGTTGCCACGGCAACGGGAATAAACCAGCCAAACACCAGTGCCGGGAAATTGAATGGTGCAACGCCGCCAAATACTCCGAGGGGGGCTTTTATTACTCTGCCGCTGATGTTGGTTGCGATGTTATCAAGTGTCTCGCCCTGAATGAGTGTCGGTACACTTGCTGTTGCTTCAAGAATTTCAATGACTCGTCGGACCTCGCCTCGGGCTTCTGTAATGTGCTTTGCCTGATCCAAGGCTATGAAATAAGCAAGCTCTTCCTGGCGGGAATCCATTAACTCGCGTATTTTGAATATGTAGCCCATGCGCTTGGCAATGGGAGTGTTTTTCCATGTGCTGAATGCCTCGGCTGCTGTGTCAACAGCGCGTTGGGCAAGTGCATCGCTTGCCGTGGGCACGTGGCCAATGATATCGCCGGTGGAAGGATTGTACAGTGGGGTTGCAGAGACACCTGCCTCTTCAATCCATTGGCCGCCTACATAATGTCTGACAGGATGGGCTTTGGGGGTCATGCCAAGGGCTCCTTGGAAAGTGTGTTGAAACTTTTGAGGTATGTAATGCCTTTGCCGTCCATAAAAATGGCCACATTGCGTGGTGGGTTGTTTGTTTCGTTTTGGTACAGGGTAATGGACTATGGCGTATGCTGCCGCAGACTAATAAGCAAAGATGGGGCCAAGGGAGGATGGGCCGTATATTTGCAGCGTGCGGCAGGTAGTGGTGAGATGATGAACAGGCGAGAATATCTGGCGGACATCTTTTTGGGGCAGATATGCCCCAAAAAGATGTCCGCCAGGGCTTAAACCGCTTGAGAATGGTGGGGCATATCTGCCCCAAAAAGATATGATCTGTAAAAACAGTTTATTGAATGCAACCTGGCGGGGCGTTAGTGCCCCGTCAGGTCGTGTCCCATGGTTTGGTCGGCTGGAAATCATGGAGCCATGCCGGACAGCAGCTACAGCCTGCATGGTACATACCGGTATGGTCTTGGCAAAGTGTCCTTGGCGCGTTCTTTGCTTGAGTGGCATGTGTACTGAGGGAAAGCATTTTTACAGGGAGATTGCTTGTAATGAAGACTTTTTTCTTTTTTGGCGATTCATTGACGTTGGGGGTAAATGATACAGCAGTGCTTGGCTGGACAGGGCGCTGGGGGGTACAAACGGGCCTGCCGATACCGCCAACCACCTTTTATAACCTGGGGGCACGCAAGCATACAAGTCAGGCCGTGCTCTCCCGGTGGAGCACGGAAGTGCAGTGCCGCGTGCTTGAAGAGACTCAGGTGCGGTTGTTATTTTGCTTCGGGGTAGTGGATATGGCGATTCCGCAAGAGGCTGTACTTGTACCCATAGAGCAGTCTGCGGCCAATCTTACTACTGTGCTTACCGAGGCCACGGCTACTTATGGTGCGGAGTGTATACGTGTGCTCAGCCCGTTTCCTGTGGTGCAAGAGGCACACAGTATGCGTATAGCGCAGCTTGGAGCACGATACACCCAGGTATGTTTGGACCACAATGTGGACTATATCGACTTGTATGCACATCTTGCGGCCAGTAAGGTGTATATGAACGATTTACATGACGGCGTACACCCTGGATCCGTGGGGTGCGAGGTCATCGCGGAATATCTGGGCACCATGGAAAGTATACGGCGCTGGATTGCCTAATGTGGTGTATATGGTGAGGGCATGTGCCCTGCTGATACTATCCTGCCGATGAGCATATGGCCAGGAGCGGTTTCATACGGCCGCTCCTATGGGAGTAAAGCAAATGCGGGTGCGGGCGCTGCTTGTCTTGGGTTCTCTTTTTTTGCTTTTTGGGTTGTACGTTGCGTATCAGCGGGTATTGGAGCACCTTAACGCTACAGAGACAGCTGTTGAGCGGATTATTGAGGACAAAGAATTTGTCTGGGCAAATTTTACGGATGAAGAGCGCACTTGGCTATCCAGAAACTATACTGTCAGTGTAGGAGCTGACAAAAACTTCTACCCCATTGAAGGTATTGACGCAGCGGGTAATTACTCTGGGGTTGCCAGTGATTATCTGCGTATTCTCGAAAAATTGACCGGTCTGCAATTCAGCATTTCCACAATGGCTAACTGGCCAGAGACGCTCACCGCTGTACAAGAGGGCAGGGTGGACATGCTTGCTGCTCTTGCACCTAGCTCCAACAGGTCGCGGTATCTGCGTTTTACTTCGCCGTACATCGCCATGCCCGGTATCATTGTCGTGCAACGTGGCCGTACTGCCAACCTGCGTCTTGAAGATCTTGCAGGCAAAACAGTATCTGTGGTGCGCCGGTATGTTTGGCATGACTACCTTGAAGAGCATTTTAGGGACATCAAGCTGGATATTGTGGAGGATAACCTCACTGGCCTTCAGCATGTATCTTTTGGACAATCTGACGCCATGGTGGATTTTCAGTTCAGTATCACCCACCGGATTAACCAGAGTGGAATTCTGAACTTGCAGGTGGGGGGCGCCATTGAAACCTATCCTGGTATTGCCATGGGAGTATCCAAAGAGCATACAGTGCTTTTGGGCATCATCAATAAGGCGCTCAAGCAGATTACGCCGGAGGAGCATAAGGCTATTTCGGGCAAGTGGTTGAAAATAGTAGAAGAGGGCCCCATATCAGATAGGAGCATTGCCATAATGGTCACCGGCCTTATGGCAATGCTGGCGGCAACATGTTTCATTTTGCTATGGAACCTCTCGCTAAAGCGTATTGTGGAGCAGCAAACAGGCAAGCTTAATGATGAACTTAAGCGGCGGGACTTGGCCGAGGCGGCATTACGCAAAAGTGAAGAGCGATATAGGCGGATTTTTGAAAACATCCAGGATGTCTACCTGCAGGTAGCAATGGATGGGCAGATCATTGAGATCAGCCCTTCCGTGCGTCGGGTGTTCGCCTTTGCACCGGAAAAGGCCCAGCAGATGCGTATCCGGGATGTTCTGGGTATGGAAGTACTTGGGGCCATGAGCAGGGTACTGCGGGACACAGGCGAGCTTGAGGATTATTCTTTCGTGCTTTGCATGAATGGCGTTTCCATGCACTGCTCTGTGTCCGGCAAGTATTTGCGAGATGCAAAAGGCCGCCCTACAGAGTTTGTGGGGTCTGTGCGGAATGTGACCAGTCGTGTGCAGTATGAGGAAATGTTGAGCAAGGCCAATCTTGAGTTGGAGTCGCGCGTGGTAGAGCGTACGCGTGACTTGCAGTGCATGAATGAAGCGTTGCAGCGTTCAAAAGAAGAAGCGGATGCCGCCACCACAGCCAAAAGTCGATTTTTGGCGAGCATCAGCCATGAGCTACGCACACCGCTGCACGCCATTATCGCGTTTACCGAGCATGTACGTTCACTGGAAACCTCGCCGCTTGTTCACAAGTATCTGCGTAATATTCAGGATGCGTCATCCACTTTGCTGGATATTATTAACGATCTTTTGGATTTTTCAAAAATCGAGGCCGGCCATGTGGAGCTGGGATGCGTACCTTTTATGCTTGAGCACTGTGTGCAGCGGGTGTGTGTGCAAACTCTGGCACATGCCGCAGTCAAAGAGCTTGAGTTTGTGGTGGATCTGCCACCTGCCATGCCGGACAGATTTATGGGAGACCCTGTGAAGCTGCAACAGGTTATCCGCAACCTTGTAGGTAACGCATTAAAATTTACACCCCCTGGGGGCAGGGTGAGCCTTTGTTTTGCCTGGCATGCAAAGCATGATCATGCCGTGTGGCTGCATTGTTTTGTAGAGGATACGGGCATTGGTATTGCAGAAGATGCTTTGCCGCAGCTTTTTGTGCCCTTTGGGCAGGCCGCAGCCACGCAGAGCCATTGCCATGGGGGGACGGGTCTTGGCCTGAGTATCTGCCGCCAGTTTATTGAGGCTATGGGGGGCGAGATCTATGTGGAGTCAGAAGAGGGCGCAGGTGCGCTTTTTGCCTTTTCCGTTCCCATACTGTTGCAAAAGGGTTCGTTTGCATCCTCTTGGGATACAAAGGTATATGCTGGCCGTTCTGTATTGCTTGTGGCGCGTTCGGCATATTCGGCCATGGCCATGAAGCGCCATTTTGATTTCGCCATGTGCAGGGCAGAAGTGCTTCACGGAGTGGAAGCCGCGCTTGCACACCTGGCAGAGGTTGGGAGTATGCCTGATCTTATATGTCTTGGGCACAACATTATTGAAGATGAGCACCCCGAGCGCCTGTTCAATATTGGTAATGATCATGCTGTCCCGGTGCTGATGCTTGTGATGCAGAGTGATATGGCGGGAGTATGGCGCCAGACTATGCCGGAGCATGTGCATTTGTTTGCTGAAGTCATGACGCAACGTATGCTCCATGGTGCGCTATGTGCCATTTTTGATCCGGTCTCTCATACGTTGCCCGCAGGGGGTGAGCCCAAGCCTGCGCCGGGCACCGGGGTATTTGCGGGCGTGCACGTGCTTGTGGCAGAGGATGCTGCAACAAATCGGGATATTATACGCCTGCTGCTGGAGCCCACAGGCGCCCGTCTAACCTTTGCGGAGAATGGGCGTAAGGCTGTGGATGCGGTTAAAAGCGCGTCATATGATGTGATCTTGATGGATATACAAATGCCAGAAATGGACGGCTGTGCGGCAGCGAATGCCATACGAGGCATTCCAGGCGCGGCACAGGTGCCGATTATCGCACTCACGGCACATGCAATTAAAGGCAGCCATCAACAGATACATGATGCAGGGATGAAGTTTTTGCTCACAAAGCCGTTTGGCAAAGAAGAGTTATACGCAGTCATGGCAGAGGCATTAAATACAACAGTGGCTACTGGCTATGCAGGGGGTGACGCGGCTGAATCTGAAATAACACGGTGTGCCGTGCTTGATGTCGGGGCGGCAGAGCGCCTTGGAGTATCCCCTGGTAAGCTGGCGGGCTTGCGTAAACAGTTTGCACAAGAATTTTCTGATACGTTGAGTGCCGTGCGTAGCGCCTATGCCGAAAGGCACTATGACGCTTTGGAAAAAGAGGCCCATGGGCTTGCAGGAGCGGCTGCCAATATAGGGGCTGATGCCTGTGCCCACTGTGCCGGGTCTGTGGAACAATATGCGGGCCTGTTGGCTAGAGGAGAAGGTAGCGAGCCGGTGTTGGAAGAAATGCTCGGTGTTTTGGAGCAGGCATTGGGCCATGCCGTGGAGGCTATCAAGAGTATGCCAGCACAGGATGCGTTTGCTGTGCAGGAAGTGGAAATACATGCGGTACCAGACACGTCAGGGTGGGCTTCCATCCCAGAGTTGATCCATGCCCTTGAGTCGAGCAATCCGTTGAAGATCGAACCGTTACTTGCACAGGTAAAGCCTGTGTTGCCATCTCATATATTTGGCAGGCTGGAGGTACTTGTGCTGGAGTATGAGTATGCCAAGGCCGGTGAATACCTGCATACGCTGGAGCAGGCCGAGGGCTTTAGGGAGCATGTGGCATATGTCAGAAGGTAAACCTACCATACTGGTTGTCGATGACAATCCCATTAACCTGCGTTTGTTGGTCACAAGTTTGCGTACACAGTATGATCTGCTGGTAGCAAAAACTGGTGTCTCTGCTCTTGAAAATGTGCATGCGCATCGACCAGACCTGATTCTTTTGGATATCATGTTGCCGGATATGGATGGTTTTTCCGTATGTGAAGCTTTGCGGAATAATGCGGATACCCAGGACATCCCCGTGATTTTTCTTTCCAGCGTACATGATCCGGCGCGTAAGACTCGTGCATTTGTCGTAGGAGGAGTGGACTATGTGACAAAGCCGTTTCACCAGGCCGAGGTGCTTGCGCGTGTGCACACACACCTGCAACTGAAGCGGATGCGAGAAAGGCTGGAGCAGCAAAAAGAGGCTGTGCATGAAAAGTTGACGGAAAAAAGTCGTCAATTGTCTACATTGATGGACAACCTTTTTGGCATTGCCTATCGGAGTGCGGGTGATGCGGTATGTACTATGCAACTCATGAGTGTGGGCACAGAAAAGCTAACCGGTTATTCAGCAGAATATTTTACAGCCCATGGAGGGCAGCCTTTTCTCTCTATCATCTTGGCTGAAGATCGCCCGGAGTATCAGGAAAAAATGGCTGTCTCACTACAACGTCGTAAACGTTTTGAGCATGCCTACCGCATCATGACAAAGGGCGGCGCTGTGAAATGGGTACGAGAGCAGGGGGTGGGCCTGTATGGTCCAGACGGTACGCCCCATGCCATGGAAGGCTTCATCGCGGATGCGACGGAAAGCAAAGAGCAGGAGCTGGGTATTCGTAAGGAGAACTCTGTCCTGAAAAAGCGAATGGCAGAGCACTACTTTGAACATATTGTCGGCGATTCCAAGCCCATGCGCGAACTGCACTCGGTCATTCTGAAAGCTGCGGGTACCGATGATAACGTAATTGTTTATGGAGAATCAGGCACTGGCAAGGAGCTTGTCTCTCGTGCGGTACACACGCACAGCCCTCGCATCAATGGCAACTTTGTGCCAGTGAATTGTGGGGCTATACCAGAACACCTTTTTGAAAGTGAGTTTTTTGGTCACAGGAAGGGCGCTTTTACTGGGGCGGTGCGGGACCACAAAGGCTATCTGGAGCAGGCAGACGGCGGTACGCTTTTTTTGGATGAACTGGGCGAGATCAGCTGGATGGGACAAATCAAATTGCTACGCGCCATTGAAGGCGGGGGATTTATTCCAGTGGGGGGCACAGGGCTGGTACATGTAAAGCCACGTATTGTAGCAGCAACAAATCGGGACCTTGGGGACATGGTGAGTCAGGGCGCTATGCGCAATGATTTTTTTTATCGTATCCACGTGGTGCCTGTATATATTCCCCCACTGCGCGAACGCAAAGAGGATATTCCGCAGCTTGTGGAGCATTTTATACGCGTGTTTCCACAGGGAGGGACATGCGCAAGCATTACGCCGGAACTACTTAGCAGTTTTATGGCATATGACTGGCCGGGCAATATCCGGGAGCTGCAAAATGCCTTGCACCAGTACCTGCATCTGGGCACGGTGAGTCTGGGCGGCGAACGCATTGCCAGTGCCAAAAGAGCAGACATTAAAACCGAAGTTTCGCCTGTACTGCTTGAAACAGCCATGGCTCGTTTTGAGCGGCAATATATTGCGGAGACACTTGCCCACTATCAAGGACAGCGAACGCGCACTGCCGAAGCATTGGGCATTGACCGCAAGACGTTGTTCAGAAAAATACGCCGTCATGCCATTGGTACAAAACCGGATATGCCATAGCCAAGGTTGCTGTGGCATAATTGCTTCACCGCTTGTATGCAGGCAGGTACGAGTGCCCTGCATACGGAACGAGCTTTTTGTCTGTTATGCCAATGCGGCAATGACAGAAATTTCGCATAGCAACTCCGGGCGCGCCATGCGGGCTTCAACACAGGCCCGCGCCGGAGGTGTGCCGGGTATAATCCAAGTGTCCCAGACTTCGTTAAATGCAGCAAAATCTTTCATATCGCGCAGGTATATGGTGGCCGAAAGCATATGCTCACGGTCGCTGCCCGCTTCTTGAAGCAGCGCATCCACCCTGGCCAGCATGGTATGGGCCTGCTCTTGTATGGTAGGTTCAGTGCCTCCGACCTGACCACAAAGATATACCACGCCGTTGTGGGTAACAATACGGCTCATGCGATCAGTGATCTGTGCTCTTTTGATAGTACTCATGGGTATCCCTGTTGGAGGTTTTCAGAAGCTTCGCCTTCTGTGTTTACTTTGCTGTCGTATTTTGTCTTTGCGCCATCTACATTGTCCTTAGGCGTCAGCGGCTCCATGTCCACCAACTCTGCAAGAGAGATGCTTTTGAGGGGGGGGCGCACATTGAAGTTACCCACCGTGTCCGGCGTGCACCCCAGCTCGGTGCTTATAATTTCTGCCAGAGCTAGGCCACAGATACGCCCTTGGCATGCCCCCATACCACAACGGGTCAACGCCTTTACTTCGTCAACAGTGTGCGCGCCATCCCGGACAGCTTGGCGAATGGCACCCGCAGTGATTTTTTCACAGCGGCATACAATGGTGCTATCAGAGCAGACATATTGTTCGACATGCGGTGCAAACAGCGTGTCAGCAATAGAGCGTGCGCGCCTGATGTGCTGCAGCTTGTTATGTAGAGGGGCCGCCAAGGTATCACGTTCTTTTTCCAGTAATATTCCAAGGCGCATTGCTAAATCCAGCGCAGTGAGCTCTCCTTTGTGAGATGCTGCAACGGCCCCATCCACGCGGGCGCCGTCACCCACAGCAAAGATACGCTCAAGGCTGGTCTGGCCCCATACGTTGCAGACAGGCTGCCAATGGCGCAAGAGCGGGACCCACTCCAGGGCACATCCGATTAGTCGAAAAATATGCGTGTTGGGAATAAAACCAAAGTGTACCAGTAACATGGAGGTTCGGAACTGCAGATCACCTGTGCCGTGCAGAGCCGTTACTGCTTCCAAATATTTTTGTCCGTGTGCGGTGATGCCGAGAATGCCTTTATAGTGGGGTATACCAGAGTTTTTGATGGATTGAAGAATACTTGTGGTTTTTTGCCATAGATCTGACCGAGCTGCATGCGGCATTTGGCGCAGCACTTTGAGAGGGGGCAGCTTGGACCTGGTTTCTAGAATGGCGGCGATGGATATATCTTTTTCGATCAGTCGCTTTGCTTCAGAAAGCAACAGCGGCCCACTACCAGCCAGCACGACGGAGTTGGGAGGGACAAGCCCCGCCTCTTTGGCAAGAATAGTGGCTCCACCGGCATTTATGACGCCGGGCAGGCTCCAGCCTTCAAAGGGTATGGGGCGCTCTATAGCGCCTGTGGCCACAACAATATACTGTGCTGTCACTTTTCGAGAGACACCGTTGCGGGAGTAATATACAGAGCCATCTGCCTCTACCTGCCAGACGGATGTCTCTGGTCTGTAGCAGACGCTGCTGGCACGCAAGCGGGTAACAAGGGGCATACCCTGGAGATAGTCCTGATCATAGCTATGGGTGGCCCCTTGGGGCACCTGTTCGATATTGCGGTAGCCTTGCCCGCCGGGCCTTGCCTGCTCATCCAGCAACAGTACGCCTAAGCCGAGTTCGGCAAGGCGGGTAGCGCATGCGATACCGGCTGGGCCGGCTCCGATGACGATGGTATCGTAGCGTGTATTCATGGGGTATCTGCCTCCTGCTCATGCAGACGATTGATTACCATGCCTGCACGTATCGCCGTAGTACATGCCTGTCTATAGCTACCGTCTATTTCCACCAGGCACGCGCAACATGCCCCCATAAAGCAATGGGGGACAGAATCCCCATGGCCTGGAAGCAGGCCCACACTGAGAAGAGCTGCTGCCACACTGACTCCTGCGGGGAGCTCCAAGGGTTTGCCGTCCACTGTGACGGCTACCGTACTGGAAAGAAATGCCGCATCTTTTTTAAACATGGAAACGTCCGTTAGTGAAATGTCTTAGTGGATCGGGCTTGGGGGCGCCCAGAATCCAAGGCGCTACTAAACGCGTATTGAGTGGAGCCAGAGAAAGGGCGTTGTGCATTGCAAGTAAGACAATATTGTCGTGGCCTGGAATCCTGTCGTATATGGGGCCGCCGTCAGGAGTGCTCACACTGAGGGCGCTCCATGCACGTACCCAGTTGATATGGGCTAGCGCGGGGAAAAGAGCCACAGCCTCTTGAGCCTGAGCACGCAATACCTCGAGGGTGACAGCAGTATCATGGCCCACATTTTCGGCTGAGAGTCCTATCATGAAGGCACCGTTGCCTGTTTGGCGTACAGTGCGGGTGGGAATAGGTAATACAGGCTCACAATGCTCTGTAATCAGGATTTGGCTACGCTGGGGCTGGATACATGGCCGCATCCCGAGTGGTTCAATCAAGCGGGGTATGCCGAGCCCTGCTGCCATGACAAGGATGCCGCACTCAATGATACCTTGACTTGTGCGTACTTGGACGTGCTGTTTGCTGGGGGTGAGACCAGAAACCGCATGCCGAGGCAGAAATATACCTCCGCGTTTTTGAAAGGCACGACGTAGAGCGGCAAGTACATTGAGCGGGTTCACGTGTCCTTGGTCTTCGCTGTACATGGCACCGGAGACCTGCTCACCCAAGGCTATCTGGGGTATAAATGCTGCAAACTCCTGCCTGTCGAGCATGGATACGGGATAGTCAAGGCCCATGCTTTCGCAAGACTGACGGATAGTTTCCACGCGTTTTGCTGTGCGCTGCCACTGCTCTTCACCTATGCAGTGTATTGCACCGCCTTTCCAGGCCAGTTCTAGATCCAGCCCTGCTTCAGCTTGCAACTCTGCGGCATATTCGGGCCACATTCCCACGGCCATGCGTCGCCATTTGACATAATGTAGGCTGCTAGCTTCTTGAGACATGAACCACGTAAGGCCAAAGTTGGCACGGGAGGCGCGCTGCGTGTGGAACTGCTCATCAAGAAGCAGCACTCTACCGGCCTTTTCCTGCACCAGGCCCAGTGCTGTGGCGGCACCGACCAAGCCGCCACCTATGATAATTATGTCAGCTGTTTTCAAGGTGCTTTCCTTCGTTCTACCCTGTGATACAATTCGGTACGTTAACAGGACGGCATGCTGCCGAACCGTATTCTTCAGACAGGGGGTGTAGTTAAAGGGTATGTACCTGTAACTCGGAGGCGAGTACAGAGGCTTTTTTTGATATAGCCCAGTATGACTTGATTTTTTAAGCTACGCCCTTTTGTTTTGCTGTGGATTTCAAAAAAATTACAATATAGCGCGTAACGAAAAGTATGCCAAGTATCTTATATTACAAGTAGGTAAAATGACAACGTGTTACATATAGTGTACTCCTTGGAGTTGCAAAGGGTGATTTTGGGTGCTTTGTGGTGGGATACTGCCCCAATGACCCTTATCATGTTTTGTGATTGGGTGATGTCTAAATTGCCGGTTCCCTGCGGTAAGCGTCGAATATAGTTTCAGGGAGCGTCAAGGGGGGAGGAAAGCATGGTCTGCGCGGGCCATGCAAGGCCTAGTATAGGCTACAAATGTTCGTTGCCTGGCAGTTCTTCGTCCCGGCTGCCCTTTACGTCCAAGGGGAGCTGGATTCCTGGTGCAAGACAATTGATCGGGCTTTTACCGAATGGCCTTTTATGGGGGGCGGCAGGACTGCAACTATTTGGTGCTGTTGGGACATGGCGTAGGTAAAAAACGTGTTTGGTGCACGTGCGGCTGTTGGACCTGGAATCCGTGTATCAGAAACCGTGGACCAGCATCTTTCAGCCGGTGTACAAAGACTCTTTGTATTTTCTACGGGGCATTGAACCACTCCTGATGCACGGGCACAACGTAATTCCCATGCGTAAAGGTTTTTTGTGTCTCTGAACTCTCATGATCGGCTACACCCAAAACGTGTTATGTTTTCCTAACGTACTTCCAACGCCATGGACGCGGGCTTTTACGTCTCAGTCCTCTGGGTAGTCTTTGGCAAAATACGGCAAACCCGATGCCTTCAACTCCAACAGTGGCAGCCAGTGTAGCCGTTTTTCTTTCATCAGTGCTTTGCTGGAGAACGGCGTCCGTACCACCATGGACGGACGTGAGCATCGGCTGGACTCTGTTTTCATCGAACGAACCATATGAGCATGGCTGCCCGCATGCTTACGGGGCCGCCGCAAAAGCCTATTATGATAATCGCAAGCCAGATTGGCTTTTACAATCGCCAAAGGTTCCCTGGAAGACTGGGCGGACTGCCTCAGATTATTGCTATGGACAAGGCCTTTTACAGGCAGCCTTAAGGGTAAAGTCAAGCTGAGAAATCGTTGAACACCGTTAAATTACGGGCATTTTTACGGTATGCCTTTGGAATGCTGCTTTGCGATACACTTGGTATGGCAAGTCTAGGGGCACAGGAATGCAAAATCATGGTATAGCGTATATACCTGCACTTCATTGACAAGCCATTTTTTGTCCGATAGTTGGTGAACAATGAGTACTCAACGACTATCTCCAAATAAGAAAAATAATTCGATATCCCCGTATTTTTTTTATGCCGCTTTTGGGTTCTTTCTATTGTTGATTCTGCCAAGCCTGTGGTCTTCGTCTGATACGTTGCCATTAGACAGTGTGCGCCTAAAGTACAAGAGTGTCCCGACATACTCGGTGCTCCTTGATGATGCCAAGGAAGAGGGTAATTTTTTCAAGAGTTATTTTTTGAAATATGCAGTGGTATTACCTGAGGGAAAAGATAGCGAGGTACAAATACAGCGCGAGGAATGGCAGGAGACGTCAAAAGATGACTTCAACAGCATGCTGCCTTTTTTGGGTATGACAGTATTTGCCAAAAAAGATAGTACAGAAACGAGTGAAGCTGGTCCGCCGGGTTATGAGTATGTGGGAAACCCGCAATATGGTAGCTGGCAGAGCGGTTCGGGGGGGGGCTCATTTTGGATGTGGTATGGCGGATACCGCATTTTTTCCGATCTGCTGGGATCAGGTAACATCAGCCGAACTGACTATGATACTTATCATGGCCGTCGTAGCCAGGGGCAGCCGTATTGGGGGCCGCGTGATCAATATGGCATCAAGGGTTCGCAGACCAAAGCAAGCAAACCTTCTTTTTATGAGCGGCATAATGCAAAAAAGCTTGAGCAACGTGCAAATTTTTCAAATAAAGTTCAGAGCCGTATCGGTAGGAACAGCGTTGCCGTAAGATCCCGTAGCGGCGGAAAGGGAAAATAGGCATGACAATAGATACGCTGATTACTGGTGTAGTACTCATGGCTGGTTACTTCTGCATTTTTTTTATTGGTAAAAAAGTCAATGATCTGCTGCATACAGAGTATGACCTGAACAAGGAGCTGACGCATAAGGACAATCCTGCCTTGGCATTGACCATGACGGGGTATTACGCGGGGTTGGTGCTGGCCATTGGTGGTGCTCTTGCCGGTCCTAGCAATGGTATTACAAGTGATCTGCGGGACTTGTTTGTATATGGCTTGTCCGGCGTGGCCTTGTTGAATATTTCGTGGTTCCTGTGTGACAGGGTTATGTTGCCGAAATTCAGAGTCAGTGATGAGTTGGTGCGTGACCATAATTTAGGTACCGGTGCGGTTGTGGCCGGAACATGTTTGGGGTCTGGTTTTATCTTGTACGGCTCCATGCAGGGGCAGGGTACCTATTTGACCATGCTTGCATTTTGGGCACTGGGGCAGTGTATGCTTGTGGCCGCTGTGCGGATGTATAACCTGATTACGCCCTACGATATTCATGACGAAATTGAAAAAGACAATGTTCCTGCTGGGGTGAGTGCTGCGGGTGCCATTATTGGTATGGGCGCGGTCATTGGCCTTGCCGCAGAACAGGACTTTGTATCTTGGGGCGAGAGTCTGCCCTCGTACTTGGCGTATGCAGCTCTTGGCTTATTCATGATCCCGGCAGTGCGTATACTTGCCGACTGGCTGTTGCCTGGGGTGTCGCTTACAGACGAAATTGTTAACCAGGACAAGCCCAACTTGGGAGCGGCATTTATTGAGGGATTCTGCTATATCGCAGCGGCTTTTGTCATTTACTGGTGTGTCTGACCGCTCCTCTTTCAGCTTGGCGCTCAAAGCCTCTATTTTTGCCACCGGCCTTGCCGGTATCGTGGCAGAATATGTGCTTTCGACGCTGGCTACCTATCTCTTGGGCGACGCTATTTTTCAGTGGGCGCTTGTTATGTCACTCATGCTTTTTGCCATGGGGGTGGGAAGCCGTGTCAGCAAATTTTTCAGGCATAGCCTTATAGATCTTTTTGTACTGGTTGAGTTTTCCCTCTCACTGCTTTGCGCGCTTTCCTCTACCCTTGCTTATGGACTTGCGGCCTATGTTAGCCACATAGGTATTGTCATTTATCCGCTTGCCCTGTGCATAGGGCTGCTCATCGGATTTGAGATTCCGTTAGTCACGCGTATCAATCAAGATTATGAAGAACTGCACGCCAACATCGCCACTGTGATGGAAAAGGATTACTACGGTGCTTTGCTGGGGGGGCTGCTGTTTGCCTTTGTGGCTTTACCGTACTTGGGGTTGACCTATACCCCCATTGCGTTGGGTGCGGTGAATTTTTTGGTTGCCCTGGTCTTCTTGTGTACGTTCAAGAGCCTGTTGATCTGTAAAAAGGCGGCATATGCAGGGGGAGTGTGTTGTGCGGGGGCACTGGCTTTCATTACTTTTTTTGCTGAGCCCGTAATACTGTTTGGTGAACAAAGCCAGTATCAGGACAAGATTATTTTTTCACAGCAGACGCGTTATCAGAAGTTGGTCATGACGCAGTGGAGAGAGCACCACTGGCTGTTTATCAATGGGCAGGCTCAGTTTTCTAGTTTTGATGAGGAAAAGTACCATGAACCACTTGTACACCCTGCCATGCGTATGGCGGCGGACCATGCCAATGTGTTGATTCTTGGGGGGGGAGATGGCTTGGCCTTGCGTGAAGTGTTGCGCCATCCCGGTGTGGATAGGGTCACCATGGTGGACCTGGACCCCGCCATGACGGATCTTGCCCGCACACATCCTGTCCTGCTAGAGCTCAACAAAGGCTCTTTGCTGGACAGTAGGCTCAAGTTGGTACACGGTGATGCCGGTACATTTTTACGGGAGAACAATGACTTTTATTCCGTGGTCATCATTGATTTGCCTGATCCAGACTCTGTGGACTTGATGCATCTGTACAGCGTAGACTTTTATGCGCTAGTAGCTAAGCGCTTGCGAGCCGGGGGTGCGGTGGTGACGCAGGCTACAAGTCCGTATTTTTCACCGTTGGCCTTTTTATGCATTGAAAAAACCATGCGGGCTGCTGGTCTGAGCACACTGCCGTATCATAATCAAGTGCCTACCATGGGGGAATGGGGATGGGTACTGGGGATGAAGGGGCATGAGGTGACATCTGAAGTAATGAAAAAGCGTATGGAGTCATTGGATTTTGAGGGACTCAAGACACGCTTTTTGAATGCGGATGCAGTCGGGGCCATGGTGCGCTTTGGCAAGGGCCTATTTGACCATCCCCAAGTCGGGACCATCAGGGTGAATACCCGTCGGCACCCCGTATTGGCGAGGTATTATGCACAGGGGCATTGGGCCATGTACTAATATGCTCTGAAGCAAACAGATGCCTTGCATACGCATGGCATGCAAGGCGCAAGGTGTACTTTCGTGGCGTGCTGTGCGGGCCAGCTTTAGGGGCTTGGCAGAATATTACTGAATTGAAACTCTTGCACAGGCCAGCCTACACAGGCCTCGAACTCTGTTTCTCCCCACTGTTCAATGCTCAGATAGCGCGTGCCGTCAGCGTTTTCAAAATCCCAGGAAATAAGCTCCTGCGGTTTTGCGGTATCGGAGTGGATGCCATTTTCATAAAAGTGTCCGCCCGAAGATTCTTGCAGGGTGTACACTGTTTTTTGGTAAGTGATTGTCTCAGGAGGGTCCCCTTCTGCCATCAGAGCTTGGCGCACTGTGTCATCCAGCGCTGCAAAGTCTATGGATTTAAATAGACTCCATTCGGTTTCGTCGTCGGTTTCCATCCCAAGGTACAACGTCCCTTGGCTGGAAGTCAGTTGCCATTCTAGAGAGGTCTCTCCACCCCAGTCATACCGGTGGGCTGCCTGCACCTGCCAAGTGTCCATGTCGTAGTCCACAAAGAAACCAACACGAAGATTTTCAAGCGATAAATTAGTGATCGTGTCGTGGGGTTCATCTACCTTTTTACTTTTGAAGAAGTCAAAAATACCCATGGACAAGCTCCGTTATGAAAAGACGCCGCCCGCAATGCTACGGGCGGCGTTTGGTGTATATTGCGTGGCAATAGTTAGGGGGTGGCAATTCCCATTTTGGTTTTCAGGGCTTCCAGTTGGCTGTTGACTGCAGCGGGTTGAGCCCCTAGAGCACCGGCCAGCTGTGAGTCCACAGAGGTATCCTCAGCAGCAATATCACCATATGCCACGGCCAGCGCTTCATCAGCTTCCACTTTGGCTTTCATTTTTTCCAGCAGGGCAATGGTGCCGCTGGAGTCTACTTTTGCCACCTGTTCGTTGATTTTTTTGGAAGCGGCGGCCGTCTTGGCGCGGGCTTTGAGGGTCAACAGGTCGTTTTCATAGGATGTGATGGAAGCCTTGATTTTGTTGACTGCTTCTTGAAGCTGTGAAGCCATTTTTTCATGCTGTATGGCCTCTGTATCAAGACGCTGGGCTTCTACAGTCTGTTTTTCTTTTTCAGAAAGAGCCAGGCTGGCCAAACGTTCTGCTTCATCAGGAGCCATTTCGTTGTTTTGCATTTTTTGGAGCAACAGCATGGCTTTTTGTTCGTAGTCTTTGGCGCGGTGTGTTGCGGCCTTTGCTTTTTTACGGGTAGTAATAGCCATGCCTTTGACCTCGGCAAGGCTGGTCATGGATGCTTGCAGATCTTTTTTCAAATCCCGGATACCTTGCTCCGTCATTTTGATAGGGTCTTCCATCTTATCGATAATGGCATGAGATTCTGATTGAGCAAATTTAAACAATCGTTGAAAAACGGACATATTTATACTCCTGTATACTACTATTGCCGGGCAAGGCTCAACAGCTCCGAGCCGTATTCGGCCAAGGCAAGGCCCAAGGCCTGGATGGAACCTTCCAGTTCGTTGCGGTCCAGGTTTTCCAGCTGCAGAGTGTCTCTGAAAAGGACGGTGGTTCCTGTTTCGTCCAGCACAAACGCACCGTGCACGAGGGAACGGTTCATTTGCAGCAGGCGTTTGTATACTTGTGCGTCGCATTGTTCGGACAGTTTCAGGATGACTTGTTCAAGGACAAGGATGGGAGCTTCGCAATCAATGACCAAGTTACTGATGCCTCGCTCTTCGTCCTCAACTATCACAAGTTCTTTTGCTGCGTTTTCAGCGACGATGGGCAGTTCCATATCATACAAGTACTGTTTTACACGTTGGAATTTTTCAGACATATCACTCTCCTCGGCATATTGGCCTTTGACTTAGGTCAGGTGGGTTCTGTCTTCGGCAATTACCAACAGACAGTCATCTTTCTCAAGTACAAGCGTGCTCTGTGGATTGGTAATAACTTTGTAGGCCGGGGCTTTTTGGATTCCCAGGCAGATAACGTTGCGCTCCTGCTTCAGGCTACATAGCACTTCAAAGAACTGTTTACCTATGTACTGCTCGGGAAGGGGAAATTTATAAAGCTCATTGCCATGGGTGTTGCTGACAAGCTCAGAGACCATTTCGGTGATGCCATGGTCTAGCGCCGCCTGCACCAGCAAATTGCTTCTAAGGCTTCCAGCCTCAATGACTTCATTGGCACCGGCGCGCTTGATATGCTCCACTGAGCCGGAGTCTGCAAGCTCGGTACAAATGTAGAGATCAGGGCAGGCAGCCCTGATGCTCAGCACATCCATGACCATTTTGGCATCGCTATATCCTGGTTCCACACTGTCATCAGCCAGCAGTATGGCGGTATGAGCTTGTTGTAGGCAGCTTTTTGCCATATTTTCCGCGGTAAGCGTGCCTCGTACAAAAAAGACGTTTTCTTCGACAACGGGGCGTTCTTCAAGTTTGGCCAGAATGACTATGGCCCGGCCTTTGAGCTTGGCGTCGGCCAGCATTTCCTGAACAACCTTTTCCCCTTGGGTGTTCCAGCCGCAGATGACAAAGTGGTCTTTTACCTCAACTGCCTTCATACCTTTATTCTCCAATATCCTGCTCTCCACAAATGCGCTGGCAATGCTTGCGGTAAAAAGCCCCAAAAACCCAATACCCGTGAGCATCAGAACAACGCCGACGAGCTTTCCGACAAAAGAGACGGGCGAAATATCACCATATCCCACGGTAGTCATGGTGACAACGGCCCACCAAAGGGAGTTGATAACGTCTTTGCCCTCCGCAAGGGCAAAACATAGCCCGCCTGCAATTAACAATGCCAAGACAGCGAGCGCCACCTTGTGTTGTTGTTCCCGGCGTAATTGAATGCAGAGTTTGTGAAAAAAGACAAAAATAGTTTGCATTGATGGACTGTAACCAAAGAGTAAGTTTGTACACAATATGAGTTATTATAATTAGCGGATAGCCTGCACACTGTCAAATTTGTTTCGGGTTACCGACGATGCCCCATATGTTTCTTGTCTATCCAGGGGGAATGGTCTATGTCCGTTACGGAAATACTTTTAGGATACTATAACTTATGCAGAGCTGTACAGAGCAAACACATATTGCCGGTGAGCACTGGGTCATCGAATTCAGTGGATGCCCATATGACATACTTGATGATCTCCAAGGTATTGAAAAGGCGCTGGAGGACGCTTGCCAAGCAGGGGGGCTTACCTTGTTGAATATGCTTGGCCATCGTTTCCAGCCACAGGGAGTGACCATGCTTGGTCTGCTCTCCGAGTCGCATATATCCATACATACCTGGCCCGAGGCTGGTTATGCGGCTGTTGATATTTTTACCTGTGGTTCCAAAACAGCCTTGCAGGCTGCTTTGAATAGCCTTGTGTCTGCTTTGCACCCACAGGTATGTACACATAGGGCCGTGGCTCGCGGTCCTGCTCCGGCGTAAGGTATTCTAAAAATTTGCAGGGCAAATTTTACGATGAAGGGTCTATGCGTTCTGTCTGGCGCCACCACCATGCGGCGCGTTCCACAAGCAAATTGACGTCGCCTGCGGACGCGTAGTTGAGCATGGCGCGAAAAGCGCGCACAGCTTCCTGGCTATACGGGTTTGCTTCAAACATTACCTCGAAAAGTGCGGCATCTTCGGTCAGCATGCTTTTTGCTGCCTTGAGCCGACGGCAAAAGGAAGGCGTCAGAAAGGGCGTGATTTCTTCGTCGTGCCCCAAGGTGGCAAAATAGGCCACAGATGTGATGAAGTTCAGCCCTTGGACGCGGGCCGCAGCCCTGTCGTGGGCTTCTGCCGTGGTGCGAAAGGTACTGCAACCCATACGCCTGAAGCAGGCTTCCACAGCGGTGCAGGCTGCATTATCCGAGGCATCCTGTCGGGCGGGCATTACGGCTACGCGCATGTCTTCGGGGTCTGGCGAAGGGCCAAAGAGCGGGTGGGTACCTACTACCGGGCCTTGGTGAGAGCTGCGCATCTGCTGCATGGGAAGCATCTTGACCGATGTAATGTCGGCTAAAATCTGTTTTTTAGACAGCAGGTCGGACATGGCTTTGAGCACCTGTGCAATTGATTTGGCTGGGACGCAAAGCAGGACCATGTCTGCATGCTCAAGACTGCGTTGCAGCATCGTGGGTTCCAGCGGTTGATCCAGCTCTGCAACGGTCATACCCGCCATGTGGGCACGGGCGCAAAAAAGCGCACCCATACGGCCTTTGGCACCCAAGATAGCGATGTTGTCTATACGCATGGCAGTACCTTGTGCCAGTGCTCCCAAAAGGCGGGAAACGACTTGCTCACACAGTGAGGGTCATTCATGGTGATGGAGGCACCGCGCAGGGAAAGCAGGGCCAGGCTCATGGCCATACGATGGTCGCCATATGTGTTGAACACCGTATCCTGTGCTATGGAAAGATGCTTTTGGTTTGTTCCCTGTATTGTCATGCCCGCTTCTGCAACCGCGCATGTAATGCCTGCACGGTGTAGTTCCTGTGCAGGTGCAGCAAGGCGATCACATTCCTTGATACGCAGGTGCGCGACATTGTGGATAGTTGTGGTTCCCTGCGCAAAGGCTGCAAGCACAGCCACAGTGGGGACTAGGTCTGGGCAGTGCCCCATATCTACCGTGATGCCTGTGAGCGGGGCAGGGCTTACGGTAACCGCATTGCCTTGCCATGTTACCAACGCTCCCATGCGTTTCAGGATATCCAATATGGCACGATCGCCCTGTAACGAGTCGCGGCGCAGGCCACGCACGGTTACAGGGTTTGGGCCAAGGGCACCGGCAGCCAGAAAGTATGATGCACCGGACCAGTCCCCTTCAATCTCATGGTTGCCGGCACGGTAGGAGCCTGTGGGCACCACAAAGCGGATTGTGCCGGGATGAATTTGGGATATGGCTCGCCAGTCGACAGCCTGCCAGCGGTCTGTGTGCGATTCCTGTTTCTCCACAACAAATGTGAGGCCAAAATCTTCCATAGCCTGTAAGGTCAGTCCTACATAGGGCCATGACACCGCAGTGCTGCCGTGGGTCGCAATGGTCATGCCGCCCCATTGGGGTGCGGCCAGCAGCAGGCCCGAAAGGTATTGGCTCGACTGCTCAAGCCCGATGCTTATGGAGCGCGAGGTTGGAGAGGAGGCTCGCAGAATAAGCGGGAGGTAGCCTTCTTGGGCCTCGCATTGCACGGATATGCCGGCGGAACGTAGTGCCTGCAACAGGCTACCCATGGGGCGCTGGTGCATGCGTGGTGCACCATGTATGCGAAACAGGCCCTGCCCTGAAGCAAGTACAGCCGTGAGCAGGCGACACGTGGTGCCTGATTCATGTACATCGCAGGAGAGTGGGTGGTTCGCGTCTCCTTGGAGTTTGCCTGCCACGCCCTGCACAAGGAACAATCCCGTCCCCTGCGGGGTGATGATGGCACCAGCACCCCGCAGGATATCTGCGGTTCTGGCAAGGTCGTCACTTTCAAGTATGTTATGCAGCGAGGATGTGCCGGAGGCAAGGGCCGCGCCTATGAGCATGCGGTGTGACAGTGATTTGGATGCTGGAGCCGTAATGATGCGTGTGTCCATTACCATTGTGTATCCTGTATATCTTTGGGCGTGGAGTGTTCAGGGCCTGGTGTCAGGAAGAATGGCCCTGACCGGGTAGATGATCATTTCCTGCAATACGGGCTACGTCAAAATACTGTCCCGCGGGATAGCTACCCAGAATACGCAGGTTGTGGCAAAGATACTGCAACTCATGTATAAGCTGTTTGTAGTCCTTGTGGTCAAGGTCGCACTCTACGTCTACAAAAAAGGCATATTGCCATCTTTCGCCTTGCAGGGGGCGGGATTCAAGTTTTTTCATGTTGATACCCTCGCGGGCGAGTATACTAAGCACGCGGGCCAGGCTGCCGGCCTTGTCAGGCAATGTGAAGAGCATGGATGTTTTGTCGCATCCTTCTTTGTCCGCGGGACTTGAGCCTACCACAACAAAGCGGGTCCAGTTATCCGGCTGATCTTCAATGGCAGAGGCCAATACAGAAAGGTTCATACTTGCCGCAAGGCTGCTGTGACCGATGGCAGCGGCACCTTTTTCATGGCAGACACGTCGGGCTGCCGCGGCTGTGGACTCCACCGGTATGATATATGCGTGCGGCAGGTGCAATCGCAGCCATTGGCCGCATTGGGCAAGAGGCTGCGGGTGAGAGTACACGGTACAGACGTTTTCCAAGGCGCTTTCTGCAGTGAGCAGCGAGTGGCTGATACGGCAGAATAATTCCGCATTGATAAACACCTTGTATTGCAGAAACAAATCAAGGCTTTGACCAATGGTGCCGTGCAGTGAATTTTCCAGGGGAAGTATGCCCAGCTCGCACTCACGTGCATGGACAGAGCGGATAACGCCGTATAGATCTTTTTGTGGTAAAAACTCCGCGGCATGTCCAAGAAAGCGGACTCCGGCAAAATATGAGAATGTTCCTTCAGGTCCAAGGTAGGCAACGCGCTGCGGGCGTTGCAGGCTGCGGGATGAAGAAAATATTTCACGGTATACGGCATGCAGGTGCTCTTCCGGTAAAGGGCCGGGGCTTGCGGCGCTCAGGCGTTCAAGTACGTCCCGCTCTCGAAAGGGCTTGAATATGGCACCGGGGTCATCGCGTTTGATACGTCCCACCTCAATGCTCAGTTCGGCCCGGCGATTGAGCAAAAGCAACAGCTCACGATCCACAGTGTCGATTTCTGTACGTACACCTTGCATACGCTTTATCATCTGGTCTGTGCCGGACATGGCTATTCTTCCCGTATATTTTCTGCGATACGCATGCCAAAATGTCTGCCAGCAGTATCAGTGCGTACCAGTACTTCGTCGCCTTTTTGTAACGACACAATGCTGACAGGTGTACCGTCAGGATGTACCAGGCGGATTGTTTCGGCATTTTGCAGGAATACTGCACCTTCTGCTGTGTGCCCTTGCGGAGTTTGCACGCGGGCACGTACAAGCAGCATGGGCCGCACTTCTGTTTTGACTCTACCTACAGTGGCAATCCCAGTAGCGCCGGCGTGATCCACAACCAGTACACGCGCGCCGGCTTTGAGCTCATCAAGATAGCAGGTGGCGTCTTCAGGCAGTACGGCATAGGCATGTACGGCACCCGCATTGACGCGAAAGGGTCGCGCTGCCACGTATTCGTTTCGCTCGCTTTCTGCGTTGACCAAAAATGTAAATGCACTGGAATTTCCCACCAGCATGCCCTGGCCTGCACACATCAGCGACATGGTGTCCACACAAACTCGATGCCCCAGGCCTGCGTGCTGCACGTCCATGATTGTAGCGGGCAGAAGATCCATGCGCTGCCGGGTGTATGTCAGTTCCTGCACAATGGCTTTTATAGCACTTGTACCACGGGCACTGACGACTACGGTGTCCACACCGCGTTCCAGGATGCCCGCCGCAAGGTGGGCTTCTTCCAGGGAGTCCACTTCAACAGCTATGTCATGGGATACAGCCAGTAAGTTTTCCACGGGGATCACCTCCCAGCCACGTGCCAGCAAAACTCTCTGGCCCTGTTGCAGCATGCGGGCAACACGTTCTTCATCTTCTTTGGCGTGTAATGCGATGCACGGGATATCTTCATCTGCCAGAACAGTGCAGCGAGCCAGCGAAGAGGCTTGTGATACTTGGGCTGCAGGCACGATAAGCCCATTCACACCAGACTCCAAGGCCAGGGTCACGGCGTGTTTGTCATAGGGGACGGAACGAAAAAAAACAGTTTTCATACCAAACTCCTTACATGTCTTTCAGTAAGGTAGCTGCCTCTTCCACCGTACCGTTTTCATGAACAAGACAACGCAGTGCAGCCACCAGGGCACGCGGGTGCTCGTGCTGAAAGATATTACGTCCCACAGAGAGCCCGGCACCGCCTGCCTGCAAAGAGTCATGTACCATCTGCATCAGGGCGTGTGTGGAGTCTAGCTTGGGGCCGCCCGCAATAACCACGGGTACGCAGCAGCTTTCCACCACACGGGCAAATGAATCAACCTGGCCGGTATATGGCACTTTGACAACATCCGCTCCCAATTCAACAGCCACTCGGGCGCAATGGGCTATCACTCGGCTGTCATATGGGTTTTGTATGGCCGGTCCGCGGGCATACATCATGGCCAGCAGGGGAATGCCCCAGTCTGTGGCCGTAGTGGCTACTCGCCCAAGGTCTCGGAGCATGTCACGCTCATTTTCGTCCCCCAGATTTACATGCACTGAAATGCCATCGGCACCGTGCTTGATGGCGTCTTCCACCGTGGCACAGAGTGCTTTGGTGTTGGGGGTGGGGGAACATTCCGTCGAAGCAGAAAGGTGGACAATAAGCCCCACGTCCGGGCCTGCGGTGCGGTGGCCGCAACGAACAAGCCCTTTGTGCATGAGCACAGCGTCTGCCCCGCCCCGGGCCACTTGTTCCACGGTGTGACGTATGTCCACCAGCCCGTCAATGGGGCCGATACTTACTCCGTGATCCAAAGGTACCACAATGGCGCGTTGGGTGTTTCTGTTGAAGATTCGTTCCATGCGGATACGCTTACCTATGTGCATGACACTTCCTCACTTATCCGTGGGCGTTTGCCGTCGCCTTGACCCATAAAAAAAAGCCGCAGGCGATTCCGCCCGCGGCCTTGGTTTTCAGTTTACCTTTCAGTATTCCGGCTGCTATGCAGCAATAAACAGACCTCGGGCAGTGCCATAGCCAAAAAAGTAGTACAAAAAAAAGTACACAGAGGGTATGGTAAAATTCCGGGTCATCATTACGTACATTGCATCCTTGTAATCTGACGATACCGCACATGCGGCAATCATATTGACTTAATATATATGCCAGCAGCGTACGTGCTGTCAACAGGTAGAGTATATATTTTTTGCCACGCCTTGGGGCAAAAGATATATATGTATGTATATAAAACGCCTGCGTGGTATCCTTTGTAAAGGTTACGTGATTTCTTTGGTCTGTTTTTTTTCTTTGTCCTGTGGGCGTTTGCATGGGCTGAGCAGACGTTTGAATACAAACATTTCTGCATCCTTACCCTTGATATTTGTCAATGGTACTTCGGCACGGGCCATGGTGCGGTGCCCTCCTGCCGAGCCAAAGTCTCCAAACTGAAGGCTGGCAAGTCTACCAAGGTTACGCACTACTCCATCGCCGCGGAAAATGATGACCAGCGTGTCCTTATATACGCCTGCCACCACTGCCCAGCGTATTTCATGCACGCGGGTAAAAAAATCTGCGATAACAACGAGGATATCGGGATTATCCACTTCGCCTATGTATACATATCGTCCTGAACGTATTGCATGGGCGGCACTGAAGGCGCGAGAAAAATATTCAAACCATTCTAGGCGAAATTCGCTGCGGGCAATACGTGAGAGCAGGTGGTGGTTTGCAAACTTCGAAAGATATCGAAAAGCGCGGATGTCAATGTCGCATGACTCGCGCTCAAAGCTGTTGGTGTCTGTTTTTATGCCAAAAAGCAAAGCTGTTGCCAACAATTTGCCGGGGCGGATTTTCAGGTTGTACAGGTATTCTGTCAGCAGGGCCGAGCAGGTACCGTATTCCGGTTTGATATCCTTAAAGTCGGCAATGACAGGCTCTTTTTCACTCAAGGGGTGGTGGTCAAAGACAATGGAGTAGTGCACTCCAGAGAATCCGGGATGATGGTGCGGCTGTGAATCGACCATGGCAAAGCGGTCATACTGGGCTGCTACCGTGGGGGTAAATTTGAGTAGTGGAATATGCAGATAGCGCACCATGGCAAGATTATCGGGGCGAGATATGGTGTTGACATGGGCGATGCCCACGTCTGCCACACGATGGATCATGATGCGTCGTAGCGCCATGGCAGAGGCCATGGCGTCAGGGTCAGCATTGATGACAATAAGCCAGCGGTCTTCGCGTGAAAATAACTCGAGTAGATGTGATATGCCGGGGGTAAGTTTGCGAAAATACGACATTTACGACCTCTTGAGGTGCATGGGAAGGCCGGCAATCATAAGGCAGACTTCGTCCGCAAGGTGCGCTACCTTTTGATTGACCGCACCCAGCTCTCTGATAAACAGACGCACGGAGCGATTTGCGGGTATGGGGCCAAGCCCCGCTTCGCAGGAAACCAGTGTGATGTGTGCATTATTGCGGACTTGTGCGAGGCATTTCAACAGGTGGTCCCCGCAATGCCTACGGCCTGCTTGAGTACAGGCAAAAAGCCAAAAATCCAGACTGTCTACCAAAATTGCACGATATTCAGCGGCTGAGTGCTCTAGGGCCTCCATAAGCTCTACTCCGGTTTCGCGTACAGCAATGCGTGGGTCACGGGCGGTCCTGTGATCCAGAATTTGTTGTCTGAAGGACATATCTGTGGCCTGCCCCGTTGCCAACAAAATGTGTGGCCCTTTGTCAGATTTCAGCAGCGAAAGCGCATGAGAGGATTTGCCCGACTTGTTCCCTCCCAACACAAGCCGAATCACTTTGTGCTCTCCACAAGCCATGTATGCAGGAGGGGGAGCGAGGCCTCTATGTCATTCCAGGCAAATAATTCCAGCATGATGACACTGTCACAGGGAGCAGCTGTGAACAAGTGACGACAGAGTTGCTCCATAGCCGTGTCCGAGGTGGTCAGCGGCAGGTGCCTACCGCCGGGTATTTCAACATTACAATGTAGCATCCTGATGCGCTGTATGAGCTCCCCCATATGTAAAATATCTTTTTGAGCGTAGGATAAGAGGTGCCCCGTGTCCAGACAAACCGACAGATTATGAGCACGGATGACCTGTGAAAGCCCCGTAAGTGACTGGCCTCTGATATTTTCAAGCAGGATGTCTCCGGGGTGCCGGCCTGCTCTGTACCACGCCGTTGCAAAGGCATCCAGTGCTTGTTGCGCGTAATCATTGGGAGAATGGGCTGGTGGGTGCAATACGGCGCGTTTTGCTCCGAGAAAGCAGACTTTTTCCATGAGCGCGATGCATATCTGTGCGGCATTTTTGCCGTCATGTTGCGCCGTGTGTGCCAGCGGGCCACCCCAGGGAAGGTCCACAGGCAGGTGCACATGCCATGCAAGCGGCAGGTCAGCCAGGTCGGGTGGCAGATCGTGTTGCGTGTAGGCAAGACTTGATTCTGTCTCTAAAAAGAGTAGCCCTACCTCATCCACTCGCCCTGCCAGAAAGCGACAGTTTTTTGCCACCCCTGCGGGCATGACCCACGAGGGTGCGGCAAGAATTCTGCCGGGGAGGTGCGTTGTCATGATCTGGCATTCCTTTACACTGGTTGTGGAGTGCTATTGTGCATATAGCATAAATTATACACTGCTACAAAACGTCAATCTTGGCACATGGACTTGTTATGGGGTGCGTCTATTGGGAGTAAAAAATATACTTGCCCTGTGGATGTGCTTGATTTTGGCCGATATGTTATATATGGCAATGGAACGTGCTTCCGCTGCTAGTTGCTTTGCAACACAGGGCGTACAGGCGACGAGGCTGACAGTTCATGCACATTTAAGGCATACTGTTTGCATAAATACGCGTAGGGACGCTATTTGCCAAGATCGTCTGAAGCATAAACAGGTAGTGTAACCTATGCGATATATCAAGACTTTTTTACAACACAAGCTGAATCCACTACACGTATACTGTAGGTTGCGTGACTGTGGCGTCAGCGCCTCGGCCGCAGCACGAGTCTCTTGGCTGTACGAGCGCTATTTATACCGACTCTAAGTGCCAGTACAGGGCGAGTTCTGCTGGCAAGTAACTGAGTGGAACCTTGCGGACCTTGGGATGGGGCGTGCAGCATGCCTTTTGCGTTACCGTTGTCACTGCAATTTTGCTCCTCATATTGCATACGCTGCGCCATGTTGGCGTTTTTTTATGCGCACCTGCTGGTCCCGATGCGTGTGATATGATCATCGCGTGGGATCTGCCTGTTCAGAGCAGGCTCAGTTGGTGTTCCTTGTGCTTTTGGTGGGCAACCAATGTGGAGCGCCGCAAGGTGTCCACGGGCAGGCTACCGAAAAAGCGTGATCCCTTGAGGCGTAGCTCTTTGCCATACAACATACGGCGTGTAGCGCGGCTGAGGAATAGAGCCTGCTCGGCGCGGGTTATACCCACGTAGAGCAGGCGGCGCTCTTCCTCCTCATCAATATCCATGTGTTCTGTGCCAACACCGCCTGTCAGAACTCCGGCTCCGGCAAAAGGCATGATGCCGTCTTCTAGGGCGGGCAGAAAGACGGCCTTAAACTCCAGGCCCTTGGATGCATGCAAAGACATGATTTGTACTTTTTCACTTTGACGGCGCACGAGTTCCAGCTCCGTCTGCAGGTGTACCCAGTTCAGCAGTCCACCCCAGCCATCGTAGGTCTGATAGGCTTTTACCAGCTGTTTGAATTCCGAGGAGAGCCAGAAAAGTGCATCAAAGGGGGGCATGTCTTGCAGGTAGGCGGATACCCCAAGGGGGCCTTTGGCTAGGACTTTGTCCGGGCAGGAAATGGCTTCTGCTTCTGAGCGATACGCGATGCCCAGAAAGCGCCCTGCTGCAGCAAGAATTTTTTGTACGCGTGGCTCAACCCAAAAGGCCTCAGCCTCTGGTACGGAGCAGGGGATGCCAAGCCGTGTAAGGGTACGCTGGATGACAGGGATAATGGCTTTGAAGCGTACAAGCACGGCAATGTCTCCAGGAGCCAGTGTGCCTGCAAGGCCTGTAATATCTTCTGCATGTGCGCTGCATGCCGTGCGGGTCGCGTGGTTGTCTGCCATTGTGTGGCTGGTAGAACCCAATAAAGAGCGTATCTGGCCGCCTATCCATGCGGCTTCGCTTTCAGCCGTGGGTGCTTCAAACAGTCGGATATCACCCTTGCGTTCATACACGGCACAAAGCGGTTTCTGTTGTGGTAAAAGGGCTGTAGCAAAATCAAGAATATTTTGTGATGAACGATAGTTATGTGTCAGCGATACCACATGCATAGAGGGCCAGGCCTCTGTCAGAAATGTGTGTACATGGCCATGTGCTCCGCGAAATCCGTAAATAGACTGGTTGGGGTCGCCAATGCCGAAAAAGCCCTCTCCTGCCGAAGGAAGCAGGGCGCGAACAAGCGTGAGCTGAAGAGAAGAAAGATCCTGAATTTCATCTACCAATACGTGGGTATAGGGGCAGTTATATACGTTGTTTTGGGCCTGCTCCAGCCAGAACTCCAGTAAGTCCGTGTAGTCGGCAAGGTTCCATGCTCCTTTCAGCTTGGCATAGCGTTGCAGAAGCTGTGCGTCTTGTGCATCCTGCTCAAACATGCGTTCGCGGCACACGGAAATACGTTCCCATGCCTTGCGGGCTTGTTGGGGAGGTTCCGAGGGGTTGGCCTCGATAAATACGCGGCGGGCGCCTTCTTCAGAAAGCAATACCGGCGTGTCCTCGTATGCTTTATGCCAATACTCAAAGGCCAGCGCATGTAGCGTGTCTGTGCGTGGCAATGCCGCGTCTTCTCCCAGTTCGGCCAGCAGCCGGGCGTCCATTTCCGCTGCGGCGCGGCGGGTAAAGGTTACGGCCAGGATCTGGCGGGCTGAGACACCTTCGGCCATCAACCTGCGTATACGTTCTATGAGTGTGCGGGTTTTGCCTGTGCCGGGGCCGGCAAGTACCAATGTTGCGGCTGGTCCCGCCATGATAGCATTATGTTGTGCCTGGTTGGGGGCTTGCTGCTCGGAGGAGGGGGTGGTTTTTTCAAACGGGGGCCCATGGGGGGGAGTGGCATCAGGCGTCTCTCTCTCAGGTATGTTGTTATGTTTTGTCGGTGCTGTGGGAATATCCATAAGCATGCGGCCTTTGCGAAATTCATCCCGTTCTCGCTGGCTGAATACTTTGATAACACCGAATTCACCATCGTATCCCGGGTGGCGTGTGACTTCGCCACGTCGCATGCGGGCTACCCCCTCGGCCAGACGGGATGAAAATACGCGCAGATCTTCTTCGGATACGTCTTGCAAAATGCTCAACTCGGAACCAAAGTGTCGGATTGCACGGGCATACATATCAAGCACCTTGCGGGTACCCGGTCTGGTGCCTACGATTTCGGATATGATCTCCGCAAGGGGGATCAGCCAGAGAAAGCCGGGCTGCCCTGTGGGTTGTTGAGGGACTTCTCTGTCGGCTAGCTCCAGAACTCTGCTAAGGACACCCACTGTAAGGGGTTTGCCACATACCGGGCAGATACCGTCACGTGCTGCTGTTTCACGGGGGTCCATGATCACGCCACACTTACGGTGTCCGTCCATGTGGTATTTGCCTTCTTCGGGAAAAAATTCCAACGTGCCCATGAAGCGGTGCCCCAGCCCTTCGCCGCGTAGTGCGCGGTAGATGCCTTCATATGAAATCTCTCCGCTGAACAGGTTGGCCTCGCGTCCCAGCTTATCGCCGGAATGCGCGTCCGAGTTGGATATCAGCCGAAAACGGTCCAGCGCGCTCCACATTCGGTTCATGTCGGGGTCAGAGCTTAAACCCGTTTCTAGAGCAAAAATTTCAGAGGCAAGGTCGCCATAGCATTCTTCAATGGAGTCAAAGCCGGATTTGGAGCCAAACAACGAAAACCACGGCGTCCAGATATGGGCAGGCACTAAAAAAGCCTGCGGGTGGGCCTCAAGCACCATTTCCAGCAGATTCCGCGAGTCAAGGCCCAGGATGGGGCGTCCATCCGAAGCAAGGTTGCCCACTTCCTCCAGCTTGCGTGACAGGGCATGGGCTGCCTCCAGCGAAGGAACATACACAAGGTTGTGTACTTTGCGCACCTTGCCACCGCGCTTATAGATGGAGCTGATTTCCCCTTGGAGCATAAAGCGTACCCGGCCAGAGAGAGATGCTCCTGCCAAATCCGGGATTTCTGCATCCAGTCCTGTGGTGTCACGTAATCGCAGTAGGCCAGAGGTCTCGTCAGGTATAAGCAGCTCTTCCAGCTCTGCACGCCATTGGGGGTGGGTAAAGTCACCTGTACCTAGTACTTCAATGCCTTTGGCTGCGCCCCATGCCGCAAGATTGCGAGGGGTAAGTTTTTTGCTGGTTGCGCGGGAAAATCGGGAGTGGATGTGCAGGTCAGCCCTAAACTGCTTCATGGGGGCATTGTCCTTGTGGTATAAAATAAGTATGCTGAGTAGTTGCGATGTATGCATGCGCTGTTTTGCCAACGTACCTAATACTAACAGAAAAGAAGGGGTATAGCCAACTCATTACCTATGGGGTGCATGGATGGGGCCAAAGTCATACTGCATGTGCCTATTGTGCTGGCAGGCACCGCACTATACACTGCGGCACTATATTACTATGGGCTTGGGGATGCAGGAGAACATGCCATATAGCACGGACCATACAAAAAGCGAGCATGCTGAAAGGGGCATGGCGGTAGATCATGCACGGAGGTACTTTCCGCGGGGTTTAGTGCAGCCACCGGAAAGTTTTCGTTTTTCTGTAGATGCGTTGTTGCTGGCGTGCTATGCGGCAAGCGCGCTGGAAAGTAAGGGGCACGAGCGTGCATCGACCGGGGCAGGGAAAGTGCCTTGCCCGTCCATAACATTTACGGATATGGGCGCAGGGTGCGGCGTGGTGGGGCTTGCATTGTGTCTGCTGCAACCGGGGGTACAGGGTATAGGTATTGATATGGACCCTGGTCTTGTGGCTGCAGCCCGGCACAACGCTGAACTGCTTGGCTTTGAGGCTCGTTTTGAGGTGAGGCGTGCTGATGTGTCGACCATGCGTCAGACGCGGGTCGTGCTACCGGAATCCCAATATATGGTCCTCGCCAATCCGCCTTATCGGCGTACGGATCAGGGCAGGCTTTCAGCCACGCGGGCGCGAAGCCGGGCTCTGTTTGAGGTGGCGGGAACACTGGATGCGTTTGTAGCGGCTTCTGCGTATGTGTTGCGCAACAAGGGGCGTTTTTTTTGTGTGTATCCTGCAGAGCGTGTCACAGATCTGCTGCACGTGTTGCGTATGGCAGGCCTGGAACCAAAGCATATGTTGCCCATACACTCTCGGGTAGAGGCTTCGGCCAAGCTCGTCTTGCTGGAAGCCCGGAAAAACGCTAAGCCCGGCATTACGATGCATGCACCTTTGGTGTTGTACCAGGGGCATGGCATACAAACCCGTCTTACCGGGCAAGCACTACGGTTTTGTCCATTTTTGGATTGTAACGCACATGCCCGTGTTTCGTAGTTTCAGGAGACTCCATGATCGGATCTGTCCGTAAACTTGAACGTTTTTTTACGACTCCCGGCGGTAAGAGCGTCATACTACCGCTTGACCATGGTGCCGGTGAGGGTATGCTGCCTGGCTTGGATAATATTCCCGCTTTGCTCGCGGGCATGGCGCATCGCCTAGTCCAAGGGGTAGTGCTCAACAAGGGGGCTGCCCGGGCTTATGCCAATGAAATACCCGCTGTCACCCAGCTTGTGGTCCAGTTATCCGCCGGAACCCGCCACGGTCTGCCTGCATGGAATAAATCGTTGGTCTGCTCCATCCCTGAAGCCCTGCGGTTGGGGGCGGACGCGGTTGCGGTACAGGTGAACATAGGCAATGATCTGGAAGACCGCATGCTTGCAGATCTTGGCATGGCTACGGAAGAAGCTCATCAGCACGGACTGCCTGTCTTGGCAGTCATTGTGGCTCGTGGGGGCAACATTGTGCAGGAGCTTGACCCTTCGTTGGTTGCGCACTGTGTACGGCTGGGTGGAGAATTGGGGCCAGATATGGTCTGTGTGCCTTACTCTGGGCACAAACAGAGTTTTGCTCGAGCTGTGGAAGCATGCCCCGTGCCCGTGCTAGTGGGAGGTGGGCCGGCTATGGATAATTTTGCCGTATTTTTACAGCATATTGAGGATGCGCTGGCATGTGGTGCTGCTGGGGTGAGCGTTGGGCGCAATATTTTTCAGCAAAGCGAACCCATGCGAGCGCTGGACAGCCTGCTTGAGGTGGTCCATGGGCAAGGCTTCCCAAGAAAGACTTAGGGCACGACGCATATGTTTAAGGTGCTCATCTTGTTTTTTGTGGCGGTATGGCTGCTTAGCATGTGTATGAGCAACCGCCGTAAAGTCATCCGAGATACCAGCCACCTGCTGCAGCTTATTTTTTGGGCAGTGTTAGTATTTAGCGGCAATACATTATTGATGGGTATCAGCGTGCTCAGAGAGCAGCTACTACTGCGTGCACTATGCATGTTATTGCTGTTTTGGGCTGCCTGGTATGTTTCTCGTTGGTTTGTGGGGCTAGCGGAGCACAGCACAAAAAAGCGTCACTAGGCTTGATGGCTTTCATTCTTCGCGTAGTTTTTGCAACATTTGTGCATACGCTTGGAAGACGTCTGCCCTGTTAAGCAGGCCCAGAATGGTGTGCTGATTTCGCGCGTCCACAACAGGGATCTGCCCTAGGTCTGTGTCCACAAACTTGAGCAGGGCAGTGTATAGGTCGTCATTTTCTTCCAACGTGGCTGGTTTGCGAGCCAAGTCTTTCACCAGCACCAGGTCAAACAGGCATTCTTCGTAAAGCAGGGCACGAACATCGTTGATGGATAGGATTCCTGTAATTTCTCCCAAGTCGTTTTTTACGGGAAAGAAAAATTCATTGGTACCTGAAATAATATCCGTCAGTCCTTTCAGGGTGACACTTTCTTCCAGTATGGTGACACGTTCTTGGGCAAAGTGGTCGGAGACCTTGAGTCGTTCAAGTACGTTGATGGTTGCATCGTTGATATGGGCGGGCGACTCAAATTTGTTTTCAACCTGATTTTCATACAGGTTGCTATGTTTACCCAGTACAAGGCTTACAGCCGACGCGAGCATGAGCGGCGCCAATAGGCCGTAACCCTGCGTAAGTTCGCAAACCATAATCAACGGCCCGATGGGTGCATTGGCCACTCCAGCAAAAAAAGCGGCCATGCCTACCAGCACATACCCGCCGGGCTGGGTGACGATATCAGGATAATACTTATGCGCGGTGAATCCTACAATGCCGCCGCTCATACCGCCCACAAATAGCGCCGGGGCGAACATGCCGCCACTCATGCCGGAGCCCAACGTGATGGACGTTGCCAAGGTTTTTGCCAGTATAATGGTGAGCATGGTGCTTACAGCCATTTGGCCCAGAATAGCTTGCTCCAGCCAGCCATATCCGCCGGAGAGTACCATGGGGTAGAGCATACCGGAAAGCCCCATCAGCAGCCCACCCGCTGTCATGGTCCACATGATACCCACCTTTTGTCGCATACGGGCGAAGACTGAATACTTGATGATGCGGAAGGTGCTGACATACAGCCAGCCAAAAACTGCACAGACCAGTGAGAGAATGAGGTAAAACGGTAGTTCCCGCATGCTGTGGAAACTAAATTGAGGAATGCCGAAGATAGGATCAGTGCCGAATACCAGCGTGAACATGGAGTATGATACCACGGATGAAATAACCGCGGGTAGAATGGCTTCCGTTTCAAAGTCTTCTTTATAGATGACTTCCACGGCGGTAAGGGCTCCCCCAAGGGGTGCCCGAAACACCGCGCCCAAGCCACCCGCGGCGCCGGTGAGCATGAGGATACGACGTTCTTTACGGCTCAAGCCGAGCCTGTCGGCAAAAAAGGAGCCTATCCCCGCGCCAATCTGTGAAATGGGGCCTTCCCGGCCTGCACTAGCACCTGAGGCAATGGTCAAAATGGCTGTGGAGCCTTTAACAAGAGGAGCCGCAGGCTTGATAATGCCTTTTTGCTGATGGAAGGCTTTGATCATGGCATCAGTACCATCTGTGACACCATGAAAGCTGTCAGGTAGGAGCCGGCTGACAAGCCAGCCCGTCACAAGGGCCACCGTGGTAGTGGCTACCGGGATAACCCATGGGCGGAACGTTGTGCCTTGTGCCCCATGAAAAAGTGACTCCCCTGCAGGAGCAGGCAGTGAGTAGCCTGCCCAGACTACTTGGATCAGGTGTTTGAAGTACTCAATGCCCAGAAAAAATAATATGGCTACAATACCGGATAGGCACCCCAGAAGCACTCCTAGGATAAGCATGCGTACATAGGTAACGCTTTGATACAGGCGTAAATACTCATTCCACAGACGTATAAAGGGGCGCAGCATGAACGTTGGGCTCCATGGGACCTAGGTACCGGAAAAAGAATACGAGCTATGCCGGTAGTTGTGCAGAACAGTTCTCTGCATGTGACACTTTATATTTCAGAGCGTTTAGCACATTACCAACCACCCGAACAGCGCGGATAGTTTACATTTGGGACTCTTGTGAGGCAAGTATTTGTTTGCCCAAGGCGACATCGTTGTGGATTTGAAGCACAAGATCACTGACGTTTGCAAAGGCACGTTCGTCACGCAGGCGGTGCACAAAGCTCAGTCGCAGCTCGCAGTGATAAATATCGCGATCAAAATCCACTATATGGGTTTCCACGCTCAGTGCCTGCTCGCCAAATGTGGGGTTACAGCCGATATTGGTGACACCTTTGTAAGTGCTTCCTTCAACCTCTACCCATACGGCATACACGCCCGGAGCAGGGAGCAGCTCATCACGGACCTGTAGGTTGGCAGTGGGAAAGCCCAGCAGGGCTCCGCCTCTGTTCATGCCGCGAACCACAGTGCCACGTATCACGTAAAATCTGTCCAGTAGTGTCCGTACTCCCCATACATCCCCGGCTGTTAGCATGTCGCGTATACGGGTGGAGCTGACTATGGCACCGTCAATTATGACAGGTTCCAGTCGTTCGCATGAAAAGCCATATTTCTCGCCCAGCTTTGTCAAAAGTGCAAAGTGTCCTTTACGCTCTTTGCCGAACGAGTAGTCATATCCTACCACCAATTCTTTGAGGTGAAGGCCTGCCACAAGAATATCGTGTATGAAGTCTTCCGGCTCCATGGCTGCCAGTGCATGCGTGAATTCCAGAGTGAGGGTGAGATCAACACCCAAAGCCGCCAGTAGATCAAGTTTTTTTTCGTGGTCCGTGATGAATGCCGGGGCATGCTCCTTGGCGAGTACCCGCAGGGGGTGCGGGTCAAAGGTGACTACAATACCTGCAAGATGTGCGCTTGCAGCTTTGGACATCATACGGGCTATGAGCTTGCGATGGCCATTGTGCACACCATCAAAGTTGCCGATGGTCACACACGAACCTTGTGAAAGATCAAGTGATATTTCTTGAAGCTGTCTGGCAATCTGCATGGGGTCCCCGTTAGTCGGGCTGTGGCGTCCTGCTGTGTTCTGGAAGAGGCCTGTAAAAGCTTACTACTGTTAGCCCAAAAGCACAGCATACTCAAGTAGAAGAACGAGCATGGACTGCCTATTGACAGGTGGCAATTTTTTTGTATACTAACAAGATTTGTTTTATATCAATATGTATATGGTGTGGATCTAGAATGCCATGTTGTCACCTGACCAGGGGAGCATGTCTTATTCTATATTATTTTATATGTTTTTACTTTATTTGAAGAGGGAGACTACAGGTGCCTGCAACACAACAGGAAAAAGTCGTCCAAGCCATGCAAAGTGTACCCAGTACAAAAATGCCTTTGATGCAGTTTACGGGAAGAGGAGGTGCGTTATTTGTGTTGTACCTGAAAAATCTCCTGTTATGCGTATTTACGCTGGGTATATATAGTTTTTGGGGTAAGGTTCGCATACGTCGCTTTTTTTCTTCTCATACTTATGTACAGGGCGAGCCTCTAGAGTATACAGCCAGGGGTGGCCAGCTGTTTATTGGTTTTATTGTAGGTTCGTTACTGCTTGGAGCTGTGTTTGCTGTTGTAATGGGTATTGGATATCTGGTTTCACCTATTCTGGGACAGATCGTCTTGGTTTCCATCATGCTTGTGGCTTCTCCGTACCTGGTGTTTCGTAGCTTGCGTTTTAACCTGGCACATACCCGTTTGCGTGGTGTGGCATTTGGTTTAGATGGTTCACCACTGCAATTTGCCGGACGAGCCATTGTACGTATACTTATTACCATTGCCACAGTGGGTATCATGGGGCCATGGGCTTTGGCACATACAATACAAGACCTTGCACAGAGCGTGCGGTACGGCAGTGCGCCTTTTTCTTTTGAGGGTAGTGCCATGGGGCTGGTCAAGGCAGCTCTGTTGCCCCTTGCTTGTCTGTTCGGCGTGCCGCTGTTGGCCTTTTTCTCCCTCCAGTTACTGCCCTTTTTGCTGGTGCTGGGAGTAGTTATGGCAGCTCTGTTCTGGAATTGTGCCGTGCGTCGCTGGATAGCGAGCGGTCTGCGTTTTGGCCAGGGAACATTTCATTGTGCCATTACGCCGGGTAAGCTTTTGGGTGCATTGTTTACGTATGGTCTGATTGTAGGCTTGACGGCAGGTATTGGCTATGCGTGGGCCGAGGTCAGGTGGCGTAACTTTCTTTTTGAACAATACAGTACGGACACAGAGAATCTTTTTGTAGACGTCCCCCGTGGTGAGGAGCAGCAGGAGGCCCTGGGAGAAGGGTTGGCCCAGGCTTTTGATGTGGATCTCGGATTTTAGCCAGGATTTGCCGCACGGGTGCATTGGCTAGATTTATGCAAGGTATGTAAGTCAAGTGAGGGCACTTCAGGGGTATGGTATGCAGTTTAGCGCGCAGTACAGCGATGGGCAGATTTCACGCTTTGTTTCTGTGGATGTACAGGCTGTGGCAGAGGGTCTTCTTTTTTCGTTGCCGGGGGGGCAGCTTGTCTGCTGGCCCCTTTGCGACATTGTCCCGGTAGATAACTGGCGAGAGCGGCCGTTGCGCCTCAAGCGGTATCCTGACACCTCCGAGAGATTGACCATTAACGCCAGCCAAGCCACGGATGACCTTGTCCGGATTATTAGGCGGCGAGGGAGCCCCTGGCTCAAGGGAGACAGGTATACTGCGTGCTGTATAGTGAGTGTGGCGCTGCTTCTGTTGTGTGCCACATGGATATATTCCATGGGCGCGGGAACTACACGCATGCTTGCCTCTTTGGTGCCGCGTCACGTTGAGCAGCAGCTTGGTGTGCACTCCATGAACTATGTGGTGCCCATGTTGGCAGCGGATGATCCCCCTGTGTGGTGCAGTTCCTCACAGGGGGACCGTGCGCTGTCGCAACTGCAGCTCATGCTTGCAATGCCTCGAGACGAGTACACCCTCAAGGTATTGCGTAGCGGTATGATCAACGCCTTTGCTCTACCAGGGGGGACCATCATTTTGACCAGTGCATTGTTGGGCGATATGCAGCACCCTGATGAGTTGCTTGGCGTGTTGGCCCATGAGCAGCGTCATATTATGGGGCAGCACGGTGTGCGCGGATATATCCGTGCGACCGGCTGGGGTTTTTTGGGCCAGATATTGGGCCCCATGGATATGTTGGGGGATGCGGCGCAGGCATTGCTGTGGCTGCATTTTTCCCGCGAGGATGAAGAAGATGCAGACAAAGGCGCGGTTCAGGCACTACACGGATTAGGTGTATCCTCCTTGGGGTTACAGCGTTTTATTTTGCGTCATGATGCTCGACAGGGCGAAGACCCGGGGCGTGTTACTGGAATGGATTTGCAAAATTATCTGTCAACGCATCCTGATGCGCGGCAGCGTGTTCAGGCAATACAGGCTCAGTATGAGGCCCTGGGGGCGGTACCGCCGCAAAGGGAATCTGTTTCAGCGGCGCTATGGGAGGATCTCCGCGGTATGTGTGTGGCTCCCTAGGTGTGGAATGTCCATATGCTTGGCTCATCGATTGCTGGGACGCATGCTGTGAATCGGCGTCTTCGAGGTGACCGGGCCCGCTGTGGTATGTCTGTTTTCATGACGGTATGCCGGTGGGGCATATGAAAACGGGGTATCCCGCAGGCAAACTGAGGAGGGGGATTGATCTGTGGCTGTTACGCTCTCTATCTTTTCTCGTCGCCCGGAGTTGCCAAATATATGTGATCAATACCAGTGGCAGGGGGGGAGGTCAGCTTCCGTGCGACTGGCATATATGGTTCTGATTTTGGCAAGGATACCCGCTGCGGGGCCGGTATAACTTGGGGACATCCGTTCTGTGTGTCAAAAGTTACCTGAGGCCAGGCCGGGTATTCTCCATATCATTCTCCCGGGGGCGGACTATCACGGGCGCTTCGTTACTGTGGGCATGGGGATATCTGTATTTACCAGTTTACGTAATACGCATTCTTTTTAGAAAAGATGGATGACCGGCTGTTTTCGTATTTGCCCGCGGAGTATGTGTCTGTTTCGCATGCTGTAGCGGTATGGTGCAAGAAAGGCACAATTCCCTCAAGCGGCTCTGAAGTTATTGAGAAGGGCATTGCTGATACAGTATGTCAGACCCCACTGGCATTATTAGGTCGTGTTGCCCTTGGACCCAGTCCTACATTTTTTTCGTATCGCGCTTGGCTCTTGCTAAACATTTGCCGTTTTTTGTGCTGCGGTACTCAAGCATGTTCCCCCGCACAGATGTGAATCATTGGGGATAGCGGCGAACGTCAGAGGCTGGAATATCTGGCTTGCGAGCGTGGTATATAGCACCAGGTATGGTTTGCGGGCATGTGCTCTGATGTACCGCAGTTGCTTGTGGCCCTTTGCAGGGCAAGAGTTGTTTTTGTCATGCTCCTGTTTTAAGAAGGCTTTTCCATGCTGGAAGCCGTCGGAACATCAGCCCTGCCCTGACATTGGATGCCATGCTTGGTAGCAGATGCTTGTCGCCCTTGTGCCTGGCAACATAAAAGATCAGAAAAGGGTGCAGGGGTACAAAAATTGATATGTCCGCCACACAGCCTAACAGTGGCGTGCGCTGCGTGGCAAAATAAGGGGGCTTCTAGCCGATGAGCCCTTATCCGTTGAAAAATTCGTAATGGTAATATGGGTACAGTCTGGTTGTCCTGTATAGTCGGTTCAATGTACTACAATCCCTTGGCGTTTTTCTGGCGATAGAAGGAGTATAGGTGTGCAAAAGATCATATATTTTATTGAAGGTGACGGTATCGGGCCTGAAGTGTGGAAGGCCGCGCGTCCTGTAATAGATAAGGCCGTGGAATCTGCCTATGGCGGAGACCGCTGTCTTGTTTGGCAGGAGCTGCTTGCCGGTGAAAAAGCGTATGCCCAGACTGGTAACTATTTACCCCAGGAGACCTTGGATGCACTTGCGGGTGCCGAATTGGCCATCAAGGGCCCGCTAGGTACGCCTGTGGGCAAGGGCTTTCGTAGTCTGAACGTGACGCTGCGGCAGACCCTGGATTTGTATGCCTGTATCCGCCCCGTGAAATATTTTGCGGGTATCGAGTCGCCAGTAAAGCACCCTGAACGGGTAGACATGGTTGTATTTCGTGAAAATACCGAGGACGTATACGCGGGTATTGAGTATCAGGCTGGTTCTGATGAAGCACGTCGACTGATTGCGTTTTTGCGGGATGAGCTGGGTGCGGCTGTAGACAGCGCTTGTGCTGTGGGCATCAAGCCCATGAGTGAAAAAGGTTCCAAGCGCCTCATACGTCGGGCCATGAATTTTGCGGTGGCGCAGGGGCGTAGTAGCGTGACATTGGTACACAAGGGCAATATCATGAAGTTCACCGAGGGAGGATTCCGTCAGTGGGGCTATGAGGTCATGCGCGATGAATATGCTGACAGTGCTGTGGGTGAAGAACACGCCCATGAGGCGCAAGGCCGCTTGATTGTAAAAGATCGTATTGCTGATGCCATGTTCCAAGAGGCGCTTATCCGGCCTGAACAGTACAGCGTCATAGCCACCAGCAATTTGAACGGTGACTACCTTTCTGATGCGCTTGCAGCGCAGGTAGGAGGGCTGGGGCTTGCCCCGGGCGTGAACATGTCTGACTCTTTGGCTTTTTTTGAGGCTACCCATGGTACAGCGCCTACCATTGCAGGGCAAGACAAGGCCAATCCAGGCAGCCTCATATTGTGCGGAGCCATGCTGCTTGAGCATATCGGCTGGCACGAAGCTGCCCGTCGTATTCATGACGCCATGGATGCCACCATTGGCAAGCGCATAGTAACCGTGGACCTTGCCGAGCAGATGCAGGATGCGACAACTGTGGGCTGTGCGGCGTTTGGCGACTTGCTAGGCCAGGCAGTATAAAGCTATCCATGAACAGCGCCCATCATTGCAGGGCAGCCTAGGGCCTTAGGCATGCCTGTATGGCGGGAAGCCCGGATTTCGGGCCAAGGGATCTGGAATTTTTTACTTTATTGTGAAGCGTATAGGCTCGCAATCGGAAAAAACACTTTGTCTGTGGCCATAGAGCCGAGGTTACTCCATGGCCTGTTTTCGGCAAGGTATCCCGGCACTGTCCTCTAGTCTGGATGTCGAGGGGGTGGAGACAGTGACGGAAGCTGCCTAAATCAGTACTTTGCCTGCTGCTGTGCTTTTTGAGTGCGCCATTTTTTTACAGGGTATTTTGTGGAATACGTTTGACGCACATAGAACAGAGCAATATCCTGGTGATATTGAGATATTGTGGGGGTGTTTCCACAACGCCGGCGCACATGTATTTCGATTTATCAGTACTGCTGTATGCCGGCACTGACAGGCGCATGTAGTGCTTGTAGGGTTAGCCCTCTGTCTCCACAAGTTCATATAGGTATTGCCCATAACCTGTCTTTGCGATGGTATGCGCAGCCTTGCGTACATCATCCGCAGATATGTACCCTTTGCGCCATGCAATTTCTTCAAGACAGGCAATTTTCAGGCCTTGGCGCTTTTCTATGGAGTGGACAAAGGCGCCCGCTTCCAGCAATGAGTCGTGTGTGCCGGTATCAAGCCAGGCAATACCACGCCCCATCAACTCTACATGCAGGTCTCCACGTTGCAAGTATGTATTATTAACGTCTGTGATTTCCAGCTCCCCTCGGGAAGAAGGGGTAATGCTGCCGGCAATGTCCACGATGTCTGCATCGTAAAAATATAGGCCGGTAACCGCATGGTTGGATTTGGGCTGTGCGGGTTTTTCTTCAATGCTGAGCACGCGTTGCTGCGCATCAAACTCTACCACGCCATAACGTTGTGGGTCGCGTACCCGATAGCCGAATACTGTTGCCCCGCTTGTGCGTGCCATGGCCATTTGGGTAAGCTGGAACATGCCCTGGCCATAAAAGATGTTGTCTCCCAGTATGAGGCAGGTGTTACAGCCTTGGATGTGCTGGGCAGTTAACAAAAAAGCTTGTGCCAACCCTTCGGGCTTATGCTGGACAACGTAGGTAAAGGTGCAGCCCCATTGAGAGCCGTCTTTTAAAAGTGCCTGGTAGAGAGGCAGGTGCTCCGGAGTGGAAATAATGCAGATGTCGCGTATGCCTGCCATCAGCAAGGTAGCCAGTGGGTAGTAGACCATGGGTTTATCGTAAATGGGCATGAGCTGTTTGCTCACACTCATTGTCAATGGATAGAGACGAGTGCCGGATCCGCCTGCCAGAATGATGCCTTTCCACTGTTCCATACGTAAATTATACTCCAAGGTGTTTTTGCGGTATCTGCTGTGTGATCTGGATGTTGTATTTTGGACTCTGCATGCCGAAAGTCTATGCATAGGGTGAAGCATGCGCTACTGTCAAATTTGTTCGGGAGAGGGCATTGAAAAAAATGGCGGGGCATGTTTTTGCCTGCTTATAGATGGGGGAAACGTTTTTTTGGTATGTAGATGGTGTGCCATAGGAGTTTAGGAGTGTTGGGCATGGTTGGATCAGTGTGTCGCCGTTGTGGGATGTGTTGTCGTAAGGGGGGGCCGGCTCTGCATGATCAGGATATGCCCCTCATTCATGAAGGAGTCATAACGTATGCCCATATGTGCACGTTGCGGCAGGGTGAGCTTGTTCATGATGAGGCGCGTGGTGAAACCATTCCGTTGGAGCGCGAGGTAGTAAAGCTGCGGGGAAGTTCGCCTCGGTCATGGGCATGCTTGTTTTTCAGTGATTCCCCGGATGAGAAGGGATGTGATATTTATGGGCATCGCCCTGCAGAGTGTAGCGCGCTGTCATGTGAGGATACGTCAGCACTGGTTGCCATGTACGATAAAAAGCGTCTGACTCGCTTGGATATTTTGCAGGAGATGCCAGATTTGGCTGCCCTGGTATGTGCACATGAGTACGCATGTTCATATGCTACATTGCCACAGGTAGATACTGTCTTACACAAAGATGTGGCCGCAGGCGAAAAATTGCTTGATGCGGTGCGCCTTGATTTTGCATTCCGCCAGGCAGCACGTGAACGGGTGGTAGTGCCTGATGAGCAGATGCTTTTTTTGTTCGGGAGGCCCATGTTTGAAACCCTTGGATCCATGTATGGAGTGCGTATTCTGCGTGAAAACAATGCCTTGTGTCTTGTTCTGTTGGACAGTACCTATTGAGGAAAAGTAAGCTGCTTTTGGGTAAATGGGTAGGGGTTAGATATTTCGCAGGCTATATTTTTGTTGTAAATATGGGTGCATAGTACAAATTTTGCTGCGGCGTTTTGCGGGAGCATGGCCGAGTTTTGAGGAGAAGCATATGTATGTAGTCACGGGTGGCGCAGGGTTCATTGGTAGTGCCATGGTCTGGAAGCTTAACCGCATGGGTATAGACACCATCTTGGTGGTGGACAACCTTGGCGTTTCTGAAAAATGGAAAAACCTCGTCAACCTGCGCTACACAGATTATATGCACCGTGATGCATTTTTAAAGCGGATTCTTGAGGAGCGTGTGCCGTGGAACATACAAGGCATTATTCATATGGGAGCGTGTTCTTCGACCACAGAGCGTGATGCAGACTTTTTGATGGCAAACAACTATCAGTATACCCGTAGGCTGTGCGATTTTGCTCTGGAACACGGAGCTCGTTTTATTAATGCGAGTTCGGCCGCAACCTATGGTGACGGAGCGTTTGGTTTTGATGATTCCTTGGAAACCATGCACAAGATCAAACCCCTGAATATGTATGGGTATTCTAAACAGCTTTTTGACATGCGGGCTCATGCTGAAGGTAAGCTGGACCATATTGCCAGTCTGAAGTTTTTCAACGTGTATGGTCCTAATGAATACCACAAGGCTGATATGCGTTCTGTGGTGTGCAAAGCGTTTACGCAGATCAGGCAAGAAGGCGTGATGCGCTTATTCAAGTCGTATAATCCAAAGTACCCCCATGGCGGACAGCAGCGCGATTTTGTATATGTTAAAGATTGTGTTGATGTGATGTGGTGGTTGCTGGAAAATCCTGCAGTCAATGGATTGTTCAATATTGGTACGGGAACCGCGCGTACATGGAACGATCTTGCCCGAGCAGTATTCCGTGCCATGGATATGCAGGAACAGATTGAATATATTGAGATGCCCGAACATTTGCGCGGTAAATATCAGTACTATACACAAGCCCCCACACAGCGCCTGTGCCAGGCTGGCTGCCCTGTGCAGTTTCGTTCGTTGGAAGACGGTGTGGTAGACTATGTGCAGCGCTATCTTGCTACGCAGGATTCGTTTTTGGGTTTCGAAGAGTAAAAAATATAGCCTTTGTGTCCTCTGGACGAGGAGCCAACTGTCGAGCTGAGCTGTCGTGGCAGAGGCGCCTATCCCAAAGGCATACTGCTTGCTTTGGGGATTGCAGAGTGGGGTAACCAGAAGAGGCTGTACCCGCGTCTCCCTGAAGACCGTGCCGTTTGCCCATGCTTTTGAACAAGGCTCATTGGTGTAAAAAAGTTTTGTTGTCCCAGTGAATTGCGATGATAAAACCACATTGTACATACTTGGTTGGCCATTGTTCAGACAAGCCATGACACAGCAAAAATGTGATTGATGGATGACGAAAAGGGTGTGAGATAAGGTATGTGCTTGGCAGATAGTAAAGCCCTGGCTCCTCCAGAACTGGTAGGGGGTTTTTTGTTTTTTGAGGTATACTGCTGAGAAGAGTGTCCCACGTGCATGACAGCAAAGCGTCTGGGGAGGAGCGTTTTCATCCGGGGATGCCAAATGTTGGCTTTGTGGCTTTTTTTTAAGAAGAAATTTTGATCGTTCCCAGGCGCATGGTATGTTGTGTATACGTTTTGCCATACCTTATGCACATTTTGTCGTGCTATGCCGGGCTAATGGGACAGAGGGGGCGTATAAGCAGACAGGCACAAGACTGGTGACATAGGCTTTGGCATGTGGGAAGCAGCGCATATAGGCCACTTCCTTAAAATATATGGGGAAGCGGCCTATATAGGTAACAAAAAGGCGTTTTGCAGGGATTAACGTGTTTGTCTATGCGCGGCTCGGCAAACTGCGGCGGTGAAGATAACATCTGTTGAGCTGTTTAGTGCAGTTTCTGCCGAGTCTTGGACCACACCAATGATGAAACCCACCCCAACGACCCGCATTGCGACGTCATTTGAAATGCCAAACAGGCCACAGGCCAGCGGGATAAGCAGCAGTGAGCCACCGGCAACGCCGGACGCCCCGCATGCCGAAATTGCAGCAACAATACTGAGCAACAATGCTGTGAGCAGATCAACCTGGATTCCGATGGAGTGAACAGCGGCCAGCGTGAGCACCGTAATTGTGGTCGCAGCGCCAGCCATATTGATGGTGGCCCCCAGGGGAATTGAAACCGAGTAGGTATTTTTATCAAGGTTCAGCTTTTCACAGAGCGCCAGGTTTACCGGAATATTTGCCGCGCTCGAGCGAGTGAAGAAGGCGGTCACGCCACTTTCACGTAAGCATTGAAACACCAAGGGATAAGGATTGCTACGCGTTGTGACATAGACAATAAGTGGGTTTATGATGAACGCGATAATAGCCATGGCTGCTAGCAACACGATAAGAAGCTGTGCATAGCCTGCAAGGGCACTGAAGCCTGTTGTTGCAAGTGTTGGAGCAACCAAGCCGAAAACACCGAATGGTGCAAGGCGGATGATGAAGCGGACGATTTGGGAAATACCATGGCTCAGATCGTCAAAGAGAGCCTTGGTTGCGGCGGATGCATGATGCAATGCCAGGCCAAGGCCAACAGCCCAAGCCAAGATGCCGATGTAGTTTGCCGACAGCAATGCATTAACCGGATTATCTACCAACCTGAACAGGAGAGTGTGCAAGACCTCTGCAATGCCTTGGGGCGGAGAGGCTGCTTCCGGGCTTTTGGGAAACGTCAGTGTTGTAGGGAACAAGAAGCTGAGGGTAACGGCGATCAGCGCTGCGGCAAATGTACCGATGAGATATAGCGTTACGATGGGGCGCATGTGCATCTGCTGGTTTTTTTGTTGGTTGGCGATGGATGCCGCAACCAGGATAAAAACCAAAATCGGAGCAATGGCTTGCAATGCTTTGACAAAGAGGTCCCCCAGCAACTTTGTGCTTTTTGCGGTTTCTGGAAATATGACAGCGACAAGGATGCCCAAGGAGATACCGATTATGATCTGTAGTACCAGATTTCCACGAGCAAAACGGTTCAAAATACTGTTATCTTGCATAACGCTCCTTGTGATAGGCAGATGTTTGCGAAGCGATGGTTCCAATAATAGCCACAGAAAGTTTTAGTATTAACATCACGAGCCGTTGTGTCTAGGGTTAATTTTATACCTCTGGGGCTGCCCTGTCTTTTTTCTTGCTTGTCTACGTGTCGTCACCGTAGGAGACCAATGACAGGGTCGGGCTTTTGCAGGCTACGCATATTCAGGAAGAGAGCGGAGTATGGGGATACGCTGATGAGGCTCTGATTGCTAGTTTTTTTATATGCCTGGATTGTTATCATGCCCCCAGACAACTATGATTCGCTGTGCGGAAGGATTCATGCATCAAGGCCAGCGGGGCTTAAGCGTTTTTTCAAGGTAGAAGATCAAGAGCCGCCCGTAACACGCACCAGTTCAAACAACTTTTTTTTCTGAGTGGACACAATATGAAAGTATTGATCTTGGGGAATGTAAATATAGGGGACATCTTCTGTCCGGCGAAATAGAAAGTGTGATAGAATCATTCTGTTGATGGCTTGGTGCCCTACAATCATGATGGCGGGGGCATTACCCGAAAGAAAGAGGGCTTTTTTCAAGCCTCTGTCCACACGGCTTTTAAGCGAAGCATAACCTTCGCCTTTGGGGTACACATAATTGTATTTGTCCCGCGCACGGGCGGCAAAGATCTCAGACATGCGTTCACGTATTTCATCATACTGCATGCCCTCGCAAATGCCGGCGTTAATTTCGTCAAACTCTGCCAAGGCCATGCAAGTGGGAACAAAGCCCTGCCGTTCCTGCTCGGCCAGCACCGGCATCGCGGTCTGTGCCGAACGCTGCCGGGTACTTGTGAATAAATACGGGATGACCATGGTACTAAAGTGTCTGCCCAAGGCGTTGGCTTGGGCGTGGCCTTTCTTCGTCAAAGGGGCATCACCGCCGATACGTCCTTCTACATTATATACGGTCTCACCATGGCGGACGAGGTACAGGTTGCGCACCCAGTCTGAGACTAGAATATCGCGTATGCGGACATAATAGGGTACTTTGTGGTTCAGCCGCTCTTCAATAATATGATTATGCAGTGTGTCCACGCGTACAAGACAGGCTGCTTCGTCCAAGGGGGCATAAATATGCTGGTAGTATTCAATTCTGCGGGTAAATCCGGAAACGGCCTCCTGTTGTGTAAGCCCTGCAAATTCTGGCAACCGCGTTTTGCGCTGCACAGAGGCAGCCAGTAGCTCCGGGTCGTCATTACAGCATTCAACATACAACGTGGGAGCATCACAGGCGAATTTTTCTATCATAGCGCGTCGCGAGCGGCTCGCGTTGGTGGCATCAAGTACAGCCACATGGCCGTCCGTCTGCAAAAATGCGCAGGCACGTTTCAAGTTGATACGGGCCAGTTCTTCACGCCGTGTTCTGCCTTCCTCATTGGCAGGATCATAAAAGGACGGAACAGACGAGTCCTGCCCCAACATTTCGCGGCGCAGTACTCCGTTATTAAAGATTTCTACCCGTAACCCTTCGCTTTCTAAGCCCTCACGCAGTTTGGAGGCCACGGTGGACTTGCCTCTTGCGGGGAGTCCCACCATGACAATCAGTAATTTGCTCATGGCTGGTGTTGCCTCCTGTTACAAGGTATCAGGGCGTGCTGTAAAAGCATATGGGGCTAGCTACTTCTGCAAAAAAAGCGCGTGTTGGCTGCAAACTGTTCATAGTGATAGGCTTCAAGCTGATCAATGTTCATACGCCAGATCCAGTTGCCGTCTGCCACAGAAGGCGTGTTCATACGTGCGTCAGCCCCTAACCCCAGTATATCTTGGATCGGAAAAATAGCCGTATCTGCCACACTACCCATGGCAAGCTTTACAAGCGCCAAGTGCGCAGTGTTTTCCTCTACAGCCTGCCCGGCAAAGGTGGCCAGCCTTTCACGTTCCGTGTCGCCCGCTTCGTGTGCAAACCAGGCTCGCGCTGGCGCGTTGTCATGTGTGCCGGTATACACCACGCTGTTTCGTTCATGGCGAAAGAGTACGTCAGGGTTGCGCATAAGATCACCAGAAAAACCGAACTGCAACACTTTCATACCGGGCAGCCCCCAAGTGGCTTTGAGTTCACGCACATCTGCCGTGATGACACCCAGGTCCTCTGCAATAAGGGGAAGCGCACTGAATGCCCGACCAAATGCATTGAATAACTCCAAGCCTGGAGCGTCTACCCAGCGGCCATTGATTGCGGTTTCTTCTGTGGCAGGAATTTCCCAGTAACCGGCAAAACCGCGGAAGTGATCAAGGCGGATCATGTCGACCATGTGTAGATTATGACGCATACGATCCACCCACCAGCGGAATCCATCATGGCGCATGGCATCCCAGTTGTATACAGGGTTCCCCCAGCGTTGACCGGTTGCGCTGAAGTAATCCGGCGGTACTCCCGCAACGCTTAGTGGCTCAAGGCTGCTGTCAAGCTTGAAGTAGTCGGGGTTTGCCCACACGTCGGCACTATCGTATGTGACATAAATGGGCACATCGCCTATCAGCATGATCCCCAACTCGCGGCAATAACGATGCAGGTCGTTCCATTGGCGAAAAAATAAATATTGTACAAAGCGTTCAAACTCAAGGTCGCGTGTGTTTGCAGCATCCCACTCTGTCAGCGCCTTAGGGTCGCGTCGCCGCAATTCATCCGGCCAGTGGCGCCATTCCGCTCCACCGTATTGCTGCTTGATGGTGACAAAGCGGACATAATCTTCCAACCAGTGAGCGTTGGTGTGGCAAAACATTGCGTACAGCCCATCATCTGTAAGTTTGGGGCTGTACCGTTCATATACTGCTCGCAGCATCTGCCGGCGATGAGCTTCTACACGGCTGAAATCAACGCGGCTTGGGTCTTCATATAACGGTTCCGTGTTGCTGGCTTGAATATCGGCCCATGGAGCAAAGTTATGCTGTGCCAAAAGCTCGGGACTAATTAACAGCGGGTTACCTGCAAAAGCGGAAGGACTGGAATATGGTGAGTTGCCAATGGCAGACGAGGTGGGGCCAAGGGGCAAAAACTGCCAGTATAATTGCCCGGAGGTGCGCAGTAGGCGCGCGAAACGATACGCGGCCGGCCCTAGGTCACCAATGCCGAAAGACGAAGGCAACGACGTGATGTGCAGTAGAACGCCACTGGCGCGTACATTCATGATTCACTCCTTCAGCAGCCCACTGTACTGCCGGCTAGCGGGAACTGGCAGGGTAGGGGTAGTTTCTTGGAATATGGATTACGAGTCAGCCACCAACATACACTGTGCGTTGGCCATGTGCAATGCGTGGTATCCCTACTCTGCTGTAGGCCCGACCGCTGGCCCGGCATGATGGTTCTGCCAGACGGAAAGTATCTGATATGCCAAGCCTAATAAGGAGTTTGCTTTGTGGCGCTTGCCATGCCAGAGGCAGTTGGTGGAAAAATTATTTCCACATATCCATTTTTGTGAAAGTGGTAAAAAGTTATTTTCTTTATTGACAGCTTTGTCCTTTATGCTGCATAAAACATTTTCCATATGGGGCTGTAGCTCAGTTGGGAGAGTGCTTGAATGGCATTCAAGAGGTCGTGGGTTCAATTCCCTCCAGCTCCACCACCATATTTTCTTAAGAAAAAGGACCGTTTAGCTGCTTAAGCTGGATGGTCCTTCTTCTTTGGTTGGTCAACCAGTTGGTCAACCATTCTGTTGACTAAGTGCTCGAGATCACTGATTAAGTTTCTGTATGAGCTGTGTATGAAGGTGTATGAAGCGGAAAACGCTCAACCCCTAATTACCCTGCGGGGTTAGACATCCTTCAGCAAAATCCCCATATACCCTACATCATCGAATGATACAGAAGGTACGGGGCATTGCATCATTTAGCGTTGTTTTCAAAAAAAAAGAGGAGGTGCCATCTCTGACACCTCCTCTTTGCATTCTTTGCGTTGCTCCTGGGTTAGAAGTCGTTGGTCGTGAATGTGAGATTGCTATGTATCAAGTGCCATTCGCGTTCATCCCACTGACCAGGCATGCCAATGTCCTTTGAACGAGAGTTCCATATAAGCCAGCCTCCCTTCTTGGGGTAGAAGTAGTGCTTGTGTCCCTCAGATTTCCACTTACCAGGAACCTTTGTCATGCCGATGAGCCACTTGAGGTTGTCGATTGTGCCACCGAAATAGACGGAATTGTCTGGAAGCGCTTCTTCCTTTTTTACGGGGAAAGGTACTTCCTTGATTGTCGGTGGACGATTATCTTTCGGTTTGTTGCGGCTAGCAGCGCGGAAAAAATCGCTGGGGCGGGCACTCTTCAGATTACGAAGCGATGTCGGGCTTATTGTGTTTGAATTCTCACTCTGAGGTTCTATCTGAGTGTTATTTAAGAATACGGGGAGAATCTTGGTGTTATTAGACATAATAATATTTCCTTGCTTGAAAAAAAGTGAATAGGAGGTGGCGGTATTTCCCCCGCCACCTCCATGTTGTGATTAGTCCAGGTCCGGCAAGTGCTCGATTGCCTTATTCGTGTCACCAATGATGACATGAGCATAGCGATCAAGCGTCATTTTTGCAGAACTGTGCCCCATGAGCATCGACACCGTTTTCACAGGCACTCCAGCAGAGAGCAGTGACGTGCAATACCAGTGGCGGATGTCGTACATCACCACTGACTTGTCGATCTTAAGTGTCTCGCAGGTACGGCGAAAGCTACGGTGAATGCTCTTTACCGGCTTTCCTTTGTACTCGATAAGATAGCCACTTTTGCTATCTTTCATCCGAGTGCGAAGTTTTTCCAGGAGTGCTGGCTTCAACGGAATTGTGCGCCATTTCCCAGTCTTTCCTGCGAAAACCCTGAGTACGCCTTGATCCCATTGGATATGATTATAGCGAAGGGCTAATAGCTCACTAGGGCCAGGGCGAACTCCCGTACTGCTCAGTAGTTCAACGGCAAGTGCCAAATGATCCGGGGCCGCATCTTTAATCTTCTGGATCATTTTCAAATCCAGTAAGAGGTCTTTCTGCGGCGATGTCTTCTTCGTGACGAAACGCAGAGGATTCTTATCGATGTATCCGCGTTGGATGCCAAAATTGAACATCGCCTTCAGATACGCCAGATAAGTGCTATGAGTCACAGAGGATGCTTCTGGGAACTTCTGAATGACCAAGGCAGTGATGAATCCTTCATTGAGTTGATCCATCGGGGCTTGCCCAAGGTCTTCGAGAAGATGCTTGTTGATGGTTGCCTTCCAATCCTTTTTCCACTGCTTAGGCTTTTTGAGCGCATCAGCCTGGAAGTAGTGCATCGCTAGTTCGTCAAAGTACACTACTGGGGCATTGAGTGTGTCCAATAGCGACTTCTTCTGATGTTCCAGCCGCGCTTCAATCTCAGCAGCGAACCGTTCAGCTTCTTTCAATCCAGCATCACCGGAGCCACAAGACTTGTGTTTCTGTTTCTTGTTTTCTCTCCACCGGACGATGTGATTACCGTTGTTGGGATGAGTGTGGATGCTTGCCATACTTCCTCCTTATGCAACAAGTTTGATCTTGCGCTTCTTGGAGGGAAGATCTTTGGGTTTATCCACGAAGCAGTTCGGATCGAGCATGAATTGATCCAGGTCCGAAACAGCAAAACGAGTGTGACTCGGACCATGGCGTGGGATTTGATGCTTGCGGGCTAGAAGCCGGAAGCGATCATAGCTGTACCCGCAGTGCAGAGCCGCATCCTGAGTGCGCAGGAATGGGCCTACATTGTTGTTTGTAGTCATAATGATCTCCTACAGTTGATATGATGTGTTGAATGGTCAGATTTGACCGATACACAGGGTGTGGGATTATATATCTATGTAGTGATCGACGAATATATCAGGTAATTTGCCGTTCAAAAAAGAATTAGAAAAAGAGAGACTACCCATAAATGGCAATCTCTCTCCTTCATGGAAGCATATTATTCACAACTTTCGTCGAACAATTGCTATTAAAGTTGCTTTTAATGCTTCTCGGAATAACGGCGATTTAATAACTCTCGTAATGACAAAACGTAATCGCTCTGGCATCACTTTCATTAATCATCACCTCCTTTGACAGATGATGTAACTACTGCGCTGTCTGGTTACATATATCTATCTGTATCTAGAGATAATGACGAGTGTAAAAAAGATATAATATAATAAAATGATTCAATCTTATGTATGATGCATGTGTATGATACAAAACAAAAAGGGGACATTTGCTATATTAGAAAAAACAACTTTCTTTCAATACTTGAATAGATAGTTATTAATAATATAGTTATTATATATAGTAATAAATTGTATATTAATACATTGTGTTTAGATAATGATATTAAAATGGTTATTTAATACTATCCATGTGACATTGTCTTTTAATGTGATCTACGCTGTCACTGTGTCTTCTGATTGTTTTGACGTTCAATCCAGATTCAAGTGCTATGTTTTTCTGAGTCAGTCTTCTTTTCTGGTTCATTAATTTTTTACATGCAATTTCGATTGATTTAATAGTCTTGTCTTTCTGTCTTTTATGGGTTCGTTTTGCAGCGGCAGATTGTCTGTTTATTACTTCAAAGGCAATTTCTTCATCAGACATTTCGTCACGATTGATCGGCTCATATTCCATCACACCAATTTCGTATTTGAAACGCTTCAACCATTTCTGGTGTCGGCGTTTCCATGTCCATTTAGTGATGTCTCTGATGCACCTTTCTGCTTCAGATTCTTCCAGAGCATGATCCTTAGGTTCTTGTCTGAATCGGTGCCAGTAACCCATGACTATTTCGGCCACCGCCGATCTGAACTCTTCTTCCGTAGAACAGTCATGCACGGCAGCGTAGCTGTCATGGGCCGAGTAGTTAAACATACTCTTTAATCTGCTTGATGGATCGTAGAGTTGATCCGGCTGATACCGTCTTCGTTCCAGTTCGACATACTCAGCGAGTTCTCCCAGCGAGTAAGTAACGTCCGTCCAATGCGTCTTATACACATCATGGATGATACCATCCTCACATGGGATGATGCGCCCAGACAGGTTCGCGTAGAAGGGGTTCTTCACGCTTCTGCCGGGGTATGCTGAGTCGCCTCCGAGGGCTTTTGTGTATGCTTTACGAATAGCCCGGAAGTAATCGAAGGGTAACAGGTTCGGTACACCGCGAAACGGTTCGCGCGGCAGCGTCACTGGCACAGTAAGCTCCCACATCAGTAAGGAGTTAGCCGTGTCCGGTGATACCATCGCAATTGTTGGGATTGGGAAACCTTGATCCATCCAGAAACAGGCAGAACCTGGTTCGTCGATGTCGATCCCGATATACGGGAAGGTTTCTTTGGGTAATTGCAGAAAACGCGCTTGTCTCAGTATATGCGCCTCACGTGGGCCATACCGATACTGGTGGCGTTTGTCTTCCGCGTACATCAGCCAATACCCGAAGTGATTCAGGAATCGTAGCATTGCATTTCTAATAAGCATTACCTCCTTCGTTTTAGTAAAAAGAAGAAGGTGTCCGAAAACACCTTCAGTCACTCTAGTCAGTTGGATGCATCGACTTCTCGTAGTGGTCAGACATAGATGGCTTATGCCCATCTTTATCCATCGTATCGAAGCCGCTGGCGAGAAGCTGGTAGTTGAATTCTTTGTCAGTTTTAGCAATTTCGATGTACATAAGCAGCGTTTCGTTTTCTAAATCAATTGTATCGATGTCGTTACGTCTCAGTAACTTGCAAGCGATGCAATTCATTAAGGTTGTTCCAATGCTTACTTCATCGGTTAAACATGCAAACTTTCCACTCATGGTAGTACCCTCACAGTGTTCAATTTTCGACCGTCCTACGCGGCAGAGTTGGTGACGATCAGTGATTGCATACTCTGCCTGTCTTTTTAAAACTCGCTATTCAATTTTCAAAGAGCTTGCCGACGTGTCACTCCTTGACTGCCAGCAACTGAACTTTGTCATAGTGAGGAGTTTGAGTCAAGGTAGTTTTGAAAAATAGTTATTCAAAACAGTAGCTTGCGTACAGCCTTTTGCGATTCACTCCAAGGCTCTTCAGTAAGGTTGTCATGCTTTTTGTGCGACTTCGTTCATCTCAAATTGATACATCTTCGTTAGTTCCCTGCATCATAGATAATGCGATAATCGCGTCAATTTTTCGCCAATGTTTGGCTTGTCAGGTGGGGCGGAATCAACCGTCGCTGCAATTTCGGGGTGAGAATCACTCAATTTTTGCTGACGCGCACGCAATGTGACTTGTGTTGCAGGGCCGATCTCGGCAAAAAATAGGACAGGAGCCACAGTAGGTCAGTACTGCGGCTCCTATTTTTAACTCTCGTCCCCAGACTGATCAGGAGATTCATCTTCACCGTCCGGGCCGCTACTGGCACCGATCTTGGTGAGAATGATCCTGTTGTCCTCATCCACTTCGATGGTGAACTCGGAGTTGATCGGGAAGTCGCCTTCAATCGCTTCCATCTTCTTCAACGTGATTTTAAGCCCGTTTTTCGTCAAACAGACTCGGGCATTGCTCCTTTGATAGAGATTCGTAAGAGTTCTCAGTTGATTGTCTTCCACAGAAAGTCGCATTAAATGCGCCCGGAGGCTCTGGAGTGATGCCAGTCCCAGCTTCTTCTTCGCTGTCTGGGCATCGGCTCCTTCTTCACAAAGTTGCCGCAACAGTGTGGGGTTATACTTGCTTTCGACGATACGTTTTTGGGGTAGGGATAGTTCCCGGCAGGTTTTGGGTTTGGATGCGTTCCTGGGGGTGTTTTTCGCGAATTTTGGGTGGAGGTGGTGGAGCTGGATGGGCAGAAAAATATGACGGGGAAGTGGAGGGACGGTTGGATTTCGGTTGACCGAAGTTTTGATCTATCTAACTGTGATCCTGCTACAAAGTTGTGGACACAGAGTTAAGCTACTATCCTGCCCATGA